>NZ_JADCKL010000030.1 GCF_014982975.1 Claveliimonas monacensis
TTGAGTATTCCGGGCGGTTTTACACCTCAATTCCGGAGATTGGAAACCGGCGTTCCGATGTGAAGGAAACCGCACTTCCGTTTTAATGGAAACCTGTATTCCGGAGTCATGGAAACCGCATCTTTTTTCCTTATAATGTATGTATGCGTCACTTGACGTAAATACATTTTAAGGAGGTCAGCTGTTATGACCAAATATCGTGAGATCATCAGGCTTGCCAGTCTGAATCTCAGTCAAACAAACATCGCACTTAGCTGTGGTGTGTCCAAGAAAACGGTCAATAAGGTTTTAAAAGCTGCCAGAGAAAAAGGAATCTCATGGCCGCTTAACCCAAACCAGACCGATGCAGAGATTGAGCAACTTCTGTTTCCGAAGAAGAACAGTCCTGCGTCTCAGTCAAACAGGCGCATGCCGGATTATGCGCATATCCGCAAGGAGCTTCTCCGTAATGGGGTGAATAAGAAACTCCTCTGGACGGAATACCTCGAGGAATGCCGCCTTTCCGGAGACGAGCCGCTTATGTATTCACAGTTCTGCTATTACATCCAGCAGGACGAGCAGAAGCGCCGCGCCACCATGCATATCAACCGTAAGCCTGCGGAGCAGGTTGAGGTTGACTGGGCCGGAGATCCGGCACACATTATTGACCCGGATACCGGCGAGATCCTGGATGCCCACATTTTCGTAGGGGTGATGACTTACAGCCAGTACCCATATGTTGAGGCATTCATGGATGAAAAACAGCCTTCATGGATCGCAGCACATGTTCATATGTACGAATACTTTGGCGGTGTCGCAAAGATCCTCGTGCCGGATAACTGCCGTACTGCTGTGGACCACAACAAGGGGTGGAAAGATCAACGGATCAATGCAGTCTATCAGGAAATGGCAGAACACTATGGCACTGCGATTATTCCAGCCCGCATTCGGACCCCTCGCGATAAAGCAAATGTCGAAGGCAGTGTGGGGAATATTTCCACCTGGATTACAGCAGCCTTGCGTAATGAACAGTTCTTCTCCCTCAGTGAGTTAAACCGGGCAATCCGTCAGAAGCTGGAAGTTTTCAGCCACCGCCCTTTCCAAAAGAAAGAGGGCAGCCGGTACGAGATCTTCCGCGACGAAGAACTGCCACTCCTGGCACCTTTACCTGCTACCCCATATGAACTGGCGGAATGGAAACAAGCCACCGTTCAGTTCAATTATCACATATCCTTTGCCGGAATGCTATACTCAGTTCCTTATGAATATATAAAGCGCAAAGTTGATGTAAGGGTTACAGATAAAACGATTGAGATTTTTTACAATCACAACCGGATCGCATCCCACCGGCGTTTGTATGGCCGTAAAGGGCAGTACAGTACGGTTACAGAACACATGCCGGAATCCCATCAGCAGTATCTGGAATGGAACGGTGACCGTTTCCGCAAATGGGCGGAGCGGATTGGCTCCAACACCAGTCAGGTAGTTGACGCGATCCTTACCTCCAAGCGTGTAGAACAGCAGTCCTACCGCAGTTGTATGGGGCTTCTGAAACTGGCCGACAAGTATTCTGCCAGCCGTTTGGAAGCTGCCTGCCGGAAAGCCCTCTCCTTTACGGCTGCTCCCAGCTATAAGAGTATCAAAAACATCCTTGATACCGGGAGCGACCTGCTGGAGGCATCGGACAAAGCAGCAACAGGCAGCCATACAGAACCGTCAAAGAGCAGCCATGCGCTTACAAGAGGCGCAGATTACTACAGGAGGTAAGGAACCATGACCACACAAAGCACGATAGATAAACTCATTGAAATGCGCCTGACTTCTATGTCGGATGCATTCCGCACTCAGCTTGAAGATCCCAAAATGAAGGAGATCCCTTTCGAGGACCGCTTCGGGATGCTGGTGGACATCGAATACAGCAACCGCAAGAGCAACAGCCTGAAACGCCTGATACGGGGTGCCGGGTTTGACCAGCCGGATGCCTATATTGGAGATATCAATTATACTTCCGGACGCAAGTTGAACCGATCTTTGATTGAACGGCTTGCAACCTGTGAATATATCACAGAGCACAGGAACCTCTTTATCACCGGAGCTACCGGTAGCGGGAAGACCTATCTGGCCTGTGCGTTTGGGATGGAAGCCTGCAAGCAGCGTTACAAGACGAAATATGTCCGGCTTCCGGATCTGCTTCTTGAGCTGGAGCTGGCACGTAATGACGGCACATACAAAAAAGTTCAGGCGAAATATGCCAACCCGATCCTGCTGATCATTGATGAATGGCTTCTGTTGAAACCCACGGAAGCGGAACAGCATGATATACTGGAACTTCTCCACAGAAGACGCAGGAAATCATCTACCATCTTCTGTTCGCAGTATGATTCCAATGGCTGGTATGACCAGCTTGGTGGCGATGACAGCCCTCTGTCGGAAGCCATCCTGGACCGCATCAAGCATGATGCATACAAGATCAACATCGTCCCGACGGATCCGGCGAATTACAGATCCATGCGGGAGGTATATGG
>NZ_JADCKL010000031.1 GCF_014982975.1 Claveliimonas monacensis
GGTAGTGTCAAATAAGTTATGAAAAAGCGAAGCCTAAAAAATAGGCTCCGATTGAACCTTGAAAATCGCAGATATGAAGTTTGATGGCAGCTCACGCCACCCTTGACAGCACACAAAAGCAATGCTCTGAACGCCTTATCGACGGCGGAGGACTCAGGAACAGGCTGATTTCTCCGTCTGGGCCACAGCATTGTAGCATTGCTTTTGTGTGCCATCAAGGGTAAATCCCTCCGGGATGGCTGAGTTGTTATCTCCGGCTCCGGATCTAGGAACAGACTGTATCTCCGCTCCCTGACTTTTGCATCTGCAGGATTGTCTGCTGGCCAAGGAAGATGAGAAGCTGCCACTTGCCGGGCATATTTTCGGCATTCTCTAAGTGTCCTACTTTGTTGAGGACCTGGTAGCCCTTATGTTTATGCGGCCTGAGAAAGTTGTAGTAAGCTACCCAGAGAGCAAGATCATAGCCTGCGCCATTGATGCTGTCAAAGCCGTTTGTCTTACGGTAAGAAGCCTTATAAGTACGGTTGAGCCGTTCGATCATCTGCTTGAAGGGACGGTGATCCGTGGAGACGGCATCATCGTTGGTAAGGCCGATCACCTGGGTGATCTGGAAAGTAAACGCTTCCCCAAACTTTTTTGCGAACTCCATAGCGGCAAGGGGATAGGCGCTGTAGCCATCTGCAATGAATTTAAAGTTTTCCGGAAGCTTTTTTAAGCCCTGGAAGGCCATGCGCATGGCAAGGATGCAGGGGCCGACTCCACGGTTGTCAGAGACCTGATAGCCGATGATGGAGCGAGTAGCAGCATTCATGATAAGCCAGACATAGGTCTTGATGCCCCGTACCTTGATGTAGGTCTCGTCAGCAGTAAAGACGGATCCTTTTGCGTAAGGGTACAGGTCTACAAAGGGTTTCACGCAGACAGCGGCGGTTTTGCAGTAGTTGGCGATCTGCTGGTGAGAGATGTTGATGTTATACAGGTCTTTAAGAGCCTGGGAAGTTTTTCTGAGCGAAAGGCCGAGATTTACGCGGAGGGTCAGGCACAGGGACATGACATGGGTGTTATATTTGCTGAACCTGAGGGAAGAGGCGCCTTTGGGGAGAGAGTTTAAGTCCATGCGAAAAAAATCTATCGTAAACTGGCGGTAGATGTAATGGAGCTTGTATTTATTCTTTCCGTAGTCCTCCTCCAGATCCTTTTTGTCAACCTTCTTCAGATTGTGGAGATAGTAAGGGCAGTGAGGATTTACACATTTATGGAGGATGAAGTGTTTCCGTTCCTTCTTAGCCACAAGAGAATTGCCGCAGTGAGGGCAGCGAAGGGTAAACTGCTTGGAGAAACGGTTTTCTCCGGGAGAGAAGTTAGTACTACAGACCTTACAGCTAAGCTGCCCTGCTTTGCCGTTGTTGCGGTAGAGATAAGGTTTGGGAGCGCCGCAGGAAGGGCAACAGCAGTCATCGGGGATGTCACAGGGTTTGCGCCTGACGATGGGCCTGATATCTTGATCATAGCGATGCTTGAAGTAAGGGATGAGGAGTTGCCAGTGCCAGTCATGCTGGTGGAACTGGACCCTTGGAAGTTCATCAATCTTGAACTTCTGGTATTTCGGGGAATGGGAGTCATCAAACGCCCACTGTTTGAGTGGGATGTATCTGCAGATAAAATTTAATAACCAGCAATTCATCTGATAAAGGTATTGAATGATGGTGAGAAGATAAAGTATAATGTCCATGAGCATTGGCTCCTTTCGGGGATGTTGTTTTGGTCGATGACATTATACACGAAAAGGGAGGTCAATGCTCTTTTTATTTGCAAACCTCCAAAAGATCAAGGTAAAACGTAACTTTAACCAATAAAAAGCATGGTAGTTTTGGACACTACC
>NZ_JADCKL010000032.1 GCF_014982975.1 Claveliimonas monacensis
GGTTGGAGCCTTTCCGTAACCATCAAGTGGTAGGAGGAATGAACCAATCCACAGTATCTCCAAACAGTATAGCATACAGACCTTGGAGAGGGTCTATAAACACTACTACTATATAATACGAGGAGGAAAACAGTGGCAAAAGCAAAGAAAAGTATTTTTTTCTGCCAAAATTGCGGGCATGAGGAGAGCAAATGGCTGGGTCAGTGCCCGGTGTGCAGGCAGTGGAATACATTTGTGGAAGAAAAGGTGACTGCAGCAAAGACGGGGGGACAGACAAAAAGTCTGAAAGAGGCTGAGGTGGTCGCCCTGTCCAGCGTGCAGACAGATAGAGAAGAGCGGGTCTGCACCGGTATCGGCGAGCTGGACCGCGTGCTGGGAGGCGGGATCGTGCCTGGCTCACTTGTGCTGGTGGGAGGTGACCCTGGAATAGGAAAATCCACGCTTCTTCTGCAGGTGTGCCAGAGATTGACGGAGCGCAAACAGAAGCTCCTGTATATTTCCGGGGAGGAGTCCTTGAAACAGATCAAGTTGCGGGCAGACCGCATGGAAACCTTTACAGATGATCTGCTGCTTCTGTGTGAGACAAATATAGAGACTATTCGCAGTGTGATTGAAAAGGAGAGACCCTCCCTTGTAGTCATTGACTCGATACAGACCATGTACAGCGAAGAGGTGTCTTCTGCCCCCGGGAGCGTCTCACAGGTCCGGGAGGCCACCAACATATTCATGCAGATTGCCAAGGGTATGGGAATTTCCATCTTTATAGTAGGGCATGTGACAAAGGAGGGGACAGTGGCCGGTCCCAGGGTCCTGGAGCACATGGTGGACACGGTTTTGTATTTTGAGGGGGACCGCCATGCCTCCTACAGGATCCTGCGGGGCGTAAAGAACCGTTTTGGCTCCACCAACGAGATCGGGGTGTTTGAGATGAGACAGGACGGACTCCGGGAGGTGGAAAATCCTTCTGAGTTCATGCTCAACGGAAGACCGGAAAATGCCTCCGGATCCGTGGTGGCCTGTTCTATGGAGGGAACCCGCCCCATTCTTCTGGAGATCCAGGCGCTTGTATGCCGGAGCAATTTCGGCATGCCAAGGAGGACCGCTGCAGGAACAGACTACAATCGTGTGAATCTGCTGATGGCTGTGCTGGAAAAAAGGCTGGGCCTTCCTCTTTCAAACTATGACGCTTACGTCAATATTGCGGGCGGTATCCGCATCAATGAGCCTGCCGTGGATTTGGGGATCGTGCTGGCCCTTGTGTCCAGCTATAAAAACAGACCGGTGTCGGAAGATGTGCTTGTGTTTGGTGAAGTGGGTCTGAGCGGTGAAGTGCGGGCTGTCAACATGCCGGAGCAGAGAGTCTCTGAGGCGAAGAAGCTGGGATTTCAGACCTGTATCCTGCCGGCAGTATCCCTGGATGCGGTGAAAAATATTCAGGGGATCAAGCTGCTGGGAGTGAAATCCATCAATGAGGCGATTGATCTTATATAACTATATAAAATAAGAGAAAACAGATAGTCAATATGCCCTTGAAAAAGAGGTTGGGGGAAACTGAATTGTATAAATTGTATAAATAAAATAAAAAATAAAAATAACATTGACAATTCGACTTCCCCCGTGCTATTATATCAAAGCTGTCGCGTGAGACAGCAACAACAACAAAACATTTTCTTTCGATCCGGGAGGATACAGAAAGAAAAAAAGTTAAAAAAGTTGTTGACAAATCGAAAGCGACATGATAAGATATAGAAGTTGTCGCTGAGATGCGAAAACAAAACAAAGAACCTTGATAACTGAACAATAGACAACGACCCTGAAAATTTCTAAGAGAAATATTCAGAACGGAAATCAGATCGAGCGAAAGCGAAGATCTG
>NZ_JADCKL010000033.1 GCF_014982975.1 Claveliimonas monacensis
GAAAGACTAACTATTAAAAGTCAAGTCTGAAATGAAGATTTTATGAATGAATTGCGGGAACGCATTTCAGATATCGTTGTACCTTGAAAATCGCATGACAAACAGAGCATCGTATACCGGTGCTCAAAAGAAATGTTATAGAACAGAAAAGGTTATGCCATTTTTATGTAAGGCTTGCCGGACTTTTCCATTGCGTAAATCAATCGTACAAGTTTTTTGGTGGCGTGTGTAATCGCAACGTTGTAGTGTTTTCCTTCAGAAATCTTCTTCTGGAGGTATGCACCGAATGTTTCATCCCAGTGGCAGACATATTTGGCTGCATTGATCAAAGCATACCGTAGATAGCGTGAGCCTCGTTTTTCCATATGGGAATAAGAGGATTCCATCTGCCCGGATTGATAGGTGGAAGGGGAAGCCCCGGCATATGCCAGGATCTTATCCGGTGAATCAAAGCGGGAGAAATCCCCGATTTCAGCCAGGATCATGGCACCCATACGGTAGCCTATTCCTGGAATGGTCAGGATCGGGGAAGGGATCTGATCCATGATCCGTTTGATCTCGGATTCGATTTCCGTAATTTCAGAGTCCAGTTCACCGATCAGTCGGAGTGTGTGCCTTAATTCCAGAGACTTGGCAGGCATGTTAGAGCCGATGGAGACTCTGGCTGCCTCCCGTATTTCAATCGCTCTCTCCCTGCTGTAACGGCCCTTCGAGGCATTTTCCAACAGCTTCGTCAGGTGTGTCAGATGGCAGGATGCAATCTCTCTGGCAGAAGGGAGTTCGGAAAGGAGGGCGTACACAGAAGCCAAGTGTAGTGACGGAACAAGCTTTTCCAATTCAGGGAAGAGGATGGTGACAAGTCTGGAAACAGATTGTTTGAGTTGAGCGCGTTCCTGAACTTTATCAAAACGGTAACGGGTGAGTGACTTTAACTCCTCGTTGTGGTAAGATGTGTCTGAGTAGGACTTCAAGTTTACATCAGACATAAGCATCATAGCAATGGTTCGGGCATCGACCTTATCCGTCTTCGTCTTTCTAAGGCTGAGGCTTTTTCTGTAAAGATTTGTGTGGAGCGGATTGATGACGAAGGTGGGGAGACCTTTGTCAATGAGATAACCGAGCAGGTTGTAAGAGTAGTGTCCGGTGGCTTCCAGTCCTACTTTTATATTGGACACATCTGAAGAAATGGATTGGATCTTGGAAAAAAGGTCGTCAAATCCATTTCGGTTATTCTGAATGGTGAAAACAGGAAAGAGGACTTCCCCATCTGAGTTCGTGATAAAGCAGTCATGCTTATCCTTAGCAACATCAATTCCAATGTAGATCATAAGAACACTCCTTAGTAATAGATTTAGATACTGTTTAGGACCACAGAACTCTCTGCGCTTGTAACCTCGTTCTAAATCAACCGTCATGCGGTATCTAACTGATTAACAACGATACAAAGAGACTGTGGTTGGAGCCTTTCCGTAACCATCAAGTGGTAGGAGGAATGAACCAATCCACAGTATCTCCAAACAGTATAGCATACAGACCTTGGAGAGGGTCTATAAACACTACTACTATATAATACGAGGAG
>NZ_JADCKL010000034.1 GCF_014982975.1 Claveliimonas monacensis
GGCCAATGTCATTTAGTTAAGGCATTAGCAGAGCGGTTCTTACAGAGCAAGGTATATAGAGATATGTACCCTGCTCTTTTTTACGTATATTTCAAAAAAATACTTGACAAACATAGAAAAATTTGCGGCGAAGCCCCTTAAATGTATTACATTTTTGGAGGTAACACTTATGATATTTGCTGAATATGTAAAAAACAGGCTTTTGTCGCTGATCCAGGAAATGGCCTCGCTCCCATGGCTGTTTGTAAAAAATCCTGCAGCTGATTTTTCAAGAAGAAGAAAACTTGATTTTGCATCCACAATCCAATTTATTCTTTCTATGGAAAATGGCGGCTTGAAAAATGAATTACTGGATTATTTTCGGTTTTCCGTTGATACACCTTCCGCTTCTGCTTTTAATCAGCAGCGAAGTAAACTGCTTCCGGAGACATTCCCTTTTTTGTTCCATGAATTTAATTCTCTTTTCCCACCCCAAAAGAATTATAATGGCTATCGCCTGTTAGCCTGTGATGGGTCTGATCTGAATATTCCCCGTAACCCCAAAGATACAGACACCTATTTCCAGTCACTGCCAACAGATAGGGGCTTTAACCAGATCCACTTGAACGCGCTTTATGACCTGTGCGAAAAGCGCTATACCGATGTTGTGATACAGCCTGCACGGAAAGAAAATGAATCCCTTGCAATGACTCAGATGATCGACCGTTACCGTGGACAAAAGGAAACCATTTTTATCGCTGACAGAGGGTATGAAACCTATAACATCTTTGCTCATGTCCAGGAAAAAGAGATGTACTATCTGATTCGCGTAAAGGATGGCGGGCGGGGCAGCATGACAGGAAGTTTCCTGCTCCCTGATAAGGATGAATTTGACCATACCATGCAACTTATACTGACCCGAAAACAGACCAATGGAGTAAAATCTAATCCAAAACAATACAAGATCCTCCCTAAATCAAGCCCTTTTGACTATCTGGATTTACACCACAAAAAGTTCTATACCTTAAATTTTCGGGTGGTTAGATTTGCTCTTTCAGAGAATTCATATGAGTGCATTATTACAAATCTGCCCATAGAAGAATTTCCGGCAGAAGAGATAAAGAAGATTTACGCGATGAGATGGGGGATAGAAACCTCTTTCCGGGAATTGAAATATGCGATTGGTTTAAGCTGTTTTCATTCAAAAAAGGTGGAGTATATCATACAGGAAATATATGCACGTCTGATCCTTTATAATTATTGTGAAATCATCACGATACACGTGGTAATCCATCAAAAGGATACAAAACATATTTATCAAATGAACTACACAACAGCAATCCATGTATGCCGATATTTCCTTCGGAATGATATTTCTCCACCTAACGTTGAGGAACTGATACGGAAGAATCTTTTACCTGTCAGACCTGGGCGTTCAGACCCTCGCAAAGTCAAACCCAAG
>NZ_JADCKL010000035.1 GCF_014982975.1 Claveliimonas monacensis
CCGGAATCGATGTTTCTTTCTCTTCCTCCGGCTACTTAGATGTTTCAGTTCACCGGGTTCCCCTCCATACGTTATGGATTGGCGTATGGATACATGAGGTTTGCTCATGTGGGTTTCCCCATTCAGATATCTCCGGATCAATGGATATTTGCTCCTCCCCGAAGCTTTTCGCAGCTTATCACGTCTTTCATCGGCTCTTAGTGCCAAGGCATCCACCCTGCGCTCTTTCATGCATAACCAACTTGCCAAATAGCTTTGAAAGCATCCTGACGGGACTGATCTTTCGTGAAAGCTTGCTTTCATAAGAAAGATCATGTTTCGGCAGTGATATTTGCGAAGCAAATGTCACCGAGAGAATTTCTAATTCTCGAGGGGCTTTCAATGCTATGGCCACACATGTATAGCGTTACATGCGTTGGTTCAGGTCAATTTTTTTACTTTGTTTTCTTCAAAGTGGTATCATTACTAATAATGATGTTCGACTTACGTCGAACTAAGTTCACACTAACACTCCTGCTTCCGCACTCGTGAAGTGTTCACTTATACCTCGGATGTCTTGATATTTTCATCAATTTCTTATATGCGGTTTTCAAGGTACATTTCTGACTGATGTTTTATCAGTCATCACATACACAAAATCTCTTTTGCGTATCTGATCACTGGTAAAACCAGCTATCATAACAGCACTGCCCTGCTGATCGGGTTGGCGGCGATAAGTTGTTGCTCATCTGTGCCTGTATCTATATGATCTTCGGCAGCGGATCTGCCTTTTCTTTTTTAATGCTGGCGGCCACCTGCTCTCCCACACCGTCTCCAGTGCAGTACCATCGGCCTCCCGGGGCTTAACCATCGTGTTCGGGATGGGTACGGGTGTTTCCCCCGGGCGCATCGCCACCAGCAGCAAGTCATCTGCTTTTGACAGCTTGATAACTCAACAATAGACAACAATCCTTACTTCGTTCCTTAGAAAGGAGGTGATCCAGCCGCACCTTCCGATACGGCTACCTTGTTACGACTTCACCCCAGTTACCGGTCCCGCCTTCGGCAGCTCCCTCCTTACGGTTGGGTCACTGACTTCGGGCGTTACCAACTCCCATGGTGTGACGGGCGGTGTGTACAAGACCCGGGAACGTATTCACCGCGACATTCTGATTCGCGATTACTAGCGATTCCAGCTTCATGTAGTCGAGTTGCAGACTACAATCCGAACTGAGACGTTATTTTTGAGATTTGCTCCGCTTCACAGCCTCGCTTCTCTTTGTTTACGCCATTGTAGCACGTGTGTAGCCCTGGTCATAAGGGGCATGATGATTTGACGTCATCCCCACCTTCCTCCAGGTTGTCCCTGGCAGTCCCTCCAGAGTCCCCACCATTACGTGC
>NZ_JADCKL010000036.1 GCF_014982975.1 Claveliimonas monacensis
CGGCGACTCACTGGATTCACTTGCGGACCACCAATCCGATTGAATCCACGTTTGCCACGGTGAGGCTAAGAACCAAGCGGAGCCGCTCCTGTGGCAACCGGGACACCACGTTATCGATGGTGTTCAAACTGCTCCAATCCGCCCAGAAACGCTGGAAGCGGATCAAGGGGTTCGACCAACTGAAGCTGGTCGTGGATAACGTACAGTTTCAGGATGGAATACAGGTGGAAGATCAATCTGACAGGAACGCTGCCTGATGGTCATACACCAGATTTGACAATAACTCAACTGCTTGCGGCGGGCAACGTATTCAGCAGCGATGCATTGCAGCGTTTGGCTGTGCAGGCCGAGGTCCTTGCCAGCACCCTTGGTATAGGGGTGCATGTCGTAGGCAGACAGAAACAGACCTTTCTCCCGAATGGCTCGGGAAGACAGTTCGTTGAGGTAGTTCCAAACAAAATTCACGCTGCGGGCCATGCGGTTAAGCTCGGCGGCGTGTTTGTCCTTCACTCGAACCTTGAGGGTCCTGGTCTGCTTCATGGCTTCGAATATACTTGGTCTATGGAAACCAAAAAAGCTATCAGAACAGGAAGACACTGCGTTTTTAAACTCCATGCCCATTTGGTCTTTGTCACCAGGTATCGGGGCAAGGTGTTCACCGGCGCGCATCTCAACTCCCTCGAATTGCTTTTCGACCGAGTGTGTCGGGACTTCGAGGCGGAGCTACAGGAGTTCAACGGTGAAACCGATCACGTCCATTTGCTTGTCAACTTTCCACCCAAAGTGGCGGTATCCAGGCTGGTGAATAGTTTGAAGGGGGTATCCAGCCGGCGGATGAAGTTACTACACCCTGAACTGGTGCAGCCCGCCTACCGGAAGAACTCGCTGTGGAGTCCAAGCTACTTTGCGGGAAGTGTCGGAGGCGCCCCCCTGAGCATGGTCAAGCAGTATATTGAGCAACAATCGAGGCCGGACTAGGGGCGCTCTCGCGCCCCTCGCTATCCATCCTCGCACTAGGGAGCGTTAACAATTAGGCCAGCCATATGACGGCGGATACAAGGTTGAGTAGCGACTGGTAGTTTCTCGCCAGTCGCTCATAGCGTGTTGCCAGCCGCCTGAACTGCTTGATTTTCTGGAAGAACCTTTCTACCAGGTTGCGATCCTTGTAACAGTGCCAATCTATCTCGGGGCATTCCAAGCGATTCTTTCTCGGCGGAATCACCGGCTCGGCGCCCACCGCTCGAATGATGTCCCTCAAAGCGGTGGAATCATACCCCTTGTCGCCAAGCACCGCCGCTGGAGAAAAGCCCGCCAGTAACGCTGGGGCGGCTCCGTACTCAGACGCTTGGCCCGGTGTGAGGAT
>NZ_JADCKL010000004.1 GCF_014982975.1 Claveliimonas monacensis
AAAAAGAAATATACCTGATTTTTTAAAGTAATTTCACAACATTATTATTCCAGATCTCTTTTGAAAAATGCAGGTTTTAAGCTGAGATCTGCATTTCTTCTGGAATAATAATACTTCTGGGATAATGTGTCTTATCTCAGAACTGGAATAAGACACATGCAAGGCGCTATTTCTCAGACGCTTTAAAAGCCCTTCCGAAAGCAGCACAAAAAACTGCAAAAGATACCGTTGCGTATGAAGCTGTGAAGCGGATCGGGGCCATCTATCATCTGGACAATCAGTTGGCTGCTCTGGAACCGGATGACCGAAAGAAACAGCGGCAGATCACAGTCAAACCTCTGGTGGAGGCTTTCTTTGCGTGGGTAAAAGAGATTCAATCTTCCAATCGTCTTCCCAAAGGAAAAACACTGGAAGGGATCAACTACTGTATCAATCAGGAAGAGGCACTGAAAGTGTTCCTGAATGATGGGGAAGTTCCACTTGACAACAACGTAACAGAAGGAGCGCTCCGCAGCTTCTGCCTGCATAAACATGCGTGGAAACTGATCGACAGTATCGATGGTGCGAAATCCAGCGCGATCATCTACAGCATAACGGAAACAGCAAAGGCGAATAACCTGAATCCGTTCCGTTATCTGGACCATGTACTGACAGTTCTGAAAGACCATCAGGATGATACGGATTACAGCTTTATTGAGAAACTGCTTCCATGGTCAGATCAGTTGCCGGAAATCTGCCGGAGCAAGTCAAAAACAACCAATCTGTAAACACGGCCGCCGGAAACGGCGGTCAAAAAATGAGCCAGTACTCATGGTTTACCGTGTACGACAATATCCCCCTTCTCACTTGGAAGATAAATCTTTTCTATAATTTCAAGTACTAATATTTGCCCGGCAAATTTTGTTTGAATTTTAATTTCATGAGAAACACTACATATGTCTGTCTTGTTTTTCTTTTCTTCTTGTGAAGTCATACAATAATCTAATAGTTCCCATTTTTGCTTATTTTTTTCTGTTCTATCCAATAATATCCCCATTATTTCTTCTAAATCATTTCGTGTAAATTCTATCATGACTCTCAACTTCTGCTTCGTTATAAATATGCATTAAACATTTTTGTTATTCATTTTCATTTCTCTAGAATTGAATTGATTCTAATTTTAAATATAACCCCAGCAGTTAACGCTGCCAAAATATCTGAAACAGGCTCTGCAATAAAAATGCCCAAACTTCCTAAATAATGAGGCAATATAAGTGCTAAAGGTACTAAAAGCAAAATCTTCCTCAGGCAAGCCAGAAACAAAGATATCTTTGCCTGACCGAGACCCACAAAAGTACATTGAACAGCCGACTGTATTCCAAAAATTCCCCACCCGCAAATATAGATTGGAAGCATTTTTGTTACAATATCAAGAATATCTTCATTATTGGTAAAAATACTCCCGAAAAAATGGGGGAAAAACATCAAAACCATACACGAAACCCATGCTACTGTAATATGGCTAATAAAACCAATTCTATATGCCGATCGGACACGAGAAACTTGTTTTGCGCCATAGTTGAAACTAATAACTGGTTGTACCCCTTGTGTAATTCCGTTTGAAAAAATATATACTAATTGCATAATACTCTGAATAATTGTCATCGAAGCCACATAATAGTCTCCGCCATATTTCTGTAATCCACTATTAAATACTGTATGAATTACACATTCAGTAAACGACATTATGAATGAAGATATCCCCAATGCCATAATAGCAACAACTATTTCTTTCCTTAATATTAAATCTTTCTTATGAATGTTAATCATACTCTTATTAGATAATAAAAAGCGGATAATCCATATAGCACTAACTGCCTGTGATATAATTGTTGCAGTTGCAGCTCCTTGTACTCCCATATTTAATGCAAATATAAATAACGGATCTAATACAACATTTAGACCTGCACCAATCAAAATTGATATCATCGCTATTTTGGATTTACCTTGACATGTAATAAATTGGTTTAATCCTAAAGTAATTTCTACAAACAATGTCCCCCACAAGTAAGTCGATAAATATTCTATCCCATAACTTATGGTAGAACTGCTTGCACCAAATAGCATAAGCACGGGGTATTTTACAACCTGAAAAAAAAACGTTAAAACTACCGATATTATAAGCAGTATTGTCAACCCGTTGCCTAACATTTTTTCAGCTTTTTTTATATCTTTTTTCCCCATTTCTATAGCAGCAAGTGTAGCCCCCCCAACACCAACTAGCTGTGCAAATGCAGAAATCAAAATCAAAATAGGAAAGCATACGCCAACTCCGGTCAAAGCCATATCGCCAATTTCTGGTATTCTACTAATGTAAATTCGATCCACAACATTATAAAGAGCATTAACCATTTGGGCAATAATAGCAGGAATAGCTAACGATAAAATTAATTTTGGAATTTCCATAGTTGCTAAGTCACTACTAATATTTATGGATTCTTCGCTGTTATAATGTATCATAATTCTAATGACCTCCTACTATGAATGTTTCATCAACATATAACAAATATGCGGCAAGAATTGCCACATATTTGTTATATAAATCATTTTTCATACAACACCTGAATACTCCCACCAATCGGTATTTCTACTTCTATTAACTCCTTATCATATGTCTTTTTATTTACTACTTTCCCACTGCAATTTCTAGTGATTGCAAAATATGAAGTTTCTCCATTGTTTTTGAGCAGCAATTTTTCTTTATACGTCCCATTAAAGATCAACATATCTCGCTCAAATTCCGCTATCTCGTTTTGAGAAAGGAGAAATATATAATCAGTATCTGTTCCATTCATAAACATCGCCGTATAATTAGGGGTCAGTGGTATTCTACTATTTTTGAAGCTTTCTAAGTTATAAGAGTATAGGTTATTATAATACTTAATCACCTCTTTTACTTCACTTGAAAGCTTAGCAAAATTCATGCCATAGGCTGGAACTCCAGCAGCTAACATTTTAATTATGATACAAGCCACATTTTCTGGTGTATCATTTTCAGTAAATGTTTGATAGTCATTAAGAGCATATGGTGTATAAGATTGTATATGTAACGTTCGTTGAAAATTAGTTTCTAAATCAAATGGTGAATCGCCTGCTCGCATTAAATTACCGTATTGCGTATTGAAAACCGTACCATAATTCTGCTTTAATTCCACCATATGTTCAGGTTTAATTTTGCTCGTTTTTTCTCGAATTAGTTTCAATGTCAATTCTAGACCTTCAACCATAGAGCTAACATCATGTTTATGATTTGGATTTTTGCAAGGAATATTGGGCACCCAATTAAATAAATCATACTTTGAACCATCAAATCCCCACTTTTCAATTAGTTTCACACATATGTCGGCCATGATTTCTCTTGATTCCGGACACTGAAAACAATATGAGTAATACTGCGGTTCATTCATAATAGGCGCACCTGTCTCATCTGACAATAAGTACTGATAATTTTTCTCATAGGCTTTTGAATTCTTTGCAACGGCATGAGGAGCACACCAAATAAATGGTTTCGCACCCAGTTGATGCGCCTTATCCACTAGTGCTTTCATATCTGGTATTTTTTGAGGATCAGGTTCCCAGTCACCAATATTCATGTCTACTGAATATGCACTATCTAAACCATTCCCATACCAACCATCGTCGATAATAAAGTTTTTAATTCCTAGCTCAACACCCGCTTCCATATTCTCTAGCAGCATTTTGCTATTAATATCTTTACTATCCCAATCCACCCATGAACACCACATAGGTTCTAAGGCATTTTTAGAATATTGCTCTTCTAGTTTATACCTTTTCCTGTGCATATCAGAAAATTCACGTTGTACCAGCATCCAAGCCTTCTTTTCGTTGTCACTAGAGTTATAGTAATAGATGCCTTCCATATATTCTGCAGTATGCAGTGGATAATGCTCATCTCCTTTTGTTATCTCCAAAGCAATATGTCCTGTATGTACATTCAAAGCACGATTGGACTCTGGTTCAAGGATTTTGAACTTTGTTTCTTTATTTTGTCCAATAACACCTACAGCATTTCCTACATAACAATCATCCCTCAGAAACATAAATAAAGGTATTTTTATATCACCGATATTAGATGAAAACTCTTTACAGCTTTTCCAGAAATCAATAAGACTAGTATTTCTCAAAAACCATCTCCCACTATCAGGAGCAATTATTTTTGAATAATTTTTCATGCATAACACAAATTTATATGCAATCGTTTTTATATAATCCTTTTTATTATTTAATTTAATGTTTACCTCCAAAAAGTCCTTTTTATCAATATTTAAGCATAAAGTATCTGTTTCAAACGTATATTCTTTTTCAAATTCTAACCCATCAAATTCGACTTTCTCTCCAGACTCCAACTCTACTACTATTCTGTAATACTCTTTTTTCATATATGTATTCCTTTCTATAACTGTATATCTTATTAATTTTTTCTAATAGATTTTCTTTATCTTCCTCTGAGGTAATGTTACTATTTAACACTTCATATTCTAGTGGTCTTCCGTAAAATGCTAGCACCTCATCGCCTAATCGGATTGCTTCTGTCAAATCGTGAGTAACTACGATAGCAGTAAATTTCTGCTCACTATGTAACTCCAAAAATAGTTCCTGCATTTGATTCCTTATTTGAAAATCTAAAGCGCCAAAGGCTTCATCTAGAATTACCAAGTCCGGTTTTGTAAGCAGAACTCTTAATAAAGCAATCCTCTGTTGCATCCCCCCAGATAATTCATTTGGATAACAATTCTCAACTTCCTCAAGCCCTGCTTTTCTCAAAAACGCTCTTACTAACTCTTTAGGATTTTCAAAGTCATTTTTGCAGGCAAAAAGCATATTATCCATAATTGTCTTCCAGGGATATAAAACACTATCTTGAAATAATATTCCAACTTTATATGCCTTATTTCCTCCATCCAAAACAACAGCCCCACTATCATAATTTTCGAATCCAGCTATCATATTTATTAATGTTGTTTTCCCACTTCCAGAAGTTCCTATTATTGAGTATATCTTCCCTTTTTTTAATTTCAAATTCAAGTTTTTGCATATAGCAATAGATCCCTGCTCTGGCCGTACAAACGATTTGCATAACCCAATAATTTCAACACTATTCTCTGTCATAACTCAGTCCTCATTTCAAAATGTAACATTTTGTATAGTTTTCGTAAGATCCAGGATGACATTGCTCCTAACGCCCCAATGACAAACATACAAACTATAACACCTGACATATTGACCATCGTATAATTCACCCATGTTAAATAGCCAATACCAGACTGTCCTCCAATCATTTCAGCAACAACCACGCCTAGCCAAGAGCCGCTCATTCCAACTAATAAACCTGTAAAAATATTAGATGCTGCAGCTGGTAGCTTTACTCCCAAAACCATTTCCTTAGTACTTACTTTAAAAGATTTAGCTATCTTTATATAATTTGTATTGACATGCTCTAAACCTTCTATGGAATTAATTAGAATAGGAAAAAAGGCTCCTATAAATGTAATAAATAAAATGCTACCGCTTACGGTCTTAAATAGTATAATGGAAAGTGGCACCCATGCGACATTAGGGATTGGACGAATTAATTCTATAATAGGATGTAATAGATATTTAATTTTAGAATTTTCAACAATAAAAACGGCAGTTGGTATTGCTATAAACGCTGCAAGCAAAAATCCACAATATACTCTACCCAGTGAAATAATGATGTTATTATAAAACTCAACTTGCGTTATAATATCTAATAATTCGGATACTATAGTTTGAACATCTGGGACATAGGAAAAACGAATTCCTATGTCCCAATGTATATATTTCAAAAATAAAACAACTCCTACAAAACTAGATATTGAGACAACAACTTGCAATACTTTATAAATGGTATTTTGCAATGTGTAACTTTTCAAATCAACTATTCTCCTTTTATCTTTTGATATGTTTAACAACTGAAAATTCGTCTATCTTCTTCGTCTCTACTAGAAAATTACAGTCCTCCTTCAGCGTATTTATATCCTTAGGGGAAATACCACTTTCCCATTCAATAGTATCTAACACTGTGGCTACTACTTCTGATGAAAAACTAGTTTCATTGCATATTATCTTTATACTTTCCTGTGGATATTCCTTAATAAAATCATGTGATTCTTCAATGCATTGCATAAAAATTTCTGCTATTTGCTTATGAGATTTAACCCAATCGCTATCTACAACAACACCAGCCAGATAAGTATTCCCTGTTTCTACTCCTGAAACTAATTCCCTCATTTTATCTTCTATCTGCATAGCTGTTGGATAAGGTTCCCAGGTTGCTACTGCATCCACTTTTTCTGTCATTACCATATTGCATGCAGTTGGAGTATCTTGATAAACAATGCGAACACGCTCTAAAAGATTCTGCTTTTTCAGAACTTCAAGTAACATTCTATGTGCACTTGATCCTATAGGTACAGATATAGTCTTTCCCTCCAAATCTTGTAGAGTTTTGATTTCTGAATCTGTTCTAACTAAAATACTTTGATTCCTACCACCAATTCCTTTTCCATCAAAAGCAACAAGCTCAGAATTATAATTCCTTTCGGTATCGCCACAGAATAAATTTATGATACATGCCATATCCCCCATATAACCAATTTGATATTTATGTGCAATCATATTATTATTTATAACTGAACCAGAAACTTCATCATACCAATTCACTTGTATTTCCGCATTTGGATAGTACGCTTCCAATTTCTTCTCTAATAAGTGTTGATCTTTTATAATAAGTGCTCCCCACGTTTGTGCCGTAATACTTTGATATCCTATATTCAATTCAATTTTTTCTTTAGAATCACTTAAGCACTGTATACCAAAAACCAAACACCCTAGAACTATTATAAAGATTAATGTTTTTAGTCTTTTCACCTCTATTGCCCATCCAATCTAAAATTAATTCTTTGTTTTTTCCTGAAATGTTCTCATTCTCCCGCATTTTATTGCATAATAGAAATATGGAATGACATATATTTTAAATTGAATCAATTTGGCAAGTAATCGCTCTATCATAGTCAATTCTTGGTATATCAAATATTTCTTATATCGCCTTAAATAATCCGTATTTTTAAGTCTATAAACATTTTTTAATCCTCCCCAAAATTTACTAGGATTAGTATAATGTGTTTCATTTCTTACAGAACGAAAATACTTTAAATATAACATTGTAACTAATCGAGGCATATAATCCAGTTCTTTCTCAAACAGTATCTTTCCGTACTTCATCTTCGCCTGAAATACCGCCACAATATTGTCCCAATATTTCTCCCAATAGCAAGATTTTTTACTCATCGTATTATTGCCCATTCTATTATAATGGTATAGTGCTTCTTCTGTGATATAGATAGTTCTGGAATTAATAAGTGCCTGAATAACTATAATTTCATCTTCATGTAAATTAATGTCATGATAAAACTCAATGTTTTGTATTGAATTTCTTTTAAATAAACAACACCATACATAGCCAGTAGTAATAAGTTTATCTTCTTTTAAATCCCCAAATAGAGGTAAAATATAACAATCAAACAATTCTCGTACTTGATATACCCCATCTGCAAGTGGAAGATTACAAATTTTTACTATTCCATCTTCCCTATGTCGAAAAGCTGAACTAAAAACAATATCTGCTTTTGTTTCTATAGCTTTTTCAAATAAATGTTCACACATATTTGGTTCACACCAATCATCACTATCTACAAATTTAATAAAATCACCTTTGGCAAGACTTAAGCCTCTTTTCCTAGCCATTGGCAAACCTCTATTTTCCTGGTGTACAACCCTAACTCTCTCATCCATACAAGCAAATTTGTCACAAATTTGACCAGTTGAATCTGTAGATCCGTCATCAACAATAATTATTTCTATTTCTTTCATTGTTTGATTTATTAATGAACATAAACAACGTTCAATATACTTTTCCACGTTAAATGCAGCAACTAACACACTAACTGATACATGATTTGCACTTTCCATTGTATCCTCCCCATTTCCATTTAAACTTGTAACTCTAAATGTGTTGCTCCTGTCTGACGTATATTCAACGGATAAACATTTTCTTTTCCAACATACCTAGACATAAAATGAATATATTCACTCGAATATCCTATAGGCAATACAGTCATAATAACACCTGCAAATCCGCCTCCATGCACACGGCAAGCACCACAACCGACTTCTTTCAAAAACGTTTCTGTTAATGCTAAGCATAAATTTATTTTTTGCTCACTGTAGTCAGATATGTCATAACAATTTTGTAGATATTCGCATGATGATCTACCTGATTCGGCAATAACATTTACGATTTTTTCTTCATTACACTCTGCTATTGCTTTCACCATCTTTTGCACTCTATCATTTTCATTAAAGAAATGAATCCCTCTAAGTATAGCTCTGTCATTTCTAATACTATTATGAATGTTGGAACATTCAGATAATAGATTATTTAAGCTTGTTTCGCACAATCGTGACACTCCTAAACAATTGGCAACCATAGACATCTCTTTTGGTACTTCACTATACACGCTACTCAAATCAGCATGGCCCTTTCCTGTATTTACAATGACCAATTGGTATCCTATTTTCGAAAAGTCGAAATCAATTTTTTGATATTCAATATCTTTACTAAAATCCAAAAGTATTGTTCCTCCTACAGCACAAGCCATTTGATCCATAAGTCCAGATGCTTTATTCCAATAATTGTTTTCGGCATATTGCCCTATCTTAGCGTATATAATTGGGTTTAACTGATTTTGATTAAAGAAAAAATCTATTATTGAACAAATAAGCATTTCAAAGGACGCAGAGGAGCTCACTCCTGCAGAACTTATTACCTCTGTCGAAATGTAAGCGTTAAACCCAGAAACGTAAAAGCCAAATACTTTTATTGCTTTTACAATACCTGCCACTAAAGAAATGGTTCCCTGATTAGCGGGTACATCATTTAATTTTGTAATGTCTATTATTATTTTATCTCTATATCCTTCACTTATAATTTCTATAATTTCAGAATTGTTTGGATATGCCGCCCCTATCGTATCCATATTTATGCTCGCAGCTAAAACCTTTCCCCCATTATGATCTGTGTGATTTCCAACAATTTCTGTCCTTCCTGGAGATGAAAAAAACTCCATTTTTCCACTATTAAAAGCATTTTTATACTGCTCACTTAACTGCTGAAAACGCTTTAAGCTCCGATTAGATTCTCCATATACGCTGCATAATATTTCTTTGTTAAACCTCATATTTTATCCTTCCTTTTCATTCTATTATAAAATTATTGCTTTATTTTTTATACATCATATATCTATTGCTTCTCCTTGAAAATTTTAGGATAAATGGGTAAAATATTGACTTGTTTATAAAACTGGAGTAATATATTTGTATATAAGGGTAATATATTGGTTTGAATTTTCCAGTCTGTAAAAGGAGATTAGAGATTTGCAAATAAAAACAAATCAATTTCAAAAAGAAGTGAAAGAGCATGGGAATTATAATTTCCCACTATTAGTGAGTAAAGAAAGATTGTCACAATATGAGTCAGGATCTTTTTTATGGCATTGGCATCCGGAAATCGAACTAACATTAATTACTAAAGGTAAAATGATTTACAAAGTAAATAATAGTACCTTTTCTCTCCAAGAAGGGCAGGCTCTATTTGGTAATAGTGGCACTTTGCATGCTGGCTACATGATCAACTCACAAGACTGTGAATATTATTCGATTACATTTGAGCCCAAACTTATATATGGATATGATAATAGTATTGTTTTTATCAAGTATGTCAAACCCATTATCCAGAACATATCACTACCAGCTATTCATTTTGATTTATCAGAAAACTGGCACAAGAATGTAATTAGTCTAATTCAGGAAATTATTGAAATTGAATCAAATCAAAAAAGTACATATGAATTAGATATTATCTCTAAGTTAGACGAATATTGGAAACTACTATTCCTGAACACCGATAAGGTTCCATTAGGAACCCCATATGACAGAAATTCATATAACAGAATTCGTAATATTATATCATATATAGAAGAACATTATGATTCAGATTTATCTTTAGAGGATATAGCAAAATCGATTCATGTATGTCGAAGTGAATGTTCAAAATTATTTAAAAGATTTATGAATATTCCTCTTTTCGAGTTTATTACGCAATATAGAATTGAGAAAAGCGTTGAATATCTCATAAACACAAATTATTCTATTATAGAAATTGCAAGCCTTACAGGATTTAATGATTCTAATTATTTTTCCAAAGTTTTCAAAAAACAGAAAGGATGCTCTCCCTCACAATATCGACATATCAATTGTTCCTAACTTCATATATAATCCACTTATAATTTAATTATACTGCAAATAGAATCGCGCTAGAATCATCCACCTATCTTAAAAGCAGATGAATCTAGCGCGATTCTATTTACAGCATTTAATCAGTTTTTGTATGTCTTATTATAGACTGCTCAATTTATTCTATCGTCTTCTTAATATACTCTGCAACCTTTTCGATTTCTGGATATATCGATGCAGTATGTAAATCACACAATTTTAATTCATTTAGTATTCTCTTTTTATATATCGACGGTATTATAAAAATCGGTGCTATGTCTTCTTTGCGATATCGATAGTTATTCAATCTGCAAACAATATCACTCTTATCAGCCTCCATGGCCCCTACAATAATAAAAGCTCCCGATTGCTTTACTATTCTCTGATTTAGCATAGAAGGTTTTACAAATAAAATATTACATACATCTTGAGGAACTATTCGACATTCGAAATAGGGTTTTTCTCTTTGCACTTGACGATATAAGCGTTTAACAACATCAATACTATTAAAATTCTTTATTTGATTTTTCAATGCCCAAGAATTTTTCTTAGCATTACTTTCATATTCTTTCTTTAATTCATTCAACTGTAAAATAGAACTATCAACTCTTGCATCTATTTTATTCCCACATAGTATATTCGAAATAGTATATTTATTTTTATAAACTTTTTCTAGTATCAAGTTGATCTCAGAATCCCATTTATCAGTGCCATCTTTTTTATTAAACCAAGACTCAAGCGGTCTATCGGATTTTACAAGTTTTCTAAAAAATTCTGCGATATAGTACAGTAGAAGCTGATCCTCATAATTCATCTGTGAAATCCCGGTTAATAAAGAAACACTATCACTATGTCCATACCGTATATTTGTTTCTTCCATTTTTGCAAGTGGATTTTTGTTTCTTTTTTCTTTAAAGATTATCACCTCACCATCGGATTCGAAATCTTGACAGGCAAATAATAATGCTACAAGCGCATTACTGGAAACATCCAATAAACGAGTCGGCAAATTGTAATGTTGCATTTCTACCAATTTATCTAGTATTGAATTCATTCCCTGAAATTCCTTGGGACACAAACGTTCCAGTTCATCAAACATTCTTTTTTCATTCTTTCTCCATATATCTTCTCTAATAATAGAAGGCTGCAATAAAAAATTGCTATTGGATTGTCCACGAAAGAAAAGATTTTCTTCTGCTTTATATTTGGATAGAAGTTTAATATACTTTGATACACTTTTTACAACATACACTTTGACACGCGTGTGATCAAATATGTAATCACTCTCACCAATTTTTTTTATTTCCAAATTCTTCGTATTATTCTCAGCTACATATTTCAGAAAAAATTTTCTAAAATGATCTTCAATCCCACATAAGCACTCTTGATTCGAGCTATATAAAGATGCAATATATCTATATATTTCATTTATCAATTTTAGCTCATTTTCACTATTCCATTCATCAATTGTTTTGTATAAACTCTTATCGAGCCTAACATACCCCTCATATAAGAACTTGCTTCGTATATATTTATCAAATAAAGGTTTTATCCTTTTATCCATTTTTGTTTTCATTTTGCGCTTTCCTCATAGTCTATTTCTTCACAATAATCAATTGAATACAAATTCAAAGGAATAGTTTTGTATACTGTTATGTATCATATTAATAATGTAAAACGTATTTCCATACACTTAAATTTCT
This sequence comes from Claveliimonas monacensis, assembly GCF_014982975.1. Taxonomy (GTDB): domain Bacteria; phylum Bacillota; class Clostridia; order Lachnospirales; family Lachnospiraceae; genus Claveliimonas; species Claveliimonas monacensis. The sequence continues at coordinate 12,117 of NZ_JADCKL010000004.1, forward strand.
TTAAGGCAGTTCTTAATCACAACTTTCTAACGTATATATTCCTCCCCTGAATACTAATGATATTGATATTTCCAACTGCTTCCCCCCACCTATAATCAACATAATTGGCTCTGTGCAATTAAATCTTTTGTCTTTTGAAATACTTATCATCTGCATTCTATCAATACCACTTGGCATTGGGCTTGAAAATGGATGTATATGCCATTCTCCCAAGTAGTATTCGTCTCTTGTTTTCCATCGCTCCACTAACAATTTTTTTAATCCTTCGATCCCTCTATGAAACCAATTCACCCCGCATTTTGAGTCTGATGGTGTCTCCGATAATTCAGTTATTACCGCTTTATCCCTTTTAACTGTATAGTAACCTATAAGAATACCTCCCGTTTCTATTCCAACACTTGTATCAAATACGGCTTGGATTTGTTTTATTGCCTTATTCTCAATTTCAACCAATAATTCTAATTCATCACAAACATACTGCATCATAGAATCCGATCCCCTCATTGCCCTTTTCTTTCCATTGAAACAATATCATTTTATCTTCTGCACAGTTTGAATCAATTAATTTCGTCAAAAGCTTCACAGCCATAGTTGATGCCATAACCATATCTATAGAACAAGCAGGGAATACTGGATTCCAACATCCTATTCCTTCCCAGGGAATCTTCTCCCCTTCCATATCTTCAGAGTCTTTTTTAATATAATCTCGAAATTTATCCACATATTTTTTTATTGGGAATCCAAATCCCTTATGGTATCCAAAATATACATTATTTGCTCGATACCCCACAGAAACTGAACAAACAATAGCTGCCTTTTTTCTTTCATTTAGCAACTGTAATACCTCATCATTCCCAGTACAATCAATAATAACACTATATTCATTCATGACAGATGCATTATTCGCTTCTAACCTTGACTGTAATTCATAAATTTTTGCATGACAATTTATTGAGCTCAAATGCCTTTTTAAAGCATTTGTTTTTTTACAGTCTATATCTCCATATTCTAAAGAATGGCGAACAATGTTACCTGCATTTAAAATGTCATCGTCCATAAGAGTTATCCGTGTAATTCCAGACCTAACCAACTGTTCTGCGACACTACTTCCAACTGCACCGCAGCCAATTATTAGAAAATTCAACTTACAAACATCTATAGAATACATACCTCTACTCATCAGGCTTTCTGAAGTCCAATTTTCCGTTATCATCCATTCAATTTCTCGATTATTCTTAATAATGAACTTAAAATCACAAAATACATAATTTCGCTCTATTGGGCGAAAACCAGTTTTAATACTATATTGATTGGAGAGTTTTGGTAATCTTATCGCCCACCAATGAATGTTATTTTTCTCTCCTCCATACAGCTTTGGTATAGGAAATCCAATAAGCAGAATACTGGCCTTTTTCTTTCGGAGCTTTTTTAGCAATGGCGTTATCAAGGTCTTAAAATCCTCGCCTTGGTTTTCTATGGCTTGAAAAAGTTCGCCATAATTTATAGGGCATTGCCATCCATTAACTACAGGGATAGATTTCAACAAAATCCAACCTGCTTCATATTTACACTGCTTTTTTTCACTAAAATAATCCCCCCATACAGTCCCTTTGCATAAATTCCCCTTAAGATCACGAAATTCTGTCACACACAGTACCTTTTCTTTTCGGATTAGAGTGCAGATCCCACACTTTGAATCTGTTGATTCCCATTCCATAAAGGATACAATATCCTCATCAAAAACTAAATGCAAATTGCATGTCCAAGGAATTTGTGGTAATTCAAAAAAGTCATCAGCCTTAATCAAGTTTCCTTTATTTGCTGCTTTTATCCACTTAATTGTCCTATAAAAATTCCAGTCGAGCCGGGTCTTTTCGTCTTTTGGTTCACATGATTGCCCACATATATCAGCATATGGATCCCTCAAGCATAAATCTCCAGATCTCCACTGACCATTTTCTGCAATTTTTGCGTTACATGACTGATGAAAAAAGGTACCTTTTATTCCATTATGATTCGCAGGATAAACTTTTATTGTCCCCGATGGATAAGAATCATCTATCGTTATATACCACTCAGTATATGTCGGCAGATTAATTGGTTCATCTTCCAGTAAAACTCCAAAGCATATATACCAGCATTCTGCGTGCTCATCCCAAGTCACATCCTTAATTAGCGTAATCTCCGAGTAGTTTTCTATTGCCCTGCGTCCACATAAAATTGATTCACTAGGTTCTTTCAAGCAAATCTTCCTCCAGACAAATTTCTGCTATCACTTTCTCGTTTTGTAAAGGCTACACCTTTATTACTCTCAGGTACTGGGAATTTGTTCCCTAATAATTCTCTCCACAACTTTGCTGCTTCTTCTGGCTTGTCAGCATCATAAGCATTTCTAGCTAAAATTGCAGCATCACAAACAGTAGCATAGAATTCATTGTATTCCTCCTCTGTAACCCGGCCAAAGACATCATGCTCAGGAACTCCCCTGTCACTTAGAAACGGCTTATTAGGATATAATGTAACAATGTTTTCCAAAGTACGTGTTATTCCTTCCGCAACTGAATCTATTCCGTCCGGACAGCATTCTCCTATCAGGTGCTCCAAAGGATAACTCTTAGGTTTCGAGTCTGGAAATTTTTCCCGTCTCCACCATTTTATACATTTAACTACATTTACGTAATGTGAATTACAATTGCTGTTCTTTTCCTGGGTCCAACGTATCTGCTCAAGTGGATGCGTTTTATCCCATATCTGAGCTTTACTATCAGGAATAAAGAGTGGATCATCCTTCCAACTGCTTTCTTCCGCTGCGAAGAGCTCACTAAACGCTTCATATAATTTTCTTTCCGAATAATATTTCTCTATATTTCCATATTCAGCCATTTCCATAATATCCATATCGCTTGATACAAGAAGATTATTTAGTATCCCTGTTGTAGCAAGTTCTGCGGCGGCCGTTGGTACCACATCTAAATCCACATGAGACATTTCAATTCCCCATGATCTTCCTTGCTTTCGATATTTACCCTCATAATACTTTTCAAGAAAATCTTCAAAAACATCCAATGCTTCATCCGGAGTAACCTCGTCTTTGTCCAATTTTGTCACTACAACAATGTCGACATCGGATCTTTTTCCATTTTTAGGACGAATTGCGGTTGCCCTGCGATAACTGCCTTGCAAAAAGGTAGTTTCAATAATAGATGAAAGTTCTTCATCTTCCAACAATCTTTTTCTCAACGTCTCATGTGCAGTTTTCAGTTCCCGCACCTGATTATCAGTCAAACGAATTTCTTTCAAAAAATCGCGAAAATACGTAACTAACTTCTGTGCCATTACATAACTCCTCCTTTTATAATCTTTACAGTTGGATAATAAGTTCCTGTTCTTTCATTTTGAAAATCAAATTCATAAAGCTGAATATTACCAAAAGATAATGCAAGCTTTCCCAAATTAAACATTATAGAACATGGACCAGCTACAAATATATGTAGTAAGTCTGCTTTATTTCTTCTTAACAGTCCATCCAATAATTCATTAAGCTGTTGAGTCAGTTTCCAGGCATGAAAACCATTCTTTACAGAATCTTTTCCAATATGTGGAAGTTTACATATAATTATCTTTTTAAATCCAATTCCCATATTTGTATATTCCATCACATCTGCTTCAATATCGCTCGATATACTAATTAATACTGCGATATTTCTTGATGTTTGGTCCCCATGTCTTTCTTCAATATTAAATAACTCCTGATTAAACATACTATTTTCAGTAATGTTCCAGTTTTCTTCACCTTGCAGTGTGTTTTGTATAGGCATCACTTTAACCCCTGACTTTGGATTAAAAATATATCCCGCCATAAAAGCTATAGATAGATGTGTAGGAAGTTTTATTAAATATTCTTCCTGCTTAGATAACCGCCTTCCAAACTCAAGTATTTTATCATAGACAGCTTTCCACGAGGCTTCTTTTTTTAAAAAACGCCCTTCAAAACAATCTACTAAATCTAGTATTTTTTCAACCTCGTTCTCCATGTTCTCCGCATATAAAAGATAGCTCCGAATAGCTATTACCCTTTGTTTCTTTACGGGTAAGAACAACTCCTCTCTGGCACAGTATTCCAAGATATTATTTGCTGTATATTCCTTGATTCCTCTTTCGGATAATGCTTCAATTAATGCAATATAAGGATATACTAATTTGCTGCTCTCCCATGGTTTTAACTCGGCCAATTGTAGTTTCAAGCTGACTTGGTCTTTTAATTCATCCGTTTTTTCACTACTACATTTTAAACAAACCTGTCGTAATATAGCCTTAAGTTCTTCATCCGATTCCAGCTCAAGACTTTCTCTAAGTTTTTTTCTAATTCTGCCATACTGAGATCTATCGGTAGTCTGATCAAATAATACCTCTAAACGAATCGTCTGGTCTATATTGTCTAACAAAGAGTATAAAGTTTTTTCATTTTGATCTACTTCCCATGGCGTATAGAGAATAAATCTTTTTTGAGAAAATTCAAGTGGATTATTTCTATATTCCTTAACTACTTTGTCCAAAAAAGAATATTTAGTACTCCCGACAAATTGGGGTGACAATAAATCTTCCCATGTTATAGTTTTCGTCTGCGCTACATGAAATTTAATCTGAATATAATCCCTTATAATCTGAGTGTCTCTAAAACATTGTGGTTTTTTATAACAGATAACTACATCATCAAATGATTTAACCTCATCATATTCATAGCACACCTTATCTATCTCGGAATCCTCTTGCAACATTTTAGCCGCGTACTTCCAAAATACAAGCGCCTGATATTCATTTCCTTTTTTTAATGCTGAAATTGCATTACTCATAAGTATTAATCTTCCTTTGCTTTTTGCCTGATTTCCCTAACCAATTTGTGTACAGTAGTACAAGGACACATTTCTGATGGCTTTGTTTTCCCTCTCGGATGCATTGCTTAAACTTCTGTTCTGCTATCTTGATTGCAGCCTCTTCATCTCCATTCTTACACACTTTATCATACATACTTCGTTCAGCCTTGTCATACTCTTGTCCAGTTTTTCTCTCATAGATTTTTCCAAACTCCGAGCAACACTTCCACGATTCATAGATTACTGGCATTGCTCCAAAGTATGCATACATCCAAATTTCAAAACATGGATTTGACCACCCCACTTCAATCCCTCTTGCTTTTGCCTCTTCAATAATTTCATCAAAATCCGAAACCTGATCACGATCAAATACAATCCATGGAATACGGTATTGAGCCTCATATGCTGTAAGTTCAAGGCATTTATTTATCATTTCTTTAGTCTTTGTCTCCACAACACGAATAATCAATTTATCTTGCATATCTTTTGACAGACTTTTGCGGAGTCCTTCGAAATAACATTTTTCTGTGGCCTCTGTATCTGTTACAATCAAATAATATCCAAGTTCTGGTACTTTATGTCGTCTTGATTTTTCTCTACTTTTCCTATTTCCTGAACGATCCTTTTTAGCCATTCTCAGTCCTCCTTTAAAATTTCAATACTCTTTAAGGCTGGAATAGCACCGTACTTTCCTATCAAATAGTTTTTTTCATAACTTTCGTCTTTCCTAATTTTCATTCCTTCATCATTCTGAAAATCAGCCAAAGAATATAATGTTGATAGCCCGTTAGAATCCTTTTCTGTAAACCAAATTTCGTCACGGCGTAAAAGTTGATTTGACAGCTGCCATGTATCGTGTGTCGTAAATATGAGCTGTGCATGATTTATATTTATTTTAGGATTTAAAAAGGTCAAAACAAAATTCCTCACCAAAAGCGGATGGAGTCTTGCGTTTAGTTCATCAATAACCAAAACACTCCCCTTCTTTAAAACCTCTTGAAGCTCAGGATAAAGAGCAAACATCTTTAAGGTACCGGCAGACTCTTCACCTAACGGAATCTGAGCCAACTCATTCGAATCAATCTTTTTATGCAGTGCATTAATCTTATAGACCTGATCTTTACCCTCTCCTTCGCTTGGAATTTTTTCAACCACAAAATCCTGTATATGTTCATCAAAAGAACTAAAATAATCAATAACTTCCTTTTGAACTTTTTTGTCTTCAGCAAAGCCTGTTGGTAATCTACGCGATAAGAAAAAATTAGTTACAGCATCTCCAAAATCAGCAAATTCATTGGCATAGAACCAATCTCTTACCATTTTACATTTAGCAATTTTTAACTTTGCTCCCAATGAAACGATAAGTACTTGTTTTTCTAAAGCGACTTCTATATTCATTCGACTACTCTTTGGTAGCCCTGATAAATCTAGTTCCTCTTTAGAACGATAAAATACATTACTATATTTACGCGCAGACTTCGCCTTGTAATTCAGCCACTCTTCGGTAACACCTTCACATCCTACACAAAATCCGTAATTATACGTTTTTTCCGTTTTATCTCCTGGTACGGTAAAATACACTTCAAAACTAGATTCTGCGGATTCCGATTTTGTATCGAATAGAAATGGAGTTGGCCTATACTCAGAATAATTCTCTCCTTCGTCGCCATAGCGGAAAGAATTCACAACGTATTCCGACATATATTCAAAAGCAGCATAAACATTAGATTTTCCACTTGCATTTGCACCATAGATTGCTGCAACCGGAAGAATTTTTTCATTGCCAATGGTAGCAACACGATCTACAAATTCTGTTATTTTAGTCGCAGACAGATCCAAAATTGCTTCATCCCTAAATGATTTAAAATTATTAAAATTGAATTGAATTAGCATTATTCTCCCTTTCTTTTATATAATACTATATTTAATTCTATTATATCTACTAGTGCAAATAAATCAACACCTAAATGAGTTTTTTTCTCATTTAGGTGTTGATTTTTGTCAAAAAATAGATATCTAATTACCACACTATTACTAAAATTGAAATACAACCACCAATTAAATATCCCTTGAACAACTCAATATCTAACCTCAAAGCAGTACAATTCAGACATTATTACTACTTTCCCTATCATTATAACTCTTTTAAATTTTCTAATATCATAGAAACTAATAATCTCCTCCATTTATTCTTTTTACTTTACCAGTGCATCTTAACCACACATTAAAATCTTTTACTTTTTGCTTTTCTAATTTTCTCCCCAATGTAACTTCTAAATTATCTATATCACGTTCTACATCGATATATAGTCGTGGTATTTTAAAATTATCTTCATCTATTTTAGGTGAACGTGAACAGCGAATCAAACGCAATTCCTTCTCATATTCATAACTCTGTGTTTTAAAAAGGAATCGGATTTCATTAAGTCGATCAGCAACAAAAGATCTTACTTCAAATATAGCATTTTTAAAAAGTGCAAATTTTATCTCATTTTGTTTATCCACACTTTTTTCAAGCGTTCCTATTATTTCCTCGATTTTTCTAAGGTTTTCCCATATACGTACTAAATCTATATCAAAATTATGTTTGCTATCTTTTATTTTTTCTTCTTGGACATCATAATATTGCACTTCATAAAGAGAATAAACATTTCTTCCTGCATCTTCAATAGGATCATGATAATCATCTTTGATATCAAAAAAATCATCATCAAAGCGAATAGCACATCCTTTTTCATCATCAGCATATATATTCCACATTTGAAAGCTATTTAATGCCTTAGAAAAACTTGTAATGTAAACCTCACTATCTATCTGAGTACCAACTTCCATAATATTTCCAAAATAAATTTGTAATAACTTTTTAACATCATCCGTAGTTGCATTAGATTCACCTTTACTTTTACTACAGTTCTCTGCCGCATGGCACAATAATTTTCCAAACACTCCTCCTTCATATGAATCATTCATATACGCAGTGTTCCATAATCTTAATTTGGGAGTTACTCTTTTATTTTTAGTTCCATCAGAATTACTCAACAAAATCTTTAGTGTATTCAACTTGGTATAGTGAACGGGAAATTCTTTATCTCTTTCTTTTTTACTATATGAATAACAGCAATAACTTTTTATATTCAAAATATGTTTGTACATTAAAACTATATTTGCAAGAATTTCTGCACGATGCTTTCTACCAAAGTAATGAAAATTCGGACTTTCCATCAAATTACTAAATGAAACATTTTCACCTTCATCTACTAACTCCATATGGGAAAAACATCTATACAGCGCATCTGCAGTTGCCTCTTCCAAATCACTTCTTTTAATTCTTTCTAAAACAAATTCAGCTAAATAAAAATAACTTTTCATCGTTATTTTTTCTGTTGAATATCTTAATTTTTCTATCAATGTATTTATAATCTCATTACTACGTTTATCATTCAATTCTTGGTATTTGTTAATAAGTAAAATTGCACTTATTAACCACCCAGCATTTTCAAGATCTTGTGCTGGCTTAGTTTCAGCTAAGACAGTAAATGCCTTATATAAATTTTGATAATTCTTGATATCAATTGTTTTATTTTCATTTTCTATTATAAAACTGAGATCAATACTTGCCATTAGATATTTCGCCCATCTATTGTTAGGCTCTAATCGTACAACCTCCTTCAGAATGGCTTTAGCTTCATTTTTTTTATTTATGTGAATATAACACTCTGCTAAATTATTGTGGATCCTCATCCAGTTCCTTGTGCCGATACTATTTAAATCTTCATCTTTTAGTTCACTGTAAATTTTTACGGCCAGCTTATAATTTCTTTCTTGCATTAGACACCAACCATAGTCAATTTCTACCATTGGATCTTTGCATTCTGCCTGTTTTTGTAGCAGCTCCCTTATTCTTCCAAGTATTTTTCTCGATTGAGTGTATTTCTTTTCGCAGATCATGCATTGGGATAAATTGTATAAAGCTTTAAATCCGATACTCCCTCTCGAGATGTAAGGATGCGACTCATAAACATTTTCAAATAGTTTTGCAGCATTTTTATAATCCTTCTCTTTTAGGTAAAACAAACCTAAAATAAACTCCAATTGTATACTATTGCTTAACTCGCATTTTTTCTTTAAATCCTCAAAACATTTTTCATACTTTACATCATTTCTCATCAAATAGCATTTATATAAATTTACACACGCGAACTTATTTCCTCTACTTGATAGTTTTTCAAATATCTCTTCCGCTTTTTCATGTTCTCCGCTTATTTTTCTGTAACAAACACCTAAATTATTCTGTGCATCAATATTATTTTCTCCTTGATTATTATCTACCTTATTAACGAGATTAAATATTTCAATAGCTTCAGCATATCTTTTTTCTTTTCGGAATATAATTCCAATATGAATTAATGCTTGTATCAGATACTCCATATACGGCTTCATATCTAATTTGTTCTCTACTATATTTTCAAGTTCTGACATTTCCATAATCTTAGACGATTCAGTTAATAAATGGTTTAAACAACTACATTTTCTAATACTCTCAACTTGCTTTTGATCAATGTACTTTTCTAAAAAAAGGACAATAGCAAGAAATATATTGATTGCTTCATCAAAACTATAAGAATACCGCTTTACACGCCCTATATTTATCAGGGCATCTAAATAAATGTGTACCTTTTTTTCGAGTACAATTGACGAATTAAGTGCCTTAACAGTAACATCAGAAAATATATCGAGAGCCTTTTCGAACACGCTCTTTTTCCCTATCTGCGCAGTATTACGAAAATACTTTCCTTTATTAAGCATCAATAACAAATCAATTTCACTATATACATCATCAACGTTATCAAGTGTAATTCTTTCTCCAAAATATGACACTGCAACTCTATAATAACCATTAGTTGATAAAAACTTTTCATCTCTGCATTGAGCCAAGCGAAGATATAAATTCCCTAGTGTAAGTGAAGCTAAGCCATCGTATTGATAATTTTCTGCCTCAATTCTATCTTTTACAGCTTGAATTTTTCCTTGTAATTCAGCAATTTTACCACTGAAATTATTTACCTCTTCGGAAAAACGTCTATCAAAAATCTCATCTGCTTCATCATATTTTCTTTTTAAAAATACCTTTATGTCCCGATCATCTCTTCCTTTATAATCATTTTCAAAATAGTTTTTCATAGTACGCCATACACTCCTTTCCACTGATAAGTTATAATTATTATTATATAGTTTATTCTAATATTTGTATGACTAATTTAAAATACTAATATATTATAGAAATTTATCCATTTTTTTGTATGATTTCAATATTGTAAAAAGAATAAAAAAATGATATATTAAAAAAAATTCGGATTCAAATCATGGGGAATATATATGAACGAAAAAAAAGCTGCAAGCGATATAGTCAAAGAGTATGTCTTTGACCAAATTGAGAGCAAAAAATTAATAATTGGTAGTCGTCTTCCAACAGAAAAGCAACTCGCCGCTCAGCTCAATGTGAGTCGCACATCTGTCCGTGAGGCTCTTCAATCTCTTAAAGGTGTAGGCTTAGTTAAAAGTACTAGAGGATCTGGATACCAAATAGTAAGTAATACGGAAAACATTTTGTCAGATGCTCTTCGGGCGATTATGTCTATAAAAAATATTCAATTCACTGATATCAGCAATATAAGAGAGGCATTGGAAATAAAGGCCGCAGAACTTTCACTTACGTCCGGAATATCACAGCAAGATATAGAATATCTTGAAAATTGTATTGATAATATGGAAGAATCCACTAACATTATGCCCGAAAAATCTTTTGAATATGATATTCTCTTTCATCGTAAGATAGCAGAGCTTTCAAGAAATGAATTTATCAATAGTTTTATATTGGCATTATCATCTTTTTCCAATAAATATATTCTTGTTTCTTGGGACAAAGTACGAAGCAATGAAGCCTATGATTTGTTTAAAATCCATAGAGAAATTTTATGCTATTTAAAGGATCATAATATAGATAGGGTAATTGATAAAATAAAGGAACATTATAAAATTGCTGATAACATAATAACTAATCATATTCAGTTCGAAAAGAAATCCAAGGATAAGGCTGAAAACATTCTAGAGCAGCTACTATCTAAAGGATATACAAGTAACCAAATAGTTTCCGGCCTATCTAATTTGATAAATGATGCGGATAACTGATCAAATGTTTGGTCAAGTCGCCTTTATTCCCCAAAGTTGAGGGAGTATGAATTTTTTTCAGTAAATTTGTAACTGAATGGTTCTTCTATAATTGTAATAAAATCTAATTCACAAGAGAACCTCAACATATATCCGCTAATATTCATATTTTACGAGATTAGTCACTATCCAGCAAACAGTAGGAACGAGTATTATGCAACGATCAGGAACCCTCAATTTGTAGTTTCCCGATCGTTGCATTCCAATCTAAAGTTCAATTTTCATGTACCGATTACTCCAAACAGAAACTATTTAGAATCCATGTTATTACATATAATCTGTAACAGCCGTAATAAGGTATTCTCAAATACTAAGTCTTTCTTATTTTCTTCTGGCTTAAAATTTAAGATAGTTTCTTCAGATACTCCTAAAACTTTAGCATAATCTCTTAACAACCTTCCAGAAGGGAAGTTTTTCCCACTCTCTATGGCATGAACGTATGCCGGAGTAATCGACAACTCATCCGCAACCTCCTTTATTCTTTTATTCCGGGCTATCCGTAGTAAACGAAATACATTTAAATCACTATTATTATTCATTTCTGTAATAAAAACTCACTTCCTCTAGTGTTTTGTTCCTCCGAATTGTACAAACACAATCTGCCTTCGACTTTCGTTCGTCCAGTATTTTCCACTTTTCAAAACGAAGACCTTACGCCACTCTATTCTTATCTATCATTTGTATTTTATCCAAATAAATGTTAATATTGAAGTGTAATTACACTTCTCGTTTCCTCATCTTTTATCCCTTCTTTCTTCACAAAACTTCTGTTCTTACTTTTGAATAGTTCAATATAATGCTCGAATTTTTACAATTACATAATCATATTAACTATACCGAAGCCATCTGATAAATCATGAAGAAATGTTTTCTCAATATAGCGCTTTCAAATTATCTAAGGATCTTCATCTAACTAGATTTTATACCATTGTTTATGAATGATAGCACATATTCATACACAAATATTTCAGGTATAAAATCTAGCAAATGACTTACATTAGTATTTCATAAAACCAAAGGTTCTTATATGAAGTGATCCAGTAATTTATTTAACAGTTTTCTGACTACCAAAGGGATTATCGTTTTTAATGCAAAACTTAGTATTTTTAAAAATAATCGTGTCCTATTACACATAGATGGATCTTTCTTTATTTCAGATAACACGTTATTTGTAAGCTTCTCCCATCCCTTTATAATTTTTACTATAGCAGAATTATTATCTTTACCATTTCTCATGATTTACCTCCCAAATTATACTAGAATATATAACAATCGGAGGATTTCACCATATTTTTTTGTCAATGTACTTAAGGATATATTGTATTTCATTTTAAATTTATCATATTATTTTATATTTGTCAAATTTTTTTATATTATTAACACTCTAACTCTCTTATCCTAATTAGACTATGAACGGATTTTAACGGAAATTAAGTTTATCGTTCAATACGTATCCACAAAAATGGCTATAAAAATCTTCTAGTCTTTTTATGAAAGTTCTATTCCAGTCCCTCCAAACCTATACATTTGTCAATTATATATCTTTCAGATCACATAAACAGTTTATCCCCCATGATGTCTCTAAGGGTAAGTCGACATAATATTCTCACATATATGGCACATCATCATATTTTCTCCTAATCATCATCCCCATCTTTACTGCTAAATTGCTCTCCACCAAATATTTAAATATCCCAATCCGCTTCTAAAGATTATATACGTTTCCCGACTCTTCGAATGTAATATAAGTTAAAGCCCAGGACGAAAAACTCTCCAGAGTTTGTCGCTATTTCCGGGAAAAAACTCACCGGAATTTTTTGAATAAAATGAACGAATTTGAAATCATTCGCCTCAACTAAACTTTATACTCACCAAATTGATTTCACCTACTATTATTCGCCTTGATTTTCGGATTCCTTATAGATAAAAATAGTATACTTCAAGAATCAAAAATACGCTCATATATTTATTGCTGTATTCTTTTTTAAGTATTTCTATTCGTCCTATATAAATATTACTTTATTTATGATATAATCCAATAATAAAAAAGACACCCTTATCAGGTGTCAAATTCTATACTTTATAAAGCGGGCGAATAGTATAATTTCAAATCTATTACACGAATAAGGTCACCCATCCATCTATTTTCACCCTATCCATACCGTGTTTATTCGTCCATTTTTCGAGACTCAACAGCACAAAATAGCACGGAAATACGCCGTTTTTCAGACATTAGAATAGTAGGAGACAAAATATTCTAGATATCTATGTTATTTTGCTTTCATCACTTGCAAAATAACATCTTTACACAATCATCCCTATAGCATATTCATTTCGGGATAGTTAAAAAATTCTGGAAAAGTTTGGACTCAGAATTTTCCTCAATAATGAGTTAAATCTGAGTCCAGAGTTCTTAAAATAAATACACCCGATTAATTTCTATAATTATTAATTTAGGAAATTTAATCTTATCTACCCACTTTTTAATCGGTCAAGTTGATAATGTTCAAAAATTATCACGGAAATAGCTCATCATAACAAATTCATTATATCCAACTTTCCACATTTTACAAAAATGTCGCCATTTACTATTTCAGCATTTGCTACTTAATCAAATCTTGAATTGATTTTTTCTGTAAACAAACATAAAAAGAATATTCTCTATTCTTATAATTTTGTGTTAGGTGATTAATAAGTATCTCTCTTATCAAATTCGTATCAATAGATACTTCTTTTTTACTCCTATTCTTGAAAAGATAGCTAAGCAATCTATTCTCATTTATTATGCACTCAGCAACATCTGAAGATAAGTGAAGAATTTCCTCTATTTCATTCAAAGTATACATCTTAGTTCCTTTCATGAATAGATACACTTTTATAAATAATATATGTCTTTACAATAGGAGTGGTAAATCAAACCCTTATTTTAACAATTTCAGAAGGCTCTAAAACCAAATCTGCATTGGTAAAATCTCCTCTTTTTTTATAGACTTTTTTTAACGTATCAATATACTTTTTTCTCACCTCTACGACATTTAAATCATGTTGTATAACATTAGTATTACTATTACTGTATAGGAAATATACTACCTTTTGTTCATCAATAACAACCGGATTTTTTTCCTGCTGTAATAATAAAATATCCTCCACCTTTTTCAGACGCTTTACGCTCATCCTTCTTCCTCCCTCACTATTATCTTTTTTATTTTATAGACTTTTCTGTCATATAATTCAAAAATAGCCCCCACTTTATCGTAAATCGATGACATTGCAAGAGCCTCTAAACAAGCTTCATCTTCTTCTGACTGAATAGCGATATTCAATGACAGAAGTGGAATCGACTCATTTTTTTCAGACATTGTAATACCATCAACAACCATGGTCAAACAGTTAATCCAGTTGTCCGTTTTCCCCTTTTTAAAGTACTTCATATTAGCTGATTGCAATAAAGCCGCCTGCCTTTTAAAAGACTGGTATATCAGACCTACTTTCCATTTAAAATTAGTTATCTCCTTTATATTTATTGAATTGGGTCCATCAGCAACAAACGCCTCATGCTCTTTACTTCTTGTATTATATATGCGAATCAAAAATCTAACCTTACCATGAAAGAACAAAGAATTTAGATTTAGCAATATTTCATAGCAAAACTGTCCAAATTGTTCATAAGCAAAATCATGTTCGCATTCCTGTTTTGTTTTTTTAGTAAGCTTTGTAAGGTTTCTACTCTTTAACCAATCATTTTTATATTCTTTATATTCAGCATTGTATGCAGGGCTCCCTTTTGCGAAATCATTGTTTATTTTTTCAGACATCCTGCAATAAAACTTAAAAAGTAGTTCCTCTTTTGATAAAATTTTTTCTACATTTTCTTTCGTTAAAACTGCGTACATTCTAGGATTTTTTTCCACACTAGTAAAGGGCATTAAACATTTAAATGAGTTCTCTAGAGGGACCGTAAAAAATCCATTTCTCACATTTGAATATAAAGTATTATCCTCAACGAATACCCCCTTTTCATTAGTGGATCGAATATAAATATTCATAGTTTTTGTGTCCTTATCAATCTGATAAATAGAGTACCTCATTCCACTTTTATGTGAACCATTTTCTCCAGTTTTCTGATATGAAATTCCTGTGCAGAAACTATTAGTTGTCTTATCTACACCAGACATAGTTTTTACTTCAGATGTGTGTATATGCCCATGTAAGAAGAAATCCACATTGCATTTTTCCATAAATTCTTCTAATTTCACACGTTCCTCATAGGTAAACCAATCGAGAGGGTGATGCATACACAAAATAGTGAAATCTGGTTTTTTTCCTTTACTTTTCGCAATTTCATTTTTAACATAGGTAAACTGATCATCTCCTACTACCAGTTCCCCATAGCTATTTTTTATCGTAGTAGTCCAGCTTGAATTAAGAATAATAAATCTTATTCTCATTATTGGTACATTATTAGCGCTCTTAAATGATATATCAAATGCTCCCACCCCATTTTGAGTTACTTTATATTGTTGATCAAATTTATTATACTCTGGATATAATGCATCCATTCTACCTTTTATACTATTAATAATCTCTGCATTGGTTTGATGATTCTTTTGTGCATTTTCAAGCAATGAAGTCAACCATGGATTTTGAAGGTTAGCATCATGATTTCCGATTGCTACAATAACTTTTTTCTTCGATATCCCACAGTTCTTAATTATCTTGTTTACTTTTCGACCAAAATCATCAAATAGGGTTACCTTGCCTCGATCAATAGAATCTCCTGTTATGAGCAGCAAATGATATTCATCCAAATCTGATTTCTGTTTGATTAAATCTTTTTCTAACTCTCTTAATATGTCTTCAGTTTTTTCAGATCCGTCATAGTGTATATCGGAAAGATGAATTATATTAATCTTTTTCATTTGTACTCCTCCTCATACCATTCCTATATTGCATTCTATCATACAAATTCTCTAAAATCAACGCAAGCAAACCGCTTTCAAAGAAAGCTTTTAGTAATTATACACAAAACACATTATTATCCGTATTTGTAAACTATGTTGATTTTTCCCAAAGAATTGATACATTGTCAACACAAAGCACATGGTATTATCTTGGTACTATTTATGGAGAGAATATGGGCAATGCCATTCACCTGGTAGAGCTCTTTCGTCTCCGGGTCCATGTCCTGTCGCTCCCCCAGGATCATGGCCGCCAGAATGCCGCCGTCTTTCTCCCCCGACGCCTCAAGGAGCGCACTCTTCCAAGCTCCGCGGAACCTCTCAAGGCCGTCACGCAGCCTCCAGAAAGAGTCATCCTGTACTGCCACACGCTCTGCCCACATACCCACATGGATATTCTGTTTCTGATAATAGAATTTTTGATCAAAATTTCCGGGATTTCGCGCCTCATCAAAAAAGAAAATCTGTCCTATGGCGCTCAGGATATTTCCTGTACGAAGATCCGTTTTTTCAGGATCGTATAAGATCACGCCGGCCTCCTGCACCGTGCGGCCGGACTTTGTAATAGAAGTATCTCTCAGATAAAAAATATGATATTCTGCTCTTTTTTCTTTTTTCCACACCTGCCCTTCTATGCAGACTGTGTCATCCTCCTCGCAGATGCTCCGGGCAGGGGGATCCTGGAGTTCTTCCAGAAAGTATGCCCCGCCCAAGTGGACTGCCAGAAAGGCAGCGATCAAAAAGAACAGGCAGAAAATAAACAATCGCCTTTCTTTCAATATTATTTTGTTTCCTCCATCAAATCCGGATTTCTCTCAAAAGGATGGCTCAGATCCACTGTATTCTGAAAAGTGATATCCGTCTCCCCATTTACAGAGATCTGGACTGCACGGACTTCTCCGCCCCCGTTTTCCACAAGGGAATTCACAATGGAGAAGACCACAAGCTCCGGAGACACCTGGTACTCCTGAGAGAGAAATCCCTCGTCAAAATTTACATAGCAGATCCCATCTTTTACAGAAACTCCGAGCAGGATCGTGTCTGCCGGCAGTGTCGCCTGACACGCCTGGCTCTTAGGCCCCTTCAAAAGCTGCTCCAGGATCAGTTTCTGCAGAGAGGTATTGCTGTTGTACCGCACATTGACCGTCTCTTCCTGCAGCCCGCTCCCGTCCGACGAGGCAAAACACAGTGTCAGCTCTGTCTTCTGGTAGGAGTTAAGAGCCGAGCCGATATTCTGCACAAAATCATCTGCCCCCATGTAGCCTGTCTCTGTCCCATCTGCTTCCTTTAGAGGCTCATCCCCTATGAAAAAGCGCACTCTGCTGATCCCCTCGATCTGGGTCAGGGACTGGACTACAGCGGCCCTCAGCAGAACCTCCCTTCTTTTTGGGAGACTGCGATAGGCATCGCTGAATGTCAGGTCCAGCTTGCCGCCCTGCAGCCCTTTTATCTCCACGGACACCTCCTCTGGAATAGCACTGGCATATCCGTCCGGATCCGAGGGATCTTTCATCTCCTCAAGAGCCTCCTCCGCCATATCCTGGGACTCTCCCCCGGAAGGCTCCCACGCCACGGGAAGGAGGGACATGCCTCCCTGCTCCACATACAAAAGATATCCCTTCCCCTGCTCCACGGCGCTTTTTTCTCTCCCACAGCCGGAGACAAGAGCCAGGGCCAGCAGGGCTGCCGTCAAAAGAAGCACTGCCCGCAATGATCTGTACTGTTTTTTCATGTTCAGAAACCTCCCATCCTGCTTTCCCGGATCAGACAACATAGCTCAGAGGGATCCGCACAGTGAAAGTGGTCCCCTCCCCCACCTGGCTGTACACCTTGACAGCGCCTCTGTGAAGGACCACCGCGTTTCTGGCGATGGCAAGTCCCAGCCCTGTGCCCCCGATCTCCCGGGAGTGGGATTTATCCACACGATAGAATCTCTCAAAAATGTGTTCCTGGGCTTCCTGGGGAATGCCGATCCCCGAGTCCGCCACCTCAATATAGAAATACTTGTGGTCTGCGTTCAGAGCCACATGGACCCACCCGCCATCCACATTGTACTTCACTGCGTTTTCCACAAGATTTGTAATAGCAAGAGAAATCTTTACTTCGTCAACTTCTGCGTTTACAGGTCGAAAACTTTCAAAGACTACCTCGACATTTGCCGCTGCGGCGATGGGCTGCAGTCTCTTCAATATCTTCTCCACCAGATCATTAATATTTGTCTGCTTCACATCCAGCGTAGAGGCTGTCTTATCCATCTTTACCAGGGATAAAAGATCATTGATGATCTTGTCCTCCCTCTCGATCTCCTCCGACAGGTCTGCCATGAATTCCCTGTACAACTCCACAGGCGCATCCTCCTGCACCAGCAGGGAATCCGCCAGGACCTTCATGGATGTGATGGGCGTCTTCAGTTCATGGGATACATTGGCCACAAACTCCTGCCTGGAGTCGTCAAGTGTCTTCAGGCGTCCCAGCATCTTGTTGAACGCCTCAGACAAAAGACTGGTCTCCGTGTACGCATTTTCGTGGAGATAGTTGGTATCATAGCCCTCGCTGACCGCCTCGATGGAGGAAGTGATCCTGGCAAAGGGCCGTACTACGACCGTCCCGAGGATCACGGCCAGAGCCGCCACCAGCAGCGCGGTCACTCCCACTGCCACCCAGGCAGTGCTGTTCAGCACATCCAGACTGTCTATGACTGCATCGGCAGAGACGCTGGCCAGCAGGACACCGGCCACCTGCTCACTTCCCGGCACGAACACAGGAGAAGTCACTTCGATATATCGGTTGTCCGGATCGTAGATCTTCGTCCCCTCTCCCTCAAAACACTGGATCACATCTTCAGACACGATCATCTTTCCTGTATCCAGATCATATGTATCTTCCGTGATCTGGTACTGACTGTTGATCAGCATAATACGGCCATTATAAATGCTGGACAGCTGCTCCAGCTCGCCCTCCAGGGCTTCTGTGAGACCTGTGTCCAGATGTCCTCCGGCGCCGATCTGATCGCCAAGGATCGTGCACTGGTTCTGCAGCTGGGCGGTCAGTACATCCACCGCCCTGCTCTCATAACTTTCCAGGATAACAGCTTTCAAGACAATGCAGGGAATGATCCCCACAGCCACAAAAAGAAATATAATGCGAAACTTCAGACTTTTTAAAAAATGATTTCTGAAATATAACCTAACCCCTGAAATAGTAACCAACTCCCCACTTCGTGTACACGTATTTCGGATCACTTGGATGCGTCTCGATCTTCTCCCTGAGCCTCCGGATATGTACATCCACTGTGCGCACATCGCCGGGATACTCATAGCCCCACACAAGGTTCAGGAGATTTTCCCTGCTGTACACTTTATTCGGATGGGTAGCCAAAAGCTCCAGCAGGTCAAACTCTTTGGCAGTCAGATTGATCTCCTTCTCCCCGATCACAACCCGGCGGCTCTCGCAGTCGATCCGCATCTCTCCCTTTACGACAACATTCCTGTCTTCCTTCTGCTCTCTCTTCTTTCCTGTGCGCCGAATAATGGCCTTGATCCTTGCCTTAACTTCCAGGATATTAAATGGCTTGGTGATATAGTCGTCTGCCCCGTACTCAAGTCCCAGGATCTTGTCCATGTCCTCTCCCTTGGCGGTCAGCATGATGATAGGGACATCCGAATACTCGCGGATCTGTCTGCACACTTCAAACCCGTCATGCTTGGGCAGCATGACATCCAGAAGGATGATATCGTATGTATTCTCAGCGGCCAGCTTCAGAGCCTCCTCGCCATCGTAGGCACAGTCCACTTCCATGTCGTCCTGCTCCAGACTGAACCGTATCCCCTTTACGATCAGTTTTTCATCATCTACAACCAATACTTTCCAACCCATAATGTCTCCCTCAACTTTTCTAGTCTTCTGTCATCAAACGGTGATCTCATCTTTCAATTTCTCATAGATGCCTTCCTTGATGCCTTCCACATTCATAATGTCCTCCGGCGAGCGAAAGGCCCCCTCTTCCTCCCGGTAGGCAAGAATGGCCTCCGCCCGGGTCTGCCCGATCCCGGTGAGTGTCATCAGCTCTTCCAGGCCAGCCGTGTTCAGGTTCACCTTACCTGCCTCCTGGTCCGAAGCCGTATCCTGCGCCCCTCCCATCGTATCCTGAAGAGCCGCGCCGGTCTGTGCCTCCTCCTCTGTGGGGACATAGATCTTCTGTCCATCCTCCGCCTGCTGCGCCAGATTCAGACTCTCCGGGCTGGCCCCCTCAAGAGTGCCGCCGGCCATCTCGATGGCCTGGTACACCCGGGCGTCTCCGGGCAGTTCGTAGACACCCGGAGCTGCCACCTGGCCGCACACATAGACGAATATAGAGCCGGGCTCCTCCCCGCTCTCCTCCGTATCTTCTTCCTGCGTCTCCCCGGAAAGGTCCTCCTCTTCTGTCTCCCCGGACTCTGCTGTCTCTTCCAAAGAGATCTCCTCTATTCCTGAGGCTTCTTTCTCTTTTTCACATCCACTCAAAAACAATGTCAAAGTTACAATGATCACAACGACCATAACTGGTCTTCTACGCATAATTTTCTCCTTTACAGCCGTGTTCCAGCTGCGGACACCCCTCTTATGCCTAGATAAAGTCATTGTACTATTTCCACTGAAAAATTGCAACTCCAATCAGGGCCAGCGCCATGCCTCCCACCTTCCGCCACTCCAGGGGTTCCTTCTCCACGCCGAAAAGCCCTGCCAGCTCAATGAGATAAGCCACAATAAGCTGTGCCATGACAATAAGGAGCGCCGCCTTGGCAGGACCCAGCTGCTCCATGCTGCGGATCACCGTCCAGGTGATCCCCGCTCCGATGACGCCGCCAAGAAGCATATACTTAGGCTCCACCCGGGCAATGGCGCCAAAGCTGTCTCTGCCCGCAAAAAACCAGACTCCCAGGCAGACAGCGAGGGCCGAGAACTGCACCCAGGCATTGCTCACATACTCTCCTGTTGTCTTGGTCACCTGGGTGTTGAATACACCCTGCACGCTCATAAGGGCGCCTGATAATAGCGCGATAAAAAAACCAGCCATAGAAAATCACTTCCTTCCTTTTGATCAGAAGTTAGTATTTCCCACAGCCGGCCCTTATATTCCGCCAGACTTTTTAAAGTACTTTTTCCAGCTTTTCGATCATCTCATCCACATGCTCTTCTGTGATGATAAGAGGCGGCACCATGCGGAGTACATTTCCACCCGCCGTGATGACTAAAAGTCCCTCTTTCTGGGCCTTCACAACGACCTCTCCCACCGGCACGTTCAGCACCAGGCCCTGCATCAGGCCTTTTCCTCTACGCATCTCCACAGACTCTTTGCGCTCTGCCAGGGCATCCAGCTGTGCCTCCAGGTAGGCGCCCACCTTCTTCACGTGGTCGCAGATCTTTTCCTTCTCGAAAATGTCCAGCACCGCGCTGACCGCCGCGCACACGAAGGGATTCCCTCCGTAGGTGGTGCCGTGGTCTCCCGGAGCCAGGGATTTTTCAGCCACTTTCTCAGTCATGGCAAAAGCCCCTACCGGGACACCGCCGCCGATGGCTTTGGCCATGGCCATGATGTCCGGCTTTACGCCGTAATCCTGCCAGGCAAACATGGTGCCGGTGCGCCCCATACCGCACTGGATCTCGTCCAGGATGAGGAGCACGTGATTCTCATCACAGAGCTTTCTCACCCCCTGCAGGAATGCCGGGTCAATAGGATAGATGCCTCCCTCTCCCTGGAGAGTCTCCATGATCACCGCGCAGGTATGCTCGTTCATCTGCTCCTTCACGCTGTCCAGATCATTGTAACGGGCAAATTTCACGCCCCCTATCAACGGTTCAAAAGGCGTCCGGTAGGCCTCGTTTCCTGTCACAGCCACTGCGCCCATCGTGCGCCCGTGGAAGGAGTGTTCCATGGCGATAAACTCATAGCGGCCAAAGCCCTCTGTGAAGGCGTACTTTCTGGCCGCCTTCAGGGCACCCTCAATGGCCTCTGTTCCACTGTTTGTAAAGAAGACACGGTCCATCTGAGCCGCCCTGGTCAGCTTCTCGGCTGCCTCCGCCGCCGGCTTGCTGTAGTACAGGTTGGAGGTGTGGAGCAGGGTGTCCACCTGGTTTTTCAGCGCCTCCGTGTACTCTTTATGTCCGTATCCAAGGCCGCACACAGCTATGCCTGCGGCAAAATCCAGGTATTTTTTCCCTTCTGTGTCATACAGGTACACGCCCTCGCCTCTCTCCAGAACGATGGGATATCTGTTGTAGGTGTGCAGAAGCGACTGTTCCGCCTCGTCGATCCATTTATTTGTCATCGTAAAATCTGCTCCCTTCATCATCTAAGATGGCGGTTCCGATACCTCTGTTCGTAAAGATCTCCAACAGAAGACAGTGGGGGATCCTTCCGTCCAGGATATGCACTCTGGAAACGCCGTTTTCAATTGCATCGATACAGTTGTTCAGCTTCGGAAGCATACCGCCTCCGATATAGCCCTCCTCCATCAGCTGTCTGGCCTCGGACACTTTCAGCTCTGAGATCAGCGTCTCCGGATCCCTGGGGTCCTTGTACACGCCCTCTATATCTGTCAAAAATGCCAGCTTCTCCGCGTGCATGGCCCTGGCGATGGCGCAGGCCGCGTCGTCCGCGTTGATGTTGTAGGTGTTGTTCTTGTCGTCCAGCCCTACGGGACACACAATGGGAAGGAAATCCTTCTCCAGCAGGTCCCAGAGGATATCCGCGTTCACTTCCTTCACATCTCCCACAAAGCCGATATCCTGCCCGTCAGAGAGCTTCTTTGTCACCCGCAGGAGGCCTCCGTCCTTGCCGCTGATGCCGATGGCTCGGACACCCAGTCCCTCCACGAACTGGACCAGCTCCTTATTAACCTTTCCAAGGACCATCTCCGCCAGCTCCATGGTGGCCTCGTCGGTCACCCGCAGACCGTTCACAAAGCGGGGCTCCATGCCCACCTTGCCCACCCAGCGGCTGATCTCCTTTCCGCCGCCGTGGACGATGATGGGCTTAAATCCCACCAGCTTCAGCAGGGTCACATCCTGGATCACTCTCTCTTTGAGGGTCTCGTCCACCATGGCGCTGCCACCGTACTTCACAACAATAACTTTACGGTTAAACCGCTGGATATAGGGGAGGGCCTCGATGAGCACCTCTGCCTTATCCAGATATTTCTGCATATTGTTATCCATTTTTCTTAACTCCTGTAATCTGCATTGATCTCAATGTACCCGTGAGTCAGGTCACAGCCCCAGGCAGAGGCGCTCTCCTGTCCCATCTTCACGTCCGCGATGGCAGTCACTTCCGGCTCGGAGAGGATTTTTGTGGCCTCCTCCTCGCTGTAGTCCACGGCAGTGCCGTTCTCTATGATCTGGATCTTTCCTGCCTGGCTCTCAAAGAACAGATCCACCTTCTCCGGATCAAACTGGGCGCCGGAGTATCCCATAGCGCAGAGGATCCTTCCCCAGTTTGCATCATGGCCCGCGATGGCTGTCTTGGTCAGGTTGGAGCAGACGATAGCCTTTGCCAGCACCTTGGCCTGCTCTTTGCTCTCGGCTCCGATGACCTTGGCCTCAAAGAGAGCGGTGGCTCCCTCCCCGTCCCCGGCGATCTTCTTTGCCAGGTACTCGTTGATCACGTGGAGAGCTGCCTTAAACTCCTCATATTCCGGCGTGCCGCAGGTGATCTCCTCGTTTTCTGCCATTCCGTTGGCCAAAAGAAGGACCGTGTCATTGGTGGAAGTGTCCCCGTCCACGGAGATCATATTGTATGTATCCGGCACATCCTCGCTCAGGGCGCTCTGGAGCGCTTCCTTTGTGATGACAGCGTCTGTGGTGATGAAAGAGAGCATGGTGCACATGTTGGGGTGGATCATGCCGGAGCCCTTTGCCATGCCGCCGATGGTGACGGTCGTGTCTTTTACCTGGATGGTGACGGCGATCTCCTTCTCCTTTGTATCTGTAGTCATAATGGCCTTTGCCGCCTCTGTCCCTGCTTCAAGGGTGGAAGCTTTCTTCGGGGCCAGGGCCTCGATGCCGGCTTTCAGCTTCTCGATGGGCATCTGTTTTCCAATGACGCCCGTAGAGCCGATGAGCACGCCTTCCGGGTCAATGCCAAGGACCTCCCCGGCCTTGTCCGCTGTGTCTTTGCAGTATCCAAAGCCTTCTGCGCCTGTGCAGGCGTTGGCAATTCCTGAGTTTACAATGACAGCCTGTGATTTCTTTCCACTCTTTACCACCTGCTGGTCCCACTTTACGGGAGCTGCCTTTACTACATTTGTGGTAAAGGTTCCTGCTGTCACGCAGGGCACCTGGCTGTAGATCAGGGCCATATCTGTGCGGTCCTTGTACTTCAGTCCGGCCGCCGCATGGGCTGCCTCAAATCCTTTTGCCGCGGTCACGCCGCCTTCTATTCTCTCCATGTTATCCACCTTCCCCTGAAAATATTTTTATTGCTTTACTGTTCATTGAACGCCGTAATATTGGCGTCATTCAGCACAAAATCATAATAGTTCAGATCTTCTCTCTCTGTCCACCCAATGGTGTTCCAGAAGGCATTTCCAATATCATTTTTTGTAAATGCAATGAGACAGACTTTGTTGATCTTCTCCGCCTTCAGTGCCTCCATGGCCTTCACCACCATGGCTTTCCCTATGCCGTGACGGCGGTAGGCCTCGTCCACACACACGTGATAGAGGCATCCCCGCCTGCCGTCGTGTCCGCACAGAATACTGCCCACGATCTTTCCGTCCTTTTCCGCCACCACGCTGGTGGTGGGATTTCTCATAAGGAAGCGTTCTACCCCTTCTCTGGAGTCATCAATGCTCCGGATGCCAAATCCCTTGATCTGCTTCCAGAGATGGTACACCTCCTCGTAATCGTCAATGGTCATCTCACGGATTGTCATATCTATTCACCTCTACGGGAACATGGGCACAAGATCCAGCCCCTCATCCTCCGGCAGTCCGAAGGCAAGGTTCATGTTCTGCACCGCCTGTCCGGCCGCTCCTTTCACAAGATTGTCAATGGCTCCCATCATAATGATGCGGCCGGTCCTCTCATCGATCTTAAAGCCGATATCCACGTAATTGCTGCCCTCCACCCACTTAGTCTCGGGGTAGACGCCCTCATCGAGGAGGCGGATGAATTTCTCATCTTTATAATATTTCTCGTACACGGCCTTCACATCCGCATAGGTCACATTCTTTATCAGCTTTGCGTACTCTGTGGCAAGGATCCCTCGGTTCATGGGCACGAGATGGGGCGTAAAATTCAGCACCACCTGGTGTCCGCAGGCATATCCCAGCTGCTCCTCTATCTCCGGGGTGTGCCTGTGGGAGGCCACGCCGTAAGCCTTCATATTTTCATTGACCTCGCAGAAGAGGTTCGGCACCTTGGCTCCTCTGCCGGCGCCGGATGTACCGGACTTGGCGTCAATGATCAGTGTGTCCATGTCAATGAGTCCTTCTTTTGCAAGAGGATAGGCTGTCAGGATGGAACAAGTGGTATAGCATCCCGGGTTGGCGATCAGCCGGGCATTCTTCACATCCTCCCTGTTGATCTCGCACAGCCCGTAGACTGCCTCTTTTATAAATTCCGGGCTCTTATGCTCTATGCCGTACCACTTCTCATAGGTAGCCACGTCCTTGATGCGGAAATCCGCGCTCAGGTCGATGATCTTCACCTTGCTTAAGATATCCTCATTTACAAGGGAAGCGCACAGGCCCTGTGGAGTTGCCGTGAATATCACGTCCGCCGCTGCGGCCAGCTCATCCATATTGTCATCCATGCAGACTGCATCCACGATCTGGAACATATTCTGGTACACACTTGCGTACTTCTTATCTATATAGCTTCTGGAGCCGTACCACACGATCTCGGCATCCTTATGCCCCATCAGAATGCGGACCAGCTCTGCCCCCGCGTATCCGGTGGAACCGATAATTCCTGCTTTTATCATCTCACGCATATCCTTTCTTATTAAAATAGAATAACACTTGTTAAAGTTTATACCACTTTTCATTCCGTGTAAAGTAGATTGCCGGAACTTTTTACCTGTCACATTTCGGTACTGCATGATTATACATCTCTTATGAATATTATGCAAGTTTTTTCTCCATCCATTTCTATTTTTCTTCGTGCGCCCTTCCTCTGCGCCCCATATATCCGCCTTCATTTCCCTTCTGTTTTCCCCTATTTTTATGCGGTTTTTCTCCGCATTTCAGAATTGCCCGGAAGGACTTTGTATAATATACACTAAAATCAGTTTTTTTGACATTATGCTTGCATAATTATAAAATATAGTGTATAGTAAACTTTGCGATCAAGATTGTTTTAAGTGCCGCCCGGGGCGGCGCAGAAAAAATGAAAATATAGTTCAGGAGGAAGATACAATGAAAGAAAAAGTGGTACTTGCCTATTCAGGCGGACTTGACACAACAGCCGTTATCCCGTGGCTGAAGGAGACATTCGGATACGACGTCATCTGCTGCTGCGTAAACTGCGGACAGGGAGAAGAGCTGGACGGTCTCGAGGAGAGGGCAAAAATGTCCGGCGCTTCCAAATTATATATAGAAGATATCGTGGATGATTTCTGCGACAATTACATCGTTCCCTGCGTGCAGGCTCACGCAGTATATGAGAACAAATACCTGATCGGTACAGCTATGGCCCGCCCGGCCATCACAAAGCGTCTCGTTGAGATCGCAAGGAAAGAGGGAGCTGTCGCAATCTGCCACGGCGCAACAGGTAAAGGCAATGACCAGATCCGCTTTGAGCTTGCCATCAAAGCGCTGGCTCCGGATATCAAGATCATCGCTCCATGGCGTATGACAGACCTGTGGACCATGCAGTCCAGGGAAGACGAGATCGAGTACTGCCGCCAGCACGGCATTGATCTTCCTTTTGATGCAAAGCACAGCTACAGCCGTGACCGCAACCTGTGGCACATCAGCCACGAGGGTCTGGAGCTGGAGGATCCAGCCAATGAGCCCAACTATGACGATCTTCTGGTCCTCACCGTGACTCCCGAGCAGGCACCGGACGAGCCGGAGTATGTAACCATGACATTCGAAAAAGGTATTCCCAAGAGCATCAACGGCGTGGAGATGAAGGTCTCCGACATCATCCGCAAGCTGAACGAGCTGGGCGGCAAGCACGGTATCGGCATCATTGACATCGTAGAGAACCGTGTCGTAGGCATGAAATCCAGGGGCGTCTATGAGACTCCTGGCGGAACCATCCTCTACGAGGCTCACCAGCAGCTGGAAGAGCTGGTTCTGGACCGCGCCACATCTGAGGTGAAAAAGGAGATGGCCGACAAGCTTTCCCAGGTTGTGTACGAGGGCAAATGGTTCACACCTCTGCGGGAGGCCATCCAGGCATTTGTGGAGAGCACTCAGGAGTATGTGACCGGCGAAGTGAAATTCAAGCTCTACAAGGGCAATATCATCAAGGCCGGCACCACCTCTCCCTACTCACTGTACAGCGAGTCACTGGCAAGCTTCACAACAGGCGACATGTATGACCACCATGACGCCGACGGCTTCATCACCCTGTTCGGACTGCCACTGAAGGTCCGCGCTATGAAGATGCAGGAGATGAAAAAAGAGAACGAGAGCAAATAGTAAAAGGTAAAAGGGGACGTAATACTCTTCAAAAGTATTACGTCCCAAATTCATTTAACTGGTGTGTAATTGTGTCAATCCGAAATCAACTTATTTCACAAATTACAGTCATATCATATTTTATCTGTCAAAAAAAGTAAAAGCTTTTCCTCATAATAGTGGAGAGGCTCTTGCTTTTCAATTCTCATAGCTGTAATGACCGACGAATTCGCCAAGCGCATGTGACACAATTACACACCAGTTGGTTCAAATCCGGACGTAACACTTTTGAAAGATATTACGTCCCCACTTTCTTGTTTTTCAACCCGGACCGTTTCCAGAGCCAAAGGCCTGACAGCACGACAAACAGCGCCCCGCCGATCAACTCAATTTCATAAATGATGTTCTCACTTGTAGTTCCCATCACTGGCAGCGCAGAGCACACGATAGCCACTCCACAGATCACCAGCTCTGAGTATCCGAGAAAACAGCCCCACTTTTTATTTCTTGTCATCTGGTAAAGTTCCGGCTTATCTTCTTTCTCTCTCTTGATCTTAATGTACGCTGCAAACAAGAGCACGTACGGGAACAGGGAGGTCAGTGCTGTCATAGTGACAAGCACATTGTAGATCGTCTCCACCGCTGAGAAAAGGTTGACCCCTGCCAGGAGTACTGTGATCAGGACAGCCTGGAACAAAATAGCCTTCTCCGGCACATCATACTGGTTCTTCTTCATGAATTTCTCTGAGAAAATCCCCGGTTCTGAATATCCGAACAGCATTTTCACCGGCTGCACAATATACAGAACCAGCGCGCCCAGAACAGACAGAGCAATGCCAAGTGCCAGGATCTGCACAAGGATCTCCGGAACTCCGAGAAGTTCGCTGGCCTTTGTCAGGGCATCCAACGTACCTGTGTAGGCAAAGATTTCTGAGGTAGGCAGCAGCATAGTCATGCAGACAGCACCCACCACGTAGAGAACACAGATCAACCCTGCCGCGATCATAATGGCCCGCGGATAATCCTTCTGGGGATTTTTCATATCAGACACAAAATTGGCCGTAAATTCCGCCCCTGTGTAAGCAAAAGTGATTCCGGAAATAGCCACAAGAGAATTCATGTTCATCTTGGGCGTCATTGTGGCCACTGTGTACTCAGAAGCGCTGGGAGCCACCTTCAGGACCACTATGGCCAGGATGGCCATGCCGATCAGGAATATAGTCGGTATTACAGAGCCGAATGCACCCACGCTGGTGAAATATTTTCCAAGCTTCATACCCCTCATACTGACAAAGGAGAGCCCCCAGATCACCACCAGAGACATGATCAGCACAAAGGTTTTGTTGTCCGCCAGCTCCGGCCTCCCGATCATATAACTGACATTGATGGCAAGGAAGGTCAGGAAGGACGCATACCAGAATATCAGCGCTGTCCAGTGCATCCAGGATACTAAAAATCCGTACTTTGTCCCAAATGCGATCTTCACCCAGTCATTCAGCCCGCCGTCTGTAGGGTAGGCCGAGGCCAGCTCTGCGCACATCAGCGCCTGAGGGATAAAGAAGATCAGCATGAAAATAACCCACATAGGGATTGCTCCCAACCCCAGACCAAAGCTGTCTGAGGTTGATTTTGCAATCCATCTGATCCCGTAGAGTGCGGAGACATTCATCAACACAAGTTCTTTAAAACTAATTTTTTTATACTTGATGGTCCTCACCCCTTTCGGTCCAATCTCCTAAATCAGAGACCATTTCTCTTTACTTTATAGTCGTAATCTCTGTGGAACACATGCTCCCCGTTGATGGAGGCATCCATATAGCCGGTGATATAAAAGTTTTCCAGGTCTGATGTCTGAGTCACCACGATATCGCAGTCTGTAAGCCAGCCTTCCCGGCCGTTCTTCATTTTCTGATAGATCGTGTACTTTGCTGACAGAGGATCCTTGTTGCTCATGGTCAGTTCTCTCTTCAGATTGTGCTCCACAACCGTTCCGATATCGTCAAAGCGGTACACGCCCTCGCCGAACACGCCTCCCACACCATCTGTGATAGAGGTCCATGTATCTGTGATCAGATCGTATGTGATCTGTCTGTCCACATGCCCCGGTGAAAGTGTAGTCATCGGTGTGAGCGGTGCACATCTTGCCTCCATATCCGGTCCCTTTGCGTCCTTCCCCTTAAACAAAGGCAGGGCAAATTTTGCAGTGGACAGATCCAGCCTCAGTGTAGCCAGCTCCGGCGACGGCCAGATCATAGGCCAGAAGGAATTGGCTATCGCAAGTCTGATCCTGTGTCCGGCAGGGAAGTTGTGTCCGCACACGTCCAGCTGTACCTTTGCCTTGTACTTCTTTCCAGTCTCCAGATAAACCACCTTCTCGTGCCCCTCCAGATGGGTCAGGTTCATCAGTCCGTAGGACACTCTTGTGGCTGCTCCGTCAGGATGAATGTCACAGAGTTCCGCATAGAGGAACGCATTTGGCTTGTCGCTGGTAAATTCCACCTCAAATTCAGGATATCCCAGGATCTCCATCTCCTCTTCCAAAATATCAGAGTCAAACACCATAGCCATGCCATCGTCTACCCGCATATCCGCCGGGCTCTCTCCCGGAACGCCAGCCCCCATCCACTCGTTGGCCAGAAGGCCATGGTTGGGCAGCGTGCACAGGTCTACCATTTCTGCTTTCTTGTTCTCTTCCTCCTGGAGATGTCCGTAAGTCATGGATAGCGTCTTCATCTCCACGTCATCTGAGGGCCACTGATCCAGGGCCACCCAGCGGCCGTCACTGACAGGATGCACGGTCTCCGGCTTCATGCTGTCCTCAAGCCAAACCTGTACCATAGGGCAGTCCAGCGTATCATTATCAATTCCTTTGAGCCATTTATCCCACCATTTTGTCGCTTCTCCCAGGAAATCCATGGCTGGCTGGGGTGCGCCGTCGTGGGCAAACACATGTGCCCAGGGCCCGATCAAAGCCTTTCTTGGAACGCTCAGCCCCTCCATCAGGGTAAGCACACTGTTGGTGTAGGAGTCAGCCCAGCCGTCCAGTGCAAAGACCGGTACCTTGATATCATCGTAGTTCACGCTTACTGAGCCATGCTTCCAGTAATTGTCCCTTGTCTGATGCTCCAGCCAGTTTGCCGGCCACAGAGGCATCTCCTCCAGGCGGCGGATAGACTCCTCCTTCCATGTGTCTGGTTTGATCTCTGAGTCAACGGCACGGCACATATAGGCCAACATAATATTTCCCCACCAGAAATTGTCATTCAGAAGGCAGCCGCCTTTATAATGGATGTCCTGCGTGTATCTGTCGTCCACAAATCCCACGCATATAATGGCCTTTAGCCCTTTAGGCTGCCTTGCAGCCACCTGCAGGGAATTAAAACCGCTCCAGGATTTTCCCATCATACCCACATTGCCGTCACACCAGGGCTGTCTCGCAATCCACTCGATACACTCCACTGCATCATCCTGTTCCTGTTTCAGGTACTCGTCATAGAAGCACTGGTCAGACTCTCCTGCTCCCCGCATATCTACGCGGACTACATTGTACCCCATACCAGCGAAAAATCCGTACATGGGCTCATCCCGCCCTCTCATGCCGTCCCGCTTACGGTAGGGCTGCGTCTCGAATACAGTCGGGACCGGCTTGTCCGTTTTCGGATGCCAGATACGGGCAGAGAGCCTGCACCCGTCCGACATGGTGATCCATTCGTTCTCGATCACATCCCACTCATATGGGAATTCCTCTCTCCCCATTACCCGCTTTGCTTTTGGTTCTACTTTAGCCATATTCTCAGACCTCCTTTTATAAAATAAATTTCATTTATGACTCTGCGGTTTTCTTTTTAGCATATTTTTTGGTCCAGATGATTGCCACGATCAGCCCGATAATGCCCATTGCTATCATATACATGTGGTTCAGATGATATCCCTGATATCCCGGGTAGGTATCCAGCAGTTTCCCTGCAATAGTGTAACTCAGAACTTCCGGAAGATAGCCGAAGGTAGATGCCATACCAATGGCCACTCCCCCCAGTTCCACCGGGATGCCTGCTTCTGAGATAAAGGAAAAATACAGTCCAAAGTTGGAGAACATACCTGCATACACCAGCACACACGCCACAACAACAAGGGTCATCCTGGAGTCAGAACTCATTCTTCCCGTCATATCCATGATGATCACTCCTGCCACCATGAGTATATATCCCACGATCATGGTCTTGCTTTTTCCCACTTTGTCTCCTGCAAAACCGCCGATGGTGGCAGCAAAGGGACGGATATACTGGGACATGACTGTCAGTATGGCCGCGATCACGGCTGTAACCCCGATTATATTGCTGGCATAGGGCGTAAAGTAGTAGGAAGACATATTAAATGTATAGCTGGTGTAGATCATGATGATGATCAGCCACATGACAGGCATTTTCAAAACACTCAGGATCTGCTTGAGAGAAACCTGCTGTGAAGCTGTCTCTCCCACTGTATCTGGCTCTTTCAGGATAAAGATAAAAATAATCCCTACGATCAGAGGAGCCAGCGAATAGAACCATATGATCGCATCAATCCCCATGTATGGCATGGCTCTTGCCTCAAACACGCCAAAAATAGCTGTCGCCACAGCCAGATGGGCTGCATTGAACACGCCTCTGCCCCCCTCAAAAATTCCATATGCCCTGCTCTGCTCCTCGTCCGTTGCCTGTATCCGGACAATCTTCATAAGAGCAGGCCAGAACGTCAGAAGAGAGGTTACGCCCCACAGTCCGTAAATGGCTGCCAAAGCGTAGAAGTCGCTCACCACCAGATGCAGAAGTCCACCAAAGCCGGTGGCGATCATGGAAAAGATCAACAGTTTTTTCGCCTTGATCTTGTCCGCCAGGACCCCGCCTATAACGTAGGAGAATACACCGAGAAGGCCGTATGCACTTCCCAGAAGTCCCATCTGTGTGTTCGTCAGATTATACATACTCTGATAGGTGTCATAATAATAAGAACGAAAATACGGGAGTCCGTAGATGATCGAGCCGGCAAACGCCAGCAGAAGGATCGTTCCCAGATTTTTTTTGTAACCTTGTTTGGCCTCTTTAGCCATCCATACCGCCTCCATTCCATACTCTCATTTTCATGTGCGCCGCGCTTTTCTTTGTAGAAATTATACCCGCATTGATAAGGGATTCACAAATTTCCCATTTTTCTTCTTACGATAATTTTTCTTCTCATAATTCAATTAAAATGATACTTCTTCGTTTTTTTATTCCCATTTCTCAAATTTTTTATTTATTTTTTATCTTTTTCATAACTTTTTCTCAATATATGATATTGGGCAGTAATTTTTAGTTAAATTCCCGCTTTTCAAATTTATTTTCCCAAAAATAGGTGTCCAAATTGCTGTTTATATGGTAAAATCTGTATTAAAATGTAATCTAAATCTAAACGCCGGGAGGGATGATCACATGAATTCAGGTTCCTTTTACGTGACTTTGGGCCAGAAACTCCGGGCCAGACGCCGGTCAAAGCATCTGACTTTAAGCGATCTGGCCGAAAAATTGAACAAAAGTGCAGCCACTATATCTAAATACGAAAAAGGTGAGATCTTTATCAGTATTGACACACTGGTGGATATCTGCAGAATTCTCAATATTGAAGTCTCCTCGCTTCTTCCTGACACCTGCATGACAGAAGACCCAAACGATGTAACAAGATACCAGAAATATTTTTCAGAATGTCTCTATCTCTACTGGTTTAATGGGGAAAAAAATAAACTGCAGAAAGCAGTTCTCATCAATCAGAAAATGTCTTTTAAAACTACCATGTATTATGATGTAGCTGATACAGCCAACTACTATGAGGCCAACTATGTATACGAGGGGAAGGTCTCCTACACAGACTCCTGCATTGATTTTATCCTGAGCTGTACAGAGCCTCCCTTTGACACGCTCACGCTCCGGCTGTCTTCCTTAAACCGCAACAATTCCTACAAAGTGGGCCTTCTGTCAACGATCAGCTATTTCTATCAGAATATTGCCATGAAAGTTATTGTCTCGGAGACTCCGCTGCCAGAAGATGAGCAGCTGGTCTCCTCTCTCCGCCTGACTACAGAAGAATTGAAAAATATCAAGCGCACCAATTTTTTCTATGCACAGTAAAAAGGCTGGCCTTTTCAGCCAGCTCTCTCTCAGCTTCTTCCGCAGTTGGCACCCTGCATACTGTCTCCTGGGGAATCTCGTGCTGGAGTACGACCATGTCATATTTTTCCAGTTCTTTGTTGATACTGTCCACACAAGCTCGGTCCACCCTTCCGTTTGCCCCCGGGACAACCACAATGGTATTATCATTTTCTGACACAGTGATCATCGCCAGTCCTATGGCTATTCCTTTCATGTTCCGAACATGTCCGGTGCTGACGCCTGCCCCCTGCAAGGCAAGCTTCATCTTTCGTCCTCCCCTTTCTTTTCATCAGACCTGCATCTTTCCACGAGACAGATCTCAGCTATGTTTCACAAAACATGTACTATCTCGCACTCCAGAGACGCAGGGCATTTTTATACCAGATCTTATCCAGCTGACCCTCTGTAAGCCCCTTTTTCTTGAGCGCTTCCCACAGTCTCCCCATACGTCCGATATCAGGAATATCCATCTTTTGCATCCCGTCAAAACCGTCAAAGTCCGTCCCTATAGCGGGAAGGTCCATGCCTCCCACCTTGATCATATGCAGAATGTGGGCTGTCATCTCCTCCAGACGGGACACATCCGGCGTTCCAAGAAAAGGACCGTAGAAGTTAAGCCCTGCCACGCCGCCGTTTTCTCCCAGCGCTTTAAGCATCTCATCTGTCAGATTCCTCGGGTGGTCTGCCAGGGCCCGACAGTTGGAGTGGGTAGCGGCCACCGGCTTTCTGCTATGCCTCAGGACATCCCAGAATACACCGTCAGACGCGTGGGAGATATCTACGATCATTCCCAGCCCATTCATCTTCTCTACCACCTGGATGCCAAAAGGCGTCAACCCTTTCTCCATAAGCAGACGGTCCCGGCTGTTAGGGGCACCTATGCAGTTCTCATAGTTCCAGAGAAGTGTCATAAGCCGCACGCCTCTTTCATACAGCTCCTCCAGCCGCGCCAGCCTGCCATTCAATACGCCGCCTTCCTCCACTGTGAGAACAGCCGCTATTTTCCCCTTTTTATGAATTATTTCTATATCTGCCGGCTCTTTTGCCATCTCCAGCCGGCCGCTGCAGCGCTCTGTCTGTGCCGCCATGTAGTCGATCATATCAAGCACATGCCAGTACCCTGCCTCATACTGTTCTTCGGGCGTGTTCCCATCCATGGCATCCCGGTAGACAAAACAGGCAAAAAACTGAGCCATCGCCCCTCCGCTCTCCAGTTTCCGAATGCTGACAGAGCCGTCATTGTCGAGAAGATCCCCCTCGCCTTCCAGATCCATCAGTCTCCAGAGTGTATCGCAGTGCAGATCGATCAAATTCATGTCTTATGACCTCCTTTTGTACATATACTATACTACACTATTTTCTAGGAGGAAAGAGTATGACTCCTGTTATCGGGATTGTCACCTGCGGCTTTGAGGGGAACCGCCAGTTCGTCACCGACAGCTACATCTCTGCCGTCTGCCGGGCGGGCGGCTGCCCCGTGCTCCTGCCCTGCGTGGAGGACGAAGAGCAGAAACTGATGGAGGTCATGGCTGCCTGCTGCCACGGTTTTCTCTTCTGCGGCGGCGGGGACATTACACCGTTTCTTCTGGATCGCCCTCCTCTATCCCCCTCCGGGGAGACCGACATAAAAACAGACATATTTCAGATCCTTTTCCTGAAATATGTCCTTACTATGACAAAGCCTGTCCTTGCCATCTGCCGGGGCATGCAGGTCATGAATGCCGCCTGCGGCGGGGAACTTCTGCAGGATCTGTCCCTCCGGGAAGAGCCTGTCCTCAACCATATGCAAAGATCCCGTCTCCGCAGCGATTTCTGTCACACAGTCTCCTTCAAAAAAGATAGCATGCTATATAAGATTTTCGGGGAAAATACAGCTGTCAACAGTTTTCACCACCAGGCAGTCCTGACACCGGGAGGGCGCCTCCAGGTCACTGCACAGGCTCCTGACGGCATCCCCGAGGCACTGGAGATGGAAGGACACCCCTTTGCCCTGGGTGTCCAGTGGCATCCCGAGTGTATGACTCGCTCCCTCAATATGCGGCGTCTCTTTCTTGCCTTTGTTGAGGCGGCCAAAAAACTAGATCCCGCAGAAATCAGCTGACAGCTGCCGGCCTGCTTTACAGTTTTCTTTTGATCTTGCTCCAGATTACAGCCGAGAGGATCACCGCAATATAATCCGTGATAGCCTGTCCGTAGATCACACCATCCAGTCCGGCTACTGCCTCCAGCAGATAGAGCAGGGGGATCAGCAGCACACCCTGTCTCATAACGGACAGGATGGTTGCCGGCAAAGCATGCTCCACTGACTGCATACAGTTCATATTTACAAAAAGAATGCCTATAAAGGGACCGGAGACCATATAGGCCACCAGCATCTCCACACCATAGCGGACCACATCATTGTCACTAATGAACAGACGGATGATAGGCTCTCTCGCAACAAAGAAAAGGACTGTCGCCGCCACACCCACAATGACACAGCATTTTTTCGTGAAGCGCTCCACTTCCTGGAACCTTTTCATACTTCCTGCCCCATAGCTGTAGCCCAGGAGGGGCTGTATGCCGTTTGCCAGCCCCATCTGCAGGAAGGTGATAAACATGTTGGCCTTGAACACAATGCCGATGGCTGCCACCGGATCATTTCCGTAAGCCACAAGGATCTGGTTCAGGACAATCGTGGACACACTCATAAGCGCGGAAAATATAGCTGTGGGAAGGCCTGTTGAGCAGACTCCTTTCAGGATCCCCTCCCTGCAGGTGAAATCCTTCGGACGCAAAGACATAACCTTGGATCTTCTCAGGAAATACCAGAGATAATAGGCGCTGGCCATGAGATTTCCAATGGTGGTGGCAATAGCTGCACCGGCCGCTCCCATGCCAAAGCCGGATATAAAAATAGGATCCAGCACAATGTTCGCAATGGTCCCGATCATGCTTCCGATCATGGCCTCCCGGCTGGCCCCTTCCGCCCGGACCACGAAACTGGCCGCCGCGGACCAGATAATAAAAGGCGCTCCCACAGCCACATAGACCGTATATCTTCTCGCGTATTCATAGGTCTGGGCATCCGCCCCAAACAGAGACAAAATGGGGCCTGTGAACACAAGGAGGATCACCGCAAAAAGCACGCCTACAATGAGAGAAGCGTAGGTGACCAAGGCAGATACCTGCCGCACCCTCTTCTCATTTTTCTGCCCCAGCGCCATGGATGCGGCGGCGCTGCCGCCCATGCCGAACATATTGGCAAATGCCATGAAGAGAATAAAAATGGGATTTGTCAGACTCACAGCTGCCACCTGAAGTGCATCGCCAGTCTGTCCCACAAAAAAAGTATCTGCCATGTTGTAGACTACTGTCACAAGACTGCTGATCACGCTGGGAATGGCCATCTTGGCCACAGCCTTCGACACCTTCATGGTGCCCATCCAATCTTTTTCCAGTTCCGTTTCTTTCATTTTCCGTCTCTTCTCCTTCCAGTTTCATTCAGAATACCGCAGGGCCGCTGTACTCCTAATCAAGATTTTCCAACATTTTCCCTGCGATCCGCAGGAATGTCTCCTGTTCCTCACTGGATATGCCCTGTAGGAGGAGGGCTTCCGACTCCTCTATCTCCCTTCTGAGCGCATCGTGGATCTTCTCCGCTTTCTTGGTAAAGACAATCCGTTTCCAGCGACCATCCTCCTCGTCCGGTATACGGCAGATCAGTTCCTGCTTTTCCAGCGATTTCAGCACTTCAGACGCTGTGGGCGGCCGCAGTCCAAACTCCCTCTCGATATCCTTCTGGTACACTTTGCGCTTCATGCTCTCCACCAGTATATAATCCAGTATATTTCCCTGGGATCCGCTGATCCCCACCGACTCCTGTACTGCCATGGACCGTCTTCTGAGCCGGTTGGAAATCCGGTTGATCATCTTTCCCGTTTCCACACACAACACCTCCTTTTCACACAACCACTCCGAAACCCGCATAAATTCTGCAGATTTGGCTTTTTCATTTATTTAGGTTCCTAAGTATTATAGTGTCAATTGAATCTATTATCAAGAAAATATACAACCCACTCTGCCAATACAGACACAATTACACACCAATACATGTAGATCCGGACGTAACACTTTTTAAAAGTGTTACGTCCGGATCTACAGTTTACTCAAACGGATACTTCACACCCCAGTCCTCCCGCAGGGCATCCATCCACTCCATGATCCGCAGGGTCTTTGCGTGCGGCATCTCCTGGCACTCCAGCTCTCCCGCGGCGATGGCGCGCCTGCAGGCAAGCACTTCGTACTCATAGCCGGTGATCTGTTCGGGCACTTTCACTTCCCTCACAAGGTGACGGTCCGGCGCATAGATCTGAATTGTATCAATATTGTTTATATTGCAGGCGATCATGTATCCTTTTGTACCGTAAATAATTCCATACTGCTCTGTGTCCGCCCACATGCTCGTGTGGAGCACGGCCATCTTTCCATCTCTGTATGTAAGGATGATCGCGTCCTGGCCGTCCACGCCAGTGTCTGTCTTCACACACTCGGAGGTCATTTTCACAATGTCATCCCCCAGCACCATGCTGGCAAAGTTCAGCGTGTAGACACCCACATCCAGAAGGGCGCCGCCGGCCAGCTCCGGCCTGAGCATCCGCTCCTTGTCTGTCAGCTCGTACCCCAGATTGGCGCTGATCATTTTGATCTCCCCCAGTTCCCCGGAAGCGATAATGTCGTCGATCATCTTCCGGGAGGGCATATACCTTGTCCAGATCGCCTCTGTGATGAACACTTTTTTCTCAGCTGCATAGTCCAGAAGCTCCCCGGCCTGGGCTGCATTGGCTGTAAAGGACTTTTCGCAGAGCACCGGTTTTCCGTAGGAAATGCAAAGTTTTCCGTGCTCCAGGTGATGGGAGTGGGGCGTGGCGATGTAGACAAGATCCACATTCTCATCGGAAAGCATTTCCTCGTACGAACCATAAGCCTTCTCCACATGATTTTTCTGTGCAAACGCCTCCGCTTTCTCCAGACTCCTGGAAGCTACAGCGTAGCACTGCGCCTCTTTCATCCCATTCAGCGTCTTCGCCATGGTGGCGGCTATCCTGCCTGCCCCTAAAATGCCTACTTTCATATTCTGTCTCTACCTCCTGTTTCTGACTGCCGGCCAGGCTTTTGACCTGCTTTTCCCGGCAGTCCTTTCTTTAAGCTTTTACCTGTCTGTAATATAGCATTTCCAGCCCCGGAAGTAAAGCAGCGAGCTGCTATCCCGCTTCCATGTACAGCGCACATGTGCGCCGCCCGGGCAGGCCGGAAGCAGAAATTTTTCACATTTTGTATATTTTCTCATATTTTTCCAAACACTATCATCGGAATACATGAAAAGGAGGTAAAGGATATGTCTGAAATATCTGTTCTCGACCTGCAGAACCTGCGTCATCTCATCGGCGGTTATGAGACCAGCTGCCAGAAAATGACAGAGTACGCCAATATGGCCCAGGATGCAGAGGTGAAAAAGCTGTTCCAGGACGCAGCAGACTGTGCCATGCAGAACAAGCAGGAACTGATGCGCTTTCTGTAAGCCCCACAGGCTGAAAGCCGAGACTGAAAAATGAAAACCAGCAGCAAGGAGGAAAAACGATGCTGAACGAAAAGACTATGGTGGCAGATGCCCTTGCAGGTGTAAACGGAGAACTCACCCGCTTTGGCGAGATGATCCCCCAGACGGAAAACAAAGAACTGAAACAGTGTTTAAAACAGATGCGTAATGCTTGTGAGATGTCCCAGGAGAAGCTCTATGACCTTGCCCGCGAGCGCAGCTACTATGTGCCGGCCGCCAAGGCAAGCCAGCAGGAGATCGAGCATGTCCGCTCTATCCTGTCCCAGCCGTCCATGAAATAGGCGGCCCACTCTTTGCGGCGTGAAGCTGGCGCAGATGCATTCTGTCACGCCGCTTACATAGCATCATCTTCTGCACTCTTTGTTCCACTCTATCTCCCTCACAAAATGAATGAAAAATGATTTGAAATTTCATTTTTATTGATATTTCTTACGAATTTCCTTATTTAATAGATATTTTTTGCAGGAAACAATTGACGATCGTTCAGTTTCCCGCTACAATGGTGACATTGAGTGAAAAAATGAGTAAAACTATGATGGAGGATGCAAGGATGGCAGCATATGAAGAATTATCAAAAGAAGAACTGTTGAAAATCAAATCCGAACTGGAAGCAGAGTTTGAGCAGGTAAAATCCCAGGGACTGAAGCTGGATATGTCCCGCGGAAAACCGTCCACAGAACAGTTGAATCTGTCCATGGGCATGATGGATGTTCTGAACAGCAGCTCTGACCTTGTGTGCGAGGAGGGCGTGGACTGCCGCAACTACGGCGTTCTGGACGGCATCAGAGAGGCAAAGCAGCTTCTTGCCGACATGATGGAAGTTCCAAAAGAAAATATCGTGATCTTCGGCAACTCCAGCCTGAACATCATGTACGACACCATCGCCCGCTCCATGACACACGGCGTTATGGGCAGCACCCCCTGGTGCAAGCTGGACAAGGTAAAATTCTTATGTCCGGTCCCGGGCTATGACCGCCACTTCAAGATCACAGAGTACTTCGGCATTGAGATGGTCAATGTACCCATGACTCCCACAGGCCCGGATATGGATATCGTTGAGGAGCTGGTAAGCACAGACCCGGCCATCAAGGGAATCTGGTGCGTACCCAAATACTCCAACCCCCAGGGCATCACATACTCTGACGAGACTGTGCACCGTTTTGCCAAGCTGAACCCGGCTGCGGAAGATTTCCGTATCTTCTGGGACAACGCCTACGGCATCCACCATTTATATGAAGATAAGCAGGATTACCTGATCGAGATCCTGATGGAATGTAAAAAAGAGGGACACCCGGACATGGTGTACAAATTCTCCTCCACATCCAAGATCAGCTTCCCCGGCTCCGGCATCGCTGCCATTGCAGCTTCCACTGCCAACCTGAAGGCGATCCGGGAGCAGATGCAGATCCAGACTATCGGACACGACAAGGTAAACCAGCTCCGCCACGCAAGATATTTCAAGGATATCCACGGCATGGTGCAGCACATGAAAAAACATGCGGACATTATGCGTCCAAAATTTGAAGCTGTTATTTCCACTCTGGAAAAAGAGATCGGCGGCCTTGGCATCGGTTCCTGGCTGTCTCCCAGAGGCGGTTACTTTATCTCCTTTGACGCCCTTCCGGGATGCGCAAAGAAGATCGTTGCAAAAGCAAAAGAGGCAGGCCTTATCATGACAGACGCTGGCGCCACCTTCCCCTACGGCAAGGATCCCCAGGATAGCAATATCCGTATTGCCCCCTCCTACCCAACCGCTGAGGAGCTGAAAGTGGCCACAGAGATCTTCGTTCTCAGCGTCAAGCTGGTAAGCATTGACAAGATCCTGGAAAGTAAATAAAACACAGAACTTAATCATAAAAGACGTGCGCAGAGAAGACAATCAGACTCCTCTGCGCACGTCTTTTTTATATCTGTTTTCCCTCCAGGGTCTGCCGGATAATGCTCTCCATGTTTTCACGGCTCAGCGCACCGCTTACATACCCGTACACCTTTCCCTCCCGGTCGATCATATAAGTGGTGGGGTAGGCGCTGATGCCGAACATGGCGCTCACCTCTCCTGTCTCATCCATGAGCACAGGGTATGTGTAACCATTTTCCTCCATGAAGCGGATCACCTCTTCCTTTGTCCCCTCGCCGCCGATGCCCGGCGTGGCAACGCTCAGGAAAACGACTTCCGCATCGTCTCCCGCGGCTGCATATTCCTGGTAAAGAGACTGGATATCCGGCATCTCCATCCTGCAGGGCGAACACCAGGTGGCCCAGAAATTAAGAAAGATCACTTTTCCCCTGTAGTCAGAAATACTGTGCGGCGCGCC
The DNA here is from genome assembly GCF_014982975.1 of Claveliimonas monacensis. Lineage (GTDB taxonomy): Bacteria > Bacillota > Clostridia > Lachnospirales > Lachnospiraceae > Claveliimonas > Claveliimonas monacensis. The sequence goes on from NZ_JADCKL010000004.1 coordinate 53,864, forward strand.
GTACTGATCTGTCAGCGTAAATTCCACGCTCCCGGCCTGCCCGGCATCCTCTTCCGCATCATCTCCTGCATCCTCAGCTGTCTCTTTCTCTTCTTCCGCCGGCGCCGCCGCGCTGCCGCTGTCCCCGGCCGCACTCTCCTGTCCGGCCCCCACACCGGAGAGATATCCCGTAATATCGTTCATTTTCCCGGTAAACATCATAAGTCCCATAAAGATCATCAGCACCGCCCCGATCTTTACTGTGTACTTCACGATATTTCTGTATTTCTGAAAAATTTTCAAAAGAGTAGTCGTGAAAATCCCTGCTGCCAGGAAGGGCAGGACGAATCCAAGGGTGTACACGCCGATCATGAGAAATCCCTTTGCCCTTGTCCCGGCAGAAGCCGTCATGAGGAGAACGCTGGAAAGAGCCGGCCCCACACAGGGCGTCCAGGCAAAGCTGAAAGAGAATCCCATCAGCAGAGCCGTCACCGGGGACATGGCCATCCGGTCCAGATGAAAAGGCAGCCTGTGCTCATTGCCAAGAAGCCTGGAAGAGCCGAACACCCCCAGCTGATAAAGCCCCAGGGCAATGACAAGGATCCCTCCTGCTTTTGCAAATATATTCTGATAATCCCTGAAAAAACTTCCCGCCGCCGAGAATCCAAGTCCCAGAAGGAAAAAAGTAAAACTGATACCCAGCACAAAAAACACTGTATTGACCAGAACTTTCCTCCCGGGATAATGCCACGCCCCCGTCTCATCCTTCACTCCCGTCCCGCCGGACAGATAACTGACATAGAGCGGAATAAGGGGAAACACGCAGGGCGACAGAAAGCTCAGGATCCCCTGTATAAATACGGTTAAAACCGGAATACTCACATCCAGATCAAATCCCATAAAACCCTCCCTGAAGCGGCCCTGGCCGCCGTGATTTTCTCTATCATATCGGGTTTCCCCTGCGGCGTCAACTCTTTTATCCCTCTATCATCCGCCCCTGCCAGGCAATTGACACAGGCTGCATCGCTTTCTATAATAATAAGAGATATTTTAGAAACAGCTGGAGGAAAATCTATGCAGGAAAGTAAACTTCTGTCAGGCAGCATCACCAAAAGCCTACTGATCTTCGCACTGCCCATGATCGCGGGAAACTTGTTGCAGCAGTGCTATAATATTGCAGACACGATCATCGTGGGACGCTTTCTGGGAGCAGATGCCCTGGCAGCTGTGGGATCTTCCTACACACTGATGACCTTTCTCACATCCATTATCCTGGGACTCTGCATGGGCAGCGGCGCCTCTTTTTCCATCAGTTTCGGCCAGCAGGACTTTGACCGCATGAAATCAGGCATCTTCCAGTCTTTCGTCTTTATCGGAGCAGTGACCGTGGTGCTGAATGCAGCTGTCTTTATCGGCATTGACGGGATCATCTGGTTCCTTCGGGTTCCAGGTTCCATCACAGGACTGATGAAGGACTATCTGCTCATTATATTTGCCGGAATTATAGGCACATTTCTCTACAATTATTTTGCCTGCCTGCTTCGCTCTGTGGGAAACTCCCGGGCTCCTCTCCTTTTTCTGGCTGTCTCTGCCGTAATGAATATTGTGCTGGACCTTGTGTTCGTCGTGATCTTCCGCTGGGGCGTCGGGGGTGCTGCCTTTGCCACCATCCTCTCCCAGTACGTATCCGGCGCCGGGCTGGCCTTCTACACAAAAGTCCGCTTTCCGGAGCTGATGCCGGGGCGGCAGCACAGAAAATGGGATCAAAGCATTTTCCACGAGATCACCAGCTTCTCCTTTCTCACCTGCCTTCAGCAGTCTGTCATGAATTTTGGCATCCTCATGGTCCAGGGGCTTGTCAACAGCTTTGGGCCTGTCATCATGGCTGCTTTTGCGGCAGCGGTGAAGATCGACTCCTTTGCCTACATGCCTGTACAGGACTTTGGAAATGCATTTTCCACCTTTATCGCCCAGAATTACGGCGCAAAAAAAGAAGACCGGATCCGGCAGGGTATGAAGAGCGCTTTTTTGTGCGCCTTCGTCTTCTGCCTTCTCATCAGCCTTCTTGTGTGTCTCTTTGCAGAACCTCTGATGAAGATATTCGTGTCCTCGGAGGAGACGGAGATCATTGCCGCCGGCGTTCATTATCTGCATATTGAAGGAGCCTTCTACTTTGGGATCGGCCTTCTGTTCCTTCTCTACGGGCTCTACCGGGCCATCGCCCGCCCCAGCATGTCCGTAGTACTGACAGTCATCTCCCTGGGCACCCGGGTGGCCCTGGCCTACCTCCTGTCCGCCATCCCCCAGCTGGGAGTCACAGGCATCTGGATGTCTGTTCCCATTGGATGGGCTCTGGCAGATCTGACAGGCGTTGTGTACTATATGCACCTCACAAGAAAAGGGAAGTGAGCCTTCACTTCCCTTGACATCTCCATTTTCATTGTCTATCGATCTCCCTTTTCCGTAAATCTGTCAAGGATCTTTGTCATCGTCTCCTCCATCTGGTCTATCTCCTCCTGGGAGATCCCGTCCAGAAACGCTTCATTGATCTTTTCTATCTCGCTTTTCATCCTCACCACCAGAGGCTGCGCCCTCTCTGTCAGATAGATCCTCTGGATCCTCCGGTCACGCTCATCCTGCCTGCAATCCACAAGGCCTTTTTCCGCCAGCGCTTCCACGCTGCGGCTCACCAGTCCTTTAGAGACCCCCAGGATCACTTTCAGCTGGCTGGCCGTGTTGATGGTTTTATTGTTAGAGAGGAGGATCAGCACAGACATCTCGTTTGGGGAGAATTTTTCCTGCGCCACTTTTTTATTCAGTTCATTCGCATATACCTGCCTGATCTGGTTAAAATAGCCAAGCATGGCCTCCACTGTTCTTTGCATGTCCTCTCCTTTATCTGTTTATAGTTTACTTGTAAACAAGATGTAGTCTATAGCAAAAGGCGGCTTCTGTCAATGCCGCCGCTGCACTGTATTTCAGATTATACAGTCACATCCCAAATTCTTCTGCGTAAATTATCTGTCCGCCAAGAGGCCGCGCGTCTTCCCGCAGGCGTACTGCCATAAAATTGGCAGAAGGGATCCCATCCGGCACTTCCACGCCAAAATGTACAGCCTCTCTGTAACCTGTCCTTGGATAATAGCTGTCACTCCCCAGCACAATGGAGTAGGCATATCCCATCTTTCTGGCGATCCGGTGGCCCTCCTCGATCAGAGCTGTCCCCACACCCTGTCTCTGAAAAGCAGGGCGCACTGACAGTGGCGCCAGGGCCAGCACCTCTGCCTCCCCCACCTGTGCCTTTGTAAAAAGAATATGCCCTGCCAGCTGGCCGTCTTCTTCCGCCACAAGGGAAAGCTCCGGTATAAAGGCATCTCATTTTCTAAGCGCCTCCACCAGATCCTGCTCGTTTCCATCCGCATGTTCAGCGGATGCAAACGCCTCCCTGATTAGTTCATATACTTCTTCGTAATCTTTTGGTGTTTCCTGTCTGATCTTCATCTTACTCTTCTCTCTCCTCAATTTTAATGTGTATTCTGTCACCAGCGCCCTTTCCCGAACACCTCTCTGATATCCCAGGGAAAGATCACGTACGCACCGCCTTTGTCCGGCACTTCGTGAATGATCTCATCGTACTCAAATATCTGCTTCATATCTGTCCTCCTTCCAGGATTTTACCACAAAAATCTGCCCAAAGCCACTGTTGCCATCAGACCGGGTTTCCGATATAATAGACAGATAATCGAAACTATATACACCTCTTATCAGAAAGGAGCTCCGACATGAGGCTTTGTATTGCTCATGCTCCGTGCAGAGTCTGATCCCGGGCGGGACTGACACGGAGCTTGCTTCAAATAGGATAACTGCCGTCCGGAAAGAAAGGCTTTGCACTTTTGGTCTGTTTTATCATAAGGAAAAGGAGCAAAGTCATGATACAAAAACTCAATACATTATTTAACGGATTACACACCTTTATCATTCTCTGGGCAACCCAGGGATTCTCTGCTCTTGGCAGCTCCATGACAAGCTATGCACTTGTCATATGGGCCTACCAGCAGGAGGGATCGGCCCTTGCCTCCTCCCTTCTGACTGCGTGTTCCTATGCCCCCTATGTGCTTCTGAGTATTTTTGCCGGAGCCTTGAGCGACCGGTGGAACAAAAAGCGCACCATGCTGGTGTGCGACAGCTTTGCGGCTCTGTGTACTCTGTCTGTCCTGGTCCTTCTTGTGACTGGACAGCTCAAGCTCTGGCATCTGTATGTGATCAATGCCCTGAACGGCCTCGGAAATACGCTGCAGCAGCCTGCTTCAGACGTGGCCGTAAGCCTTTTAACTCCCAGAGAACAATACCAGAAAGCAGCGGGGATGCGGGCCTTTTCCAACTCCCTTGTGACCATACTGTCACCGGTTTTCGCCACAGCTCTTCTGTCGGCTTTTGGCATTTACACAGTGATCGCCTTTGATCTTCTCACCTTCACGGCAGCTTTCCTCTCCCTGGCCTTCTTTGTAAAGCTCCCGGAGCAGGACCTGTCCAAGCGGAACACTGAACAGGCGTCTGTGCTGCAGACCGCCGGCCAGGGGCTCTGCTACCTGAGGGAGAATAGGGGCATCCTGGATCTTATCCTCTTTCTGGCCTGCATCAATCTGGTGGCTTCTGTGTACAACGCCGCCCTCCCCGCTATGCTGCTCTCCAGAGACGGAGGAAGCCAGGCTGCACTGGCACTGGTGTCCACCTGTACGGGCCTGGCAAATGTAACCGGCAGTGTCATCGCCACCTTCCTGCCAGCCCCAAAGAGCCGGGTCAGAGCCATCTGCCTCTCTCTCCTCTTTTCCATGAGCACGGAAAACTTTCTGCTGGCTCTTGGCCGGGGCACTCCTGTATGGTGTCTGGGAGCCATCCTTGGCTGGCTCTTCATCCCGGTTATGAACACCAACATGGACGCCCTCTTCCGCACCTACATTCCTGTGGAGATGCAGGGGCGGGTCTACTCCGCAAGAAATACTCTGCAGTTTTTCACCATACCCGTAGGCTATCTGCTGGGCGGCGTTCTCGTAGACCAGGTCTTTGAGCCCTTTATGGCAGACCAGGATAAGGGCAGCATCCCGTCTCTCCTGTTTGGCACAGGAAAGGGGTCAGGCGCAGCTTTTCTGTTCTTTGTGATCGCATTTGCGGGCATCCTGGTATGCCTGTATTTCCAGAGAGATGGACATATCTGGAAGCTGGAGGGCAAAAGAAACGATTAAATTTACATCAATAAAATACGCAGGCGCAGACTTCTCGGTCTGCGCCTATATTCCATACATTTTCAGGAGGAAAGAAAATAAACGGATTTATACTGCTGCTTTCCTTTTTCTTTATCAGAATTGCCATCCTGACATTTCTCGACCGGGCCTCCCTGCAGAGGGCAGCCATGTTTGCGCCCCTGAAAAGAAACGAAAAAGAAGCTTATTTCATATATCCGTTAACAAATGCAGGGATTATCCTCTATCCCTTCTTTCTCACAGTAAAGGCCTTCGCCTCGCCGGATAAAATCGGGCTCAACACTGACGGCATTTACCGCTTTTCCCGCAACCCCATGTATGTCTCCTACTTTGTCTGCTTTCTTGGGATAGCGCTGCTGACCAGCTTCCCTCTCACTCCCCCTTATATTCCGTCAGGGAATACCTCTCTCCTTCCGCTTCAAACACCTCTTCAAAGGGCAGCCCATCCCGGTAGATCCATTTCTTGATGAAGACCGGGCTCATCACAAACAACCTCTCGTTTTTCAGGCCGGAATACCGCTCAAAGGAGCCGGGAAAATGTTTTCCGTACAGCCCGGCAAATCTCTCATTTTCCATGGGATGCCCCAGCTCCCTGCAGATGCCCCCGATCTGTATGTTGTCCATGCAAAGAGCTGCGTTCTTATTCTCTGCAAGCTGTCTGTATTTGAGGAAGGCCCTGTCTGTCTGAAAATACAGAAGCCCCTCCATCTGGATAACGCTCATCATCCTGGAGGAAACTCTGTCCCCCGCAGCAGTGGAGAGCACCATTTTCTTCGCTTCGCCAAAGACTTCCCAGAAAGAGCGCTGCTGCCTTTGGAACTCATTTTCGTGGTCCCTGGCATACTGCCAAAACTCCGGCGTCCCGGACCAGTACCGGACGCCCCAGTGTTCAAAATCCCATTCCTCCATATAGTCGTTGCACTCGTAATCAATATAATATAAGACTCCCTCCCGCAAGATAAAGTTGGTGGGAAAATAATCGATGTTGAGTCCTGCCGGGCCGAGGCAGCGGCACATGTCCCTGACCTGCTCCGCGCAGGTTTCCGGCAGTCTGTCTCTTAACACGAGGTCACACGGTCTCTCCCTCTATGAACTCCTTGACGATCCGCTCCTTCCCCCGGTCCACATCCAGCAGCTCTGGCATGGGGATTCCCACATTTCTCAGTCTTTCATAGTCCCGCAGCTCCGCCTCCAGCTTATCCCCGAACTGGTAGTAATCGCAGGGCTCATGGTGTATCTGCTTTAATACCACGTATCTTCCTCCCGCAAGGGCCAGGTAAGAATAGCCGCCCTTCCCTTTTCCCAGGAGCTTAAGGATGGTGTACTCTGTTTCGTTTACAGCAACTGTCTGTTCCACGTTTTCTCTCCTCTTCAATCGTATTTCTCAATCTTCACCGTCCCGATGGCCGACAGACCCGGCTCCCCGGTGACAAGGTCCTGGGGCGAGGGCACAAGCATCATAAAGCCCTCCTTCCCGTATCTTTTCGCATAGCCCTGGGCATAGTCCTCCTCCACGGACATGTGCTGTACCTCTCCGATGACCATGGCCGCCATGCCGGTACCGCTTAAGTCCTGGACATCCCGCAGGGTACACTCCATAGTCAGGAACGCCTCCCGTATCACCGGGGCATGGATGGTCCTGGCCTCCTCCAGGGCAAAGCCTCCTGTCTGAAACTCGTCGCTGTCATACTCGTTGTGGAAAATGGTCTCTGTCAGCCTGTCGTAGCAGCTGACAGGCAGGAAATTGATGCAGAAGCATCTCTCCCGCAGGATATTGGCGTAGGTGTGAGTGTGCTGGTAAAGATTTCCCATAACTGCGAAAAAAGCGGTCTTGTCCCCGTGGAAACAGCTCCAGCTGTGCAGGCACACGTTGGGCTTCCCGTTTTCCTTCCATGTGGTGATGGCAAAGAGCGGACCGGGGACAGCAGCAGTCGTCTCAAAGTGGGAGAAAAGCTGGAACTCCTCCGGGTAGAGGGATTTGAAATATCCGGGGAACTCCTTTCCAATCTCGATCTTCATGTTCTGTATCCTCCTATCTCTTGTGGTCACTCCTGATAAAGGGCTCCTCAATGTCTCTTCCCGTCAGAAGACCATACTTTTCCGGGCGCCGGTAGGCGTTCCCGTGGACCTCACTCTCTCTGTATCTGCGGAGCATGGACAGGTCTATGTCAGCCAGAAAGATTCCCTCCTCTGGACCGGCCTTGAGAATGCACATGTCTCTGGAGCCCGGAAGATCCGGCAGATAGGCCACTCCGTCAAAGACATTGGAGCCGCCATTGCAATCCGGCACCGTGCCCGGGTAATTGCAGGTACAGATGGCTGTCATATTCTCAAAAGCTCTGGCCCGAAGCTGGGAGAGCCGGTTGATCTCCATGGGACAGGCATTGGGCACGAGAATGATCTCCGCACCCTTCAGCATCAGGATTCTGGCGCTCTCCGGAAACTCCCGGTCGTAGCAGATCATAGCCCCGGCCTTCACCGAACCCAGGGGCGTGTCCAGATCCGTCACATAAATATCCTCACCCGGCATCAGGTCCGCCTCCGCCCCAAACTCGCAGATGTGCACCTTTGCGTAGGTGAGGACTCTCTCCCCGTTCCGATCAAATAGCGCCAGTGTATTGCGGCATCCCGACCCGCATTTTTCCAGAAATGTGATGCCGATAGCCATGGAAAGCTCTCTGGCCAGCTCCCCAAACGTCCGGACGAAGGAGCTGTCCGCCGGGACCGCCTCCTTCTTCCACTCTTCAAAAGGCCTGCTGCATATATCATAGCCGCAGCTCCACATCTCCGGAAACAGAGCAATGTGGGCTCCCATCTCTTTTGCTTTTTCACAGTACTCCACTCCCTTTTTCAGATTCCCCTCCTGAGAACCGCAGGGAGCAATCTGAAGAAGGGCTGTCCTCAAAAGATCCATAACCCTTTCCCTTTCGTTTTCCTGCTCATTTCCCTTTATTTCCTCTGTTCCAGCAAAGCCAGATACGCGTCCGCATCTTCTCTTTTCCTGAAGACAAAAATATCCCTGCTGTCTCTGTATTTTTCCAGCATCTCGTAGATACGGGGGAGCTGGTCCTCCGGGAAATCCACGATCCACTGGCGGAATTCCCGGTCAAACTCTTTCTCCACCCAGGGCAGGTCCTCCCTCTTTTTCCCTATGCGCTCTTTGGCTCCGTCCAGGCAGAGCTCCGTGGGATAGTCCAGGAGAAAAACCGTGTCGCACTCCTGAAGCCTCATTTCCAGGGAATTCAGATAGTTGCCGTCTATGATCCACTGTTCTCCGCCTACAATCTCACTTACCTGCCTGACAAACGCTTCCCTGGAAATGTTGGTGCCGTCAGCCCTGTGCCAGATCATATCCAGGTAATACAAAGGCAGCGATGTCCTCTCCCGCAGCTTCCGGGCAAAGGTACTTTTCCCCGCGCCGGGGCATCCTATCACGATCACCTTTTTCATCCTCTCACCTGCTCACCGGGTCCCACAGGTCCCCGTATCCGTAGCAATCCACAATGTATTTCATTCCGTCCACCACCTCATCCTGGGTAAAGCCGTGCTCCTCCAGGAATTCCTCGCTCTTGCACCCCAGCTTCTCATAAAAGCGGAGAGCCATCTCAAAGTAGGACTGGCTGTCCGGGTCCAGCTCGTCCAGGAGCTGATTTTCCGCCTCGTTGATCTGACCGTCGTCTATCATGGCGGTCAGCTTTTTAAACTGCTGCAGTCTCTCCACAGAGACCGGAAGCTCGTCCTCCTTGTCGATATCCCTGCCAAATATTAGTCTTATGAGCATGCGCGCGATCTCGTGGGTAAGGCGCATGATATAGTCCTTATCCTCTATCATCTGTCCTTCCTCCTTACAGTCTGTTGATCCACCCCTGGGCCCACAGAAGCAGCCTGTCCGACATTTCTCCAAGGTCCGCCTTTCCGCCTGCCTTCAGCGCCAGGAATGTTTTGACAATATTCTGTTCCTCTTTCCCGGCTATGTCAAGCAGATCCTTCTGTTTCCTCGTATATTTCCCCGTCTGTAAAAAGCAGATGGCCTGCACCACAAAGGAGGCCGCCTTGTACAGTCCCTTCAGGATCTCCTCCTGTCTGTCGTACAGCATGTTGTGTATGCAGCCGTGGTAAATATTGCACACTCCCAGCCTGACTGCCCGGCGCACCGCTTCCTCGTCAATCCGCTCCAGCAGCTCATCCAGACTTCCCACAATCGGCCTTGTGTCATAATAGAACTGGAAAAGATCTGACGGTTCCCATTTAAAAAGTTCTGCTTTCCCGGAGAGAAATCCACAGACAAGCTCTCTGTCCGGCAGCCCATCCAGCATCTTATCATAAGTCCGTATGTCGCCGGGTGTAAGTTCATCCAGAATCACCACCAGGTCAATGTCGCTTCCTTCGGTCTCCTCTCCCCTCCCCCGGCTTCCCTGAAGGCCCGCAAACCAGATCCGCTCTCCAAAAGTTTCCCTTAATACCTGTATAAAATGTTCTGTCCAACTCTCTATCTCAAGCATGTTTTCCTCCTCACTTTCCTTCTATATCTCTCATCCCCAGGAAAAATAGATCTGCCCTCGCTTACTGTGTATTGATAAAATACCTGGCTCTGTCCAGGTCTGTTCTCAGAACAAAAATCTCATACTCGTACATGATATCAATCGGACTGATCATACTCACCAGAGTCCCCCGGGCTGTGCCATGGCCCCCCCAATTGCCTCCGCTGTTTCTCGTCTTGTAAGTGTAGGGAATACGCTCCCTCTCCAGCACATCCCTGATCGCATTAAAACGTGTCAGGTCTCTTCCGATCCACAGGCTCTCCCTGTTAAAAATTGTGAGCATATCTCCTGCCCCCCCTCTCACTGTTCTTTTTCTTCTCTCTCCTCCACATCCGCCAGCTTCAGCAGTTCCTCATACCGGAAGCAGTCTCTCTGGTGATCATTAATCATCCCGCATGCCTGCAAGTGGGAATACACGGTGATAGATCCCATGTATTTCAGCCCTCTCCTTTTCAAATCCCGGCTGATCTGATCCGACAAGTCATTGCTGGCCGGCATCCCCTCTGTCTGGTGCGCCGGATAGACATAGGTTTTTCCTCCTGTGAAACTCCACAGGTAGTCGCTGAAACAGCCCGCCTCCTCCCGGATCTTCTGGAAGCACCGGGCATTGTGTATGACAGCACGGATCTTTCTCTCTGAGCGGATCATCCCCTCCGTCTCCATGATCCGGCTCACATCCTCCTCTCCGTAGGCTGACACTTTATCAAAGTCAAACCCGTCAAAGCACTGCTGAAAAATCTCCCGTTTCTGTATCATCATATTCCAGTTCAGGCCGCACTGCATGACCTCCATCATCAGGAACTCAAACTGTTTCCGGTCATCATACAGGGGAACACCCCACTCCTCATCGTGATACCGGATCATCTTTTCGTTGCACATGCACCACTTACATCTCTCCAATGATCCAACCTCCTTATCGGCTATCTTGTGTAATAGAACATCTTTCCATCATATTTTTCATCCAAAGTCTGTCGGCTTGTGAACACACACTGCACCCCGTCCTCAAAAGCTCCAAATACGTCCTTTTGTTTTACGATCTCCTCCACTTCTCTTTTCACACTGCCGCACACGCCATCCCGGCGGTGCAGGGCCTCCTGCTCATCTGTCCCGAAAAAGATATGCACCCTGTCAAAGATAATCTCCACCCGCCATATATCAGGGACCTCCAGCGCTTTCAGTTCCCCGGCGCATTGCCGAAGCACTCTCTTTTGCATCTCATCTTTTAATGTATCATAACAAACAAAAACATCCTGCGGTCTGTGGTAATCTGGGTGCACGTCATATTTTCTGCACAGATTGGCAAATTCCCCGGCTATGCGCCTCTGTTTTTTCTCATCAAACTCTGCTCCCCTCTTCATCTTCCCGGCGCAGCCCCGATCCCAGAGGAGCAGACGAACCCGGGGAAGGCCCCCATTGGTACAGTCACAGTAATAGTCGTAGAGCTGCAGTCTGAACGCATTTTTAAACCACTGCTCCACCTCGGCAAAAAAGGGCGTTTTCTCCACTTTGCCGGACAGGACAGCAACTGCATGCCCGTATTCCTTTTCGCTCAAAAACATCCTATCAACCTCCCTCTATCTTACTCCTATTATAATACACATGGCTGCTTTTTTCTCTCTTTTTCCGCAGATACAGTCTCTTCTCTAAAAGGCGCAAAAAGACAGCCGCCCTGCCCGCTCCCTTAAGAGCCCGCCGGCGGCTGCCTCTGACTAAATTTCTATCGTCTATGTCACTATTTTACTACAATATTGATGATCCTTCCCGGCACATAGATCTCTTTCACAATGTTTCCGGTCAGTTTATCCTGGACAGCTTCCTTTCCTTTTGCAATAGCGTCCTCTTTGGACACATCAGCAGGAAGAGCCACAACTGCCCTTGTCTTTCCGTTGACCTGGACAGCGATCTCTACCTCGTCGTCCTTCATGGCTTCCTCGTCATAGCTCGGCCATCCTGCGTGGAAGACAGTCTCTGTGTGGCCCAGCTCCTCCCACATCTCCTCTGCCATGTGAGGTGCGAAGGGCGCCAGAAGCACTGCCATAGTCTCCAGGGTCTCCTTGTCCACGCCGCCCTCTTTCTTGGCGATGGCGGCCAGGCTGTTGGTGTGCTCCATAAATGCGGAGATGACCGTGTTCAGGCTGAAGTTCTCCAGACGTGTGGTCACGTCGTAAACCAGTCTGTGGCGCTCCTTGAGCATATCTTTTGTGGCCTTGATGTCTTTCTCCTTGCTGTCCTGAAGCAGGTTCCAGACTTTCTTGAGGAAACGGTACACACCGTCAATCCCTCTGTCATCCCACTCTGCATCCAGCTCCGGCGGCCCCACGAAGAGCTCGTACATACGCAGGGAGTCGCAACCGTAGTCGCGGACAAGGTCGTCCGGGGAGACGACATTTCCCTTGGATTTGCTCATCTTGATGCCGTTCTTTCCAGTGATCATACCCTGGTTGAACAGCTTGGTAAAGGGCTCGTCAAAGTCGATCACTCCGATGTCACAGAGGAATTTTGTATAAAATCTGGAGTACAGAAGGTGAAGCACCGCGTGCTCCACGCCGCCGATATACATATCCACCGGCAGGAGGGCGTCTGCCTTCTCCCTGGAAACCAGCTCCTTGTCATTGTGGTTGTCCACATAGCGGAGGAAATACCAGGAAGATCCTGCCCACTGAGGCATGGTGTTTGTCTCTCTCTTGGCCGGTTTTCCGCAGACCGGACACTTGCAGTTCACCCACTCGTCAATGGCTGCCAATGGTGACTCGCCTGTTCCTGTGGGCTCATAGGACTCCACATCCGGCAGCTGCAGCGGAAGCTCTTCCTCCGGCACGGGCACAGCGCCGCAGTCCGGGCAGTGTACGATAGGGATGGGCTCACCCCAGTAGCGCTGGCGGGAGAATACCCAGTCGCGCAGCTTGTAGTTCACTGTGGCACGTCCGATACCTTTTTCTTCTATAATGTGGGGACCTTCCTTCTTCAGCACGGAGGACTCCATGCCGTTCCACTCGCCGGAGTTGATCATAATTCCGGACGCTTCTGTGTAGGCCTCTGTCATATTCTCAATCTCTTTTCCATCCTTTGAGATAACCTGGATGATCGGAATATCAAATTTCTTCGCAAACTCAAAGTCACGGTCATCGTGTGCAGGCACACACATGATGGCTCCGGTACCGTAATCTGCCAGTACATAGTCAGAGAGCCAGATCGGCACTTTCGCACCGTTCAGCGGATTGATGGCATAGGTTCCTGTGAACACACCTGTCTTTTCCTTGTCCTGCATACGGTCCACATTGGATTTCATGGAAGCCTCGTAGATATATCTTTCCACAGCCTCTTTATTCTCCGGTGTAGCCAGAGAGGCCGCCAGCTCATGCTCCGGCGCCAGCACCATGAAAGTCGCGCCATGCAGCGTGTCGGGGCGGGTGGTGTAGACGGTGATCTTCTCCTCTCTGCCTTCTACCGGGAAGTCCACCTCAGCGCCGTAGGATTTGCCGATCCAGTCTGTCTGCATCTTCTTTACTTTCTCCGGCCAGTCCAGTTTGTCCAGATCATTTAAGAGACGCTCTGCGTAGGCTGTGATCTTCAGCATCCACTGGCGGAGGTTCTTCTTGGTCACCTCTGTACCGCAGCGCTCACATTTTCCGTTGACAACTTCCTCGTTTGCAAGTCCTGTCTTACAGGATGGGCACCAGTTGATGGGGAATTCCTTCTCATATGCCAGGCCCGCTTTGAACATCTTCACAAAGATCCACTGTGTCCACTTATAATAGTTCGGATCTGTCGTATTGACCTCCAGATCCCAGTCGTAGAGGGCCGCAATCTGGTTGATCTGCTCTTTGATATGTTTGATGTTCTCAGCCGTGGACTTTGCCGGGTGCACGCCCATCTTGATAGCATAGTTCTCAGCCGGAAGGCCAAAAGCATCCCATCCCATGGGATGGATGATATAGTATCCCTGCAGCAGTTTGTATCTGCTCCACACGTCAGAGATCACATATCCTCTCCAATGTCCTACATGGAGCCCGTTTCCGGAAGGATACGGGAACATGTCCAGACAGTAATATTTTTCACGCTTATTGCCGTTCTTATCTTCTTTGGTATTCACCGGGTTCTTTTCCCAGTTTTCCCGCCACTTCTTCTCGATCGCCTTATGATTATAAGGTACTGCCATTGTTCATTCCTCCTAATAATTTGCGTAAATGTACACTATTTCTAATTTTACCATAGGAAGCCCGTCTGTCAAGTTTTCAGCCCGGATTTTCCAGATTTCACTCTGTATTTTCTTAGTACAGAAACATATAAGTTGCATTTCATACTATTTTTATCTGGACAAACTATAGGGAATTGCGATATGATATAGTGGTCTGCCGTCAGATCTGCATTCGTCTGTATTCCAGGCTATTCCGGCAGATATCCGACTTTATTTTCACCACATAAATATAAAAAAATAAAACAAAAGAAAGAGAGGGGCAAACATGTTTGCACAGATTATCAACACCTTGAGCGACCTGTTATACTCCTACATTCTGATCGTGCTGCTTCTTGGGACAGGCATCTATTTTACAATCAGAACAAAAGGTGTACAGTTTCGCATGCTGCGCGAATCCATTCGCGTTGTTATGGAGCCAAAGGACAATGACGACGGACTTTCCTCCTTCCAGGCTCTGATGGTTTCTACCGCTTCACGAGTAGGTACGGGAAATATTGCAGGTATCTCCACCGCCATCTGCATCGGCGGCCCGGGCGCAGTATTCTGGATGTGGCTGACAGCCATCCTGGGGAGTGCATCTGCATTCATCGAGAGTACTCTGGCACAGATCTACAAAAGAAAAGCACAGGACGGCACCTGCTACGGAGGACCCGCCTACTACATCCAGGCTGCTCTGAAAAAGCGTTGGCTGGGCGGAGTATTTGCCGTGTTCCTGATCCTCACCTACATGGTCGGTTTCAACATGGTGGCATCCTTCAACATTGCGGACTCCTTCAGAACGTACAGCTTCTTTAACGAGTCCACCACACCGGTGATCATCGGCGTCATCCTGGCAGTCATCTTCTGTATCTGTATCTTCGGCGGAAGCACACAGATCTCAAAGATCACAGGCGTTCTGGTTCCGGTAATGGGAATTTTCTACCTGGCAGTCGCGCTGTTTATCGTAATAACCCATTTTAATCTGATCCCGCAGATGTTCATTTCCATCTTCAGCAGCGCATTTGACTTTCAGGCCATCTTCGGCGGATTTACCGGATCATGTATCATGCAGGGTATCAAGAGGGGACTGTTCTCCAACGAGGCCGGTGTTGGTTCTGCTCCCAACGCGGCAGCCAGCGCCTCTGTATCCCACCCTGTAAAGCAGGGACTTGTGCAGATGCTGTCTGTATTTATTGATACGATCCTCATCTGTTCCGCCACATCCTTCATGCTTCTCTGCTCCGGTGTTGCGCCCAGCGATGCTCTGAAAGGTATGCCCTGGGTACAGGCCGCGGCAGCGGAGACACTGGGAAGCTTTGGAACCACCTTCATCACAATCGCGCTGTTCCTCTTCGCATTCACCACACTCATCGGCAACTACTTTTATGCGGAGATGGGACTTGGCTATCTGTGCGACAAAAAGCCGGGGAAAAAACTGCTGACTGTTTTCCGCCTTTTTGCTACTGTTGTTGTATTTGGCGGCGCCCTCATGGAGTTCTCCGTTGCATGGGCCACGGCAGACGTGATCATGGGCTTCCTTGCACTTATCAACCTTCCTGTCATCATCATACTTAGCAAGCCAGCCATCCGCTGTCTCAGAGATTATGCCAATCAGAAAAAAGAAGGAAAAAATCCTGTCTTTAAGGCTGCTGACATTCAGCTGAAGGACAAGACAGATTTCTGGAACTAAAGACAAAACCCCGGATTTTACAGCCGTGTGAAATCCGGGGTTTTTTTCTCTGTCATCTATACAAATATTTATATTGTGTATCTGATTAAATTCATGTATAATAAATGTTAAGAAAAATACGTATGTCAAATACATAAAAAAAGGAGTGTTTCCCATGGTAAATTTATTGACAGGACCAAAAGGCAGCGGCAAGACCCAGCAGATGATCGAGCTTGCAAATCAGCAGGCAAAGGCATGTAACGGCAACGTAGTTTTTATCAAAAACAGTCACCGTGACACAAGCAGCGTGACATTCGACATTCGCGTTGTATGTATGGATGATTATGAGGCCATCAAGAACATTGACGAGTACATAGGTTTCCTGTACGGCATGTACAGCGCCAACCACGATGTAGAGTGCATCTTCATTGACGGCATTCTCAAGAGAGACCACATCAAGGCCGAGGATATGCCTAAATTTGTAGAGCGTCTGAAAGGGATCTCCGCACAGTGCGGCATCGACTTCTATGTGAGCATCAGCGCAGACAAGAGCGAGCTTTCAAATGTAGATCTTACCGACTGCAAAGTATTAAACTAAAAGGCCGGGGAATTTATTCTGAACAAACGACTAAAAAAGCTTCGGAACAGTTGTGAAACTGAACCGAAGCTTTTTTCTGTTTTTATATCTTTACTGTCATGCTATCTCATTGTATTTCTGCGCGATATTCAGGGCATGGTCGCCGATACGCTCGAAGTCTGTCAGAATCTCGGAGTAGATGATGCCTGTATCTGCCTGGCAGGTGCCCTTCTGCATACGCGCCACCTGCTTCTCTCTGTAATCATCTCTCATATCATCGATCTTCTGCTCATTTTTCGCTGTCTTTTCCAGGATTTTATCTTTTCTGCCCTGTGTAAAATCACGGATATCATCAATGGTCTTCAGACACATATCCCGCATTCTGCCGATCTCACCGAGAGCCTCCTCTGAAAACGTCTGTTTCCACTTTTTCAGATTTGCTGCATATCCGGCGATATTCATGGCATGATCCCCGATACGCTCAAGGTTGCTGACCACTGTATAGTAGCCGCTGATATTTACCAGATCCTGGCTGCCTGTCTCCGAGGACATAACATGCACAATATACCTTGATATCTCCACATTGAGATAATCGATATACTCTTCTCTGTCATCGATCTCTTCACTTTTACCGATATCAGATGAAAGAAGCGCCTCAAAACTGTCCTCAATATTTTTTCTTACCATATCTGTCATACGGTCTACTTCCTGCTCTACCTGGGCCTGCATGATAGCAGTCTGACCTACCTGGTAGCTGGTCTCAAAAGGAGTAATGTACTTGAGATGCTTGACTTCTTCTTTTTCTTTCTCGCTCTCCGGCAGGATCTTTGTCGCCAGCTTTGCCATGTATGTACCAAACGGCAGAAGCAGAATCGTTGTCACAATGTTAAAGGTTGTATGCACATTTGCAATCTGGGCCGCCGGGTTCCCCGGTGCTGTTGTCGCCATAATATCCACAAACGGTGTGGCGATCGAAATGATCGTAAACAGAACAGATCCAATAATATTGAACATCAGGTGAATGATCGTGGTGCGCTTTGCGTTTGTCTTTGTACCAATAGATGCCAGCACAGCTGTGATACATGTACCGATATTCTGTCCAAACAGGATAAAGACTGCACTGTGAAGCGGCACCAGTCCTGCCATAGCCAGCGCCTGCAGAATACCCACGGACGCAGAAGAGGACTGGATAATCGCCGTAAAGATCGCTCCAATAGCAATACCGGCCAGCGGATTGGACAGGCTGGTCATGAAGTTGATAAATACCTCGGAGCTCTGCAGGGGCACCATGGCGCTTCCCATCATATCCATACCGATGAAGAGCACACCGAAACCTGCAATGACCTCGCTGATATGCTTTACTTTCTCCTTCTTTACGAACATGATGCAGGCTACACCTATAAACGCAAGCAACGGTGCAAGGACTCCAATGTCAAGAGCGATAAGCTGTCCTGTGATGGTGGTACCGATGTTGGCTCCCATGATCACCCAGACTGCCTGCTGAAGTGTCATAAGTCCTGAATTAACAAATCCCACCACCATGACTGTAGTGGCTGAGGAGGACTGGATCACTGCTGTGATCACAGCTCCGGCAATGACTCCCATAATACGGTTGGATGTCAGCTTCTCCAGGATCGTCTTCATTTTGTTTCCCGCCGCTGTCTCCAGTCCGGTACTCATCATCTGCATACCGTACAGAAACAGGGCAAGTCCCCCTAGTAACTGCAAAACCTCTGTAATTCCCATTTCTTTTTTCCATCCTTTGTTTTTTCACTTTTTATACTGAGCCTGTCAGATGACTGCTTCGTATAGAAGCACCATCAGAGGCATCGTAACAATACAGAAGATCACGGACATGACGTTGATCACGCTTGCGTATCTGGCGTCTCTTCCGTGGATCTGGGCAAGCTGGGTCACCATGACCGCCACCGGCGCGCTTGTAGCCAACAGCACCACCATCAGAATATATTCTGCATCTGGATGCAGGCGCTCTGCCCCGCTGAGGGCAAAGATAAGTATGGTGATCACCGGGAAGAGTACAAGCCGTATAAAACAGATGAGATACGGTCTCTTCTGCCGGAACACCCATCCCAGGTTCACATTTCCGATGATCATACCAACCACCAGCATACTGGCCGGTCCGATCATATCCCCGAAACCGCTGATACACTGCCCCACAACCGAGGGCAGATGTATGCCTGTGGCAAAGAGGATAAACCCCACTGCAATAGCGATAATATTTGGATTGAGAAGTATTTTTCTGTAGTCTTTTTCCTGTCCCTGGCGGATCACAGACTGTCCGTGGGTCCAGATAAGAACTGTCTGCACGATAATATAGGCTGTTGTGTAAAAAACCCACTCTTCTCCCAGAACAGACGACACCAGGGGCACGATCAGGTTCCCGGCGTTGCTGTACTCAACCGAAGCCTTCTCAACGCCGTTCAGATGCAGCGGACCCGAGAGAAGTTTTCCTCCGCCAATCAGTATAATGTGTACAAGGACAGCGGCTCCTACTGCCAGCAGGAGCCCCTTGAGCTTGTCCGGCGTAAACGTGATCTGAAACGCGTTTATGATGACACAAGGGGAACAGATATATACGACTGCGTTTGAAATGATCCTGCTGTCCTCTTCTTTAAATTTCCCTGCCTTTACTGCCAGAAAACCCACCAGTCCCATGAAAAAAAGAACGGTGATCTGCTCTGCCAGCAGTACACTTATCTCCATGGCATCTCTCTCATCTTACTTCTCCTTTATGCAAAAACCTTTCTGCTACTTTATAGATGTGACTTTGTTAACCGCAGATCCCTCCTGATATTCCAGAGTGATACTCTGCCCCTCCTCATAGCGGATAATATCCAGGCAGTCCGCCACGGACACATCAAAGATCTCGTCGGAGCCCTCCACCAGCACATAGTAGTGGGAATTTCCCTCCACAACAGCCTCTGCCATCCTGGTGATCACGCCGGTGACTGTCATTTTCTCAGCCACCTCAGCCTCCGCCTCAGCTTTAATGCCATTGCTCACAAGAAGCTCCCGGTAATTTTCCTGGCACTGGCTGACGCTGTCGCCGACAGCTACGATCTGGTATTTCTGCACATTTACCATGGCGTATTTTTTCACAAGGCCAGCGTCATCCTTCAGCGCTATAAAGTAAGTGGGCTCGTCAGCAATATTCAGAAGCAGAGGAAATGTTGCCTGGTACTTCAGGTTCTGTACCTGCCCTTCCGCCGAGCCCATGGCCGCAGCCTCAGTGGCGCCCTCCACCTCGTAGTATTTGGTCTCCATCGTCCTCTGGTTGGCAAGGACAAATCCCACATTGGACTGATCGCCGTTGACAGATGTCACGCCTGTGTACATCCACACGTCGTCGTCCAGGGCAAGATAATTGTAGCCTTCTGTTGTCTGCAGGCAGTCTCTCTGGCTCAGTACACTGTTCAGGAAACCATGCTGCAGTGTACCATAATAATCAAAAAGTTCCACCAGAAGATCTGCCGAGTATACCCGGTCGATCCACTGGGGGGCGTCCTCCACATCGTAGGTGGTCGTCTCTCCCGTCACGGCATTGCAGAGAACCACTTTTCCCACAGTCTCTCCGCCGAACAGGCCAATATTAAATTTTTTCACCGGGGCGATCCAGTAGGGAACCCCATCCTCGTCAATCTCAAAACTCAGTTCCCCATAGATATAAGTAGGGTGGGCAAATCTGAGGTGCCGATGGATATTCCGGTTGAAGTATTCACTTGTGGAATACTTTATGCCCTCGTCCAGCTTCACAAGCTCTGTGTTCTGGCTGGCCATGTCGATGAGAATGTAGGCCGGGATGCCTTCCGACTGGTTGGTCAGCCACTTGATGGGACTGGCGTACTTAAGGGGGGTAACTCTGACCGGACGATCCTGATAATTGATCTGACTGTAAATGTCATCCGCCTCAAACTGGGAGACCATATCCACCATGCTTCCCATTTTCCTGTCGCCAAGGATCGCTGCCGAGTCCTTATCAAGAAGCGGGATCTGGTCAAAAGACAGTTCCTCTATATCTTCAGTGAAATCTCCTTCCTCCACTGTCATGAGCTTCTGGTATTTCTTTGCGTTAATGACAGGGGAAGAGAGAAGCGTACCGACAAGATACACGATGCCGACCCCAAGGATCAGCCCGAGGAAGATCTTCATAGGACGGGACTGTCTGATCTCCCCTCTTCCCAGCCGTTTTCTTGCACCGTAAACAACAGCAATGACAACAAGCAGGAAGAGAAGGAAAAACCAGGTGTCCGAAGAATGGATATTGAATGCCGGAAGCGCAATATAATAGTAGAGACATGCAAGAAGCACCAGCACAATACCCAAAATGATCTTTTTACTCTTTTTCATAATTCCTCCTTTTTGAGGGAGTTAGAATTTCTTTCTCCACATATATGAGAATAACATCAAAAAGGGGAATATTTCAAGCCTTCCGGCCAACATATCAATACAAAATACAAATTTTGAGAACATGGAGTAGTCCGCAAAGCTTCCCACCGGCCCTGTCAGGCCAAGTCCCGGTCCCACGTTGCCGATGGTTGTCAGCACAGAACCCACTGTGGTCTCAAAATCAAAATTGTCTATAGATACCAGCAGCACAGAAACAATGGCGAGGATTGCATAGGCCATCAGATAGATATACACATTGTGGATCGTGTCCTCACCCAGCTTTTTGCCGCTTAAGCGCACCACGTTAACGGACTTGGGATGGGCCATCTGTTTAACTTCCTTTCCAATGCTCTTCAGAGCGATCAGAAGGCGTGACACCTTGATCCCGCCGCCGGTGGAGGAAGCACAGGCTCCCACGATCATAAGGGCCGCCAGCACACATTTGGAAAATACCGGCCACAGGTTATAGTCCGCCGTAGCGTATCCTGTGGTGGTGATAATGGACGCCACCTGAAAGGCTGCGTAACGGAATGCCTCCAGCACAGATCCATATATATGGTAAATATTAGCTGTGATAGCCGCAATGGCCGCGCCGATGATGATCAGGTAGGCACGCAGCTCCTCATTAGTGATGGCCAGCTTAAATTCCCTGATAGCCAGGAAAAAATAAAGATTAAAGTTAATGCCAAAGAGGATCATAAACACGGTAATCACCCCATCCAGGTAGGCACTGTCAAAATGGCCCACACTGGCTGCATAGTTTGAGAATCCGCCGGTTCCCGCAGTTCCGAAGGCGTGGACCAGAGAGTCGAACAGATTCATGCCTCCTGCCATCAGAAGCACGACAAGTATCACTGTCAACACAAAATACATACCGTAGAGGATCTGGGCTGTCTCCCTTGCTTTGGGCACCAGCTTATCCTTCTCCGGTCCGGGCACTTCCGCACGCATCAGGTGGATGGAACTCTGCTTATCCAGATTAGTCAGCACCATGACAAAGACAAGCACGCCCATACCTCCCACCCAGTGAGTAAAGCTTCTCCAAAATGCCATACAGTGGGGCAGGACTTCCACATTCTTCAGGATGGTGGAGCCTGTCGTTGTAAATCCGGACACGGTCTCAAAAAAGGCATCCATGTAGTTCGGAATGGAGCCGGACAGGAAAAAGGGAAGGGCACCGAACAGAGACCAGAGGATCCATGCCGAGGAAACGATAAAAAGTCCGTCCTTTCCATAAAGTCCGGGAGTCCCCGGCTTCTTAAGGCCTGTCAGAAGGAAAAACACAAAAAGGATGGCTGCCGTGACAACAAACCAGATGGCACAGCTCTCGCCGTAAATCCATCCCACAAAAGCCGGGAGCAGAAGCAGAAGCGCTTCCACCCCCATCATTTTTCCCAGTATATGTACAATCATTTTTTTATTCATGTCTGTCTACCTCTATCTGCGAAACATCTCTCGTAAGTCTTCTGTCCCGCGCTCAGTCGTGACGATCACGACACTGTCGCCCACCTGGATGCAGTCATCTCCGCCGGGAATGACGATGCTGCCTTTTCGTCCGATACAGGCGATCAGGTACTCCGGTTTTATGGGCAGATCCTTCAGCGGAATATCTGTGTATTCACACTCCTGGCGGATCAGGAACTCAAGGGCTTCCACCTTGCCCTCCACCAGTCGGTACAGTGTCTCTACATTGGCACTCTTGATGGATTTCCTTCTGGCACGCACGTAGCTCAGGATCGCGTCTGCCGTCACGCTCTTGGCTGACACAATGCTGTCAATGCCCAGTCCCTCCACCATCTGTGCTCTGGAATCCTCGTTGACCTTGGCAACGATCTTAGGCACATTCTGCGTCTTGGCAAACAGGGCCATGATGATATTCTCCTCATCCATGCCGGTGAGCGCAATGAGAGCGTCTGCACTCTCAATGCCTTCCTCGATCAGAAGGTCATGGTCCGTGGCATCCCCGTGAATGATGGTAGCCTCCGGCAGAAGCTCTGTCAGCTTCTCACATCTTGCGTAGTCCTTCTCTATGATCTTCACGTGCATCCTGCTGTGCTGAAGCTGGTGCGCCAGATAGTAGCTGACTCCGCCTCCTCCGCAGATCAGGACATTGCGGACTTTCCCAGTCCTCTTTCCCAGTGCATTAAAGAAATTTTCCAGCTCCCTGTGGGTAGCAGCGATATGGATCCTGTCTCCCTCCCGAAGGATCGTATCTCCGTTTGGAATAAAGACTTCCTTCCCACGTCTCACTGCACAGACAAGGATACGGATCTGAAACCTGCGATAAATCTCGGCAAGGGACAGGTCTTTCAGTCTGCTGTCCGGCCGGATACCAAACTCCACAAGCTCCACTCTCCCCTTTACAAATGTCTCCACTTTGCTTGTGTCCGGGAACAGGAGCACCCTGGCGATCTCGTGGGACACGGCCAGCTCCGGGTTGACTGCCATGCTCAGATGAAGATCGTCCTTTAACAGTCCGATCTGACGGTAATAGACAGGGTTTCTCACCCTGGCAATGGTATGTTTTGCACCCAGTCTTTTTGCCAGCAGGCAGCTCAGCATATTGAGCTCGTCTGTGGATGCGCAGGCGATAACCAGATCTGCGTGAGGAACGTCCGCTTCCTTCTGTACCTCCACGTTGGCCCCGTCACCGGTAATACAAAAAATATCCATCCGATTCAGCGCTTTTTTCAGCTTTCCCGCGTTCTGGTCGATCAATACGATATCATAATCCTCTTCTGACAACTGGGCACAAAGCTTATGCCCCACCTTTCCGTCGCCAATGATAACTATCTTCACCTTTTTATACCTCTTTTTTCCATATTCTCTTTAGAACCTCTGTATCTTTTTGATATACAGCAACAGGATTATAGCACTTTTATATCTGAACCGCAATACAGAAAAGGGCATGAAAACGGCAGCATACATCACAAAAAAATGTATGCCGCCGCAGCCGATTTTTGTGCTATTTTTACACCCGCTTTTTTATCTATGAGTTTGCGGAAGAATGTCTATAGATCAGCAGGCTTTTCCTTCTAATCCTCTGCAGCTCTCTTGGCAATTTCTTCTTCCTGCACATCGTGAGGAGCCTGCTCATAGCGGGCAAAGGTATACTCATATGTTCCTCTTCCGCCTGTCATGGAGCGAAGTGTGGTGCAGTAGCCAAACATGCCTGTCATAGGCACATCCGCCTCAATGATCTGGCGTCCGCCGCTCACCGGGGTCATGCCAAGCACCCGTCCTCTTCTCTTGTTCAGATCACCCATGATATCTCCTGTATAGTCGTCCGGCACGTTCACTTTCACAGAAGCGATGGGCTCAAGAAGGATCGGGTCTGCCTCCATAAAGCCTTTCTTGAATGCCTGAATGGTGGCTGTCTTGAATGCCATCTCAGAGGAGTCTACCGGATGGTAGGAGCCATCGTAGAGCACGGCCTTGACACCCACAACCGGGTATCCGGCCAGAGGTCCCTTTTGCACGGACTCCTGAAGTCCTTTCTCCACTGCCGGGAAGTAGTTCTTTGGCACAGCCCCTCCCACAACTTCCTCTGCGAATACATATGGCGTTTCCAGATCTCCTGACGGCTCAAAGCGCATCTTTACATGACCATACTGGCCGTGGCCGCCTGTCTGCTTCTTGTACTTGGAATCCACATCGGATTTCTTTCGGATCGTCTCGCGGAAGGCTACCTTCGGAGTCTCCAGAAGAATCTCACATTTGTATCTGGAAAGGAGCTTGCTGGCCGTGATCTCCAGATGCTGGTCGCCCATTCCGTAGAGGAGGCTTTGGCGGTTCTCACTGTCATTGACAGCCTTCAGTGTCACATCCTCGGCCATCATCCTCTGGAGAGCCTGGGATACTTTATCCTCATCCCCTTTATTCTTCACTACATATTTCATATATGTATAGGGTTTGGAGTAGTCTGTCTTGCTGTACACAACCTGTGTCGTCTTGGCAGACAGAGTGTCTCCTGTCTGGGTGTTCGGCAGCTTTGCGATGGCGCCGATATCACCTGCAAACATTTCGCTCACTTCCACAGGCTTGTTACCGTTCATCGTGTAGATCTTACCCAGCTTCACTTCTGTATCTGAAGCAGTGTTGTAGAGTGTGTCATCACCCTTCAGCACGCCGGAGCACACTTTGATGAAGGAATATTTTCCAATAAATGGATCTACCATGGTCTTGAACACGTAAGCGCTCTTTGCAGCGGAGAAATTGTAGTCTGCCTCAAAGATCTCGTTTGTCGTCCTGTTCAGACCGGCACATTTTCTGCAGTCCGGGCTGGGGAAGAAGCGGACGATGTCAGACAGAAGGTTGGCAACGCCCTGGGCCTGGATGTTGGATCCCATAGCCACCGGAACGATATCTCCGTCCATAACCTCTGTACGCATGGCTGCGCGGATCTCCTCCACAGAGAACTCCTCTCCTGCAAAGTACCGCTCCATGAACTCCTCGCTTGTCTCTGCCACAGCCTCCAGAAGTTTTTCTCTGTAAATCTCCAGATTGGGCTTGCAGTAATCCGGGATCTCGCACTCTTCTCTCTGACCGATGCCTGTGTAGCGGCGTCCTGCATTCTTGATGACATTGACATAACCTACCAGTTTCTCATTTTCACGGATGGGCTGGAAATGGGGCGCGATCACTTTGCCGTAGCGTTCTGTCAGCTGCTGCACAACCTCGCGGAAGCTGGCATCGTCCACGTCCATCTCTGTCACGTACACCATACGGGGCAGATTGTACTTGTCGCACAGTTCCCATGCCTTCTCAGTTCCCACTTCCACACCGGCTTTACCGGAAACCACGATGACGGCCGCGTCCGCCGCGCTGACGGCCTCCTCTACTTCGCCCACAAAATCAAAATATCCCGGCGTGTCCAGAACATTAATCTTGGCTTTCTCCCACTCGATGGGCACCAGTGTCGTACTGATCGAAAATTTACGTTTCTGCTCCTCTTTATCAAAATCGCTGATGGTGTTGCCATCCGCCACTTTTCCCATACGGCTGATAGCACCGGAGACGTAAGCCATAGCCTCCACAAGGCTTGTCTTTCCGCTTCCCCCATGTCCCAAAAGGACCACGTTTCTGATTTCGTCCGTTCTGTAAACCTTCATATAGCTGCCTCCTTGCGTTTGTAAAATCTCATGGGTATATTGTACTAAAAATTTTCTGATTTTACAACTATTTCATGCATATTTTACAAATTCAATACTATTTTGACAACTTCTGTCAATCGTAGTAAAATTTTCATCAAACAGTCGCATTTATATAAAGAATATGTTCTGCAAAACAGTGCGCCTGCAGCTTACAGAGAGGAACTTAACAAATCATGGATCAGAAAAAGAAAATCGGATTTATCGGGCTGGGACTCATCGGCGGCTCCATCGCAAAAGCCATCCGCCAGTACTATCCCGACTACACTATCACAGCTTTTGACAAGAATAAGGAAACACTGGCGCTGGCCACACAGGAGTCGGTCATCGATGTGGCGGCCACACACATTGACGACAGCTTCCGGGGCTGCAGCTACATTTTCCTGTGCGCCCCTGTGTCCTACAACAACGCCTATCTGAAACAGGTTTCCCAGTTTCTCGGCGAGGACTGCATCCTGACAGATGTTGGCAGCGTAAAGACGAGCATCCACAGGGAAGTGGAACGGATGGGACTTGGAAAATATTTCATCGGCGGCCACCCCATGGCCGGATCCGAGAAAAGCGGCTACTCCAACTCAAAGGCCATGCTCATTGAGAACGCCTACTATATTCTTACCCCCACGGAGGAAGTGGCCCCGGAAAAGGTGTCGGCTTTTGAGACATTTATCGAAAGTCTGCGGGCCCTCCCCGTTGTGTTGGACTACCGGCAGCATGATCAGATCACCGGCACCATCAGCCATCTGCCCCACATCATCGCCGCCAGCCTTGTATGCCTGGTGCGGGACACGGACACAAAGGATGAGCTGATGAAACAGCTGGCGGCGGGGGGATTCAAGGACATCACACGGATCGCCTCCTCCTCCCCCACCATGTGGCAGCACATCTGCCTGAACAACAAGGAGAATATTGCCCTTATTCTGGAGCGCTATATCCACATGCTCCAGGAGGCAGAGGAGGCCGTATCAGAGGGGGATGCCCAGGCGCTGTACCAGCTTTTTGACAGCTCCAGAAATTACCGCAATTCCATTCCCGGCGGCTCCTCCGGCCCCATCAAGAAAGTGTTTGCCGTGTACTGTGACATTATCGATGAGGCGGGCGGGATTGCCACTATTGCCACTATCCTTGCCTCCAACAATATCAACATTAAAAATATAGGGATCGTGCACAACAGAGAATTTGAAGAAGGGGTTCTGCGGATCGAGTTCTACGACGATGCCTCCTCCAGGAAGGCGGCGCAGCTTCTGCAGAAATACAGGTATATCGTCTATGAAAGACAGTAGTAAGATCATCTATCCTGCCCGGCAGCCTCTCACCGGAGAAATCCAGGTTCCCGGGGACAAATCCATCTCCCACCGGGCAGTCATGCTGGGGGCCATTGCCAAGGGCACTACCCGGATCCAAAATTTCCTCATGGGAGGGGACTGCCTCTCCACCATTGACTGCTTCCGGCGTCTGGGCGTACAGATCGATGTAAACGCTGCCGAGGGCCAGGTGGCTGTCCACGGTAAGGGGATGCATGGGCTTGGCGTCTACCCAGGCGCCGGCAATGCGCAAAAAACTGGCGGGCCAGACGGGGATCTGAAGGAAGCGGTGCTGGATACAGGCAACAGCGGCACCACCACAAGGCTGATCTCCGGCATTCTGGCAGGCCAGGATTTCCCCTCTCTGCTCTCCGGCGATGTTTCTTTAAACACCCGCCCCATGAACCGGATCCTGGAGCCCCTGACCCAGATGGGCGCCCATATCCGCAGTGTCCACGGCAACGGCTGCGCACCTCTGTCCATCAGACCGGGGCAGCTGCATGGCATCCATTCCCGCACAAAAGTGGCCTCCGCCCAGGTAAAATCAGCTATCCTTCTGGCAGGCCTTTTTGCCGACTCCCCCACTTCCGTGACCGAGCCCTCCCTCTCCAGGGATCACACGGAGCTGATGCTTAGGGGATTTGGCGCAGATGTTTCTTCTATTATAAATGAGGACGGCACAGCTACTGCCTCCATCCGCCCCTGCCGGGAGCTGTACGCTCAGGACATTGTGGTGCCCGGGGACATCTCCTCTGCGGCCTACTGTATCGCCGCGGCGCTCATTGTGCCCGGCTCCAGCCTGCTTATCAGAAATGTGGGCATCAATCCCACCCGGGCCGGCTTCCTGTCCGTCTGCCGGGACATGGGCGGAGACATCACGCTTCTCAATGAAAGGACGACCGGCGGGGAGCCCTCCGCGGATCTGCTTGTGCGGCACAGCTCCCTGCACGGTGTCACCATAGAGGGCAGTCTCATCCCCACCCTCATAGATGAGCTCCCCATGGCTGCTGTCCTGGCTGCTTTTGCAGAGGGGACCACAGTGATCCGGGACGCAGCAGAGCTGAAAGTCAAAGAGAGCGACCGCATCGTCACAGTCACCGAAAATCTGCTGGCCATGGGCGGGGATGTCACTCCCACAGCCGACGGCATGATCATCCGGGGCGGTTCGCCCCTCCACGGCGCTGTGATCGATAGCCATCTGGACCACCGCATCGCCATGTCCTTCGCCGTGGCGGCTCTCGCCGCCGACGGCGAGAGCCGGATCAGTGGTGCCAATTGTGTAGACATTTCATTCCCGGGGTTCTATGATTATTTCAACTAACGCAATTGCGGACGTAATACTTTTAAAAAGTATTACGTCCGCAATTAACATTATTGGTGTACCATTGTATCAGTTGTCTAGTAATATTTGACTTTTACAGTCTTCCCCAGCTTCTCCGCGCAGTCTTTCAACTGCTCCACCAGGTTCATCCTGACGCTCAGGTCAAAGGGAAGGTTGGAGTTCTGATGCGCCGGATTCAGGGCTTTTCCCACAAAGAGGTTCAGGTCTGTGCACTCTTCGATGAGAAGCTTGGCCAGTTTGGAAGCCCCGTTGTCGGCATCCAGCTCGTTGAAAAACTCTTCGTCAAATTCATCCTGTTCATATTTTCTCAGAATGCCCAGGGCTTTCCCAAGAGTCAGCACGCCCTCTGTCACAAGGTCCAGCCCCTCGATAGAGGCTGTGGGCGGGACGGATGGATCGGCGTAGTTCACAGATGTGACGATCTCTTTTTTCAGCACGCGGGCCGCGATATTGGCGCTGGTTCCGCCGCAGACCACCTTTTTCCCCTCACACTTCATAAAGTCGCTGACCAGCTGCTCATCGTCCTCCTTGTCAGTGGGCGGCCCTGTAAATATATTTACCACCCTCCTCTCGATGACTCTGACTACTGCCACCGTAGTGTCATCTCCCGGCTTTTCCCCGTAGAGGTCATAGCAGGCCTGGGACAGCATGGCCGCAAGCCGGGAGGCGGAGAGCGTCTCCTTTGTGCATTTCAGAGTATACTGGGCCATGTCCTTCCATGTCCAGCCAAAATTAAGGAGCTCTCCCACCCCGGCGTAGATCACGCCGTCGCTCATAAGGACAAAACAGTCATTGATCTGTACCCGGAACCTGTATTCCCGTATCTTTTTATCCTCAATGAAACGCTCTTCATATGGATAATCCACAATCTGCCGGTCCCGCACAAACACGCAGGAGGGGTTGTCAAATTCCACAAGATAGGCGCTTCCGTCATGGGAGATCTGCAGGATGCTGAAGGTGGCGTAGGCCACTTTCCTCACCTGGCAGATAGGCAGCGTCCGGGCAATAGTCTCCACGCAGGACTCGATCTCCGCCCCATTTAAGAACATGGTCCCCAGGATCTTGGAAGTGAGCGTGGCCAGAATATTGGCCTTAACGCCGCTTCCCATGCCGTCTGCCAGGATCACAATGTCCGAGTCCTCTGTATGCAGCACCTCCACCTTGTCGCCGCACAGCTCTTCGTTATGCTTATTCAGGCTTTTCCATGCAATATCCACACAAACGCTCATATCAATCTTCCTCTTCAAACAAAATAGAGTCCCGCAGCTTTGACAGTGTCACCTTGGTCTCCGCCGTCGTCTCTCCCAGAAGCCCGGCGATCTCCTGCGCCACCATCATCTGTTTGTCAATGACCTTCTGGGCCATCTCCACCGTCTCCATCTTTAGGTGGTAATGCTGCTCCTTCACCTTCTCCTCTTTTGATACATCCTGATAAGTGACAAGGACTGACTCCAGATGGTCTATGTAAATAATGCTCTCCACCACGGACATGCCAACCGGTTCCAGCCGGATCTTCTTTCTTATGATCTGCTCTTTTGTGTCCAGCACATGGACAATATCATCCACTTCAAAAAATTCAAATATATACCGGTCCAGCGCCTCCTCCCTGGACACCTCCAGCAGTTTTAGCGCCTTTTTGTTGCACTCCCGTATGCGCATCTCCCCGTCCACGATAAAGATCATGCTGGGCGTGGCGTCCATGACGATGTTGGACATGGACTCTGCCTGGGCCACTGCATTGGGAAGGCACATGCCGATCTCCGCTTTCTTCTGGAATACAGCCGTGGCCTTGGCGCGGCAGCTTGGATAGCCGCAGGCACCGCAGTCCAGCTCATCGGACTTTGTGTATTTTCCCATGGCATGGAGCACATCCAGCATCTGCTCGTCTGTGGGCAGGGGATCTTCCACTCTCCGGTCCATAAATACTTTGTGCATCTCCACTTCTGTTCCGTCTATTTCCTCTGCCGGTCCTCTTTTGACCGCATACCGCTCTACATCCATCTTCGCCCGGACCGCGGACCGGTTCCACTTGTCAGAGGCAGGGCCCTTGATGCATCCGCCCTCACACACGTTGACCTCAAAGAAGCAGCCCTGGATCTCACCTTTTTTCAGCTCTTCAAAAAGTTCCATGCAGGCTCCCAGTCCGTCCACTGCCACTTTGTAATAGTGCCCCTGTTCTTCCCGGGGCTCTCCCGGCCCTGCCAGCACAGACTGGATGATGCCTCCCCCCACAGGGTAGAGCTGGTTCACCATGGGACAGGGATTCGCCAGTGCCTCCTCCTCGCACGCGGAGACGTCGATGCCCTCCAGCTCCCACCATTTCACCACTTCCTCAAAGGTAAGGATAGCGTCAACAGCACCGCTCACACGCTCATCTCCCACAGCCTCCGCCTTCTTGGCAATACAGGGGCCCAGGAAAACCACCTTTACGTCCTCCCCGTAGATCCGGCGGATCAGACGCCCGTGGGCGATCATGGGGGACACCACAGGAGCCATCAGTGGGACAAGCTCCGGATAATATTTCTCGATCAGATCGTTGACGCTGGGACAGCAGGTTGTGATGATATTGGACATCTCCCCTGCCTGCAGCAGTTTCTGGTACTCAGCCGTCACAAGGGCCGCCCCTTCCGCCGTCTCCCTGACCGCATAAAATCCCAGCTTTTTGAGCGCCGCGACAACCTGCCCCGGCCGTTCATACTCCAGCACTCCCAGGTAGGAAGGGGCAAGGGAGATGATCACTTTCATTCCCTGGCGCAGGTATCCTCTCACCCTGTCTATATCGCTGGCAAATTTTTTGGCGTTCTGGGGACAGACTTCCAGACAGTGGCCGCAGTTAATGCAGTGATCCTTCATAATGTGGGCCTGCTCATTCTGCACAGAAATCGCCTTCACCTCACAGTGCCGCACGCATTTATAACAATGTCGGCAGCTTGCATCTTTAAAATCTATAACTCTCACTTTTGCCCTCCTCCCGCATCGCTCTTTTTCATACTTATGCATATTATAGCATTCCCGACACAGACAGAGCAACGAAAAGCCTGGAAAATGCTGAAATCCCCCTCTGTTCAGGGCTTGTTTTTATACAGGAGAGGACGTACAATATAAGTATTACATAAGAGGGAGGGGAGCCGGTATGCCCGCAAAAAAATACCGGTTCAAAAAGAGAAATGACTGAATTTGAGAACCATAGAAAAAGGGCCCGGGAAATGCAGCGGGCAGAGGAAGCGCGGGAACAGGCCGCAGCAGAAGTTCGGCGTTCCAGAAAGCGTTCCAGGAAGAAAAATGACCAGAAATTCTTCCTTTTTGTCTTTGCCACGATCATTCTGGGCATCGTGGCTGCCTCCCTGCTGTCCGTCTTCTTCCCGGCAGAAGGACAGGAGAGTAAAAAAGAGAAAGCCCAGCCTGCCAGCGCCCAGGCCCAGACTTACACACCAGCAACCGCCACCTGGACAGCTACCGGAGATATTGTTTTCCATCTTCCCTTTCTCGAGTCAGGCGTGTACCTGAACTCCTCAGACGGCAGCTACAACTATAACTCTATTTTTGACTACTGCCGCCCTCTCCTCGAGGAAGCAGATTTCTCCACTGTCACCACGGAAACCTCTCTTGCCGGGGAGGAGGCCGGATACAGCGGTTATCCTATGTTCAAGGCGCCGGATGCCCTGGCTGACGCCCTGGCCGGAGGCGGATTTGACATGGTCAATCTGGCCAGCAACCATGTGTACGACGGGCTGGACGACGGATTCCAGCGCACCATGGACGTGCTGCAGCAGAGAAATCTCCAGTACATGGGAACGCGCCGTGATGAAAACCAGAAGAAATATAATGTAGTAGATGTAAACGGCATCAAGGTGGGCGTGCTCAGCTATGTATATGAAACCACAGCACAGAGCGGTTCCAAGTCCATCAACGGCATTCCCCTGTCAGACACGGCATCTGCTCTCATCAATTCCTTTGATCCCAGCAATCCGGATCCATTCTACAGTGAAGTAGAGACCTCCCTTTCCGCCATGAAGGAGGAGGGTGTCCAGTACACCATCGCCTACATGCACTGGGGCACAGAGTACCAGACACAACAGTCCGAAGAGCAGACACAGATCGCCCAGAAGCTCTGCGACATGGGCATTGACACCCTCATCGGCAGCCATCCCCACGTGATCCAGCCGGTAGATGTGCTGACCTCCGCAGACGGAGAGCACCAGATGCTCTGCGCCTATGCCATCGGCAACTTCCTCTCCAACCAGCGTGCTGAATACATGCAGGCGGAAATGCCCACCGGCGAGACCGAGGACAGCTACATGCTGACGCTGACCCTTTCCAGCGATGAGAAAGGAAAGGTTACCCTCACAGACGCTGGTTTCACTCCCATGTGGACGTACCGCTACGAAACCGACGCCGGCGCCGCCTTTGCCGTCCTTCCGGTAAATGATACCTCCACCTTGGAGGAGAGCACCGGACTTTCCGGCATCAAGGGGGAGGCTGACGAGTCCGCTGCCAGAACCCAGGCTATCATCGGGGCAGGCGTGGAGAAGGTAAAAGCAGCGCTGCCGCTGAAATCCGCTATATAGTCACATAGAAAAAGATGCACATTCCGCAGTGAGTATACTCCCACATGCGGCCGTGCATCTTTTTTTCTGCCCTTTTATTTTACGATTTTTAGAATATCTTCCACTTTTTCCGCCAGATAGCAGGCGCCGGCCTGCTCCAGCTCCTCTCTACTTCCATATCCGTAGAGAACGCCCAGGCTGTCCACACCGTTTGCCCTGGCGC
Organism: Claveliimonas monacensis; assembly: GCF_014982975.1. GTDB lineage: Bacteria > Bacillota > Clostridia > Lachnospirales > Lachnospiraceae > Claveliimonas > Claveliimonas monacensis. The sequence continues at coordinate 87,038 of NZ_JADCKL010000004.1, forward strand.
CCTCGATATCATGGCGACGGTCTCCCACCATGAGCACCTGCCCCGGATCTGTGATGCCGCAGGACTCCATGGCATAGGCGATAACCTCTTCTTTTTTCACCCTTGTCTCGTCCATGGTCGCTCCCGCCGCATAGGCAAAATAAGAAGCCAGATGAAAATGCTCCAGTATTTCGCGGGCAAAGGGCTCCGGCTTGGAGGTTGCGAGCACCAGCGTCTTTCCTCTTTGTTTCAAAGTGCCCAGCATCTCTTCCATGCCGTTGTAGACTCTATTTTCAAAAATGCCCCGGTCCCTGTAATATTCCCGGTACAGATCGATCCCACGCCTGGCCTCCTCCCGGGTAAATCCATAGAACTCCTGAAAAGAGTCCGCAAGAGGCGGCCCGATAAACCGGTACAGCTTTGTCCGGTCTGTCTCCTCAATGCCAAACCCTTTCAGGGCATACATGACAGAATTGGTGATGCCCATCCCCGGGTCTGTCACTGTTCCGTCCAGATCAAAAAAAATGTACTTGTACTCTTTCACGTCTTCCTCCTTGTCCCTGTCCTCTGCCACGCCGGCCTGTCCTGCCAGGCATCACAGGCACCAGATATATTTATACTTCCACTTCTGCCAGCCTTTCAGTTCCCTGTACATCTCTGCTTCCGTCCGCCGGCAGATATCCATCGCCCTGCTGTATTCTTCCCGGGACGGGCGCTTGTGGAAAAACATGCTCTCCAGCACAAGCTGATACAGCCACATCATCTCCTCCTCCCGGACGCTTTCCCATAAGCCTGCCATGTGCCGGCAGGTCTCCTCCTCCAAGGGCCTGTATTCTTTCATTCCCTTCCGGAGACTTCTGTCATAGATGAAGTCATAGACAGCCTTCACCGCTTCCGCCCGGTCCGGATACCCCATTTTCACACAGATCATAAAACGGTCCAGCTGCGACTCCGGGAGCAGCTGGGTTCCGGCTGAACCTGCCGGGTTCTCCGTGGCCATGACAATAAAAGGACGGCCGGTCTGCCTTGTCACGCCGTCCACCGTCACCTGCCCTTCCTCCATGACCTCCAGCAAGGCAGACTGGGTCTTGGGCTATGTGCGGTTGATCTCATCAGCCAGAAGAAAATTGCACATAGCCGCCCCCGGCTGGTAGACAAATTTCTCCAGCTCCTTTTTGTAGATCGTAAATCCTGTCAGATCTGAGGGCAGTACATCCGGCGTGAACTGCACCCTCTTTTCCTTCAGTCCCATAGCTCTGGAAAAGGCAAGTGCCATTGTGGTCTTTCCAGTTCCGGGCATGTCCTCCACAAGGATGTGCCCGCCTGCCAGAATGGCTGTCATGATCTTCTCTATGATTTGTTCCTTTCCCACCACAGCCTTCTCCACCTCACGGATCACTTTCCAGGCTGCCTCCTGATATGTTTCGCTCATCCACAGCTCCCCTTTCCCCTGTTTCTTGCTCATCTGCCATCATATTAGCACACATACAGGAAGATATCCACCGCATCCCCGGGGCTCACTCATTTTTCTGCAGTGTCCGCCTTTCCTGTCATCCGCTTTCTGTATTCTCTGGGCGGCATATGAAAACGCTCCTGAAAGACGCGGTTGAAGGTCCGCATGCTGGTAAATCCCGCATTCATAGCCAGATCTGTGACAGACGCATCCGCATCCTGCATCAGAGACAACGCCTGATTCAGGCGGAGTTCATTTAAATACCGGTTGAAATTGGTGTGAAACGTGTGAGAAAAAACACGGGACAGGGCAAAGGGGCTGTACCCCAGATCCTGCGCCATCCTGGTGAGGGACATCTCCTCCTCGGTATAGTGCTCTGCCATATAAGCCACCATGTCGTACACGATATCCTGTCCCGGCTGTTCCCCACGCTTCTGCAGAGTAAGACAAGGAAATGCCCTTGCCAGGATGATCTGGGTGAACGCCTTTCCGAGCGCCTCCCCCTGCTGTCCCTCTCCCAGGTCGGCCAGCTCCCTCAGACGTTCCAGGGCGTAAGGGATATCCGGATGTACAAGCGCTGCCGGAAGCACCGGGTTTTTGGGCTGGCAGGTCTGGAGTTGCTCCAGATAAAATCCCGCAAAAGATGGCGGAGCCAGGAAATACAGAGCCCTGGACTCCCCCCGGCTGAACACCTGGTAGTGGTGGATGACATTGGGAAAAACAATCCCAAAGTCCCCGGTCTCCATATGGCACAGCGTCCTCCCCACGCCAAGCTCCAATGTCCCGCTTGTCACATAGATACACTCCATGGACTTGTGGATGTGGGGCGGGTAGTGGACAGACTCTTTCTCATAGATCTCCATCTGCTCTTCTTTTAACTCGTAGAAAAAATGCATGAGGCCCTCCTGCAAGATTTGGCTGATTTATCTTCTCTTTTGACAAGAATTATAGTCCGGATCACACTATAATGCAATTGAAAATAAAGAGGAGGTGCCACATATGATCAGAAGATTTAGCAATTTCTTAAGAGACTCTTTTGAGACATATATGCAGATTTATACAAAAGATCTCTTCTAGAAAACACGGTAAAAAACAATGAAACAAAATAACAATAAAAAAGCAGGTAGCTGTCCTGGCCTTTCACCCTGTTAAGAGTGTCCGGTCCCAAACAGCTGCCTGCTTTTTTTGTCGTCTTTAACTTCTATCCATTTTCCTTTCATGCCGCAGCCGCTTTTACAGCCCCGGCCCGCTGACTCTTTCTCTGCAGAAAAAAGTGAAGCGCAGCGTTTGCAGCCATGCACCCTATCATGCATCCCAGCGAATTGTGTATGATATCATCCAGCTCAAAAAGCCCCCGCCTGAAGATAAACTGGCTCGCTTCGATCATCCCCGACAGGAGCATGCCCACTGCCAGAGCAGCTGCCGGCCGCACCCTGCGCCCTGCTGCCGCCGGGAGCAACATCCCCACCGGGGCCAGCATCACGCAGTTCAGCAGGATCTGCTGCAGCATGTCTCTGTCATGGTATGCCAGCATCTCCCTCCACGACCAGAAAAGCGTCAGCTCAAACTGCCGGTCCGTCACGCCTCTCGTAAACACCGTAGATCCAAATACCAGCACGATATAGACCAGCGCAGCCAGCACACTGACCGCCTGGCTTTTCTTGATCCTGCGCATCCCTGCCGCTGCCAGGAGCAGCAACGCCACGGCCATGATCACGCTCCCAAAGAAAACGATCTCCCGCTGGGACCAGGGACGGCTGTGAATTGCTATGATCTGATAGATACCCATATGCAGGCCTCCTTTTTGTGTCTGTCAACTTGTGTCACCTTCAGAGACCTTATAGTATATGTTTTTGACTGAATCGTCAAGGAAGAGCGGCTTATGATTTTATTAATTTTCCTTAAACACCGTATGGCTGCTATGGACGCACCGCATTGCTTCTTTCCCCTTCATATTTTTCGTAGACTTATATGCTCTACGAATTTTTTATGCCTTTTTTATTTCACATTGCATTTCATATTTATTTATGTTAATATCTTTATAATTCAGACTGTCTGCTCTGGGCAGTCTCCCACAGCCCTATGGGCATCAAAAGCTATTTCCCAAAGATCCGCACAAAAGAAGAAATCCTTGCAGAGATCAGAAGTTCAGACAATCTTTCAGACATGTACGGCAAATGGACGAAAGACCGCCAGGAACATTTCCTTGCATTCTGTTCCGGTGAAAAGGGCATTAATATCCTGACGGATGGCTTCATTAAAGAGATCTTTAATCCCGAGTATGCTCCGGAACGAATGGAAGATTTCCTATCGCTTCTCCTTCATCAGCCTGTAAAGATCAGGTCTGTCCTGCCTAATGACTCCGCAAGGATCGCCGGCGAAAGTTATTTGATCATTACAGACATTGTGATCGAACTGGATGATGGAAGCATTGCCAACCTTGAAATCCAGCGACTGGGATATATGTTTCCCGGACAGCGCAGCGCCTGCTACTCTGCCGATCTGCTCCTTAGGCAGTACAAACGAGTGCGCGGAAAGCGCAGTAAAGAAGAGAAAAGATTCAGCTATAAAGATATCCAGAACGTCTACACAATCGTTCTCTACGAAAAATCCCCCTCTCAATTTCATGCTTTCCCCAATGACTACCTTCACCATCTGGAAGCCAGATCCGATACGGGTATCAAGATCAATCTTCTACAGAAATACATTTTCATTCCACTTGACATATTTCAGGAAATACTTCACAATAATGGTATCAGAAACCGGCTGGAAGCATGGCTTGCATTCCTCTCTTCCGATGAGCCCGGAACCATTCTCTCACTTTTAGAGGACTATCCATTCTTCCAGAAACTTTACGAAGAACTTTATACACTATGCCAGGATACAAAGAAGGTGATGAATATGTTTTCAGAAGAGTTGGCTATTTTAGACCGTAATACGGAACAGTATATGATGGATGAGATGCAGACAGAGATCGACCGGATGAAGGCAGAAAGGATGCAGATCCAAACTGAGAGAGATCGGATGTTAGCTGAAAAAGACCAGATGCTAGCCGAAAGAGACCAGATGTCAGCTGAAAGAAGTCAGATGTTAGCCGAAAGAAACCGGATGCAAGCCGAAAGAAACCGGATGCAAGCCGCACTCGACGAAAAGGACAGGCTGATCGCAGAGCTTAAGCGTCAGCTTGCCAGCCAGAACTAAAACAGAAGAACAGGCCAGAATCAGTGAAGCGGGAAGAAAGCCTCAAGAGCTCTCTTCCCGCTTCGCTATTTGTATAAATATCACATAAGGAGGTTTTCCTATCCGTTGATGGTCCGTTTCACGTAGGTTGTGTGCAGATACTCGTGAGCCTTGTGGCTTCCCGGCTCGCCCAGATATTCCTCGTAAAGCTTTTTGATGGCCGGATTCTCATGGGACTTCCGGATTTCCTTGGCCTCGTCATTGCGGTACAGCACGCCGGCGCGGATGGCCCGCACATCTGTAAAGTTTCGCACATCGCCGGACACCTGAGGCTGGCCGCCGCCGTTGACGCATCCGCCCGGGCAGCCCATGATCTCGATAAAGTGGTAGCTGGCTTCTCCTGCTTTCACCTTGTTGAGAAGGGTTCTGGCATTGGAAAGACCGGAGGCGACTGCCACCTTGATATCCAGGCCCGCCACATTGTAGGAGGCTTCCTTGATACCTTCTGTTCCTCTCACATCGGTGAACTCCAGTTTTGCCAGCTCCTCGCCGGTGAGGGTCTCCACCGCTGTCCGCAGGGCCGCCTCCATAACACCGCCTGTGGCGCCGAAGATGACGCCGGCTCCCGTGGACTCGCCCATGGGATCGTCAAATTTCTCATCCGGGAGGGAGGTAAATTCAATGCCGCACCGCCGGATCAGCCGTGCCAGCTCCCTTGTGGTGATGGCTATATCCACATCCGGCACGCCGGCCGCGCTCTGGTCGTCTCTTCCGATCTCAAACTTCTTGGCTGTACAGGGCATGACGCTGACGGACACGATCTTTGCCGGGTCAATGCCTTCCTTCTCGGCAAAGTAGGTCTTTAACATGGCTCCGAACATCTGCTGGGGCGACTTACAGCTTGACAGGTTCTCTGTCATATCCGGGAAATAGTGCTCGCAGTATTTGATCCAGCCCGGTGAACAGGAGGTGATGAGAGGAAGCACGCCGCCGTTTTTGATCCTGTCAAGGAGCTCTGTGGCCTCCTCCATGATGGTCAGATCCGCCGCCCAGTCTGTATCAAATACTTTGTCAAATCCGATTCTTCTCAGGGCTGCCGCCATCTTTCCTTCTACATCTGTTCCCATGGGATAACCGAACTCCTCGCCAAGGCCGGCTCTGACGGAGGGCGCTGTCTGCACCACCACGTATTTGTCCGGATCTGCGATGGCCTCCAGGATCTGGTCTGTGTAGTCCTTCTCGTAGAGAGCGCCTGTGGGACAGACGGCAATACACTGTCCGCAGGAGACGCAGCTGGTCTGGCCAAGGCCCATGTCAAAGGCTGAGCCGATAAAGGTGGCAAAACCTCTGTTGTTGGGGCCAATGACACCGATACCCTGGGTCTTCTCGCACACAGCCACGCAGCGGCGGCAGAGGATACACTTGTTGTTGTCCCGGATCATGTGGGCCGCAGAGGTGTCCAGCTCGTAGTGGTTGGACTCTCCCTGGAAATAATCTTCATCGTCAACGCCGTACTCACGGCAGAGCTGCTGCAGTTCGCAGTTGCCGCTGCGCACGCAGGAGAGACATTTTTTGTCGTGGTTGGAAAGCAGGAGCTGCAGGGTCCGCCTTCTTGACTTTATGAGCCTGGGCGTGTTGGTCCACACCTCCATCCCTTCATTGATGGGATAGACACAGGCCGCCACCAGGTTCTTGGCTCCCTTGACCTCCACCACGCACATACGGCAGGCGCCGATCTCATTGATTTCTTTTAAATAGCACAGGGTCGGGATCCTGATACCCGCCAGGTGCGCCGCTTCGAGAATGGTGGAACCAGCCGGAGCGGATACTTCTAAACCGTTTATCTTTAAGTTGATATTCTCCATATTCTCCATCCTCCATTATTCTTTGTAGATTGCGCCAAAGCGGCATTTCTCCATGCAGGCGCCGCATTTTACACATTTGTCCTGATTGATCACGTGAGGCTCTCTCACCTTGCCCTCGATAGCTTCGTTGGGGCAGGTGCGGGCACAGAGCGTACATCCGCGGCACTTGTCCGCATCGATCCGGTACTGCAGAAGATCCTTGCACACGCCCGCCGGACATTTCTTATCCACAATGTGGGCTATGTACTCGTCCCGGAAATACCGCAAAGTGGACAGAACCGGGTTTGGCGCTGTCTGTCCCAGAGCACAGAGGGAACCTGACTTCAGATGCTCTGCCAGCTCCTCCAGGCGGTCCAGGTCCTCCATGGTTCCCTGGCCCTTTGTGATCTTCTCCAGGATCTCCAGCATCCTCCTTGTGCCCACCCGGCAGGGTGTACACTTGCCGCAGGATTCATCTACCGTAAACTCCAGGAAGAACTTGGCGATGTCCACCATACAAGTGTCCTCATCCATGACGATGAGTCCGCCGGATCCCATCATGGAGCCGATGGCGATCAGATTGTCATAGTCTATAGGCACGTCAAAGTGCTCTGCCGGGATACAGCCGCCGGAGGGGCCGCCGGTCTGAGCTGCCTTGAACTTCTTGCCCTTGGGGATGCCCCCGCCGATCTCCTCCACGATCTCCCGCAGGGTGGTTCCCATGGGGATCTCCACCAGTCCTGTGTTGTTTACCTTTCCGCCCAGGGCGAAAACCTTGGTTCCCTTGGACTTCTCGGTTCCCATGGACGCGAACCACTCAGGGCCGTTTAAGATGATCTGGGGGATATTTGCAAGCGTCTCTACATTATTTAAGATGGTGGGTTTCTGGAACAGGCCTTTCAGCGCCGGGAAAGGCGGACGGGGACGGGGCTCGCCCCTGTTGCCCTCGATGGATGTCATAAGGGCTGTCTCCTCGCCGCAGACAAAGGCTCCCGCACCCAGGCGCAGTTCAATATCAAAATCAAATCCTGTCCCGAAAATGTCTTTGCCGAGAAGTCCGTACTCTCTTGCCTGTCCGATGGCAATGTTCAGTCTCTCTACCGCAATGGGGTACTCTGCCCGGACGTAAATGTAACCCTGGGAGGCGCCGATGGCGTATCCCGCGATGGCCATGGCCTCCAGCACCACGTGGGGGTCGCCCTCCAGCACGGAGCGGTCCATGAATGCTCCCGGGTCGCCCTCGTCGGCGTTACAACAGACATATTTCTGGTCCGCCTCGTTTGCGGCGGCAAATTTCCACTTCAGTCCCGTGGGGAAGCCGGCTCCTCCTCTTCCCCGAAGGCCGCTGTCCAGAAGGATCTGGATCACGTCCTGGGGCTTCATCTCTGTGAGCACCTTCCCCAGCGCCTCGTATCCGCCGGTGCCGATGTACTCCTCAATATTCTCCGGGTTGATGACACCGCAGTTGCGCAGGGCGATACGATGCTGCTTTTTGTAGAATTTTGTCTCCTGGAGCGGCAGCACCTCCGCGCCTTTGACTGTCTCATCATAGAGGAGTCGCTTGACCACTCTTCCTTTTAAGAGGTGTTCGGACACGATCTCCGGGATATCCTCTTCTTTTACCATGGAATAGAAGGCCCCTTCCGGGTACACGATCATGATGGGACCTAAGGCGCACAGACCGAAGCAGCCCGTCTTTACCACGCCAACTTCATTTTCCAGTCCCTGTTTTCTGATCTCTTCTTCCAGTCTGTCTCTGATCTTCTGGCTTCCCGAGGAGGTACATCCGGTTCCTCCACAGACCAGTACATGTGAACGATACATAGCTGCAACCTCCTTCTACTCTTTTCCGATCTTCTCTGTGGCGAGGGTGTACTTTGTCACTACCTGGCCGCCTTTTAAGTGCAGGCGGAACACTTCCATCGCCTTCTCGGGTGTCATTTTTACATACGTTACTTTCTCTTTGCCCGGCTCCATGACCTCCACAATGGGCTCATACTGGCACAGGCCGATGCAGCCTGTCTGGGTGACATTGATATTGTTCAGCCCCTCCTCCTGCACAGCGTCAGAAAGGGCTGTAAGTACAGGACGGGCGCCGCTGGCGATGCCGCATGTGGCCATTCCCACCACAACCCTTGTCTGGGTGGCATCCTCGGAGCGGAAGCCCACTTTTCCCTGCATCTTCTCTCTTATAGCACGTAATTCTTCAAGAGATTTCATATCCTTCCTCCAATCTTTCCGTTTTATAACACGTTTCCGCCGTCCGCCTCTCTGTGATTCGTCTCCAGGTATTCTTTTATGAACCCGGACACCTCCGGCAGTCCTGGCGGCACATTTCCAAGTATTTCCTTCATCTCCCGCGTGTCCAGCACAAACCCGCGTCCGTCACAGTCATATCTGTAATAAAAATCCATCTCCTCATGGCAGGTGACAAGTGTATGTATGGTGGCTGTCATATCTCCCAGGGGCATCCTGTCGATGCTGTCGAGGACAAACACCGCCTTTGTCACTGTCCCCTCCCCCTCCTTTGACCGGATGGAAAAGCTTCCTCCTGTGGCCAGGGCCGCCTGCTTGAAAAAGGGAATGCCAAGCCCCACCTTCCGGGTATTCCTGGTGGTAAAAAAGGGATCTTCCACTTTTGCAAGCTGTTCCTCTGACATGCCGCAGCCGTTGTCCGCTATCGTAACGGAGAGGGTATTTTCAGCCGTGTCAGCCAGCACTTCGATCCTTACCAGGGTCGCGCCTGCCCGGACAGAATTCTCTGCCACGTCCAGGATATGAAGGGATATCTCCGGCAGCATGGCTATTCGTATTTGGCCAGAATGTCGTCGATATCGTCCACCTTCAGCCTGCCGTAGACCTCATCGTTGATAGTCATGACCGGAGCCAGGCCGCAGGCACCGATACAGCGGCATGCATCCAGTGAAAATTTTCCGTCGGGGGTACACTCTCCGCCCACAATCCCCAGCTTCTCCATCAGCTTGTTGTAGATGTCGCCGGATCCTTTCACATAGCATGCCGTGCCAAGACAGACAGAAATCTGATATCTGCCCTTGGGACTCAAGGTAAACTGTGAATAAAATGTCACAACTCCGTAAATTTTTTCCAGGGGGATCCCTGTCTCATTGGAAATGATCTTCTGCACCTCTATGGGAAGATAGCCGTATATCTCCTGAGCCTTCTGCAGAATCGGCATGAGGGCGCCCTTTTCATCCTTCATACCGCGGATGACAGCAAGCAGCGCCTCTTCCTGCTCTTTCGTTCCACGGAATGGAACGGTCGACTTCGTAGAACCCATCTGTAAACCTCCTTGTTCGTTTTTTGTCTGAAAATTGCGTTGCATTTCACTCTTTATTCATTCTATCATAGACTTTTCTAAATATCTACAATTTTTTATCCTGTTTTTTAGTTATTATACCTTTTTCAATGTTTATTTTTTCACAGTATATGTTAAAAAATGCACAATAATGTGTTTTCATTTTTATCTATTTTATACAATTTGCCTTGATTTGGATATTTTCTGATGTTATACTCTCTTTATGATTATTGTTTCTTATTTAAATATCTTTTCTGTGTTTTTACAGTATTTTTACAGGAGGTTTCCATGTTAATCAGAGAAATCAAAACCCTTCTGGATGCACAGATCCTGTCCGGCGAACAGATGCTGGATCAGGATGTGGCAGAGGCTTTTGCCTCGGACATGATGAGCGATGTGCTGGCCTTTGCCAATCCCCACTGTGTCCTGCTCACCGGTCTGTGCAACCCACAGGTCATCCGGACTGCCGAAATGCTGGATGTTTCCTGTATTGTTTTTGTACGGGGCAAGCCCCTGGACAGCGAGATCCTGAATCTGGCAAGGGCAAAGGATATGTGCGTTCTGCACACGGAGAAAGGAATGTATACAACCTGCGGCATTCTGTACAGCAGCGGGCTGTAATGCCGGTCATGCCGGCATCAAGGAGGTAAACAGACATGAGCGAATGCCTGACATTCGAATACCAGGTTTCCGGCGATGATTTCACCCGCGCCGGCGAAGCCAGCAGCGATGTAAAGAACAAACTCAAGATGATGGGCGTGGACAGCGGCGTCATTCGCCGGGTCGCCATCGCCATGTACGAAGGAGAGATCAATATGGTCATCCATGCAGACGGAGGCAGCATTAAAGTCCTGGTCTCTGACGACAACATCCGGCTCATACTGGCGGACACAGGCCCCGGCATCCCGGACGTGGAAAAAGCCATGCAGCAGGGCTACTCCACCGCCCCGGAGGAGGTGCGCTCCCTGGGCTTTGGCGCCGGTATGGGTCTGCCCAACATGAAAAAATTTTCAGACAATATGCAGATCGACACTGAGGTGGGTGTCGGGACCACAGTGACCATGGACATACACCTGTAGGCGGATCTGCCCTGTAAAGGAGGACATCTTTTGGATAAATTCATACATTCTGTCAAACTGGATAAAGATGCCTGCACAGGCTGCATCAACTGTATCAAATACTGCCCCACCCAGGCCATCCGGGTACACGGCGGAAAGGCTTCCATCAAGCCCCAGTTCTGCGTGGACTGCGGCCGCTGTATCAGGTACTGTCCCCACCACGCCAAGATCGCGGAGTCGGACTCCCTGGATGAGATGCATAATTATAAATACACGGTGGCTCTTCCCGCCCCCTCCCTCTACGCCCAATTCAACAATCTGACCAACGTGGACATTGTTCTCAACGCCCTCCTCTCCATGGGCTTTGACGATGTCTTTGAGGTCAGCGCCGCAGCGGAACTGGTGTCGGAGATGACCCGCTCCTACATAGAAGAACACCGTGATGAGGCGCCTTTCATCAGCAGCGCCTGCCCCACCATTGTGCGCATCATCCGGGTCCGCTTTCCCACTCTGATCCCCCGCCTTTTGCCCATCCGGCCCCCGGTGGAGATCGCGGCACAGATTGCCAGAAAACTGGCTATGGAAAAGACAGGACTTCCCTCCTCGGACATCGGAATCTTCTTCATATCCCCCTGTCCCTCCAAGGTCACCTACGCCAAGGCTCCTCTTGGTATTGAGAAAAGCCAGATTGACAAGGTACTTGCCATCAAAGATGTGTATCCTGTGCTCCTCTCCCACATGACCCACGATGAGTCGAAGCTGCGCCCCCTCTCCACTTCCGGCCGCATCGGCATCGGCTGGAGCAACAGCGGCGGTGAGGCAGCCGGGCTCATCACAGACAATTACCTGGCAGCTGACGGCATCATGAATGTACTGCGGGTGCTCAGCGATCTGGAGGACGAGAAGTTTCACGGTCTTCTCTTTGTGGAGCTGAACGCCTGCAACGGAGGATGCGTGGGCGGTCCTCTGACCGTAGAAAATCCCTACGTGGCCACCGCCAAGACAAAGCGGCTCCACCGGTATCTGCCTGTCTCCGGCACCCATATGGAAGCCTGCCCGGATGTGGACTATCTGTGGGAAGAGTATGTGGAGTACGAACCGGTCTTCCGCCTTGGGAGCAATTTCCGCGAAAGCTTTGAGATGATGGGTATGGTGGAGGACCTGACAGAGCAGCTTCCCGGCCTGGACTGCGGCTCCTGCGGCGCTCCCACCTGCCGGGCCCTGGCGGAGGATATTGTCAGAGGAGAAGCCTCGAGAAATGACTGTATCTATGAATTTATTGCATTTATCCAGAGCCTCTCCGGAGATCTGTCCTACATGACTACCGAGATGGAGGCCTCCGGCCGCATTGGCCCCGAGGATCTGCAGAACCTGCAGCACTCCATCGGGAAACTGGCTCTGGAACTGCGCAGAAAGGATGTGTGACAGATGGCTTCTGTACAGAATCTTATAGAAAAAAATTGTTTTGAGCTGAAGAATGCAGGAAAGACTGACCGGGACATCACAAAAGTGTTCTGCTGCGATCTTCTCAGTATCGCCATGGGGAAGGCTCCCGGAGACAGTGCCTGGGTCACGGTCATGGGAAACCGGAACACGCTGGCCGTCGCCTCCCTGGCGGATGTCTCCTGTGTGATCCTGGCAGAGGGGGCTGCCTTCGCACCGGAAGATCTGGACTGCGCAAAAAAAGAGGAGATCACCGTATTTTACACCGAGCTGCCCGTCTTTGAGGCAGCCCTGGCGGTGCATGCTCTCCTGTGAACATGCTCTTCTACGATCTTCACATCCACTCCTGCCTCTCCCCCTGCGGCGACGGAGATATGACGCCGGCCAACATCGCCGGCATGGCTGCCGTGAAGGGGCTGGATGTGATCGCCCTCACAGACCACAATTCCTGCAGGAACTGTCCCGCCGCCATGAGGCACGCTGAGGCTCTGGGCATTACGCTGATCCCGGGCATGGAGCTGACCACCTCCGAGGAAGTTCACGTGGTCTGCCTCTTTCCCTCTCTGGAGGCAGCCATGGATTTCGACAGCTATGTGTATGCACATCTCCTTCCTGTAAAAAACCGTCCGGACATTTTCGGTGAACAGCTGATCCTGGATGAGAAGGATCAGATCACAGGCACCTTAGAGAAACTCCTGATCAATGCTACAGACATCCCCTTCTACCGGACAGAGGCTCTCGTGGCAGGATTCCACGGCATCTGTTTTCCGGCCCACCTGGACAAATCTTCCACCAGCCTGCTCTCCAACCTGGGCTTTATTCCCCCGGAGAGCACTTTCCGATGCGCAGAAATCCGTGATCTTACAAAGCTGCATCAGCTAAGGAGAGACCACCCCTATCTGGAGAGCTGCCGCATCCTCTCAAGTTCAGATGCCCACTATCTCTGGGACATCAGAGAGCCGGACCTGCAGATCCCCTGCGCCTCCCGCAGCATACCGGACATACTGGACGCCCTGTCCGCGCCAATATAATTAATGGCGCCACACACAAAAATCCCGCCTCATTTCCGAGGCGGGATTTATATACCACGCTATATTCTGCTGTGATTAGTTTTTCTTCTGTGCGATTGCAGCCTGTGCAGCAGCCAGACGAGCGATCGGTACACGGAACGGTGAGCAGGATACATAGTCAAGACCAAGCTTGTTGCAGAACTCTACAGAGCTCGGATCTCCACCGTGCTCGCCGCAGATACCTACGTGGAGCTTGGAGTTAACCGGTTTTCCAAGATCGATAGCCATCTTCATCAGCTTGCCAACGCCAACCTGATCCAGTTTTGCGAACGGATCGTTCTCAAAGATCTTAGCATCATAGTAAGCCTCAAGGAACTTACCTGCATCGTCACGGGAGAAGCCGTATGTCATCTGTGTCAGGTCGTTTGTGCCGAAGCAGAAGAAGTCAGCCTCTGCAGCGATCTCGTCAGCTGTAAGAGCAGCTCTCGGGATCTCGATCATTGTACCAACTTCGTACTCAAGGTCGCTTCCTGCAGCAGCGATCTCAGCGTCAGCTGTCTCAACAACGAATTTCTTCACGTATTTCAGCTCTTTGATATCGCCAACAAGCGGGATCATGATCTCCGGCTGAACTTTCCAGCCCGGATGAGCTTTCTGTACATTGATAGCCGCGCGGATAACAGCCTTTGTCTGCATCTTTGCGATCTCAGGATATGTTACAGCCAGACGGCATCCGCGGTGACCCATCATCGGGTTGAACTCATGGAGGCTGTCGATGATCTCTTTAATTCTCTCAACAGTCTTGCCCTGAGCCTCTGCCAGTTTCTTGATGTCCTCTTCCTCTGTCGGAACGAACTCATGAAGCGGCGGATCAAGGAAACGGATTGTTACCGGGTTGCCTTCCAGAGCCTCGTACAGTTTCTCGAAGTCGCTCTGCTGATACGGAAGAACTTTCTCAAGAGCTTTCTCTCTCTCTTCCTCTGTCTCAGCACAGATCATCTCACGGAATGCGTCAATTCTTCCCTCGCCGAAGAACATATGCTCTGTACGGCAAAGTCCGATACCCTCAGCGCCAAGCTCAGCAGCTTTTCTTGCATCTTCCGGTGTATCTGCGTTTGTGCGGACTTTCATTGTTCTGTATTTGTCAGCCCAGTCCATGATACGTCCGAACTCACCAGCGATTGTAGCGTCTACTGTCGGGATGATACCGTCGTAGATGTTACCCGTGGAACCATCGATAGAGATAGCATCTCCCTCGTGGAACTCTTTTCCGCCAAGTGTAAATTTCTTGTTAGCCTCATCCATGATGATGTCGCCACATCCGGATACGCAGCACTCGCCCATACCACGAGCAACAACGGCTGCGTGAGATGTCATACCACCGCGGACTGTCAGGATACCCTGCGCAGACTTCATACCTGTGATATCCTCAGGTGATGTCTCAAGACGAACAAGGATAACCTTCTCGCCTCTTGCAGCCCACTCTACAGCGTCATCAGCTGTGAAGACAACCTTACCGCAGGCAGCTCCAGGAGAAGCTCCAAGACCTTTGCCCATAGGAGTAGCAGCCTTCAGTGCAGCAGTGTCAAACTGCGGATGAAGCAGTGTATCCAGGTTACGGGGATCGATCATTGCAACAGCTTCTTCCTCTGTTCTCATTCCCTCGTCAACCAGATCGCATGCGATCTTCAGCGCAGCCTGAGCTGTTCTCTTACCGTTACGCGTCTGCAGCATGTACAGTTTGCCGTGCTCTACAGTAAACTCCATGTCCTGCATATCTCTGTAGTGTGTCTCCAGAGTCTTGCATACGCTCTTGAACTGAGCAAATGCCTCCGGGAATTTGTCTTCCATCTCGGAAATGTGCATAGGTGTGCGGACACCAGCAACAACGTCCTCGCCCTGTGCGTTTGTAAGGAACTCACCGAAGAGTCCGTTTTCTCCTGTAGCTGGATCACGTGTGAACGCAACACCTGTACCACAGTCATCACCCATGTTACCAAATGCCATCATCTGTACGTTGACAGCTGTTCCCCATGAATACGGGATGTCGTTGTCACGACGGTATACATTTGCTCTCGGGTTGTCCCATGAACGGAACACGGCTTTAACAGCTCCCATTAACTGCTCTTTAGCGTCAGACGGGAAGTCTGAACCGATCTTCTCTTTGTACTCAGCTTTGAACTGTCCTGCAAGAGTCTTCAGATCCTCTGCTGTCAGATCAACATCCTGTGTAACACCTTTCTCTTCTTTCATCTTGTCGATAAGCTCTTCAAAGTATTTCTTACCAACTTCCATAACTACGTCAGAGTACATCTGGATGAATCTTCTGTAGCAGTCCCAAGCCCAGCGCGGGTTACCGGAAGCTTCTGCCAGAGTCTCAACAACTTCCTCATTTAATCCCAGGTTCAGGATTGTGTCCATCATACCAGGCATGGAAGCTCTTGCACCGGAACGTACGGAAACGAGAAGCGGATTCTCTTTGTCTCCGAATTTCTTTCCTGTGATCTCTTCCAGCTTAGCCATAGCGTCCATGATCTGACCCATGATCTCGTCGTTGATCTTTCTGCCATCCTCATAGTACTGTGTACAAGCCTCTGTAGTAACAGTGAATCCCTGCGGTACCGGGAGTCCCAGGCCTGTCATCTCTGCGAGGTTGGCGCCTTTGCCGCCGAGAAGGTTTCTCATGGTTGCGTTACCTTCTGTGAACATATAAACCCATTTTGTTGCCATGTTCCAATGACCTCCTAAAAATTTTTCTTTCTAGTAATATCTAGTAATTTGCACATAATATTTTACTGTTTTTGCCATGGTTCGTCAAGTCCTTAACCAGTAAGTTGTAAAATAATATGCCGGCCGCTCTTTTTTGCCATAAAACCCTTGAAAACCAAAGATTTACATCTCTCGGATAAACGCCTTGTACCCCTTGTATGCCTCGTACACATCCGCCTTGCTTGTGATCTCCCAGGGAGCGTGCATGCACAGCACGGCCACGCCGCTGTCAATGACTTCCATCCCATAATTTGCCATGATGTAGGCAATAGTTCCGCCACCGCCTGCGTCTACTTTTCCAAGCTCCGCGAACTGGTAAGCCACATTCTGCTCATCCATGGCGCGGCGGATCTGTGCAAGGTACTCGGCATTGGCATCATTGGATCCGCTTTTTCCCCTGCTGCCTGTGAATTTGTTGAACACCAGGCCCTTGGCAAAAAAGGCGGAGCTCCTCTTCTCAAACACTTCCGCGTACATGGGATCGTAGGCAGCGCTCACATCAGAAGAAAGCATTTTGGAATTCTGCAGGGCCCGGCGCAGCTTCAGCTCTGACTCTCCCTCTTTAAGCGCCATCACCTCAGCCACTGTATTTTCAAAGAACCGGGAATGCATGCCTGTGGCGCCAACGCTGCCGATCTCTTCCTTATCTACCAGGATACAGCAGGCGGTCTTTTTCAGATCAGCCGTGTCCATCATGGCGAACAGGGATGTGAATGCGCAGACTCTGTCGTCCTGTCCGTAGGCCATGATCATGCTGCGGTCAAGTCCGCAGTCCCTGGACCTTCCTGCTGGAACGATTTCCAGCTCAGCGGAAAAGAAATCTTCTTCCTCAATCTGGTACGTTTCTTTAAGAAGCTGCAGGATCTGTTTTTTCACTGCTTCTTTTTCTGCTTTGTCCTGGGCGTCTTCTTCCTCTTTTTTAAGTGGTCTGCTTCCCACCAGAAGATCCAGCTTTTCTCCCTCAATGACAATGTTCGCCTTTTTCTCCAGCTGCTTTCCTGCCAGGTGCACAAGGAGGTCTGTCACTGCAAAGACCGGATCCTCCTCCTTTTCTCCTATGCAGATATCCACGGTTGTCCCGTCTTTTTTCACAACCACACCATGAAGCGCCAGAGGCAGGGTCACCCACTGGTACTTTTTGATGCCGCCGTAATAGTGAGTATCCAGATAGGCAAGTTCCTCATTTTCATAGAGAGGATTCTGCTTTACATCAATGCGGGGCGAGTCAATGTGGGCGCCCAGAATATTCATACCCTCCTCCAGTGGATTCTCGCCAATGTGGAAGAGGATAACGCTTTTTTCCATGCACACTGCGTAAACTTTGTCTCCTGCTGAAAGGCTGCCGCCGGATGTGATCACTTCCTTCAGATCACGGTATCCGTGTTCCACGGCAATTCGGACAGCGGCCTTTACACACTCCCGCTCCGTCTTGCCCTCGTCCAGGCATGCTTTGTATAAACTGCTGATGCGCTCCAGCTCGCCGAGCTCCCCTTCGGAGTAGGTAAGCCATGCATTTGTTCTTTCCATATCTGTAGTCCTCCTTTATGATGATGGGTATAGTATAACATATTTGATTGGGGACGTAACCCTTTTAAAAAGTATTACGTCCGGAATTAAACTAACTGGTGTGCTTTTATGAAATATTCCCCGTGTAATTGTGTCAGTTGTTTTTTACCTGATTTCTTACTTTTGAATATAGAAGTTTAGATTTGCGCTGTGATACATGCAGTGTTTGTTGAATCCTTTCCATATATTCTTCCCGATATTCTTTTTCTTCAAACACCTGGCTAAGATAATTCATCCTTGCCTGCGCATACATTTCTCTTGCGATTCTTTCTGCAATCTCAATCCTCTGCTGTTCCATTTCCTCATAGATATCCTGGAAAATTTCGTACTTCCTCTTTCCATGGAAATCATCAAAAGACATCCGATCACAAAATCTCTGTTTTACTAGTTGTATACTGTCTGGATGTATCAGCGGATCTTTCCCAGAAAAGAACTCTTTCATACTGCTAAAGCGGTAATCTCCTGCATGCACCACCATTCCGGCTTTTACCGGATTCATATGAATATAGCGAAGACAATTCCAGAAATAAGATTCTGTCTCAATACATTCACTTGTAAAACGATTCTGAAACACATGCCCATTACGGTTATGTTTATAATTATAATAAAATGCGTATTCTGCCAGGATCCTGGCCATGAACAAAGATAAAACCTGAAGCTCTGCCCCAATCATAATATGCACATGATTCGACATGATACAGTAGGCATAGATTTTTACTGCATATTTGCTCTGATATTTTCTGATAATTTTCTGGAAATATTTCTTTTCTCTTGTCTGATTAAAATTATTTTCCCGGGCTATTCCTTTTCCAACAACGTGGTATATGCCGGTACTACTCTCCTGTCTTTTTCTCTGTGGCAAAATATCTCTCCTCTCACTTGCCACAGGGACATTTCACACAATTACACACCAGTTAGTTTAATTCCGGACGTAATACTTTTGCAAAGTATTACGTCCAGAATTAACGGAACTACATATTACAATCCCATCTCATCTCTTACTTCCATGAAGCATTTCACGATGAAATCGATGTCTTCTTTCGTGTGGCTTGCGCACACCTGGGTACGGATTCTTGCCTTGCCCTTCGGTACAACCGGGTAGGAGAAGGCAACTACATATACGCCCTTGTCCACCATACGTTTTGCGAATTCTGCTGCTGTCTTCTCATCGTACAGCATAACCGGTACGCAGGGATGTGTGCCGGGGATTACGTCAAAGCCGTTGTCCACAAGAAGTTTTCTGTAGTAAGCTGTCACTTCTTCCAGATGATCCCGAAGTTCTGTGCTCTCATCCAGCATCTTGAACATCTCAATGCTGGCGCCTGCAATAGCGGGAGCAAGGGAGTTGGAGAACAGGTACGGACGGCTTCTCTGGCGGAGAAGGTCAATGATCTCTTTGCGGCCGGATGTGTATCCGCCTGACGCACCGCCGAGTGCTTTTCCAAGAGTACCTGTGATAATGTCCACACGGCCCTGCACGCCGCAGTACTCGGGAGTTCCCCGGCCTGTCTTTCCGACGAATCCGACTGCATGACTGTCATCCACCATAACCAGTGCATTGTACTGGTCTGCCAGATCGCAGATACCTTTCAGGTTACAGATAATTCCATCCATGGAGAACACGCCGTCTGTAGCGATCAGTTTGATCCTGGCTCCCGCCTCATCTGCCTCTTTCAGCTTAGCCTCCAGGTCTTCCATGTCGTTGTTTTTATAGCGGTATCTCTTTGCCTTACACAGGCGCACACCGTCAATGATGGAAGCATGGTTCAGCTCATCGCTGATCACTGCGTCATCAGCTGTCAGAAGTGTCTCGAAAAGTCCGCCGTTGGCGTCAAAGCAGGAGGAATACAAGATGGTGTCATCTGTTCCAAGGAAATCGGAGATAGTCTTCTCCAGCTTCTTGTGGATATCCTGTGTTCCGCAGATGAATCGCACGGATGCCACGCCAAATCCTTTTTCGTCATATGTTTTCTTGGCAGCCTCGATCAGCCTCGGGCTGTCTCCCAATCCCAGGTAGTTATTTGCACACATGCAGAGGAGTTCTCTTCCATCTTCCATGGTCACTCTCGCTCCCTGAGGAGAAACGAAAGGCGCCTCGCCTTTAAACAATCCTGCTTCCTTGATCCCCTCCACTTCTTTTGCATAAATGCTTAAAATATCGTCTTTACGTGCCATTTTCTTTTTTCGCTCCTTTACCTTATTGTTAATGTACTTTCCTAATTATAATGCAATCACATTCAGATGTCAGATCAGTCATTTACATGGGCCCAGTCCAGGATCACCTTGCCGGACTCTCCGGAAATCATTGCCTCAAATCCCTTGCGGTAATCTTTGATGTCGAAATGGTGAGTAATAATGCCGCTGATATCCAGACCAGCCTGAAGCATAGTGGACATCTTGTACCATGTATCCCATACCTTTCTTCCATAAATACCGCGCAGGTTCAGTCCGTTGAAGATGACGGTCTCCAGATCCACCTTGGCATCTGTCCTCTGCAGTCCGAGAAGCGCGATCTTGCCGCCGTGCTTCATATTGTGGATCATATCGTGGAGCGCTGCCTGGGAACCGGACATCTCAAGACCAACGTCAAAGCCCTCTGTCATTCCGATCTCTTTCATAACATCCGGAAGCTTTTCTTTGCCCAGATCAACTACTCTGGTAGCACCCAGCTTCTTTGCCAGGTCGAGACGGTACTCGTTGAAATCTGTCACCACCACGTGTCTTGCGCCCGCAAATTTTACGATAGCTGCTGCCATGATGCCGATAGGACCTGCGCCTGCCACAAGCACATCCTCGCCCAATACATCATAAGAAAGGGCTGTGTGAGTTGCATTTCCAAAGGGATCAAAAATCGCGTACATCTCTTCCGGTATATTAGGATTGCAGGGCCATACGTTAGAAGCCGGGATGACCAGATACTCCGCAAACGCTCCGTTGCGGTTTACGCCCACGCCCTTGGCATCCTTACAGTTTTCCTTGTGTCCTTCCAGACAGTTGCGGCATTTTCCACATGTGATATGTCCTTCTCCGGACACCAGATCACCGATGTTAAATCCGCGAACGCCTTCCCCTGTCTCCACGACTTCCCCAACATACTCGTGGCCGGCCGTAAGACCAATGGGAATCGTATGCTGTGCCCAGTCATTCCACTGCCAGATATGTACGTCTGTCCCGCAGATCGCTGTCTTGTGGATCTTAATCTTCACATCATTCGGTCCTACCTCCGGTATGGGTACTCGCTTCATCCAGAGTCCCTCTTCCGGTTTCTCCTTGACAAGCGCCCACATCATTCCATCATTTTTTCCTTCTCCCATGATATACATACCTCCATATTCTATCAATTACTGCCCCGTTTTTATAGAAATATTCTATAAAAAATGCCGGCAGCCTACCTTTGTTTATTATAGCACTCCTGGCCAGTGACTACAATTACATATTGACAAATTTTATGCATTTTGCATTATTTTAATTGTTAATCTTATAACATTTTTGTAAGATTTATTCTACTTTTTACAAGTTTTTTCACTTTTTCTATAGCATTATTGATGATAATATGCGATAATAAGTCCTATCAGGAAATACAGCAACTGAAATCATGAGAGAAAGAGAGGAGAAGCAGATCCAAACATATCTGCGAAAAAAAGTATGAAAAATCTAATCAAAAAATGGAACAGCATCAGTCTTGTAACGCGTATCATCTGCGGATTGATCATCGGTATCATCCTGGGGCTTGCTGTTCCACAGGCAACCGGCATTTCCATTCTCGGAGATCTGTTCGTTGGGGCGCTCCGCGGCGTTGCACCCGTCCTGGTATTCTTCCTGGTCATGAGTGCACTGTGCCACATGGGCGAAGGACAGAAGACCAACATGAAGGCCATCGTGATCCTCTACTGCCTGGGCAACCTTCTGGCCGCTCTGGTAGCTGTGATCGCGCATTACATCTTCCCGGTCACCGTAACCTTCTCCGAGAACACTGCCACAAGTGATGTAGCTCCCCCGAGCGGCGTTGTAGAAGTGCTGACCAACCTTCTGATGAACCTGGTGGACAATCCGGTGAATGCCATCGTGAACGCTAACTACATCGGCATCCTGGCATGGGCCATCATCTTCGGCGTAGCCCTCAAGAAGGCCGGCCCCGGCACGAAAAAAGCCCTGGAGGATATCTCCGAGGCCGTTTCCGTTGCCGTGCAGTGGGTTATCAGCTGTGCTCCCTTCGGTATCATGGGCCTGATCTTCGGCACCATCTCCGAGCAGGGACTGGGTGCACTTGTAGAGTACGGAAAGCTGATCGCTGTTCTGGTTGGCAGTATGGCGGTTGTCGCTTTTATCATCAACCCGCTTGTTACATTTATATGTGTGCGCAAAAATCCGTACCCACTCGTGTTCACCTGCTTAAAAGAGAGCTTTATCACAGCGTTCTTCACAAGAAGCTCTGCTGCCAATATCCCGGTTAACATGGAGCTCTGTAAGAAGCTGAACCTGGATGAGGATACATATTCTATCTCCATCCCGCTGGGATCCACAGTCAACATGGCCGGAGCCGCTATCACGATCTCCACCATGGCGCTGGCAGCAGCGACAACACTGGGCATCGAGGTATCCTTCGGATCCGCTCTGATCATGTGCGTACTGGCGGCAGCAAGTGCAGCCGGAGCATCCGGCGTGGCCGGCGGTTCCCTTCTGCTGATCCCGCTCGCCTGCAGCCTCTTCGGCATCCCGAACGACATCGCTATGCAGGTTGTCGGCGTAGGCTTCATCATCGGCGTAATCCAGGATTCCTGCGAGACAGGTATCAATTCTTCCACAGATGTTCTCTACACAGCCTGTGCGGAGTTCCGCGACAGACGTCTTCACCCCGAGAATTACGTTGGAAAGCCGGAAGCTCGCTTCACAGTTCCTAAGAACAAATAAGATAATACAGACAAGTAAATATACGGCAAGTAAAATAGGGTGCCGCCCGATCATCAGATTAGAGGATCGGGCGGCATTCTCGCTCCGTTTATGAAAAATCAGGAGAGTATCGCTTTGTTTTGTGGATATTCTCCTGGTTCAGAAAAGATACGAAAGGGGTTCTTCCTGCCAGCAGCCGGACAGGATCATCATCAGGAACCAAGCTTTCCAAATTGAATGGCAAAACCAGTTGATAAGAAAAGGAGCATTGCTCCATAGATGAATGACTCATCTATTTTGCAACACTCCTTTTCTTATCAACTTTTTTGCTTTCTGCTGCTGTCTTACCATTCAAATTTCTTTTCGAAATATTTCTCCAGATCCTCGATCTTTACTCTCTCCTGCTCCATGGTGTCTCTGTCACGGACAGTCACTGCACCGTCTTCTTCTGACTCGAAATCGTAGGTCACGCAGAAAGGTGTGCCGATCTCATCCTGACGGCGGTAACGCTTTCCGATATTTCCTCTCTCATCGAACTCACAGTTATATTTTTTGCAGAGCTGTGTATAAATCTTTGTGGCGCCCTCGCTCAGTTTTTTGGAGAGTGGAAGCACGCCGATCTTCACAGGAGCAATTGCCGGATGGAAATGAAGGACTGTACGCACATCTCCGCCTTCCAGCTCCTCCTCATCGTAAGCGCTGCAAAGGAACGCCAGAACCATACGGTCAGCCCCCAGCGAAGGCTCAATAACATAGGGGATATATTTTTCCTTTTTCTCATCGTCAAAATAGGTCAGATCCTGCTTGGACACTTCCTGGTGCTGGCTTAAGTCATAGTCTGTCCTGTCAGCAATACCCCACAGCTCGCCCCAGCCGAATGGGAAGAGGAATTCCACATCTGTGGTAGCACGGCTGTAGAAGCAGAGCTCTTCCGGAGAATGGTCTCTTGCGCGCATCTCTTCTTCTTTAATTCCCAGTGTTTTCAGCCAGTCAAGGCAGTACTTTTTCCAGTATGCATGCCACTCAAGGTCTGTTCCCGGCTCGCAGAAGAATTCCAGCTCCATCTGCTCAAACTCTCTGGTACGGAAAATAAAGTTACCCGGTGTGATCTCATTTCTGAAAGATTTTCCGATCTGGCAGATACCGAACGGAATTTTCTTTCTGGATGTACGCTGCACGTTTTTGAAGTTCACAAAGATGCCCTGGGCTGTCTCCGGGCGCAGATAAACAGTATTCTTTGCATCTTCCGTTACGCCCTGGAATGTCTTGAACATAAGGTTGAATTCCCGGATCTCTGTGAAATTGTGTTTACCGCACGTAGGACAGGGAATGTTATGTTCCTCAATAAAGGCTTCCATCTGCTCGTGGCTCCAGCCGTCAATGGTGGGGCCGATGTCAATGCCGTTCTCCTGGGCATAATCCTCGATCATTTTGTCCGCACGGAATCTTTCATGGCACTCCTTACAGTCCATCAGAGGGTCGCTGAAACCGCCCAGATGCCCGGATGCCACCCATGTCTGTGGATTCATCAGGATGGCACAGTCCACACCTACATTGTATGGATTTTCCTGGACAAATTTCTGCCACCAGGCTTTTTTTACATTGTTTTTCAGTTCCACGCCAAGATTTCCATAGTCCCATGTATTCGCAAGACCACCGTAAATCTCAGACCCCGGATAGACAAAACCTCTTGATTTTGCAAGGGCCACGATTTTGTCCATTGTCTTCTCAACCATTTCTCTTTCTCTCCTTTATAAATATTGGATAATGTCAATATTATACCGTTAAGCACTGCAGTTTTCAAGCCCTGATCATCTGCTCCAGAATATCCAGCGACTTAAAATGCCGGTCCACGTAGATCTCCATGTACCTTTTCATGATCATCTCCAGCTCGCCCAGCACTTTCTCAGAAACGGTAAAGGTATACAGCTTTTCAATGCTGGATGTTTCAATGTACTGCATCGTATAGAGCGTGGAGGGATCCAGCGGCAGGCAGTCTGCCCCCTGGGGCCGGCACCCGTCGCAGACAAGTCCTCCCTTGAGAGGGCTGAAAAAACTTCCTGTCGTCTCCCGGCGGCAGATCACACAGTGGAACACATCCGGCCCCTCACCATTTATAGTAATAGCTTTCAGTTCGTATATGTAGCGGATCAGTTTATCCGGAATAGACTTTTTCACAAGAGCTCGCAGCGTCTGATAGAGAAGCTTCAGAAGCTCTGTCTCATCATTTGCCTCCCGGGCATAATAATTGGCAATATCCATAAAATAAAATCCGTAGAAAGCCCCCTCCACGTCCATCCTCAGCTCTGCAAAATAATTTGATATAGAAGCCGATATCAGTGTGTAGGAAGTGCGCCCCTCATACAGGGAAAAACTGCCAAAAGAGAAGGGCTCTGTCGCCCCGGCCAGGGGGCTGTTGGGTCTGCGCGCACCCCTAGCGAATGCGGCGACTTTGCCCCGCTCTTTTGTAAGCAGCACAACTCGCTTGTCATATTCACCGATAGGAGTGGTCAAAAGGACCATTCCCGTCAACATTATCTGCTCCACTGTCTTCCTCTCCTGTCCCGTCTCCCGGCTCTTCATATTTCCGCATGATGGCCATGCACATCTCTATTCCTTTGTACTCGAGATAGTCTGAAATAGCTCCCGAATGCATAAACTTGTCCCAGTGTTCTTCCATCTTTTCACCTCATCCTATTGTTGGTTCCAATATTCATGAGGTTAGCATCTCCTGTGGACGGTTCTTTTTATTCATCTTCCCGATATCCAAAATTTTTCATCAGGTATTCACTGTCTCTCCAGTCCTTTTTCACTTTGACCCAAAGCTTCAGGTTTACCTGGCATCCCAGCATTTTTTCAATCTCGTACCGGGCTGTACTGCCGATCTTTTTCAACATATTTCCTTGTTTTCCAATAATGATCCCCTTGTGGCTGTCCCGCTCGCAGATAATCGTCGCATCAATGTGCATGACTTTTTTATTGCGCTTCATGCTCTCGATCGTCACAGCGATGCCGTGGGGGATCTCTTCATTCAGACAGTGCAGGGCTTTCTCACGGATCAGTTCCGCCACGATCTGACGTTCCGGCTGGTCTGTGATGGTGTCCTCATCATAAAACTGCGGCCCGTAAGGCAGATATTTCATGATCACCTTCAGGAGCTCATCTGTATTCTCCCCGCTCCTGGCAGACACAGGCACGATCTCTGCAAAATCGTAGAGATCCTTATAAGCAGCAATGGCCGGGAGCACTTCCTCCTTCTTCACCATGTCCACTTTATTGATCACAAGGATCACCGGCGTCTTCACTTTCTGGAGCTGATCGGCAATATGCCTCTCGCCTGCCCCGATAAAAGTGGTTGGCTCCACAAGCCAGAGCACCACATCCACCTCATTGAGGGTCCGCTCGGCAATATTGACCATATATTCGCCCAGCTTGTTTTTCGCTTTATGTATGCCCGGAGTGTCCACAAAAATGATCTGTCCCTCTTCTGTGGTCAGCACAGTCTGGATCCTGTTCCTTGTGGTCTGGGGTTTGTTGGATGTTATAGCGATCTTCTGGCCGATCAGATAGTTCATAAGCGTTGATTTTCCAACATTTGGGCGGCCTATGAGGGTCGCAAAACCTGATTTAAAATTATCTGTCATATTTACTCCTTTTTATTATATTTCACAGGGGTTGGTACACAATTACACACCAGTTAGTGTAAATCCGGACGTAACACTTTTTAAAAGTGTTACGTCCCCTGTTAAAAGTTTGTCACATTGTCAAACATATCCCGGTTTTCCTCGATCTTCTCCTCGCTTCCGATGACGCAGATCTGGTCCGCCGCCAGCATGGCCTCCACAACGCCTGCCAGAGCCCGGATATCTTCCTGGGTAGCATCCAGCACCTGGGCGCGCTCCCTGCGGATCATCTCCGCGCTGACATGGTTCATGTAAAGATTCATGGAGCGGTCTCCCTTAGACGCAGGAGTCATGGGCTGATCCAGATTGCTGATGGTGCCGATGATATATTTGTTCATATCCCGGTCGCTGACCGTAAAGTTCTTCAGGTAGTCCACAACGCCCTCGTACACGTCCATGGTGCGCTTTAAATGAGGATCACGGTAGGAGACAAGATATCCCTCACCGATCCGGTTAAAGCTGCTCATGCAGCCGTAGGCTCCACCCTTGACGCGGATATTCTGCCACAGGTAATCGTAGCTCAGGATCACTTTCAGGATCTGCAGCGCACCTGTGTAGGATGCCCCATGATCGATGAAATTACCGGTGCGGGCCACGTACTGAACCTTGGAAGCTGTCTTGAACCCCTCGTTCTTCTTCTGGCAGTGGATCACGCAGGGTGTCCCCGGAGCTCCGTCTGCAAAGAGGCCTTCCTTTATCTCTTTTACCAGCTCCTCCAGGCCATCCAGGCCATCCCGGGAAGCAGTAAAGCTGACCATCATATGGTCCCCCCGGAAAATCTGCCGGCTCAGTGTTTCAAGCACCTGTGTCAGCTCATCTTTTCTCTCCTCAAAGTGTTCTGACAGGTCTGCCACAAACTGGTAAAAGTCTATACCGTTGGTCATGTCCTTGAATTTCGCTGAGGGCGAGGCGTAAGACAGGGCCCGCAGGGCAGCAGTGGTGTGTCCCGAGGACTGGAACCGCATGAGAAGCCGGGATTTCAACATATCCAGGATCTCCTTGATCCTCTTTGTATCCTCCAGTTTTGACCCGGTCAGGATCTCACGCATCATCCGGAAGGCAAAAGGCATCTGACCGTACATGGCCTTTGCCTTTATCTCAAAGGTAGCACGGAAAGCTTTCTCCTCCACCTTAGTCACATCGTTGTAAAGTTCCAGGGATGTACCGATGCCGCCAGTGTGGCTGTTGATCTCATTGAACAGTTCCCCGTACTCATAATTTTCTGTATCGATAATGCCCAGCACGGACTGAAGAATGCCCACATACCCCAGCATCTCCTCCGGCACATCCGAAAGATCAAACATGAGATCCACATAGCCGATCCCGTTGGTCCAGGTCTCGTGGAACACAGCAGGCACACCGGCAAGTGTCATCTCCTCGTTGATGATAGGCGCAATCTCCCGGGAAATATCCGTCCTCTGCAGCACGGGGATCTTCTCAATATCCTCAGGCCTGTCCGGCTGGGACTGGTAGTCCTCCAGCTCTTTGGTCTGCTTCACCAAGCGCTCTTTCTGGGCATCGCTGAGGCTGTCCTTGAGGGTCTCCAGCTTCTCCTCCAGCTCCCTGTCCATTCTGGCCGTGCGGCCCTTCTCCGGCTTCACCACGACAATGGCCCCGTGAGTGTTGTCCAGCAGGTATTTCCGGATCAGCTCCTCATAGTATCCTGTTCCCACCTGACTTTTCAGGAACGCAAATGTATCCAGGGCATCAATGTGCATAAATGGCTCGTTTTCATCGTAGAGCCAGCTGTCCATCATCTGCAGCCCATACATAAGTCCCTTGGGATAGCTGCCGAAGTCCGCCTCCCTGTATCGGAACTCATGATAGTTGATCCCCGCCTCCAGGGCTTTCTTGTCTATACCTTTGTCCGCCGCATCTGTCAGCACCTCTTCGATGATGCGGATAAATTCCTCTTTCTGCTCCACGTTGGCATTTTTGGCAACAACAGAGAAGATGGGCTGGTAAATGCCGTTGTCGTAGGATCCTATAATATCCTTCCCGATGCCTGCATCTGTCAGGGCTTTCTTCAGGGGTGCGCCCGGCGCGGACAGAAGCGCGTAGTCCAGGATCTGGAATGCCAGATACAGCTCTTTGTCCAGGCTGGTGCCGATCACTTTATTGTAAGAGAGGTAGGTGTTGTCCTCCTCCGGTTCATCGCTTGCGATGGAGTAGGGGATCTCCTTTTCCACCATCCTGTCAAAAGGCTTCTGCAGACGGATGGCTGAGTCCACCGGCTCATTCTCATAGGCGCTCAGATATTCCTCATCCAGCCAGTTCAGTTTCTCCTCCATGTCCATGTCTCCATAGAGGTAAATGTAGCTGTTGGACGGATGATAGTATCTCCGGTGGAAGTCAAGGAACTGCCCGTAGGTCAGCTCCGGGATCACCTCCGGATCACCTCCGGACTCATTTGCGTAAGACGTATCCGGGAAGAGGGTGTTCAGCACCACTCTGTCCAGCACGCCTTCCGGAGAGGAAAACGCACCTTTCATCTCATTGTACACAACCCCGTTGTAGGTCAGTTTCCCGTCCTTCTCCTCCAAACGGTAACTCCACCCCTCCTGGCGGAAGATCTCATCGTGCTCGTAAATATTGGGATACAGCACAGCGTCCATGTACACATGCATCAGGTTCTGGAAATCCCGGTCATTGCAGCTGGCCACAGGATAGACCGTCTTGTCCGGGTAGGTCATAGCATTTAAGAAGGTATTCAGGGAACCCTTCACCAGCTCCACAAAAGGATCTTTAGCCGGAAAATGCTTTGATCCGCACAAAACCGAATGTTCCATAATATGGGGCACACCTGTGCTGTCTGCGGGCGGCGTACGAAAAGCGATGCTGAACACTTTATTGTCGTCATCATTTTCAATGAGGACCACTCTGGCACCGCTCTTCCTGTGTTTCAAAAGGTAACCTGTCGATTTGATCCCGCCCAGTTCCTCCCGGCGGATCAGTTCATAGGCTTTGCAGTTATTGATCTCCATACTATCTATCCTCATTTCTTTTTTATTCTCTTTATATCTGAACATATATTATAGCAGTTTTCCCGTAAATAAGAAAGCTAATCAGCTCTTTTTCCGGGTCTGACCTAATGAAAAAAAATGCAGGATATGTTATCATCAATACAGATCGTAAAAAAGACCGGAGGATATACAAATGACCATATTCAGACATTCCACCCCAGAAGACATAGAAAAGATCACCGAGATTGCAGGTTGCGCTTCAGACTTTTTAAGAGCCCAGGGAATCGACCAGTGGCAGAAGGGCTACCCGGACAGGCAGATCTTCCTGTCTGACACAGGCACAGGCCTGGGCTATGTGCTGGAGGAACACGGACAGATCGCCGCTGTGTGCGCGATCACATTCACAGAAGATCCCTCCTACCGGGAGATATTTGACGGGCAGTGGCTGACAGAGCGGGAAGGAGAAAAAGCTCCCGCCTATGCCGCCATCCACCGCATGGCTGTAAATGCCGCTCTGCGCGGAAAAGGGTATGCGGGACAGCTCTTTGAAAATGCCGCCTCCCTTGCCAGGGAGAAAGGAATGAAGAGTATCCGGATCGACACCCACGAGGGCAACCTGCCCATGCAGAGCGCCCTGAAAAAGGCCGGTTTCATCCGCTGCGGCAGGATCTTTCTGCAGGGTGGAGCCGAGGATGGGGATCCAAGGATCGCCTTTGAAAAGCTCCTGTAAAAAAGTTACACAAAGCCAAAAACCCGGCAGGACGTTCCTTGTCCCGCCGGGTTTTCTTTTCTTTTATATATCAGCTACTTTACTGCCAGGATCTTGAAATCATCCGCCTCTTTGCCGATCTGGCAGAGGAGACGCCTCATGTTGCTCTCCTTCAGATTCCCGTCCAGAGTCATGGTAATCTTCTGTACTCCACCCTCTGTAGACAGATTCATGCTGTCTATGGCAATCTTGTTCAGCTTTGTCATATTGATGAACAGATTGAGATCGCTGGTCGCCGCCGGGCAGGTAAAGGAGATCTCCACCTGCGTGTGGGCGGCATTTTTATCCACGCCTGCCGTAGCCGCAGCGCCATCCACCACTGCGTCCTGCATGGCTGTCAGCTTGCCGTACTGGTATCTTCTGCTGACGCTCATAAGATGGCGCAGGAATGTAACATACTCATCGTAAACTTCCTTGTCCACATCCCCGGCTCTCTTCTCGATAATGGAAAGCTCTCTCTCCAGGACAAACACATCTCCGCCTGTCTGGGCCTTCACCTCGGCCACTTTTTTTGCACATTCCATTCTCTTCAAAAACAAAGGTTTCATCTGTGTATCCACAGCGTCAATATCTGCACGTGCTTCCTCAAGTGTCATAGTCTGTCTCCTTTCCTTTTCCCGTCCGGTTATATTTTATACTACAGAAGCGCTCCCTGCTTCTCCAGCTCCGCGCGCACCGCCTCTGCCGGAGCCTCACCGTGAAGCGCCTGGCAGGCTGCCGCCACGCCTGCTGCATGCCCGGTAGCAAAGCATGTTCCCATGACCCGGACCGCCGCGTGGGCTGTCTGCTCGGAGGACACCATTCTTCCGGCACCGTAGAGATTGTCCAGGCTCTCGCACTGGAGAGCGCCCAGTGGCACGTCAAACCAGCTTCCCTCAGACACCTCGATGTAGGTTCCCATCTTGTTGGCATCCATGTGGATCTCCGGCTTCCATCCGGCCCTGGCCACACCATCGGGCCGTTTTCTCCTTCCCAGCACATCCTCTGCCGTGATGATCTCCTTGCCCTTCATCCGCCTCGTCTCCCGGAAGCCGATGGCCGGACCGATGACTGTCAGCTCACAGCCCTCCATGCCGTGGAGATACTTTTTAAAGGCCTCCACGTAGTAGAGCACCTGTCTCCTCGTATCCAGCTCCATTTTCGTAAGCTCCTCGCAGTCCAGGCCTGCGGGGATGGTGCTGGGAAGCAGGACTGCCACCTGATCCGAGCCCTCCCTTTTCAGGATGAAGCCCTTCTCCTTTGTCAGGTGAGGAATACCATCCTCCTTTGCCCGTATGACTGCCTTCTCCACCGCCTGAGGCGTCAGGTCACAGGAGGTGTCCACGCCGCTTAAGCGGAAGGGAAGCGTGGCCGCCTGCACATTCCCGTTTTCATCTCCCCAGAGCGTCGGAGCGCCCGCCAGGTGGACCACATTGGCGTCTCCGGTTGTGTCCACAAACGCCTTTGCCTCCACCAGGAAGCACCCTTCATCGTCCACGCACTCAAGGGCTGTCACTGCCCGCTCCTCCGTGCAAACGCCTGTGATCCTTGTGTGGAAAAAGCAGGTGACGCCGGTCTTTTCCAGCACATTGTCCATGGCACACTTCAGATACTCCGGATGAAAATTGACATTTTTATTTCCCGTGGCAGAGACAACATAGTTCCAGGAGCTTTCGCTGAGAGCCTTCATCTCTTTCAGGATCAGCTCTCCCGCTCCTTCCACGACCCGAACCGGGTTTCCGCCGCAGGTGAAAAATCCGCAGAAGGCGGCCACGCCGGAATGGGTGGCCTCGCCTCCAAGGTAAGGATTTCTCTCAATAAGCAGTGTCTTTGCTCCTGCCATGGCAGCTCCGGCGGCGGCAGCAACTCCTGCCGTCCCGCCGCCTGCCACGACTACATCATACTGATATTTTCTTTTCATGTGAATTTCTCCTCTCACACAACAGATATCCTTTTATCTCCTATGCAATGAACAGAGATCCAAGCGGGTATGCGATAAAGCTGAGCACCAGGATACCTGCGATGGCAAACAGTCCGCCCCACACGAACATGGACTTGGTGTCTGTCCATCCTGAACCGATGGCAACCGTGTTCACCGTACTCTGTCCTGCCGGCGTCATGTTGCAGATCGCCGCCGCAAAGCCTACCATACATACAACAGCGCCCACATTCACGGAACCTGCCGGAAGGGCTGTCAGGACAGACAGGGCAACCGCGCTAACAACTGTTGTGGTAACGATATTGGACGAGAAGTTGGTCTCGATAACCGCCCATGTCATGAAGAACAGGATCAGTCCGATCACGGGGAGGTTTGCTGTCAGAGGCTCAAGCGCACCTGTCAGCCAGGAGCTGATGCCTACGTCCTCGTTTGTCAGGCAGGAGCCAAGCTGCGTGGCTGCCGCTGTCATCAGTACGCTTCCCCAGAGAACACCCTTGCTGACTGTCTCTTTAAAGTTCATGATGCTCTCACCGTCCACACGCACAACGAACAGGATGATGCATCCAAGAAGCGGAGGCATGGCTGTTGACCAGCTGTTGACGGTCTCGTAGAACTCCGGAAGCACATTCTGCACAAGGCTGGGAGCCACCCAGAGAAATACGGTGAGGGCCATAACGCCAAGTATCACTTTCTCTTTGAAATCCGCCGCCGGAACGGTCCCGCGAAGGCTCATGGCCTTATCCGGCTGGATGTCCTTCATATCGTCCGGGCGGTAGATAAATTTAAATATCAGGATCAGGATCACGATCAGGATGATACCTGTGGGAATACCCATAGCCATGTACTGGAACTGGTTTACATCATTTCCCGTAGCCGCTGTGTAGTACCCGATGGCCATTGTGGGCCACACATGGCCGATGGCTGTCATACCGGAGGAAAGGCTGATGCAGAAAGCAGAGCCCATCATGATCATATTTCCGGCCTTGCCGCCCTTCTTAAGTCCCAGCACCTGGTAGATATCCTCCAGGAAGGGCATGAAGGCCACGAACAGTACGGACGGGGAAATAAAAAGTCCCATAAACGTCACAGCCGCAAGCAGGAAACACACAAAATACCAGGGTCCTTTTCTTGCAATCCTGTTTGTGATAAAATAAATGGTACAGCGACGCACAAAGTTGGTCTTGGAAAGCGGATATACCAGCATAAAGGTAAACAGCAGGAAGGCTACCGTTGTATTGCCGAACGCCCCTGCAAATGTACCGGAAAATCCGAATATCGGAATCAGTCCCAGAGCCAGCAGCGTGATCATACTGGGCCAGTCAATGGAAATCCCGATCCACATGATGAGTGAACCGAAAAATACACCCAGCACAGCCCATGCGTCTTCGGAAAGTCCTCCCATGGCCGGCATAAACCGGGAGCCTATGATGACTACAAGGGCAAGTACCAGGAATGCAGTGTCTTTTACGCTTTTCTTGTTTTGCATTGTCATTCTCCTCTCATTCCTATTACTTTATTACTTTGATGTATTAAATTACTGTTATATTATAAACAATCTCGTGCTATTTGTAAAGAATTAATATGTTATAATACCAATAGGTTTTTCTTATACCATAATCCATTCATAAAGGAGGTCATTCCCATGCAGATCCAGCAGATGCGCTATGTGCTTGCCGCCGCGGAAAAAAAGAGCTTTTCAGCGGCAGCCAAAGCTTTATTCCTCTCCCAGCCCTCCCTGTCCCAGCAGATCCTCCATCTGGAAAAAGAGCTGGGGGTCTCCCTCTTTGTCCGGCACTCCAAGTCCGTCTCCCTCACCGAGGCAGGGGAGCAGTTCGTCACAGCGGCCCGGCGGATCCTCAATGAAGTAGACCAGCTCACAGAAAACATAAAAAAATACAGTATCCTGGAGGCAGGGACGCTGCGCATCGGCATGCTCTGGATCGCGGGATATCTCCAGCTTCCCAGAGTGATCACCGACTACCACCAGCTCTTTCCGCTGATCAGCTACCAGCTCCATGTGGAGGGCAGCAACACCTTGATGCGCATGCTGGCCGCCCGGCAGCTCAACGCCGTTTTCGTCATCGCATCCAACGACCTTTCGGACAGCGAGGACTTCTACTGCCACAAGATCATGGAAGACCATTATGTGGCCGTTATGTCACAGGCCAATCCGCTTTCCGGAAAAGACATCCTCCGTATCCGGGATCTGGACGGGGCAGACATTCTGATGCCCGCAAAGGAATCCGCCTTTCGAAAGGATATTGAGCAGGTCTTTGCCCGTTTCCAGGCGGTCCCCAATGTTCTCTGCGAGACCAGCCAGTCTGACATTGTCATGCAGCTCGCTGCCCAGAATCTTGCCGTAGGCTTTGCCTCACGCTCCATTGCGGAAAAGCTCCTCGTGCCGGGATGCCGCATCGTTCCTCTGGAAGTCAGCCTGTCCCGCACCATCTACTACGTAACCTTAAAAGAGCTTCTGGATACCCCCGCCGTCCGGTCTTTCACTGATTTTGTAAAGTCCTATCCATTTTAAAAAGCGGGGCTGCGCCGTCAAGGCACAGCCCCGCTTTTCTTTTATCAGCAGAAGCCTATCCTTCCTCTTTTCCGTAAATATGTCTCAGCACAAGCAGCACTCCCAGCGTAAGTACGATACCTGCCGGAAGAGCGATCCAGGCTGTCTGCACAAACCCGGCAATGATGTAGGTCACAAACGAGATGGCCGCCACTGTGATCGCGTAGGGAAGCTGCGTCGTGACATGGTTCACATGGTTGCACTGGGCTCCCGCTGACGACATGATCGTGGTGTCCGAGATGGGCGAGCAGTGGTCGCCGCACACAGCACCTGCCATGCAGGCGGAGATGGAGATGATCATCATGGTCTCGTTCTGTCCCTGGAAGACAGCCACAACAATGGGGATCAGGATACCGAATGTTCCCCAGGATGTTCCTGTGGCAAAGGCGAGTCCGCATCCTACCAGGAATACGATGGCGGGCAGGAAATTCATCAGCCCGTCCGCACTGGACCTCACAAGCTCGGACACAAATACGTCCGCTCCCAGGCTGTCTGTCATGGCCTTCAGCGTCCATGCAAATGACAGGATCAGAATGGCCGGTACCATGGCCTTGAACCCGTCCGGAATACAGGACATACATTCACCGAATTTTATGACCCGGCGGATCATATAGAAAATGATGGTAATCACATAGGCGCAGAAGCTTCCCAGAACAAGTCCCACGGAAGCGTCACTCTGTGAAAAGGATGTAACAAAATCCGTTCCCGAGAAGAAACCACCTGTATAGATCATGCCGATCACGCAGCAGATGATCAGCGTAATGATAGGAAATACCAGGTCAATGACCTTTCCCTTTCCTGTCACAATTTCCTTCTCCGCATCCGCATAGGGACGATCCGGCGTGGTATAGATATCTCCCTTGATAGCGTTATTCTCATGAATCCGCATAGGTCCGTAATCCACCTTAAGGATCGCAATACCGACCATCATGAAGATCGTCAGCAGGGCGTAGAAGTTATAGGGGATAGCCCGGATGAAAACAGAAAACCCGTCCTCGCCGGGGACAAAGCCGGTCACTGCAGCAGCCCAGGAAGAAATCGGCGCTATGATGCACACCGGAGCAGCCGTTGCGTCGATCAGATAGGACAGCTTGGCCCTGGATATCTTGTGCTTGTCTGTCACCGGACGCATGACGCTTCCCACTGTAAGACAGTTGAAATAGTCGTCGATAAAGATCAGCACGCCAAGAAGAACTGTGGCGAGCTGGGCGCCTGTCCTTGTTTTGATGTGGTCCTTGGCCCACTCTCCGAAGGCGGCTGAACCGCCCACCTTGTTCATCATGCACACCATGATACCGAGGATGACAAGGAACACGATGATCCCCACATTGTAGCTGTCCGAGAGCACCGAGATGATGCCTCCCTGGAATACATGTGTGATGGTCCCCTCAAATGTGAATCCCGAATAAAAAATACCGCCGATCAGGATCCCGATAAACAGGGAGCTGTACACTTCCTTTGTGATCAGCGCCAGCACAATGGCCACGAGGGGCGGAAGCAGGGACCACGGCGTGGCAAACAGCTGCGGGACATACTCTTCTCCCTCCTCAGCCGCAAAAGCCAGGAGCGGACTGCAGGCCACGAAGAGCATGACCAAGGAGAGCGTCCACAAAATCTTTCTCTTTACATTTCTCATAAGTACCTTCCTCTCTCATACAAAGACTTCTCGAGGGGACCCAAAGGGCTTCCCCGCAAA
The DNA here is from genome assembly GCF_014982975.1 of Claveliimonas monacensis. Classification (GTDB taxonomy): domain Bacteria; phylum Bacillota; class Clostridia; order Lachnospirales; family Lachnospiraceae; genus Claveliimonas; species Claveliimonas monacensis. The sequence continues at coordinate 123,144 of NZ_JADCKL010000004.1, forward strand.
AAAAATACCATGAATAAGCGCTGCGTGCACTCATTCATGGCATGTCAAACCAAGGTCAGATATACTGCCTTCCCGCCGGCAGGACAGTGTATGTTCCTCATCCATTGATACTATGATAGCGCTCCACAGTTGTGACAGTCCGCAGGATCTTCTCCGTACGGCCCAGGGAACCCACTCCGGGCAGCTGTTCCCTTCGGCAGAGTCCCCTTTCCCTGTGCGGCAGTCCTCCCGGGACCATGGCCGCGCGGTACTGATGGACACTGCGCCTCTATCCAGTCTTACTTATCCATATATACATTTCTATCATCTTTGGCCGGGAAAGTCAACCGTTATTTCCACATCCACACTGTAAATCTGACGAAAACCCGTCCTGCATGGATCACCACGGGTGCCTCAGGGTGCATTCCGGGATGGCAGGCACTCGCCAGGGTACCGGACAGGCCCGGACTTTGGCTTTCCGTCATCACAAAAGCGGCCAGCAGACGGTTGTCCGCCTGCTGGCCGCAGCTTTATCTCTGTCTGATCTGTTTTACAGAACCTTCTTATTCCTCTGTTCCGTACAGAGTAACGAGTTTCTTCAGATACTCGTATCTCTCTTTTGCTTCCTTCTCGTTCTGAGCGAACATTACGGCAGCTTTCTCCGGGTTGGATCTTACAAGTGAATTGTAGCGAACCTCGCCGTTCAGGAACTCCTGGTATCCTTCCATCTTAGGCTCTTTGCTGTCCAGAGTGAACTTGGAACCTTCTGCTGCCGGATTGTAGCGGAAGTTGTTCCAGTATCCGCACTCAACAGCAAGCGCTTCTTCTGTCTGAGCCTTGCTCATACCCTTCTTGATACCGTGGTTGATACACGGAGCGTATGCGATGATCAGTGACGGTCCCGGATATGCCTCAGCCTCAGAGATTGCCTTTACAGTCTGATTGAAATCAGCACCCATAGCGATCTGTGCAACATATACGTATCCGTAGCTCATTGCGATGCTGGCAAGATCTTTCTTCTTTGTCTCTTTTCCGCCTGCTGCGAACTGAGCAACCGCGCCTGTCTTTGTAGCCTTGGAGGACTGTCCGCCTGTGTTGGAGTAAACCTCTGTATCGAATACCATGATGTTGATATCCTTGCCGCTTGCAAGTACATGGTCAACACCGCCGAATCCGATATCGTAAGCCCATCCGTCACCACCGAATACCCACTGGGATTTCTTGGCCAGGAAGTCTTTGTTGTTTACGATGTCCTTGCATACTTCGCAGTCGCATCCTTCCAGAGCTTTTACAAGATTGTCTGTAGCTGTTCCGTTTGTAGCGCCGCATCCGTATGTGTCAAGCCACTCTTTGCATGCAGCTTTCACTTCCTCAGAAGCTTTGTCGGACTCCATAACAGACTCAACTTTTGTCTTCAGACCTGCTCTGATTGTGTTCTGAGCCAGCAGCATACCATATCCGAACTCTGCGTTGTCCTCGAACAGGGAGTTGTCCCATGCCGGTCCTTTGCCTTCCGGTGTTACCGTGTAAGGTGTGGACGGTGAGGAGTTACCCCAGATAGAGGAGCATCCTGTAGCGTTGGCAATGTACATTCTGTCACCAAAGAGCTGTGTGATCAGTTTTGCGTAAGGTGTCTCGCCACATCCTGCACATGCGCCTGAGAACTCAAGCAGCGGCTGTTTGAACTGAGAACCTTTTACTGTATTTTCTTTGAATTTTGCTACTACTTCCGGTTTTACAGGAATCTCTCTTCCGAAGTCGAATCCTGTCTGGCATCCTGCGTTCTCTTCCATGTTTGCCATAACGAGAGCCTTCTCGCCCTTCTTGCCCGGGCAGACATTTGCACAGGAACCGCATCCTGTACAGTCGTAAGCTGATACAGTGATGGCGAACTTCATGCCAGGCATGCCGATCATATCGATCGTGTCAAATCCTTCCGGAGCCTTGGCTGCCTCTTCCTCTGTCAGCGCTACCGGGCGGATAACTGCGTGCGGACATACATACGCACAGCGGTTACACTGGATACAGTTCTCTGACTTCCATACCGGGATGTCTACTGCGATACCGCGCTTCTCGTATGCAGATGTACCGGACGGTGTGGAACCGTCTACGTAATCCTTGAAGGCAGATACAGGCAGTGTATTTCCTTCCTGAGCATTTACTTTGGACTGGATATTCTTAACGAAGTCTACGACCTCTGTCCTTCCGCCCTTAACCTCAGGTGTGAATAATCCTTCATCTGCACAGTCTTTCCAGCTCTCGGGAACTGTCACTTCGTGCACCTGTTTTGCACCTGCATCGATGGCATCGTAGTTCATCTGTACGATCTTGTCACCTTTTCTTCCGTAGGTAGCCTTTGCAGCGGCCTTCATCAGGTCGATGGCTTCCTCTTCCGGAATGATGGCAGCCAGTTTGAAGAATGCAGACTGAAGGACTGTGTTGATACGTCCGCCAAGTCCGATCTCCTTACCGATCTTGATACCGTCGATCGTGTAGAATTTGATGTTGTGGTTAGCGATGAATGCTTTCACCTGTCCCGGAAGGTGTTTCTCCAGTCCTTCCATATCCCACGGGCAGTTCAGAAGGAATGTTCCTCCGTCTACCAGCTCCTGTACCATGTTGTACTTGTTGATGTAGGACGGGTTGTGGCATGCAACAAAGTTAGCCTTCTTGATCAGATATGTGGATTTGATCGGCTTCTTACCAAAACGAAGGTGAGACATTGTCACACCGCCGGACTTCTTGGAGTCATAGTCAAAGTAAGCCTGTGCGTACATATCTGTGTTGTCACCAATGATCTTGATGGAGTTCTTGTTCGCTCCTACAGTACCGTCGGCTCCAAGTCCCCAGAACTTACAGTTGATGGTTCCTTCCGGAGTTGTAACAAGCTGCTCGCCCTCTTCCAGGGAAAGTCCTGTCACGTCGTCCACGATACCGATCGTGAATTTCTCTTTTTCTGTGTTATTGTATACAGCAACGATCTGTGCCGGTGTTGTATCCTTGGAGCCTAATCCGTAACGTCCGGAAAGTACCGGAACTGCGTCGAATTTTGTTCCCTTTAATGCAGCGACAACATCCAGCCACAGAGGCTCGCCAAGAGCTCCCGGCTCTTTTGTTCTGTCTAATACAGAGATTGTCTTAACTGTATCCGGGATTGCATCGATCAGTGCCTGTGCGCTGAACGGTCTGTACAGACGTACTTTTACAAGGCCGACTTTCTGTCCTGCCGCGAGCAGGTAGTCAACTGTCTCCTCGATTGTGTCGCATACAGAGCCCATAGCGATGATGACTTTCTCTGCATCCTCTGCTCCGTAGTAGTTGAACAGCTTGTAGTCTGTGCCGATCTTGGCGTTAACCTTGTCCATGTACTCCTGAACGATAGCCGGCATAGCTGTGTAGTACGGGTTGCTTGCCTCTCTTGCCTGGAAGAAGATATCCGGGTTCTGAGCGGAACCTCTCTGGCACGGATGGTTCGGATTCAGAGCGTGTTTTCTGAACGCATCGATGGCATCCATATCTACCAGATCCTTCAGGTCTTCGTAATCCCATGTCTCGATCTTCTGGATCTCGTGAGATGTACGGAAACCGTCAAAGAAGTTGATGAAAGGAATGCGTCCCTTGATAGCTGCGCAGTGTGCAACCGGTGTCAGGTCCATAACTTCCTGTACGCTGGACTCGCAGAGCATTGCGCATCCGGTCTGACGACAGGCATAAACGTCTGAGTGATCACCGAAGATAGAAAGCGCGTGGCTTGCAAGTGCACGGGCAGATACGTTGAACACGCCCGGAAGCTGCTCGCCGGCGATCTTGTAAAGGTTGGGGATCATAAGAAGCAGACCCTGGGAAGCTGTATAAGTAGTAGTCAGGGCACCTGCTGCCAGTGATCCGTGAACAGCACCTGCTGCGCCGGCCTCTGACTGCATCTCTGTAACCTGCACTTCCTGTCCAAAGATGTTCTTTCTTCCCTGTGTCGCCCACTCGTCTGTGGCCTCTGCCATAACGGATGAAGGCGTGATCGGGTAAATAGCTGCAACGTCTGTATATGCGTATGACGCATGAGCTGCCGCATGATTACCATCCATGGTCTTCATTTTTCTTGCCATTTTCTTGTTCCTCCTTAGATTTTTGAAAAATAATAATTTAATTTTTCACATATATCTTTATTATAGACCGTGCCATTTTAAAAGTCCAGATTTTACTCTGTTTTCTTTTGTTTCTTTTTCGGTACAAGCCCCCGTCGTCCGCACACGATCAGCACGACAGCCACCACCACCAGTACCCCTGCCAGCACCTGGGACACCGGGATCTCCGTGCCCGGGAACCATAACTGATCCGTCCTGAGGCCCTCGATCCAGACACGCCCCGCGCCGTAGCCTGCAAGGTACATCAGGAAAAGCTCTCCGTTGAACTTTTTGTGGGTCCGGTACAGCAGAAGGATCACCAGCACCATAAGGCACCAGAGCGACTCATAGAGGAAAGTCGGATGTACCTGGATATAGGACACGCCGTCTATCACATCTATATGCTCCCGGATGTTCTCAGACACATCCGAGGAGCGCACCGCATCCAGGGGGATCCGCATAGCCAGGAGATTGTCCGTGTAATCACCGAAGGCCTCCCTGTTAAAGAAATTTCCCCATCTGCCGATCATCTGTCCGGTGATCAGACCGAAGCCCCCTGTGTCCAGCAGAAGGGCAACCGGGAGTTTTTTCACCCTGGCCACCACAAACACGGTGATGACCGCGGCTATGACGCCGCCGTAGATGGCCAACCCGCCGTGGCGGGTATTGAATATCTCCAGCAAATTGTCCTTATACATATCCCAGGCGAACACGACATAGTAGATCCGCGCGCCGATAATACCGAAGATGATGCCGAAAATAGCGATATCAATGTAATCTTCCTGGTTCTGGTTTGTGCGCTTCGCCTCCATCATGGCCATGGCAATGCCCGCCAGCATACCGATGCCGATGACAATGCCGTAGTAGGCAATATCGAATCCGAAAACCGTGACGGTCTTTCCCACATTGTCCAGATGAATGCCAATGTTTGGGAATTCAATTGAAGTGTGCATGATATATCTTGTCCTTTCCCGCCAGTCTTTCTATACGTTGAACCGGAACAGCATAATATCTCCGTCTTTCACAACGTAGTCCTTTCCTTCCAGGCGGACCAGGCCTTTTTCTTTTGCTGCATTGTGGGAGCCGCAGGCGATCAGATCGTCGTAGGCCACCACTTCGGCCCGGATAAATCCTCTCTCAAAGTCAGAGTGGATCTTGCCAGCAGCCTGGGGTGCTTTTGTACCGTTCTTGATCGTCCATGCCCGCACTTCCGGCTCCCCTGCCGTCAGATAGCTGATAAGTCCAAGGAGACGGTAGCTTGCCTTGATAAGCTTTTCAAGGCCGGACTCGGAGAGCCCCAGATCCTCCAGGAACATCTTCTTCTCGTCATCGTCCAGCTCTGCGATCTCCTGCTCGATCTGCGCGCACACAACGAACACCTCGCAGCCTTCTTTGTCCGCGTACTCCCTCACCGCCTGCACGCCGGCATTGGCGGCGCCATCGTCAGCCAGGTCGTCCTCAGCTACATTGGCGGCAAAAATCACCGGCTTGTAGGTGAGAAGGTTGTAGCTTTCCAGCCACGCCTGCTCCTCTTCGTCCTCAGCGCCGTCAAAGCTCTTTGCCAGCTTTCCATCTTCCAGGTGCTCCTTTATTTTCTCCAGAAGCTTCAGCTCCTTGGCAGCCGTCTTGTCGTTTCTGGCCACTTTCGTGGTCTTGGCGATACGGCGCTCCAGAATCTCCAGATCTGAGAATACAAGTTCCAGATTGATGGTCTCGATGTCGCGGAGCGGATCAATGCTTCCATCCACGTGGACAATATTGCTGTCCTCAAAGCAGCGCACCACATGCACGATAGCGTCCACCTCACGGATGTTGGCCAGGAACTGGTTCCCAAGGCCCTCGCCTTTTGACGCTCCCTTTACAAGTCCGGCAATATCCACGAACTCGATGGCTGCAGGTATGATCTTCTTTGTATGATACATCTCTCCCAGCACATTCAGGCGCTCATCCGGCACAGTCACCACGCCCACGTTGGGATCGATGGTGCAGAAGGGATAGTTTGCTGACTCTGCCCCCGCCTTTGTCAGTGAATTAAACAGTGTACTTTTGCCTACATTGGGCAGGCCCACGATACCAAGTTTCATATCTATTTTTTCCTTTCTTTCTTATGTTTCATTATCTGCCGTCCCGGGTCTCCATCAAGATGACGATACCACTGACAAAATCAATGACCACCTCGTCCTCCTCGATCTGATTGCTGACGCAGAGACTGTCGTACGGGGTCAGCGTATGCTCGGTTAAGGGATATTTCGCCCCCCTGATGCTGAATCCAAAGACAGGTTCCCCCAGCGGGAAAACGGAGAAGTAATCTCCGAAGGCCTCCTCTTTCCTGAGATGCGTCTCTCCGCCTATAAGGCGGATCTTGTTCTGGGGATCCAGGATCACCGCTTCCACTCCGGCCTTAAAGGGAATGGTCAGTGTCTGGATGTTGGCCCAGAGGTGATCGATCCGGCTTCCGGTGGCGCCCAGAATTACCATCTCGTGGCATCCCAGCGTTATGGCAAGCCTGACCGCAATCTCTGTGTCTGACGCATCTTTCACCGGATTGTACTCACGCACCGACACATGGGTCTCGTTTTTATAATAGTCCACGATCTCCTGGGACAGACTGTCAAAATCTCCCACGATATAACTGGGCTGGATCCTGTGACGATACAGGAACTCCACCCCTTTGTCCACGCCGATAATGCATGGATCTTCGCACTCCCCGATGGTCTTTTCTATCAGCTCCTCATACAGAATTCCCCCGCTGATGATCACTGCTCTCCTACTCATAGCTCTTAAATATCTCCATAAATTTTTTTGTGTTTTCCTGCGGATCTCCGTTAAAGACAGCCGAGCCGGCGACGATCACATTAGCTCCCGCATCCAGCACTTCCCGGACATTGGTCAGGTACACGCCCCCGTCTACCTGGATATCAAGATCCAGCCCTTTCTCCCTGACCATCTGCCGCACAGCACGGATCTTCTCCAGAGACTCCGGAATAAACTTCTGCCCTCCGAATCCGGGATGGACGCACATGATAAGGATCATCTCCACATCGTCCAGATACCCCTCCACCTCTTCCGCCGGAGTCTCCGGGCAGATGGAGAGCCCCGCCTTCATGCCGCACGCATGGATCTTGTCCAGGGCAGCCTTCACATCCGGGCAGGCCTCCAGGTGGACAGTCACACCGTCCGCCCCCGCCTCCTGAAAGGCCTCCACGTAGCGGATCGGATCCTGTACCATAAGGTGGGCGTCCATGAACTGCCCCGTAGCGTGACGGATGGATTTCAGCACAGGCATGCCGAAAGAAATACTGGGGACAAACATGCCGTCCATGACGTCAAAGTGAAGCCAGGCAGCTCCGTTTTCCTCTGTCAGTCGGATTTCCTCGCCCAGCTTTGTAAAATCTGCCGCCAGAATAGACGGCGCCAAAATGTACTCCATAGCCTCAATACCTCCTCTTTTCCTTCAGCTCCTCATACATGTCCAGATAGCTGTCGTACCGGGCCCTGTGGATCTCTCCTGCGTCCACCGCCGCCTTCACGGCGCAGTCCGGCTCATGTACATGGTCGCATCCATTGTATCTGCACTGTCCCTCGTAGGGGAAGAATTCCGGGAAGTAGTGCTTCAGCTCTTCCTTCTCAAAATCATTGGTGTAGAGGGAGCTGAACCCCGGGGTGTCCATGATGTAGGAATTTTCATCTATGGCAATGAATTCGCTGTGGCGGGTAGTGTGCCGCCCTCTTGCGATCTTCTCGCTGATGGAGCCGGTCTCCATCTGGATTTCGCTCTGGAGCAGATTGATGAGGGAGGATTTCCCCACGCCGGAAGGCCCTGCCACTGTGGTGGTCTTCCCCTCCAGGATCTCCTTCAGCTGCCGGATATTTTCCTTTTTCTCCGCGCTTGTAAAAATGATCCTGCACCCGCAGCCCCGGTAAATATCCTCCAGATCCGCAATACGCGGGCCATCGGCGATGTCCTTTTTGTTAAAGCAGAGCACTGCCGGGATCTCCTTTCTCTCCATCATGACAAGAAAGCGGTCCAGCAGGTTCAGGTGAGGGTCCGGCTTTGCTGCCGCAAAGACAACAAGAGCCTGATCCACGTTGGCCACCGCGGGACGGATCAGCTCATTCTTTCTCGGAAGGATGCGGACCAGGCTGCCCTCCATGTCTTTTTCGTCCAGCACATCGATCTCCACATTGTCACCCACAAGGGGTTTTTTATTCTCTTTTCTAAAAATTCCTTTTGCCTTACATTCGTAAATACCGGATCCTGCCACGTGAACGTAGTAGAATCCGGCAATACCTTTTATGATTTTTCCCTGCATGTATTACTGTCCTTCTCCTGTGTCCGAGTCATCCGGCTCATCCGTATCTCCGCCGGATGAAGACTGTCCCTGACTCACCACAAGGTTGACCGTGGATCCTCTGGACACGCTAGATCCCACTCCCGGGTCGCAGGAGATCACCTGGCCGGCCGGCGCAGAGTCCTCCCTGTAGGTCACAGTTCCCACAGTCAGCCCGGCGCTTGCGATCATCTGGCGGGCATTGCTCTCTGAGACGCCCACAACAGAAGGCACGCTGACAGGTCTGGATCCAAGGCTCACCACAATGTTCACATTGGTCCCCGCATCCACCTTGGTTCCCGCTGAGGGATCCTGGGAGATGACATTGCCCTGGGCTACGCTGTCACTGTAATCCGTAGTAACTGTCACATTCAGCCCGGCGCCTGAGAGGGTGCTCTTGGCTGTATTTTCATCTGTGCCCCGCACATCCGGAACACTGATCTTCTCTTCTCCCTTGCTGACTTGTATCGTCACAGTAGAGCCTTTCGCGGCCTGCGTTCCCGCTTCCGGGGTGGTGGCCACGACTTCTCCCTGAGGCTGGCTGCTGTAGACCGCAGTGGACTCCACCTTGAAGCCTGCGTCCTCCAGCGTCTTCTGGGCATCGGCTTCATCCTGGCCTACTACGTCAGGCACTTCCACCTGCTCCTCTGCCTTGCCGGTGCTCACATCCAGCGTGATCTGCGTGTTCTTCTTTACTTTTTCACCGTCCTCCGGATCCTGTCCCATGACATAGCCCTTGTCATACTGAGCGGACTCTTCCTGCTTGCCAATCTTCCAGCCAAGCCCTGCATCGTTGAGCTCCTGCTTGGCATCCTCCAGGGTCATTCCCACTACATCAGGCACTTTCACCTGGTCGCTCTCCTGCTCCTGCTGGGTCCCTGTGCCGCCGAAGCGGAACAGCCCGGCTGCCCGGCCTATCACAAGGGCAAGCACTAATATGATAATAACCGCCACAACAATGGTCATGATCTTGATGACTTTGTTCATGCGGGGATTGACTTCATCGCTGTCATGATCCTCGTCGTCCTCGTCATCATCCTCATTGTCCTCATCGTATTCTTCGCCGTAACTGTCGTCATCATCGTCTCCATAAGAGCTGCGTATATCATCCAGCTCATCCTCTGTGATGATTACGGTATCTGCATTTCCCACAGGAACGATCTGGACAAAATCTCCGTCCGGATCCACAAGGGAATGCTTCAGATCCTGGATCAGCTCGTCCACATCGCTGTATCTTCTCTCTGCGTTTTTCTGGGTACATTTCAGAATGATCTGTTCAAGACTGTAAGGGATGTCCGGTACCAGCTCAGAGGGAGGCGTGATCTCCTCCTGCAGGTGCTTCATTGCCACTTCCACCGTGGTATCCCCGTTGAAGGGAACCTGCCCTGTCACCATCTCGTACAGCGTGATGCCGATGGAGTAGATGTCGCTCTTCTCGTCGCTGTAACCGCCCCTTGCCTGCTCAGGTGATGTATAGTGAACCGATCCCATAGCCACTGTGGTCGTGGTCGTGGATGTCACCATCCTGGCGATGCCGAAATCCGTCACCTTCACTTTGCCGTCGTTGGATATAATGATGTTCTGGGGCTTGATATCCCTGTGTATGATGTGATGTTTGTGTGCCTCCTCAATACCTGAGCACATCTGGATCGCAATGCTGATCACTTCCCTGGCAGAAAGCCGCTTCTTACGATCTATATATTCTTTCAGCGTAATGCCTTCCACAAGTTCCATAACCATATAGTAAAGACCCCTGTCCTCCCCTACATCGTAGACGTTGACGATATTGGGATTCAGAAGACCAGCAGCCGCCTGGGCTTCAGAGCGGAACTTCTTTACAAACGTCTGGTCCTCCCGGAACTCTTTTTTCAAAACTTTGATCGCGACATAGCGGTTCAGCATTGTATCCCTGCCTTTGTAGACATCCGCCATGCCGCCTGCGCCTATCTTCTCTATTACCTCATATCTGTTTCCTAAAAAAATACCATCTTTTACCATTTGCCTACCTCATCAGCGATGGGCTCCGCCATCACTACCCCTATATTATCTCTGCCTCCGTTTGCATTTGCCCTGTCGATCAGCATATGCACAGCCTCTATGATATCTCTGGAACCTTTCACAATGCCGAACATGACTTCATCTTCCACCATGTTACTCAGGCCGTCCGTACACATCAGTATCTTATCTCCCCTGCTGATGCGGAACTCATAGAAATCTGCCTCTGCCTCGTCCTTGACTCCCATAGCCCTGGTGATGATGTTCTTGTCCGGGTGGTTTCTGGCCTCCTCCGCCTTGATGCCTCCCAGCCGCACCATCTCCTCTACCAGAGAGTGGTCTTTGGACAACTGCCGGATGTTGTCGCTGATCAGATATAGACGGCTGTCGCCGATATTCGCAAAGTGCAGCGTATTGTCAATGACTGTGGCAGCCACCAGGGTTGTACCCATGCCTTCCAGCTTTACGTCTCTTTGCGCCTCCTCGATCAATCTGCGGTTGGCGGTGTCGATGGCAGCTTTGAAAATCTCGTCCGGTCTTCCCGGCGCGCTTTTTTCCAGTTCTCTTTTCAGCGTCTCAACGGTAAATTTGGATGCGAAGTCTCCGGCCTTGTGGCCGCCCATCCCATCCGCAACTACCAGGAGATTCGGGAACGGTCCGATAGGACTGTCTGTCGCAAATACATAGTCCTGATTTACCTCCCGTCTTCTCCCCACATCAGTCAGCGCGTAAATTTTCATCTGCCTTTTCCTTTCCCGCAGCCGCGTAGCGTCTCCGTAATTGTCCGCAGGCCCCGTCAATATCGGAGCCTCTTTCCCTTCTTATAGTAACATTTATTCCGTTTTTTTCAAGTTTATTTTGGAATTTGAGGGCATTTTGGCGGCTCGGCCGCACGTAGCTTCTCTCCCTCACCGGGTTCACCGGAATGAGGTTGATATGACAGTTCCTGTGTCCGGCTATGCGAATCAGATCCGCCGCGTCCTGGTCCGTATCGTTGACGTCCTTCACCAGGCTGTACTCAAAGGTGATCCTTCTGCCGGTCTTCTCAAAATATGTATCGCAGGCCGCCAGCACCTCTGAGAGCTCATATCTGTTGGCCACAGGCATGAGGCTCTTTCTCTTTTCCTGGGTGCCCGCGTGGAGTGAGAGCGCCAGGGTGATCTGAAAGCCCTCCTCCGCCAGCCGAAGGATCCCGGGCACGATGCCGCAGGTGGAGGCGGTGATGTTTCTCTGGCTGATGTTCAGCCCTTCCGGGGCGCTGATCATGCGGATAAAGCGGACGAAATTGTCATAGTTGTCCAGGGGCTCCCCGGTGCCCATAACCACAATGTTGGACACCCTCTCCCCGGTGGTCTTCTGGATCTTATAAATCTGTCTGAGCATCTCCGACGCTTTCAGATTCCTTTTGAGCCCGCCGATGGTGGATGCGCAAAAAGCGCACCCCATCCGGCACCCGGCCTGGGAGGAGATACAGACGGAATTCCCGTAATCGTATTTCATAAGAACGCTCTCCACCATGTTGCCGTCCTCCAGCTCAAAGAGAAATTTCTCCGTGGGGTCCGCCTTTGAGATCTGCCGCTCCACCAGATCCATCCGGGCGATCTCATACTCCCGGTCCAGCTTCTCACGCAGCACTTTGGACAGGTTCGTCATCTCATCAAAACTGTCCGCCAGCTTCACGTGAAGCCACTGATAGATCTGCCTGGCCCGGAACGCCTTCTCGCCGGCCGCCTTCATCTCCTCTGCCAGCTCTTCGTATGTATAAGAACAGATATCTTTCTTTTTCCCCATAGTTTCCCCCATATGTTTAATCCTTTCTGACGAAAACAGCAATGTAAAATCCATCTCCCGCCTGCTGACCGGGGAGGAGCTGCTCCTCGCTCACAAGCCGGAACTCTGGATACTCCGCCTGGAACCAGGCCGCATTTTCCTCATTCTCTTCCCGGTTGATGGTACAGGTGCTGTAGACCAGCTTCCCGCCGGGCTTTACATATCTCCAGACCTGTGAGAGGATCTGCCTCTGAAGAGCAGCCAGCTCCTTCTCTCCCTCCCGGGTCATCCGGTATTTCAGATCGCTCTTTCTCCCCAGGACTCCAAGTCCTGAGCATGGAAGATCCGCGATCACAATGTCTGCCTTCTCCACAGATTCCTCATCCAGGACCGTGGCGTCCCACCGGACTGCCTCGATATTTTCCATGCCTGCCCTGCGGATATTGTCCCAGATCAGTCCCACCTTGTAGTCACTGATGTCCCTGGCCTGCACCATGCCTGTGCCTCTCAGCTTATCCGCCAGATGAAGCGCCTTGCCTCCCGGGGCTGCGCACACGTCGATAATATAGTCCCCCTCCCTGGGGTTCGCCCTCTCTGCCACCAGCATGGAGCTGATATCCTGCACCTGGAAGTCCCCCTCCTGAAAGCTGGGAAGGGCTCCCAGATAGTCGTATCCGGAGATCAGAAGAGCGCAGGGAAGCTCCGGCACTTCCTCCGCCTTCACACCCTCGCCTGCCAGCTTTCTCTTCAGATCCTCCCGGGATATCTGATGAAGGTTGCAGCGGATGGAGGTAGGCTTTTCCTCCAGGAAATTCCGCAGCATCTGTTCCACCTGCTCCGGCGTGTACCAGGCAAGCCACTGTTCCAGGATCCAGGGCGGCATGGAGTATCTGACGCTCAAGTACTCCTTCGTCCCCTCCGGCGGATACTGCACGCTGTCCAGGTTTCTGGCAATGGACCTCAGCACGCCGTTGACGAATCCCCTCAGCCCGCCAAATCCTCTGGATACAGCCAGCTTCACCGCCTCATTGCAGACAGCAGAATCAGGAACGCTGTCCATATACTTGAGCTGGTAGACGGCGCTCCTGACAATAGCCCGGATGACAGGCTTCATCTTTTTTACTTTCACTTTGGAAAACTGGTCCGTGATATAGTCCAGTTCGATCATCCGCTCCAGGGTCCCTTCTGTCACTCTTGTGATGAAAGCCCTGTCGCTTTTATCCAGGTACTGGTATTTTTCCAGCACCTGGTTCAGCGCGATATGGCTGTACTGTCCGTCCCTGGTGACAAGGAGAAGGATCTCCACCACCAGGTCTCTTGTATTGACTTTTGCCATCGGTTCCTCCTTTAATCCCTGCGGTTCCCCGTCAGAAGAATAATACGAAGAAGCTGCAGAATGGATGACGCCGCCCCTGCCACGTAGGTGAGCGCCGCCGCTCCCAGCACTTTCTTCGTCCCATCTATCTCATCGGGATACATGATCCCCGAGCTTCCCAGGATCCTGACTGCCCGCCTGGATGCATTGAACTCCACAGGCAGCGTCACAAGCTGAAAGAGAACAGCCAGTGAAAATGCCAGAATTCCAAGGTTCAGAAACATCTCCGAGGACCGTCCCGTAAAGACAAGCCCGATCAGGATCAGCGGCCAGGCCAGGGTGCTTCCCAGATTGGCCAGAGGGACAAGGGATCCCCTGATCTTCAGCGGTGCATACCCCTGTGCGTGCTGCATGGCATGCCCGCACTCATGAGCCGCCACACCCACCGCTGCCAGTGATGTAGAATTGTACGTAGCATCCGAGAGCCGCAGCACTTTTGTGCGGGGATCATAGTGATCTGTCAGATTGCCCGACACCCGCTCCACACGGACATCGTAGATGCCGGCCCGGCGAAGCACCTCCTGGGCCGCCTCTCTTCCGGTCAGGCCGCTGTGGCTCCTCACCCTGGAATATCGGTTAAAGGTAGAGCGCATTTTTGCGGATGCCGCCAGACAGATGATCACACCTGCAATGACAAGTATATATGTGGGATCAAACCAGTAATACATAGGATACATCATAATCATCAACCTCCAGGGAAGTATTATATACGAAAAACAGGCGGCAAACCTGTTTTTCATATAATTTTAACACTTTTTCATTTATTATTCAGCAAGCAGCGTCCCTGTCTCCATTTTGTATCCTCTGAGGAAAGCGTCCGCAGCCATCCGCTTCTTTCCGGGGATCTGCAGTTCTGTGACCTTCAGAAGGCCTTTTCCCGTCTGCACGGAGAAATCTGTCTTCGTCACTTCAGCCACCGTGCCGCAGGGCGCTTTACATTCCCTGTCCACCACTTCCGCGGACCAGATCTTCATGGTCTTTCCCTCCCAGGACGTGTAGGCGCTGGGCCAGGGATTTAAGCCCCGCACAAGCCGCTCAATGGAGGCAGCATCCTTTGTCCAGTCGATCTTTCCAAGCTCTTTGTCCAGCATTCGGGCATATTTTGTAGGCGTCTCTCCCTGCTTTTCGGGAGTCACAGTCTTCTCTTCCAGAGCCTTCAGCGTCTCCACGCAGAGCTTTGCCCCGGCCGCCGACAATTTATCGTGAAGACTGCCGCCTGTCTCATCCGGCTCCAGGGGTACTTCTGTTTTAAGGAGCATATCGCCCGTATCCAGCCCCTCGTCCATCTGCATGGTGGTCACGCCGGTCACCGTCTCCCCGTCAATGATAGACCACTGGATCGGCGCTGCCCCTCTGTATTTCGGCAGAAGGGAGGCATGGACGTTAATGCAGCCGTAGGGAGTAAGCTCCAGGATCTCCCTTGGAAGGATCTGACCGAAAGCCACAACCACCATCACATCCGCCTTATAACTGTCCAGCTTCTCCACACAGCTTTTCTCCCGGACTTTCACAGGCTGAAAGACCGGAATATCATATTCCAGGGCCTTCTCCTTCACCGGTGTATACTGCATTTTTCCGCCTCTTCCCTTTGGCTTGTCAGGCTGGGTCACTGCCAGCACAACCTCATGTCCCGCCTGAACCAGGGCCTCCAGTGTTCCCACGGAGAAGTCCGGCGTCCCCATAAAGATCACTCTCATCTACTCATCCTCCTCGTCGTAGCTCACATCGTGGAGTTCTCCTTCCACAAGATCCACATACATCTTTCCGTCCAGGTGGTCGATCTCATGACAGAATGCCCTTGCCAGAAGTCCGGTTCCCTCCAGCTCTATCTCTTCCATATCCTCATTCAGGGCCTTTACTTTCACATAGTCCGGTCTTGTCACCTGGCCGGATTTGCCCGGCACACTGAGACATCCTTCCTCCCCGGTCTGCTCACCGGAAGTCTCCAGGATCTCCGGGTTGATAAGGATGAGGGGACCCTCCCCCACATCGATGACCACGATCCTTTTGAGCACGCCCACCTGGGGAGCCGCCAGGCCCACGCCCAGTGCCTCGTACATGGTGTCCAGCATATCCTGGATCAGGACCTTGGTCCGCAGAGTCATCTTTGTCACTTCTTTACACTGCTTTGTCAGCACTTCATCTCCAAGTTCTCTTATCTTTCTGGTTGCCATATGTCTTTAGCTCCTTCTATAAAAAAATCATTGATCTGTCAAACCGGCGTTCTGTCAGAAAGAATGTACCGGGTCAAAGTCAAACTGGATCCGTATATCACGGAATCCCCGGTTCAGCTCAATATACTGTTCCATCCTGTCTTTCGCCTTAACAAGCATACCATATTTTTCACATTTTAGATAGAGGATCTTTCGGTAAACATCACTCACCTTCCCCACGTAGGGGCTGGCCGGACCAATCACCGCAAACTGCCCCGAGGATCCCAGCCTGGCCGCAAATTCCTTCAGGTAGGAGGAGGCAGCTGCCAGCTTCTCCTCGTCCTCCCCCGCCAGGAGCACAGCCAGGAGGTGGGCCGCCGGAGGGTAGCCCATCAGTTCCCGGTACCGGATCTCCTCCTCGTAAAATGCTTCGTAATCCTGCCGGGCAGCGGTCTCAATGCTGTAGTGGTCCGGACTGTAAGTCTGGATCACCACTTCGCCTCCCCCGCCCCCTCTTCCCGCCCGGCCGGCGGCCTGGGTCAGGAGCTGAAAGGTGCGCTCTGCGGACCGGTAATCGTCGCTGTAGAGGGACATGTCGGCAGCCAGCACTCCCACCAGGGTTACATTTGGAAAGTCGTGGCCCTTGACGATCATCTGTGTACCCACAAGGATGTCCGCCTCCCCGTCGCCAAAGGCGGAGAGAATCTTCTCGTGGCCGTCTTTTCTCCGGGTGGTGTCCGCATCCATCCGGAGCACTCTGGCCCCCGGGAATTCCCTTTTCACCATCTCCTCGATCTGCTGGGTACCCGCCTTAAACCCACCGATATGAGGGGACCCGCATTCCGGACAGGTCCTCGCCTCAGGCCTCTCATAGCCGCAGTAGTGGCACACAAGCCTTCCGCCCCGGTGAGAGGACAAGGAGACATCACAGTGCGGGCACTTGATGACATGGCCGCAGGACCGGCAGGAGACAAAGCCGGCGTACCCTCTCCGGTTGATAAAGAGCATGGCCTGCTGTCCCTTTCTCAGCCGGTCCTCCATCAGCTCTCTCAGCCTGTCGCTGAAGATGGAGCGGTTGCCTTTCTTCAGTTCCTCCCTCATATCTGACACATAGACATGGGGCAGGGCTGCGCTGCCGGCTCTGGATGGCAGCCGGAGCAGCACATACTCTCCTGTTCCACACCGGTAGAAAGCCTCCAGGGAGGGTGTGGCTGAGCCCAGCACCACACCGGCCCCCTCCAGGCGGGCTCTCTCCACAGCAGTCTCCCGGGCGTGATATCGGGGCACCTGCTCACTCTTGTAGCTTCCCTCATGCTCCTCGTCTATGACGATCAGTCCCAGTTTGGGAAAGGGGGTAAACAGGGCAGACCTGGGGCCGATCATAACATCGATCTCCCCCTTTTTTGCCCGCTGCATCTGGTCGTACCGCTCCCCCGCCGACATCCGGGAATTGAGGATGGACACCCGGTCGCCGAACAGCCTTTGAAAGCGGAGCACGGTCTGCCAGGTGAGGGCAATCTCGGGAATAAGCACAATGGCCTGCCTGCCCGACTCCACCACTTTCCGGATCATAGCCATATAGACCTCCGTCTTGCCGCTGCCGGTAACGCCGTAGACCAGGTAGGTCCGCCGCAGTCCCCGGTCATAGTCCTGCGAAAACCTGCGGATGGCAGCCTCCTGTTCTTCTGTATACGCGATCTTTCTCTCCTCTTCTCCCCCTGCCTGCAGCGGATTCCGATACACCCGGACGGACTCGATGCGGATAAGGCCGGCCTCCTCCAGAGCCCGCACCACCGGGCGGGTGATATTCAGCTTCTCCCGGGCCAGATCATAGTCCAGCCTGGGGCTCAAAAGGAGCGCCTCAAGGAGTCTGGCTCTGGCCTTCTGGTTCTTCTTCTGATACCAGAGCAGTTTCTCCTCTCCCTCTTCCCGGGAGACAAGGAGGACCAGCGCCTTCTTCTCTCTCTCCCTCTCCTTCTTCTTGATGGGAAGGACAGTCTTCAGCGCCTGGATCATCGTTCCTCCGTAGGACTCCTTCATCCAGGCCGCCAGAGCCACCAGCCTGGTCTCGATCCCTACGCTCTCCTTTGGCACTTCCAGGATCTCCTTGATCCTGGCCGGGTCATAGCCGGGAATCTCGGAAAATCCCACCACATATCCCCGGATCTCCTTATTTCCCTTCCCAAAGGGGACCAGCACCTCTGTCCCCACCTCCAGCTTTCCCTTCAGCCGCTGCGGAATGGTGTACTGAAATATTTTATCCAGTTTTTCGTTTGTAATGTCAATAATGATATCTGCGTAAATCTTTTTCTCCGGCATCCTTACCTGTCCTTTTCTCCCCGGAGCACGCCAAGTATGATCTCCCTGTCGTCCATAGGATAGCGCACTCCCTGTATTTCCTGATATGTCTCGTGTCCCTTTCCCGCGATCAGGACCACGTCTCCGCTCCCGCTGCAGTCCAGCGCGTAACGGATCGCTTCCCTCCGGTCCGGTATGACTGTGTACGTCCCTTCTGTCCGCCTCATGCCCTCCACAATATCTGCCAGGATGTCCTCCGGCTTTTCCTCTCTGGGATTGTCGCTGGTGATAACCGTCTCATCCGCCATCCTCCCGGCTGTCTCTCCCATCTCGAAGCGCCTCTGCCTGGACCTGTTCCCCCCGCATCCGAAAAGAACGATCAGACGGCCCTTAGCCAGGCCCCGCAGCGTGCCGAGGGCGTTGGCAAGGCTCAGGGCATTGTGGGCATAATCAAGGAAAATGCAGCGCCCGTCCCCGGAGGGGATCCGCTCCATCCGGCCCGGTATGGAAACCCGGCACAGCGCCTCCCGCACAGTCTCCTCCCCGACTCCCAGCTCAAAGGCCGCCGCGGCTGCGGCAAGGGCATTATACACATTGTATCTCCCAGGAAGAGGGATAAAAAAGGTGCCCTCTCTCCCCTCCATCGCAAAGCACATGCCCGGGCAGTCTCCCCGGGTCTCCCGGCGGATCTCCACAGCCCGGTAGTCTGCCCCTTCCCCGGTCCCGAAGGTGATCTTCCTGCACCCGGTCCTGTCAAAGATCTCCCCCCAGCAGGGATCATCTCTGTTCCCAAGCCCGGTCTCACACTGAAGGAACAAAAGGTGCTTGCACCACCGGTACTCCTGCAGGTCCGCATGCTCTCCTGGACCAATATGATCCTCACCCAGGTTGGTAAAGATCCCCATATGGAAAGGGATACAGGCTGTCCTCTCCAGCTTCAGGGCCTGGGAGGACACTTCCATCACTGCACTTTTAAGCTCTGCCTCCCTCATCTCCTGAAAATATGCCATGAGCTGACAGGACTCAGGGGTTGTGCGGGCGCTGGGAAAGCGGCGCAGCCCCGTATCTGTCTCCACGGTCCCGATCAGCCCGCATGCCCCTTCCGCCCGCCGCAGGATATCCCGGAGCATCCAGGCGGTGGTGGTCTTCCCCTTTGTTCCGGTTATACCGATGACCCGCAGGTGCTCCGCCGGATACCCCAGCGCGGCTGCGGACATGGCTGCCAGAGCCCACCGGGTATCTGACACCCGGATCACCGTCACCCCCTCCGGGCAGGGGATCTCCTTTGCCGTCACAATGGCCGACGCTCCCTTTTTCACAGCCTCCGGGACAAACCTGTGTCCATCTGTATCGTACCCCTCGATACAGACATAGACATCCCTTCTCTTCAGATCTCTCGTGTCATTTGTCACACCCGCAACCCGGGTGTGGACCGTACCTTGTATCACCTCGTATCTCACCTGTGAGAGCAGCTGGCTTAGTTCCATATCTGCCTCCTGTGATATAGGCCTTATTTATAATTGTCACACAGCCGAATGATCCCGTCAACTGTTTCCGTGTGCCAAATTTCCCCGGAGGGTGACAAAAAAGGGCGTCACTTCCGTGACACCCCATATTTCTTCCGCAGTGCGTCCGCCCCCAGAAAGAGCGCCGCCGCCAGGGACACCGCCAGTCCCGCCGCCTTTCCCGGCGCGTCATATCGTATCTCCACCTGGTGGCTTCCCGCCTCTGTTTCCGCTCCCAGGAATCCACCGTTGACCTGGCTGACCGGAACCTCCTTCCCATCTATATATACAGTGAAATGCTGGTCATACGGGATGGACGTGATCAGCCAGCCGCCGTTCTCTGTCGTAAAGCTTCCTGTCAGCCCGTCCCCGTCCGCCGTCAGTTCCAGGCCCGCATCCACATACTCTGCCTGGCCGCTCCCGGCGTCGTCAGCGCTTCCGTACCAGGCCTGGGCATCCGATATCTCATAACTTCCTTCGCCAAATGCAATTTCCACAGATGTCTGCCCCTCCTCCAGGGGACACATATAATAGAAAACCTGGTTTTCATTGTCATAGGCATAGCCCTGCGAAGCACTCTGCTTGTTCGTCTCCCCGTTCACCGAAATGCTCACGTCCCGGCGGGGCCTGTTATTCTTTACTTTAAAACTGAGAAAAAGATACTGGTCTGTCTCCTGTCTGTCCTCCAGCGCAAAGTCTTTTGTCTCCCCGCCGGAATCCACCTCATATTCTCCTTCCAGAGAACCAAAATCCGCCTCCCGGACCTGCGGCTGAAAGTCTGCCGTATCCTCCTCCCCGGCCGCCGCCAGGGTCAGAAGGGCCAGGGACTGCTCCGGCCAGGACAGTTCCGCAAAGGTTTCTTTGGAGATCACCTGGTCTGTCACATAGCCCACAGGAGCCGTGCTTTCATTTTGATAGATCTCCACCGTCCCCACCTGGCCTGTCTTCTCGTAGCCCTCCGGGATCTCTGTTTCATTTCCCTCCCGCACCAGGAGATACTTCACCCCCATAAGCCGCAGAAAGACCGGATTTTCCGTGGACTCCTGCATCAGCCCGTTTCTGGCCGGACGGGCCAGATGCAGGATTTCCTCCCGGAATGATTCATAGGCGCTGTTCCCCACAGAGGAATACAGATTCGTCAGGTTCTGCCCTTCGGTCATCACCTGGTTGTCTGCCGCCTTCTCCTGCTCCCTCGTGCCCCGGACCTCCATCCGGTAGAGTCCGCTGTCCTCACTGCGGATCTTCTGTGCCGCCTCCGCCATGTCTCCGCTTGAAAATTCCTTCATCCAGTCCGCCTTTACCAGACTGTCCTTTGAGAAGGCAATCTGTACACAGGAGGCGCAGAGCATAACCGCCGCAAGGCCTGTACACACAGCTCTGCGCCAGAGTTTTACGCCTGCCAGGAACAAAAGGCCACATACCAGAAGATCCACGTAGAGCACTGCCCTTGCCCCGTCTGCGACACCATTTCCCATGCTTCCCCATACCAGAATGCAGACAGCCAGCGCATAGCCAGAGAGCAGCTTCCACCTGGCGATAATGCCCCGGCGGAAGTACCCGAAGAAGGCAGCCGCCAGATAGCAGAGCAGCGGCAGGAAGGGGATGAAAGCCTTGGCTCTCATATACAGCCCGCCGTTCAGAATGTAAGACGCCAGCGGGAAGAGGAGAAGAAGTCCCAGGCACATGGCCATGTATTTTTCCCTGCACCGGCAGTAAAACAGACTGACGCACAGGACCACCACCGCCATGGCCGTCAGCCCCATGCCGTAAGGTGAGTAGAGAACTTTAAAGAGACTTACTTCCGGCGTAATAAGATCCGACAACGCATAGCTGCTGTCATCGCTCCTTCCACCCAGCATGGCAAAACACACCGGCACCAGGTAGAAAAATGACAGAAGTCCCCCGAAGAAGGCAGGATAGAACTGTTTCCACAAAGACCGGACAAGGACCCCAGGGGAGGAAGCCCACTCCTTCTTCCAGCCGCACAGTCCATAGATCAGAAGCGCCGCCACCCCTCCTACTGCAAAGTAAAAGCTGGTGAGAGCCATGAGAAGCACACCCGCGGTCAGAAGGCTGTATTTTCCTGTGCTTACGTACCTGTCATAGCCTATGAGCGTCAGAAGCAGGAAGGGCATATAGCTGACAAACATGATCTGCATGGAAGTATGGAATACCACAGGACCCGAAAGCACGAGGAGAAGGGCTGCAAAAAAACTGTCCTCCCGACGGAAGTGGCCGTTCTTCAGCCAGATGTAGCACAGCAGGCCGTCTGCGATCCAGGTCAGCACCATGACCGCCTGCACGTAGTCGGACATTTTTACAAAGGGCAGGAGAAAGGACAGCAGGTACAGGGGATTATAGAGCCCGTAGTAGGCAAAATTCCATATATTCTGCCCGCCGCCCAGCTCCATGGCAAAGTCCGGCCAGAGATTGCCGGTCTCATAAAATTTCTGCCGGAAATACTCCGGAAATACAATGTGCTGGGAGAGCCAGTCGGTCTCAGATCCCGCCAGATACCCTCCGCTTATCTTCATCAGAGTGAGAAGGATCGGTATAACTGTAAGTATCAATGGAAACAAAATTTTCCTGCTGCTTTTCATCTTCTTCATCACTGGAACTCCTTAAGATATAGATTGGTCTGTCTTTGATCTCCGTGTAAGCCCGCGCCAGATACTGGCCCATGATGCCCATGCACAGGAGCTGGACACCGCCTATAAAAATGATGGCGCACATCATGGCCGGCCACCCTGCCACCGGGTCATGCCAGATCAGATTTTTGATCACGAGAAAAACGATCATGACAAAGGCCAGGCCGCAGAAAAAAATGCCTCCGTAGGAAGCCACGGACAGAGGGATAGTGGAAAAGCCCAGTATCCCGTCCAGGGAATACCGGAAAAGCTTTGCCACAGACCACTTTGTGTCGCCGGCCGCCCGCTCCACGTTGTGGTAGGGAAGCCACTTTGTCTTAAATCCCACCCAGCCGAAAAGCCCTTTGGAAAAACGGTTCTTCTCGCCCAGGGACAGAAGGGCATCCGTCATCTTCCGGTTCATCATCCGGAAGTCCCTGGCGCCCTCCTCAATCTTTACCTTTGAGAGTCTGTTGATACATTTATAAAATGAGGCGGACAGAAAAGAACGGATCCTTTTCTCCCCCTTCCGGTCTTCCCGCCGGGTGGCGACGCAGTCGTACTCTCCTTTCTTCAGCGTCTGGAACATAAGAGGGATATACTCGGGAGGATCCTGCAGATCCGCGTCCATGACAGCCACGTAATCCCCGAGAGCCGCCTGCATGCCGGCGTACATGGCCGCCTCCTTGCCAAAATTCCGGGAAAAGGAAAGATAACGGTAATTCTGCCGCCTGCTGTGGAACTGCCGCAGCATCTCTGCCGTGCCGTCCGTGGAGCCGTCATCCACAAAGATGATCTCCACCCGGGCCGTCTTCATCCCGCCAATGATACTCTCCATTTCCTTTATGTAGATAGGGAGAACTTCTTCTTCGTTGAAACATGGTACGATGATACTGATAAGTGGTTTTTGTTCTTCAAGCATAAAAAAAGACTCCTTTCCGCAGCGCCCCTCTCCGCGGGGCCCTCGCCTTATCTCCAGACAAGTCTAAACTTAATTTGTGATAATTCGTGGAAAGAAATCTTAAAATTCGTTAAATATTATCTAAAGGTTTGTTTTCATATTTTCCGGATACATTTATAAATTTCCTCTATGGCATACAGGAGAAAAACAAAAAAAACAACGAAATTCATATGCTTCTTTACATTTTTTACAACGAAAAAAGCTCTCTGGAATCCAGTTCTCAGAGAGCTCTGTCATACTTTGGCAATGTCCATGGCCAGCTTCACGGAATATTAATAGACCTTTTTGCTTATTCCCAGTGCATTTATAATAGCTTCCTGAAGCAATTTGGAATAATTGATCCCGGCTTTCTCCGCTTCTACATTCAGCCAATACGGAATGGTACAATTCTTTTTGACTGCTTTATTGTCTACTTTTTTTCTGTACTCCATAAAATCAACGTCTACAAGCGTAACAATATCATCTTTATCTGCTATTACTTCTTTCGAACCTGGTTCCGGAATTTCCTTCCCATCATCCATGAAATCAATTCCCATAAGTCCGATGGCATCCCTCGCCATTTCCATAGCATCCGCAATGCTTTCACCCTGAGTTGCAATATCAAAATCCGGGATTTCCACATAGAAAAATCCATCACTTTCTTTTGATATCACAATCGGGTATGCCTTTCTCTCTTTAATTAGCATCGTTCACTCCTCCTGGTCTCTCAAAAAGCTGACTGTTAATGATATGCAACATTTAAGAAGAAGGGGTTATTTAAGCCCCAACTTCTTGATAATGTTTCTCGCAAGCCGCTCATTAATATCCGGATGGCGCGGAATTGGTTCTACCCTTGTTCCATCTGTATATATATCATGGTTCCCACCATTTCTTTTTACATACCATCCATTGTCTTCGAGCAGCTTCACCAGCTCTCTGCGTTTCATCTACATGTGTCTCCCTTTTTATCAATACGTATTCTATACGTATATTATACGTACAAAATCTCGGTCTGTCAAGATTTATACACTTAAATCATACGTATATTGTACGTATGCACAAAGTCCATTCTTATTCATATATATTGCACAAGGACATAAAAAACCACCAGCCATTTCTGACTGGTGGCATACTGTCATCCATATGAAATAAACCGGCGCCTCCGCCATGCCTACAGCGTCTCAATGAACCGCATAAACGCCCTGCGGCCTTCCTCCGTGCACTTGTAGACGCCTGCGTCCTCCAGCACGTGGGTGAAGACGATGCCTGTCTCCTCCTTCAGAATATCCATCACATTGTCCTTTGTGATGCTGTCGTATTTCGGCAGAAAGGAGTCTGTCCAGTCGGCATGCTTGGCGATCTTCTCGTTGGAGCGGATGTCTTTGCCCTCCACGATATAGTCCGCCAGGATCTCCAGCTCCTCCTTCAGCCTGGAGGGAAGGACGGCCAGACCCATGACCTCGATAAGGCCGATGTTCTCCTTCTTGATATTGTGGTACTGTGCGTGGGGATGGTACACGCCCAGGGGATGCTCCTCTGTGGTGATATTGTTCCGCAGGGTCAGATCCAGCTCGTACATGTCTCCCTTCTTTCTGGCGATGGGAGTGATGGTGTTGTGGGGTGTGCCGTCTGTCTCTGCGTAGATGAAGGCATCCTCGTCCGTGTATCCTCTCCATGCCTGCAGCACGTGGTCTGCCAGGTCGATGAGTCGCTTCTCATCTGCGTGGCGGATACGGAGTACGGAGAGGGGCCACTTCACGATGCCAGCCTCCACATCCTCGTAGCCGGGGATGGTCACCGGGATCTCTACGGGAGCCTTTGCCATGGCAAATGTGTAGTTTCCGCCCTGGAAATGGTCGTGGCTCAGGATAGAGCCGCCCACAATGGGAAGGTCCGCATTGGAACCCAGGAAGTAGTGGGGGAACTGCTTCACGAAGTCAAACAGCTTCACAAAAGCAGCCCGGTCGATCTTCATGGGCACGTGCTGACCGTTGAACACGATGCAGTGCTCATTGTAGTACACATAGGGAGAATACTGAAAGCCCCATCTGCTGTCGTTGATGGTGATAGGGATGATGCGGTGGGTCTCCCTGGCCGGATGGTTTGCCCTCCCGGCGTAGCCCTCGTTCTCCATGCAGAGCTGGCACTTGGGGTAGCTGCTTGCCTTTGCCGCCCCTGCCGCCGCGATGGCCTTGGGATCCTTCTCCGGCTTGGACAGGTTGATGGTAATGTCGATCTCACCGTAGGGGGAGTCCACTTTCCACTTCATATCTTTCTTCACCCGGTAGCGGCGGATGTAGTCGCTGTCCTGGCTGAATTTGTAGAAAAATTCTGTCGCAGCCTCCGGGGATCTCTCATATTCTTCCCAGAAAGTCTTCTGCACCTGGGCAGGTCTGGGCAGAAGGCAGTTCATCAGCTTCGTGTCAAAGAGGTCGCGGAACACCACGCTGTCCTCCACAAGTCCCCTTGCCACAGCCTCGTCAAGAAGCTCTTTTAAGATCTGCTCCAGATCCAGCTCCTCGCCTTCTATGGACACGTCCTCATAGTCATCTTCTTTGAAAATCTCCAGAAGCAGGTTGGTGGTGTAGGTCCTCTCACACTCCGGCGTAAGACCGGTCTGAACACCGTACTCCACAAGCTTCTTTATATTCTTATATAACATTCCCTTTTCCTCCTGAATACAGGGCATCCGCCCTCACTATGCCAGCCGGTGCGCCCCGTCGCCGACCTCAACTACGTAGAACTCTGCCGTTTTGTGGCATTTGTCCTTGTAGCCCTTTTTCACTGTGTCGATAAATGTGTCTACCGCGTCATTTTTCACAATGCTGACTGTACAGCCGCCAAATCCGCCTCCTGTGATCCGTGAGCCGATGACGCCGGGCACGCTCCATGCCAGATCCACCAGCACGTCGATCTCCTCGCAGGACACCTCATAGTCGTCCCGAAGAGAAATGTGAGACTGGTTCATATACTTTCCGAACTGCTCCACATTTCCCTCTTTCAGCGCCGCCTCTGCGTGGATGGTCCTCTGGTTCTCGTACACCGCATGCTTGGCCCGCTTCCGGCAGACTTCCTCCTGGATGGCGTCCTTGTGGGCCTCAAAGGCCTCCTCGGTCAGGTCTCCCAGGGCGCTGATATCCGTCACTTTCTTAAGATCTGCCAGAGCCCTCTCACACTCGTTTCTTCTGTCATTGTAGGCAGAGTCCACCAGGCTGTGCTTCACCTTGCTGTTGGTGATAACGATCTTTGCGTCCTCCAGCTTCACAGGCGCGTACTCGTACTGCAGCGTATTGGTGTCCAGGAAAATGGCATGGTCCTTCTTCCCCATGGCGCTGGCAAACTGGTCCATGATCCCGCAGTTGCAACCATTGAAATTGTTTTCAGAATACTGTCCGATCTGCGCGATCTCCACCATGGATACCGGGAAGCCGTACAGGTCCTTCAGCATGGTGCCTGTCAGCACTTCCAGGGAGGCTGATGAAGAAAGCCCGGAGCCGTTGGGGATATCGCCGTAGATGACTACGTCCAGACCACAGTCCATCTCGTACCCTCTTCCCCTGAAGGCCCACATCACTCCCTTCGGGTAGTTGGTCCATCCGGCTTTCTTGTCCGGTGTAAGCTCGTCAAGGCTGGTCTCGATGACTCCCAGATCCCTGAAGTTCATAGAGTAGAAGCGGATCTTCCGGTCCTCCCGCTTTCTTGCCGCGCCGTATGTACCGATGGTCAGCGCGCAGGGAAAAACATGTCCCCCGTTGTAGTCCGTATGTTCCCCGATGAGGTTGACACGGCCCGGCGCGAAATACAGACGGATATCCCCGCCGTCGCCGTATTTTTCTTTGAAAACGCTCAATACTTTCTCTTTCATTTCCACATACACCTTTCTCTTTTTCTATAATTATAGTTGGATTTCCCGCCAAAAACTATAAGGATAGTTGCTGAAACTATAAAAATATTGCGTTTTTCACTAATCAATCAGCCCCAGATGCTTCATGGCCTGCCAGATGCCTTCCTCCTCCACTTTCGGAGCCACATATTCCGTGTACGGATCCAGCACTTTGTCATGTTTCCCCATGGCAATGCCGTGAGCCGCGTACCGGAACATGGCCAGGTCGTTGCTGCTGTCGCCAAAGACATAGGAGCGCTCCCGCCCCAGATTAAAATAGTGCAGGATATAGTCGATGATGGTTCCCTTGGAATACCCCTTCACGATGCACTCGTAGGTGTTATCCCCCCGGTCCAGTATCTCCATATAGTCCGTGAGGAAATCAAAAAAATCTTCCTTTTTGCTCTCCCGGTCCGTGTAGGCAAAGATCTTGTCGTAGGGACAGCCGCCCTGCTCGATATACCTCTCTACTCCCAGCCCTCTGTTCTTCATGTATCTCCTGGTGTTCTCCAGGCTGTCAAACCGGGATATCCTGGAGGAGAAGTACACGTCCTCCATCCCCTCGTACAGGGCATCCACCCTGCACTTTTCCGCCATCTCCACAATAGAAGCAGCGGCCTTCGCATCCAGGTGCTCCTCGAAGATCACCTGTCCTCTGTACTCCGCATAGATGCCGCACCCGCAAAGGATGCCGTCCACCGGGAGTCTGCGTATCTCCGGCGGCACGGAGCAGGCTGTCCGGCCGGTATTGATAAAGACCAGATGTCCCTTCCTCCTGGCCTCCTCCAGAGCGTGCACGGCACTCTCCGGTATGGTCCTGGTCACCTCGCTGAGCAGGGTGCCGTCTATATCGAAAAATAAAACTGCTCTCTCCATTCTTCTTTCTCCTCTTGACTTTTCCGCGGCAGCACGGGCCTTTCCCGGCTCTGCGGCCGCCTCTATTGTAGCATGACCAGAGTCGTTCGTAAATCCTGTTTCCAGCCCGTGCCGTTTCCTCTTGACATGAAATCCGAGTTCGGACTATAATATTTTTTGTCCGTTTTCGGACTAAATCCGTTTTAATATGAACTTGCAGGAAGAGAGGACACTATGACAAAAAACAGGAAATCTCTGGAAAAATATTATAATCTCTGGCAGGAGACGACCATTCTGTACGAGAGATGGGCGCGGCTCCACGGTCTCACCTACAACAGCCTGACTGTGCTGATAGCGGTCGCAGACAGAAGGCGCGGGACCTGTACCCAGAAGAGCATCTGCCGGGAGTGGGCCCTCCCCAAGCAGACAGTCAACACGATACTGAAGGATTTTGAAAAGCAGGGCCTGCTGGAGCTTGTCCCACTTGAGGAGGACCGGCGCAGCAAGGCCATACAGCTCACAGAAAGGGGGCGGGACTTCTGCGGGAGTACCCTCGGGAGCCTGAAGAAGCTGGAGCTTTTTATCATGGAGCAGCTGGACCCGGCCCTCGTGGACGCCATGATCGGCGGCATGGAGCTGTTCTGTCAGCATTTTAAGAAAGGAATGGAACAAGAGCATGAAGCTTTATAGAGAATTTTTCAGCTATGTCATCCCCTCACTCCTGGCCTTCGCCCTGTCGGGTGTCTACTGTATCGTAGACGGCTTCTTTGTGGGGAACAGCATCGGCGATGTGGGACTGACCACCATCAACATCGCCTACCCGGTAGTGGCCCTCCTGCAGGCTGCCGGCACCGGCATCGGGATGGGCGGCGCCGTACACTATTCCATCCGGCTGGCAGCCGGGAAAAGGGAGGAGGCGGAGAGATACACAGACGGCACTGTACTCCTTCTCCTGGCCGCCTCCCTCATCTCCACCCTGGTCTTTTACCTGGCCTCCCCGTCTGTCCTGGCGGCGCTGGGGGCCTCCGGGCATATCCTGGACCTGGGGAACTCCTACCTGCGCATCATCGTCCTTGGGTCTGTGTTCCAGATCTTCGGCACAGGGCTTGTGCCCCTCATCCGCAACATGGGCGGCGCCTTCTACGCCATGATGATCATGGTGGCGGGCTTTCTCACAAACATTGTGCTGGACTACGCCTTTGTGTGGGTCCTGCACCTGGGCGTGGACGGTGCGGCCCTGGCTACTCTCATCGGGCAGGCGGTGACCATGGCAGGCGGACTCCTCTTTTTCCTGCGCAGGGGCGTATCCTTCCACCTGCTCCGCTCTGTCTTCTCCTCCGGAAGGGCGGGCGGACTCCTCGGAGGCATTGTGAAGATCGGGCTGTCCCCCTTCGGGATCACCTTCTCCCCCAACATCACCATCATCCTCATGAACCGTTTTCTCATGGATTACGGCGGGGAGAAGGCAGCTGCCTGCTACGCCTGCATCGTGTACGTCATTGTCATCGTGTACCTGCTGCTCCAGGGTGTGGGAGACGGCTGCCAGCCTCTCATCAGCAGGTACTACGGAGAAGACCAGGCAAAAAGCATGAAGAAGGTCTGCAGCCTGGCCTACCTGAGCGGAGTCCTCATCGCGGCCGCCTGCATGCTCCTCATCTTCCTGACCCGCTATCAGATCGGAGGGCTCTTCGGCGCCTCGGACCAGGTACGCGCGGAGGCTGGACAGGTCCTGCCCTGCTTCCTTATAAGCCTCGTCTTCCTGGCCTTTGTGCGGGTCACCACCTCCGCCTTCTACGCCACGGAAAAGACGTTCCTGTCCTACATCCTGGTGTATGCGGAGCCGGCGTTCCTCTTCCTTCTCCTTCTTTTTCTGCCGCGGCTGGCCGGTCTTACCGGCGTGTGGCTGAGCATCCCTCTTGCCCAGACGCTGACCTTTGTGACAGCGCTTGCCTGTAGGCTTTGGGTGTCATCCCGAAGCTCCGGCGGAACACGCGGTTAAAATAGGAAAGATTATTAAAGCCCGCGTCCAGGGCAATGTCCGTAATACTGGACCGGCCCTCGGCCAGTCTGCCCGCGGCGATCTCCATCCGGTACTGATTGATATACTCCACGCAGGTCATGTTCATATGCTGTTTGAAAAAGCGCATAAAATAGTACTCGCTGAGGTGGCAGACCTCTGCCAGCTCGGCCACGCTCAGTGGGTGCTGATAGTTTTCCTTTATGTACTGGAGGACCGCCCGGAGCTTCTCAATGACCTCCCGGTTCTCCTGTCTCTTCCTCTCAAACGGGACCTGCCTGTACAGAAGGAGCAGGATTTCCAGAAGCCCGGCCTTCACCTCCAGCTCATAGCCCTCCTCCTTTTCGACAAAGCTCCTCCTCAGCCGGCCGACCAGGCTCTCCAGCCTTTCAGAAAACTCCCGGCCTGTGTCCTCCGCCCGCACCACCGCCGGGAAACAGATCTCCCCCTTCTCCACAGGCGCAATGTACTTCACACCGCAGGCGTCCGTCCTGCCCCCCAGCATAGCGGGGTGGAAGACAAAGCTGTCTGTCTCCAGCAGCCTTGTCTTTCCCTCCGGTATCCCGTGGAGCATACCTGAGGGGAGAAAAAGGAAGTCCCCTTCTTTCACCTGGCAGGGCTCCAGGTTGATAAGATAGGTGCAGCTCCCCCGTTGCACCCGCGTGATCTCAAACTCCTCGTGCCAGTGGACCGGAAGGCCGGCCAGCCCTGCCGGGTACACGCAGTGATAGTAATCTGCCGGGAACAGGCTTGTCCCGTGATGGCGCTTCTCAAGATACTGTCTTTTTTCCTCCATATCTTTTCCTCCATGGCAGGATTGTGTCAAAAACTGCTAGGAATATGCAAGTAAATCCTGCTTTTCACTTATATAATAGTAGCATACTATAAACGGAACTGAAAGGAGAACTACGCATGATCCGCAAATATACTTTTGGAAACCCATTCCCCACAGAGGCAGTCGTAAAGGAGATTCCCGCCTCCCAGGGAACGCTCCCCTGTTTTTCCATGAAAGATGGAAGTCTCGTCCTCACCATGGAGAAGGACGCTCCGGTGTACGGCCTTGGCGAGCAGGTGCGGGGCATCAACAAGAGAGGCTGGCTCTACACGAGCAACTGCACCGATGATCCCCACCACCTGGAGACCACCCACTCCCTCTACGGAGCACACAACTTCCTTCTCATAGGCGGCAGTGAGCCCTTCGGGATCTTCATCGACTATCCCGGGCGCCTCACCTTTGACATCGGCTACACGCAGAAGGACACCCTGCGCATCACCCCGGAGGACTGGGACCTGGACATCTACGTCATCCAGGAGGAGGACGGCCTTCTCCCCTCCATCGTCCGCAGCTTCCGCCAGCTGATCGGCAGAAGCTACATCCCGCCGAAGTGGGCCTTCGGCTACGGCCAGAGCCGCTGGGGGTACAAAAACGAGGCGGATGTGCGGGAGGTGGCCGCAAAGTACAAGGAGGCCGGCATTCCCCTGGACGCCATCTATCTGGACATCGACTACATGGAGCGGTACGAGGACTTCACTGTGTCAGAAGAGAAATTCCCGGATCTGCCCGCCCTGGCTGCGGACATGAAAAAGGAGGGCATCCACCTGGTCCCCATCATCGACGCCGGCGTCAAGATCGAGGATGGCTACTCTGTCTACGAGGAAGGAAAAGCGGCCGGCTACTTCTGCAAGGAGGAGGACGGCACCGACTTTGTGGGAGCTGTGTGGCCGGGACGGGCGCATTTCCCGGATATGCTGAACCCGGCGGCCAGGAGATGGTTTGGTCTGAAATACAAATTCCTTCTGGACCAGGGCATCGACGGCTTCTGGAACGACATGAACGAGCCAGCCATCTTCTACTCCGAGAAGCGTCTGAACAAAGTATTTGACGAGGTGGCCTCCATGAAGGGGCAGAACCTGGATCTGGACAAGAACGATCACCTGCTGGGCCTTGTGAACACCCTGGCAAACAACCCGGAGGATTACCGGAGCTTCTACCACCAGCCGGGCGGCGGCCTTCCCAGAGTGCGCCACGACAAAGTCCACAACCTGTACGGCTACAACATGACCCGGGCAGCCGGGGAGGCCTTTGAGGAGCTGGAGCCGGACAAGCGGATCCTTATGTTCTCCCGCTCCTCCTACATCGGTATGCACCGCTACGGCGGCATCTGGCAGGGAGACAACCTGTCCTGGTGGTCCCATCTGCTCATGAACGTGAAAATGATGCCTTCCCTTAGCATGTGCGGCTTCCTCTACACAGGGGCGGACCTGGCAGGCTTCGGGGCGGACACCACGGAGGATCTGGTGATGCGCTGGCTCCAGTTCGGCATCTTCACCCCGCTCATGCGGAACCACTCCGCCATGGGCACAAGGGAGCAGGAGGCTTACCGCTTCTCAAACGCAAAGGCGCTGGGACAGATCATAGGGCTCCGCTACTGCCTGCTGCCCTACCTGTACAGCGAGTACATGAAAGCGGCTCTCAACGACGACATGCTCTTTCAGCCCCTGTCCTTCGCCTACCCGGATGACGCTTTAGCTGCCCAGGTGGAGGACCAGATCCTCCTTGGCGAGAGTCTTATGCTGGCCCCCGTCTATCAGCAGAATGCCACAGGCCGCTACGTCTACCTGCCGGAGGACATGCTCTGCGTGACCACCTCCGGGCCGGAGGATTTCCGCTGTCAGAAAATGACGGCCGGACACCACTATGTACCTGTGGCGGAAGAGGAACTGATCTTCTTCGTCCGCAAAGGCCATCTCCTTCCTCTGGCAGAGGCGGCAAAAAATGTGGAAGAACTGGACGCATCCCACCTGCATGTCATCGCTTACCCTGCGGATACATGCTGCTACACACTCTACGATGATGACGGCTACGGAAAAGACTACGAGGATCCCTCCCACCTGTCCGCTATTGACGTGACAGCAGACGGCGGGGTAAGATATGAGGGATCACAGGAAAGGACTATCGACATATGTTTCATCTGCTCTTAGCGATCATTTACCTTGCATTTATAAGCCTGGGCCTTCCCGACGGACTCCTTGGGTCCGCCTGGCCCTCCATGTACCAGGAATTCCAGGTGCCGGTGTCCTACGCCGGCATCATTTCCATGATCATCGCGGCAGGCACCATCATCTCCAGCCTCCAGAGCGACCGGCTGACCCTGCGCCTGGGGCCCGGAAAGGTGACAGCTATCAGTGTGGCCATGACAGCGGCCGCCCTGTTCGGCTTCTCCTTCAGCCACTCCTTCATCCTTCTGTGCCTGTGGGCCATTCCCTACGGCCTGGGTGCGGGCAGCGTGGACGCCGCCCTCAACAACTATGTAGCTCTCCACTACTCCAGCACACACATGAGCTGGCTCCACTGCATGTGGGGTGTGGGAGCCTCCGCAGGCCCCTACATCATGGGCCTTGTACTCTCCGGCGGCGCCCCCTGGAACACCGGCTACCGGTATGTCGGCATCCTGCAGGTCATCCTCACGGCCATCCTGCTCCTCAGCCTTCCTCTGTGGAAGAACCGGCAGACCGGAACGGACAGTGAGGCCTCCCGGGGACATGCCCCGGAGGACTCCGGACAGACCGCCCCGGCAAAGCCCTTGTCCTTAAAGCAGATCGCCGCCATCCCCGGGGCAAAAGAGGTCATGGTGACCTTCTTCTGCTACTGCGCCCTGGAGCAGACGGCAGGGCTCTGGGCAGCCAGCTACCTTATGCTCCACGAAGGCATCTCCTCCGAGACCGCCGCTTTCTACGCCAGCCTCTTCTACATCGGCATCACCGTGGGAAGGGGGGCCAGCGGCTTTCTCACCATGCGCTTTAACGATACCCGGATGATCCGGCTGGGTCTGATCCTGATCCTTGCAGGCGTGCTGACTATCCTCCTGCCCCTGGGTGGAAACACGTCCCTGGCAGGGCTGATCATCGTGGGCCTTGGCTGTGCGCCTGTGTACCCCTGTGTCATCCACTCCACACCGGAGCGCTTCGGCGCAGACCGGTCCCAGGCACTTATCGGCGTCCAGATGGCTTCTGCCTACGTGGGCACCTGCCTCATGCCGCCTGTATTCGGACTGATGGCAAACCACATCAGCATTTCCCTGTTTCCCTTCTATCTGCTTGCCATCCTTGTACTGATGTTTGTGATGCACGAGAAGATGCTGAAGAAAACCGCGAAATCCCTGTAAAAATAAGGAGGAAGGAACATGCAGATCACACTGCGCAGCGACGGGCGGGAGATCAAGTCCCACGGGGACTACGCTTTCCCCGTGCTTGTCAGCCCTGAGCGGCTGGACGCCTATGAGATGGGCAGCTTTGCCTGCCACTGGCACCCGGAGATTGAGTTTACCCTGATCCTTACGGGCGAAATCCTGTACCAGGTCAATGACCGCACCTATCACCTGAAAAAGGAGGACGGCGTCTTCTGCAACGCCAACATGCTGCACACAGGCCGCCACGCGGACAGCCATGACTGCACCTATCTGTCGGTCACCGTCAACCCTTCCCTTCTGTACGGCTACGAGGCCAGCCTTCTGCAGACCAAGTTCATCCAGCCCGTGACAGAAAACCCGCTCCTCCCCTCCGCCTCCTTCTCCAGAGAGGTGCCCTGGGAGAGGGAGGTCCTCTCCCATCTGGACACGATCCGGCAGCTCTGGCAGGAGCCGCCACGCTCCTACGAGCTGCGGCTCCTCACGGAGCTCTACCAGATCTGGATCCTGCTTTTTGACCACCTGGACCTGGATGCACGCCCCTCCTCCGGGGATGTGCGGGAGCTGGAGCGGCTGCGCCGCATCGTCACCTTCATACACGGACATTATATGGAACACATCTCTCTGGAGGATATCTCCGGATGCGTCAATATGTGCAAGAGCGAGTGCTGCCGTCTGTTCAAGCGGAACATGAACCAGCCTCTCTTTGACTACCTCCTCCACTACCGCATCCGGCAGAGCATCCCCCTTCTCGTCCAGGGGAAGGACAGCATCACGGACATCTCCCTGCAGTGCGGGTTCTCCAGCCCCTCCTACTACACAAAGCTGTTCCGCAAGTTTATGGGCTGCACTCCCAGGGAGTACACGAAATCGGTCCATGCAAAGAAACAAAGCTGACCATGGATTTCTGGGGGCAGAGCACCCTCTTATACTGCAAAAACAGCGCCTCGCAGGAAATATAATTCCCGCGGGCGCTGTTTTTCACTGTTTTCTACCTCTTCATCCAGACGAAATCCCATCCGGACAGTTCCACTGTCTCCGTTTCCTTGGTGACGCCTGTCACAAGGTTTGTGTACTGCGCTTTTTCCGGCATCCAGATGGTGCGTCCCTCATCGCTGAAATTAAACACAGCGTGAAGTTCCTCATCTCCAGCCCTGCGCACGATCCAAAGGATGGAGTTATCGTTGTAATCCTTTGTGTACACCTCTGCATCCGCGCCAAACACGGCTTCTGTCCTTCGGATCTTCTCCAGCTCTTCCAGTCCTGCGAAAATCCGGCCCTGTACGCTGGACCCGTCTTTGATGCGCTCTGTCAGATCCCAGCAGAATTTTCCCCTGTGGATATATCTGGAGTCGGGCGCTTTGTCCGGATCCTCCTTGTAGGTGTAGTCGTTCACCTGGCCGATCTCGTCCCCGCTGTAGAGCATGGGGATGCCGGACTGGGTAAACATGTAGGCGTGGAGCATGAGATCCTTGCGGATGGCGCAGGCCATTTTCTCCTGGTCCTGTTCAAATCCCGCGCTCTCCACACCGCACATGGACGCCGTGGTGGCGCAGAACCTGGCGTCCCCGGTAACCGGGTCCTCGTTGTACAGCTCGCCCCGGCTTACGCTTCCCTCTGTCTTTCCCTGGAAATAGTCATTCAGATATTTCTTGTGGGACACTTCCTCCATGCCCCACTCACGCAGGGAGGCATAGTCCAGCCCCCAGCCGATGTCGTCGTGACACCGGAGGTAGTTGAGGAATGTGTACTCTCTCGGGAGAGAGCAGACCACGTCCATCTGTCTGCGAAGCAGGCGGATATCCCTTGTAGCCACCGTGTGCCAGGTAGTGGCCATGGTGGTCACATTGTAGAGCATGTGGCACTCCGGCTTCTCCACTGTGCCGAAATAGGGAGCCACCTCTTTTGGCTCCATGACCACTTCTCCCAGGAGCACGATCCCCGGGCACACGATCTCGCCGATCATGCGCATCATGCGGACAATGGTGTGGACCTGGGGCAGGTTCCGGCAATTGGTCCCCAGCTGCTTCCAGAT
Organism: Claveliimonas monacensis; assembly: GCF_014982975.1. Lineage (GTDB taxonomy): Bacteria > Bacillota > Clostridia > Lachnospirales > Lachnospiraceae > Claveliimonas > Claveliimonas monacensis. The sequence continues at coordinate 159,215 of NZ_JADCKL010000004.1, forward strand.
ATAGGGCACTGCGTCGATGCGGATGATGTCCATGCCCTGGTTGGCCAGGTAGAGGAAATTGTACATCATCTCGTTGAATACCCTGGGGTTGCTGTAGTTCAGATCCCACTGGTAGGGGTAAAACGTCGTCATCACATAATGTCCCATCTCCGGCAGATAGGTAAAATTACCCGGCGCTGTGGTGGGAAACACCTGGGGCACCGTCTTCTCATACTCCCGCGGGATGGCCGGATCGGCGTAGAAGAAATACCGGCTCATGTACTCTCCGTCTCCCTGGCGGGCTTTCCTGGCCCACTCGTGATCCTCGGAGGTGTGGTTCATGACAAAATCCATGCACAGGCTGATCCCTTTTTCATGGCATTTTCCCGCCAGGCGGGCCAGATCCTCCATGGTCCCAAGCTCCGGCTTCACCTTCCGGAAGTCCGCCACGGCGTAGCCTCCGTCTGATCTCCCTTTCGGGGAGTCCAGGAAGGGCATCAGATGCACGTAATTCACATGGCACTTCTCCAGGTAGGAGAGCTTCTCCTCCACCCCTTTTATATTTCCGGCAAAGTTGTCAATGTACATCATCATGCCCAGCATGTCTCTCTTCCGGTACCATGCGCCTTCCGCCTCCCGCCGGGCGTCCAGCTTCTTCAGTTTGTCGTTTCTCTGGTCATAGTACCATTTCATCTGGTCGCAGAGCTCGGCAAACATGTCGTCGTTGCCGTACAGCTCCATGTACAGCCACCGCAGCTCATCGTGATGCCGGCCAAGCCTCTCCGCAAAAATCCGGTCGGCTGCCGCCTTTCCTGCGGGTTTTCTTTTTTTCGCTGTTTTTCCTGCCATCTGTCTTATCCCCCGATCACAATCATTTTAGTCTTCACATACAAAATGCCACTGGTACGCCTGGTACTCTCCTTCCAGCACCGGCTTTGGCACACCCACTTCCCGAAGGGCCGTGCTGTTGTACAGCATGCCGGTCTCTGTATCACGGTACATGGTGTTCTCTTTCAGCCCTCTGACTTTGATGTAGTCCACAGTCATGTTGGCATGTTTCCGGATGCCCACTACCTGCACGAGAGCTTCCTTCCGGTCTTCGGACACAAACTCCCAGGCCCCCTGGTTGTCAGTCTGGGGATTGGTGAGTCGGTAGTAGTCTCCTCTCTGCACAAGAGCCGCATACTTTTTATACTCCGCGATCTGGCGGCGGATCTCCTCTTTGTCCTCCGCACTCAGTTCATTTAGGTTCAGCTCGTAGCCGAAGGTGCCTGCCATGGCCACCATGCCCCTGGTCTTCATGGATGTGAGACGCCCTGTCTGATGGTTGGGCGAGGCGGACACATGGGCTCCCACAGAGGAAGCCGGGTAAATGAAGGAGGTGCCGTACTGGATCTCCAGGCGGTCAATGGGATCTGTATTGTCGCTGCACCAGATCTGAGGCGTATAGTACAGCATGCCCGCGTCAAAACGTCCGCCGCCTCCGCTGCATCCCTCGATGAGAATATCCGGATACCGGTCCACCAGCCTCTCCAGGAAATCATAGAGTCCCAGCACATAGTCGTGGAGCACCCTCCCCTGGCTGTCCGCCGTGGCGGAATAGATGTCCGCAAGGCTCCGGTTCATATCCCATTTCACATATTCCACATTGCCCTGGTCCAGGACAGCGCAGATCTTCTCGTAGATGTAATCCACCACTTCTTTTCTGGAGAAATCCAGGACAAGCTGGTATCTGGAGCGGTTGGGGCGGCGTCCCGGTATGACAAAAGCCCAGTCCGGATGCTCCCGGTAGAGGTCGCTGTCCTCGTTGACCATCTCCGGCTCGATCCAGATACCGAATTTCAGTCCCATGCCGTTGATCTTTTCAATGAGTTCCCCAAGCGTGCAGCCCAGCTTTTCCTCGTTGACAACCCAGTCTCCCAGGCCCCGCATGTCGCTGTCTCTCTTTCCAAACCAGCCGTCGTCCAGAACGAACATCTCAATCCCTAAGTCCGCTGCCTGCTGCGCCAGCGCAAGAAGGCTGTCCCCTGTAAAGTCAAAGTAGGAGGCCTCCCAGCTGTTGAGGAGAATAGGGCGCACAGTCTCTTTATATTTTCCTCTGCACAGATGGGAACGGATGCAGCGGTGCATATTCTGGGACAGCTTTGAGAGTCCTTCGGAAGAATAGCTTAAGATCACCTCCGGCGACTGGAACTGCTCTCCCGGGTTCAGCGGGTAGGCAAACTGCTCCTCGCTCATTCCCATGAGCAGACGGGTCTGGTAATACTGGTCCTGTCCTGCCTCGCTCTGAAATCCCCCGCTGTAGACGAACGTCATGGCGTAGCAGCTTCCTGCGTCTTCCGTGGCGTCATGCTCCGCCAGGATCACCGCCGGGTTGTACTGGTGGCTGGAAGTTCCCCGAAGGCTTCCGATCTTTGCCACGCCGTGTCCCACAGGCATCCGCTGGCAGTTTCTCTCCATGGCATGGCGGCCGTAAAATGTAATAAAATCATACGCTCCGCCCACAAGGTCCAGGCAGGCCGGCGCCAGCTTCTTGACAGAGATATGCCCTTTGCTGGCATTGACAATCTTCACACTTCTTGTGATCACATCATACTGGGGCAGCACGCCGTAGAGAAGTACCGCCTGCACCCCTGTCACCGGATCTGCCAGCACCACCTCCAGGGTCTGGGCCTCGTCCGTGTCCGCGTACACAGCCGGAAGGCCGGGAAGGGAGTACTTTCCTTCTTTGATGGTATGGCTCACATACCGGAAATCACTGGCGTAGGTGCGGTCCGTGTTTTTGATGATGCAGGCCGGCGTGCGGTAGTCCCCGGTTCCCAGGGACGGGAACTCCTGGGGCAGCGCGTCCATGGAGTAGGTCCTGTCCGTTTCCGCCTCGTAGGGGTTTCCTGAAAATCCCCGGTCATAATAGGTCAGCAGATAATCCATGCACCCTTCCGCTGTCTTTCCGTAGTACAGGTGCAGAAGGAAGCCGTACCGGTCTATCTGCATCTGATACGTGGTATTTCTTGTGTGTAATGTGATGGTCTTATACTTTTCATCATAAATAATGCTCATTTTGTCTCTCCTGCTCTGTAAATTATCAAGTGCCGCAAGAGCGGGTACATATACCTTCCGGTACACAGACCCGCTCTGCGGCAGATACATCCATCTGTATGGTGTATCTGAATGTATTTATTTTACAGCACCATTTACAACACCGTTGATGATCTGTTTCTGACAGATCACGTAGAAGATAAGGATCGGGATCAGCGCCAGCAGATAAGATGCAAATGCCAGGTTGTAGTTTGTACCAAACTGCGTCTGGAAATTCAGCTGTGCCAGAGGCAGTGTGTTCTGCCCTGTACCGGACATGATGACAAGTGGTGTCATCACATCGTTCCATACAGCCAGTGCTGTGATGATGGCCACTGTAGCGTGCATAGGCTTCATGATGGGGAAGATGACCTTCCAGTATGTGCGCCATGTGCTGGCGCCGTCCACCCTTGCCGCCTCCTCAAGGGCAATGGGAATGTTCACCAGATACCCCGAGTACAGAAGCACGTTCATAGGCATATAGAATACCACATACAGGATGATAACGCCAGCCCAGTTTGCAAGTCCCAGCTCCGCCGTCTGTTTTGCCAGGGGCATCATCAGGATGGCGAAAGGTACGAACATACCGCTTACAATGAAGAGGTACACGAATTTATAAAATTTGCTGTGGGCGCGGTTCCGGCCGATGGCGTATCCCATCATGGAGTGGAGCACGATGGAGAGCACCACGGTCACGACTGTGATCAGCACGCTGTTCCCCAGGGATCTCCAGAAGTCCGTCACCTCCATAGCCTGGGCAAAGTTGGAAAGACTCCAGCTCTCCGGGAGGGAGAGGATGCCGGAGATGCTGTTGGTCATCTCAGAGGGCTGCTTGAAGGCGATGACGATCGCCATGTACAGCGGGAACACGATGGTGCTCAGTCCCAGGATGAGAAGGACCACGACCGGCCAGTTTGTCTTGACTTTATCTACTTTTTTATTCATTATAACTGCTCCTCCTTCCTGCTGGAGATGCTCATCTGCGCCGCGGAGATAGCCACGATCACGATGAAGAAGATGACGGCGTTAGCGCTCTGGTAACCGAAGCTTCCGCCCTTCATACCATTGTTGTAGATCAAGAATGAAATGGACTCTGTGCTCTGTGCAGGTCCTCCCTGTGTCATGGCCATGATCTGGTCAAATACCATGAGGAAGTTCTTCACGCACAGCACCATGTTGATGGTGAAGAAGGGGATGATCAGCGGGAAGGTCAGATGTCTGAACTGCTTCCATCCCGTAGCTCCGTCCAGGGAGCCTGCCTCGTACACGTCCTCCGGCACGGTCTGCAGACCGGAGATGTAGATGATGGTGTTCATGGCTATATTCTGCCAGCAGCACACGATGACGATGGCAAACCAGGCCGTGCTCTCGTTGGAGAGAAGGCTGGAGCTCAAGGTCTCGCTTCCGATCATCTCGCCGAGAGCCGGAAGGATGTAGGTGAACAGATACTGGAACACATAACCTACTACCAGGGCGCCAAGCACGTTTGGCAGGAAGTAGGCTGCCCGGAAAAATCCTTTTGCCCGGATCTTGCTGTTCAGCCCCAGGGCCAGGATCAGACTGATCACATTGGTGATGATGGTGGCACAGATGGCCAGCTTAAATGTAAACAGGTAGGAGCCGCCCACACGTGAGTCCGTGAACAGGTCCATGTAATTCCGAAGGCCTACCCAGTCGTAGGTCCCAAAGCCTTTAAAGTTCGTGAAGCTGTAGATAACGCCCCGGATCAGAGGGATGGTGTTAAAGCACACAAATAATGCCAGGATCGGTATCGTTATCAACAGGAAGGTGCGTTTTCTCTCATTTTTCATTGTATCCCCACTCCTTTCCTACTACTCATTGCCGCCGTTTTCTTCGTACTCCTGTACTTCGCGGATGATGTCGCGGTTGTACCGCTGCCAGTCCTTATCGAATCGTGCCAGGAAGGCGTCTGTATCCTTGTCGATCACATAGGTCTGAAGGATCGCGTCCGCAGCCATCTCCGACGGATAGTAGTGGTCCTGGTAGTCGGTCATATTGCCGGACTCTATGTACTCGGTCATGCCGTCCACGTAGGGGGCCAGCTCAAAGTCTCCCTCACGGCAGGGGATGGCATTCTGGTCATCCACATAGGCCTGGATGTTCTCATCCTCCAGCAGGAAGTCAAGGACTTCATAGGCAGCCTCCTTGTTGGGGCAGTCCGCTGTCACGCAGAAGCCAAGGTCGATACCGGAGTTCAGCGTGTTGCCGTCTGAAGAGTCGCTGGCAGGCATAACGAAGGAGTCAATGTTCATATCCGGATTGACGGAAAGGATCTGGGGAACCGCGTAGCTTCCGATGGGGTACATGGCGGACTCGCCTCTTGCAAAGGCTGTACATGCGTCGTTGTAGCCGTATGCCACCGGATCCTCCGGGCCGTACTCCATAAGCTGGATATATTTCTCAGCAGCCTCTGCGTAGCCTTCTGTAAAGTTCGCCTCTCCTCTGTTCACCTGCTTGCACAGGTCAGAGGGAGCTAAGTCCACCGCAATGCCGTTCCAGGGTGCCAGACATGTCCAGGTGTCGCGGAACCCAAAATAGAAGGGAAGGATACCCTCCGCCTTGATCTCCTCGCACAGGCTCATCAGCTCTCCCCAGTTTGTGGGGATCTCCCATCCGTGCTCCTCAAACATGTCCCTGTTATAAAGGATGCCTGCCGCGTTGGCCACATAGGGCACAATGTAGGTGCCGTCTGTGGGAACGATCTCCAGAGCCTCCGCAATGTCGATGTAGGAATCCTTGATGTCCGCCATCCCAGCGTAGTCGGACACGTCAGCCAGTATCTCCGCATCTACATAGTAAGAATAGTTGATGTCACCGCCAATGCCGATGATATCCGGATAGTCCTCCCGGATAAACCTTGTCCGCATGATGGTGGACGCATCGTTGGGGGAGTCGATGGTCAGATGGATGTCATCGTGGGTGGCATTAAACTGTTCTTCCACCTGATCAAAGTAGGTAGCCGCCTCCGGCTTGTACTGCAGGATCTCGATCTCGGTCTTCCCGCTGGACTCGCCGCTTCCCGAGCAGCCCGACAGCATCAGCCCGCCGGTCATGACAACGACCAGCGCAGCGCTGAGATATCTTGCGCTTTTTCCTCTCATTTTCATATCTCCTTTCTCTCTCTGTCCTTTCTTTTTTACGGTAGCTCCATTTTAACATATCAATATGCGTCTATAAATACCGCTGTTTTTTTTGTTTTATGCCTTTATACTTGTTTTTGTCCTATATATTGATGTCATCTAGCATTTTGGTATATAATGATATCAGATACGAAAGATACCGAAAAAATGCTGCAGGAGGTGAATGTATGAGCAATGTACTGTACTCCATCTTTCCAAGCGAGAACTTTATAGACCTGGGGCTTTACCAGTATGGGTGGGAACAGTGTGACCCGGCCCACTCCTTCGGACCTGCCGCCAGGAACCACTATCTGTTCCACTACGTCATATCCGGGACCGGCACTCTGACCGCGGAAAACTCCCGACGGGAGTCCGTCACCTACAACGTCAAGAGCGGCCAGGGATTTATGCTCTTCCCGCACCAGATCTGCACTTACATCGCTGACAGCGAACTCCCCTGGGAGTACACCTGGCTTGAATTTGACGGGCTGAAAGTAAAGGAGTTCATCGAGACTGCCGGGCTCACCATGAACACACCCATCTACCGGCCCCGGCACAAAGACATTGCACAACAGATGACGTATGAGATGCTCTACATCGCCAACCATTCCCAGGAGTCCCCCTTACATCTGATCGGCCATCTGTACCTCTTTCTGGACTATCTGGCAAAGTCCAACTCCTCCCCCATCCAGACCCAGGGGAACAGGATGCGGGACTTCTATATTAAGGAAGCCCTCTCTTTCATTGAGCAGAATTTCCAGAATGATATCTCAGTGGAGGACATTGCCGCTTTCTGTAATCTGAACCGGAGCTACTTTGGAAAGATCTTCCGGGACACCGTAGGGAAATCTCCCCAGGAGTTTTTGATCTCCTACCGCATATCCAAGGCGGGAGAACTTCTGAAGATGACGTCCCTGTCTATTGCGGACATCGGAAACGCGGTGGGCTATCCGAACCAGCTGCATTTCTCAAGGGCATTTAAAAACGTGTACGGCGTATCCCCCAGGGCGTGGCGGTACGAACAGCAGGAGAAAATGGAGTAGTTGATCCTTAAACATCATCCGCATCGAACATATAATGTCGTACGATAATATATTGATATTTTCGTATGATTTGTGTATAATAACAATATATAAACCACACCTCGAAGGGAGGAATTTGTATGATCATTACTGCAACCGAATTTAAGACCAACCTTGGAAAATATCTGGAAATAGCAGCGTCCCAGGATATTTTTATTACCAAGAACGGCAAAAATATTGCCCGCCTTACAAGCCCCGCTGTCAATAAACTGGCTCTTCTTGATGATCTTGTGGGAATTATTCCAGAAAGTCAGACAATGGATGAAGATACTATACGAGAGGAGCGGTTGGCCAGACAATGAGAATACTGATTGATACCAATGTCATTATGGATATTATCCAAAGACGAGAACCGTTTTTCGCAGACTCCTACCAAGCGTTCCGCAAGGCCATAGAAAATGATGTGGAATGTCTCATCTCCGCATCTGCTGCCACAGATATTTTCTATATACTCCGCAAAGCGTTTCAATCCGCTCAAAAGGCAAAGGATCGGATTGAACAGCTTTCTCAACTTGTCACATTTGCTGATGTACAGAGTGTAGATATTCATACCGCACTCATGCGCTCTATGCCCGACTTTGAAGATGCCGTTGTAGACGCTGTGGCGGAGCGGAACGGTGCAAAGTATATTCTCACAAGGAATATCAAAGATTTTGCCGGTTCCTCTGTTCCGGCGATCACACCGACTGAATTTTTGAAAAAGTAACATCAAAAAACGGAAGTAATCCACTGAAAACAATAGGGATACTTCCGTTTTCAAATTTTGTCTTATTCTACCGCCTTCAAAAGGAACAGCCTGGAGTCAAAGTCCCGGGGCGCCTGCTCCCGGTCTGTCACCTCCCCGGCAGTTCCGTCTGTCGTGATAAGGCCGATGTTCATCAGCTCATCGCCGTAAAAGCTTCCGTACGGTTTCTCTGTCTCTTTTCTCACCTGGATCTCATATCTCGTCTCCGGGTCCAGCCCTTTGAGCGGAAGCCTTGTGTAAGCCAGGTTGGCGCCGGAGAGCGTCCTGTACCAGCCTGCCACAGCCTCCTTTTTGTCCGGGCTTACCGCCATCCAGGCGGTGACATTTCCCTCAAAAGGACTTTCCAGCCTGTAGAAGGTACCGAACTGGAGAAGCCGTCTGTATTTTTTCATAAAGCGGATCTGTTTCTTCACCGCCTCCTGCTCCTCATCCGTCAGCGTATTCAGATCCAGCTCGTAGCCAAATGTTCCGAAAAAGGCCACATTGGCTCTTGTGTGAAGGGGCGCCGTCCTGCCTGTCTGGTGATTGGGGATGGTGGACACATGACTGCCCATGCTGCTCACCGGATAGCAGTAGGAGCTGCCGTACTGGATCTTCAGTCTCTCCACCGCATCTGTGTCATCACTTGTCCATGCCTGGGGCGCGTAGTACAGCATCCCCGGGTCGAACCTGGCCCCGCCGCTTGCGCAGGACTCGAAAAGAACATGGGGGAACTCCCTTGTCAGCCTTTCGTACAGGCTGTACACGCCGAGAATATACCGGTGGAACACTTCCCCCTGCCGGTCCGCCGGAAGCGCCACAGAGAAGCACTCTGTAATGCTCCGGTTCATGTCCCATTTAATATAGGAAATCTTTGCCTCTGACAGGATCTTTCTCATCATATTGTAAATGCAGTCCACCACTTCTTCCCGGGAGAAATCCAGCACATACTGGTATCTGCCGTGAGAAGTGGCTCTTCCCGGCACATGGAGGATCCAGTCCGGGTGGGCCCGGTAGAGATCTGAGTCTTTGTTCACCATCTCCGGCTCAAACCAGAGACCGAACTTCATTCCCATATCCTCGATCTTCTGCGCCAGACCAGTGATCCCCTCCGGCAGCCTTTCTGTGTTGGGTGTCCAGTCACCAAGACCTGCCCGGTCGCTGCACCGCGCGCCGAACCAGCCGTCGTCCAGGACGAACATCTCCACGCCGCACGCCTTTGCCTTTCCGGCAATCTCCAGGATCTTCTCCTCTGTAAAGTCAAAGTAGGTGGCTTCCCAGTTGTTGATAAGGATGGGGCGCTCCCGGTCCCTCCAGTATCCCCTGGCCAGCCTTTTCTGATACAGCCGGTGGAAGGTCTGGCTCAGATCATTCAGTCCTCGGTCTGTGTAGACCATCACCGCCTCCGGTGTCTGGAAAGTCTCCCCGGGCTCCAGCTTCCAGTCAAAGCCGTCCGGGTGGATCCCCAGAAGCACTCTTGTGGTGTCGTGGGCCCCCACTTCCGCCTGGGCCAGGAAATTGCCGCTGTACACAAGGCTGAAGCCTATGGCCTCCCCCTGGAATTCATCCGCATGGGGACGCTTCAGTATGACAAATGGATTATGCTCGTGGGAGGAGTGTCCTCTTCTGCTGCCCACAGACTGCACACCGTATTCCAGCTTTCTCACCCGGGTGTGTCTCTCTCTTGACCAGGCGCCGGAGAACTGCATCCACTCGTAGTCGTGGTCCGGCAGATCCATGCAAAGGCTCATGGCTGTCGTCAGATGCAGATCCTTCTCCCCTCTGTTCACAAATCTGGCACTCCGGGCAATGATCCCTCCTTTTGCAAAGATGGTGTAGGACAGCTCCAGGCCAAGCCCTGTCATCCCATCCTCCAGCGCCACAGTCAGTGTCTCCGCCTCATCGTCAGCCTCCGTGTAGGTGGCCGGAAGTCCTTCCAGAGACGGCTTTCCTTTCCTTACCCTGTGTTCTTTATAGATAAAATCCGAGATCCTGCTTCCGTCCTCCTGCAGAACCTCCACTGCCGGGGCGCGGTAATCCCCTGTTCCGTAAGAAGGATACTCCTGCTTGATATGTTCAAGGGAAAACGCCTTGTTGCCTTCAAACACGCAGGACGCCATGGGCCTGGGCAGGCTCTCTAGCAGATAGGAAAAATCCTCCCTGTCATGTACCCTTTTTCCAAAATAGAGCTGTCCCAGATGTCCGCTGGGAAGCACCTGCATGATATAACTGATCTCTTCATTATAAAGATGAAATGTCCTGTTCTCTTCTCTCCATACCATACTCATCTCTCTTCTGCCTCCTGTCTGAAAAGTCTTTTGTCTCTTCGCTTTACTGCTCCCACCATTATATATAAAAGGGAGCTCCTGCAACAGGTTATTACGTGATAAAAAACAGTCAGAATGTTAACTGACGCTCTTCGTTTTTCTTTCTGTAGGCAGAGGGCGTCACCCCCATCCTGGCCTTGAAGATCTTGGAAAATCCCAGCGTATCCTGGTAGCCGCAGGACATGGCCACGCTCTCTATGGACAGTTCCGTGATCTCCAGAAGCTGGGCGGCCCTTGTGATGCGGAAGCTGGTCAGATACTCTTTGGGCGACAAGTGAAGATGTTCTTTAAAGAGGGTGCAGAGATAGCTCCTGTTGATGCCCACATAGTCGGCGATCTCCCCCACCTGCACCGGGTAGGAATAGTGGTTCTGGATATACTCCACCGCCTTACGGATATAGAGGTTGTCATCTTTTTCCTTCCGTCCCTCCCCGATCTCTATATTTTCTGCCAGCACAGAGAAAAACTGGTAGAGCAGCCCTTCCAGCAGATACTCGTTTGCCACTGTGTAATTCTTGTTCTCCAGCATGGTCTGGACAATCTTCTCCAGCTTCTCTCCGTTGGAACACTGGTAGACAGGGTGTCCGCTGCCAAGGCCCAGATCCCGCAGGTACTCTCCTGCCCGCTCCCCGGAAAATCCGATCCACACGTACGTCCAGGGATCTTCTTTATCCGCCTCATAAAATGTCAGTACCTCCGGTTCAATGAGAAAGCCCTGTCCCCCGCGGAGCCGGTACTCCTCATTTCCCACCGTGAACCGGCCCTTCCCTTTTATGATATAATGAAGAATATAATTGGGTCTGACCGCAGGGCCGAAGCTGTGCAGGGGCAGGCACCGGGCGTAGCCGCAGAAGCAAAGATACAGATCTGAAAATTTTCTGTTTTTTAACTGCAATACATGTGCGTCTTCCATACAAAACTCCTCCGGCTTTTTACTCTCTCAAAGGCAATAAGATGGTGATCTTCGTTCCCTCGTTCTCCTGGCTGACAATATTGATGCCGTAGTCCATCCCGTAGATCATCTTGATCCAGTTGTCCACATTGTTGACCCCGATGCCTGTGAAATGCTCTGTCTTCTGCCCGTTTTTCCCCCGGATATCCATGAGCTTCTCCGTGGTCATGCCGACGCCGTCGTCTTCAATGTCTACAATTACTACTTTGCAATACTCACTCATATTTCACACAAAAGAAACTGGGCGCATGCCTTATGAAAGCACGCGCCGCGGCTCACTCCTCTAAGATTTTCTGATGGCAAAACGCAGCTCCAGATTACTGTCAGAGGAAATAAGGAACTGATCATGTACAGGAGCTCCCCAGCTGTCGTCTCCTCCCACGCCCATCTGGGCTGCCAGTATCCGCACCCATGTGTAGTGCACAGGCGGCAGCTCTTCCTGGTGGGTGGCAGCCTCCAGCTCATAAGCGCTCCAGGGCAGCACACTGTTTTCAAAGGATCCTTCCTCCGCCTGGAAGCGAAGGCCCGCCCCTTCGTCGTCTGTCACTTCCACCCATCTGACCCCTGTGTGATTGCCGCATTCCTGGGGTACAAGATAGGGCGATACATTGTCCGCCGCGGTACTTTCGTAGACGCCCAGCTTCGCGCCCTCCCTGCGGTCAATGTAATTTTCCTCCGGTCCATATCCATAATATCTTACATTATGATACCTCTCTTTGAGACGGAAGTCCATACCAAAAGCCGGAAGATGGGGCAGTCCCTTTTCCCCTCTGTAAAGAAGGTGGACGTGGATCACGCCGTCCCCTGTCACGGTGTAGGTGACAAAGCTTTTTGTCACAGGCACTACAGGCAGAGTGTACTCAAAGGTAATACTTACTTTGTCCTTCTCCTCCTGCATATCCCCGCCGGTAAGTTTCGGGAACAGCCCCGCCGTCATCCACGGAGCACAGGCAGATCCAAGCTTCGCGCCCCTGTCATTGTCCGTGAGGGCCCGCCAGTATGTCAGTTTCGGCGTTCTTGTGATATATTCCTTCCCGTCGTAGCACAGGGAGGCGATGCCCCCTTCCGCTTTGGAGAACATGACAGTAAATCCTTCGCCTCTTACGCCGATATTCACATCGCCGTGTATGATCTCCATGGAAACTTTTTTCTCTTTCTTTTCTTCTTCCACTTTTTTCACATGCTGGCCAAAGCAGATCTCATAGCCTGCCTTGGCCCACAGTGTGTCTTCTGAAAGAAGCATCTGCACTTCAAAGATATACTCTCCTGGCTCTTCTGCCTCCGGGTAATCCAGCTCCACAAATGCTTCGCTCCGGGCAGGGATGGCAATATCGCTGCGGGTCTTTTCAAATATGCAGACGCCGTCTCTTAGCAGACGGTATCTGAATGTATATCCGCCTGTGGTGATAAACAGGTTCTCGTTGCGCACAGTGACGCCTTCTTCAGTGGGCATCAGTTTTACATTGGAATAGAGCGCTTTCACTTCCTGGGCCTTGGGAGACTCTTTCCTGTCTGCGAACACAAGGCCGTTTCCGCAGAACTCATAGTCCGTAGCCCGGTCGTCGTGGTCGCCGCCGTAGGTCAGCACTTCCTCCCCCTGCTCGTTGATCCTGTACAGGGACTGGTCGATGTAATCCCAGATAAATCCTCCCTGGTACAGATCGAACTTCCTCTCCAGGTCTGTGTACAGCTTCATGCCGCCGCAGGAGTTGCCCATGGCGTGCATGTACTCGCAGCTTATATAGGGCTTCTTCGGATCCTTTTCCAGATATTCCCGGATCTCCTGGGGCTTTGCGTACATGCGGCTTTCCATATCGCTGATATGGTCAAAGGCCCTGTTCCAGAACACGCCCTCGTAGTGCACCAGCCTGCCCGGGTCCTCCCTGTGGAAGAAATCCGACATGGCCTCGATACAGGTGCCTGCGTAAGACTCATTTCCGCAGGACCAGATCAGCACACTGGGATGGTTCTTATCTCTCTGGAACATGGAGTTTGCCCGGTCCAGGACGCAGGCTTTCCACTCTTCCTTATCTCCCGGCACGTTCCAGGACGGTTCGCACTGGCCCAGTTTCTGCCAGGAGCCGTGGCTCTCCAGATCAGTCTCGTCGATGAGATAGATGCCGTACCTGTCGCACAGGCGGTACCACAGCGTCTGGTTTGGATAATGGGAGGTGCGCACCGCGTTCAGATTGTGCCGCTTCATAAAGCGGATGTCCCACAGCATATCTTCTTCTGTCACAGCACGGCCTCTTCTGGCATTGAATTCGTGGCGGTTCACACCCCGGAAAAGGATCCTCTTTCCATTGAGACACATGACTTTGTCAATCATCTCAAATCTCCGGAAGCCCACCTCTTCGGGCACCACCTCGGCTATATTTCCTTCCTGGTCCTCCAGGTAAATGCGCAGTGTGTACAGGTAAGGGTCCTCGGCGCTCCAGCATCTCACCTTTCCTGCGCCGCACGTAAGAGAGACTTCCCTGTCCGCCTGGCAGGAGCCCTCGGCCACCTTATTTCCCTCTCTGTCACACAGCTTAAGAGACACCCTGCCCCCCGGCTCCCCTGCCAGCTTCATATCCACCCGCAGGCACCCTTCTGTGTACGTGTCGTCCAGCTCTGCCTTCACAAAGAGATCCCGCACATGCATCTTTGGCACAGCGTAGAGATACACATCCCGGAAGATGCCGGAAAAGCGGAAGAAATCCTGGTCCTCCAGCCAGCTTGCGCTGCTTCTTTTGTACACCTCCACAGCCAGCTTGTTCTCTCCTTCTTTCAGATAGCCGGTAATGTCAAATTCCGCCGGCGTGAAGCTGTCCTCGCTGTACCCGGCAAAGACGCCGTTGACCCACACATAGAAGGCTGTCTCCACACCCTGGAAGGAAAGAAATGTCTGCTTTCCTTTTAAATGTTCATCCACATGGAAGTATTTCACATAGCTTCCCACCGGATTATACCGCTGTGACACCTGGGGCGGGCGCATCTCCTCCTGCCCGTCCCATGGATACATGGTGTTGATGTACTGGTTCCTGTCATAGCCCTGGGTCTGGATATGCCCCGGCACCTGGATATGATCAAAGCTGCGGCAGTCAAAGTCCTCCCTGTAAAAATCCTTGATCCTCATATCGGGACAGGTGGCATAGGAAAAATACCATGTCCCGTTCAAGCTCTGTCTGAGGGGCATATCCCCCGCCAGAGCGATCTCTTCTTCCTTTTCATAGTACAGATGATCCGAGTGCGCTTCCACCCGGTTTACTGCGAATACTTCCGGATCTGCAAGCCAGGAAGTCTTTGCCTCTTTTGCTGTCATAACTTTATTGCTCCTCTCCTAAGTTAGCCCTTCACGGATCCTGTCATTCCGGCCACAAACTGCTTCTGCATGAAGAAGAAGATTAGTGCCGTGGGGATGGTCATGATCAGAACGGCCACCATCATCATACCATAATCCGGCGTATAAGATGAACCCATTGCTGAAATGACAAGGGGCAGTGTTCTCTTTTCCGGTGACTGCAGCGCGATAGTCCTGCTACGCCTTTTGATTTGTCTGTACGAAGGAAATATTTCAGAGTATAATGAAAAAAAGACCCCCGGAAAAGAGGAGAAATCAGATGAAAAATATCCGGAACCGCTATCTTGTGCTGACTGCGGCCACTATCGTCAATTTTGTCCATGGAAATCCATATATCTGGACTGTCTTCCAGCCTTACGTGAAGGAGGAGTACGGTCTTACCACGGCTGCCTCCAGCCAGCCCTTCACCATTATCATCGGCATTTTCGCCGTGGGCAACATGCTGGGCGGCTGCCTCCAGCACAAAGTGGGAGCCAGGAAGACCATCTTCCTTGGCAGCTTTGTCATGTGTGCCGGCTTTTTCCTGGCGGCCATGGCTCCCCGCTCCATGCCCTGGCTCATCGATCTTGGCTACGGGGCTCTGGGGGGACTGGGTTCCGGCTGCGCCTTCAGTATGCTGACGGCTGTTCCCCAGGCCTGGTTCCCGGACCGCCGGGGTATGGTCTCCGGCATCACCATCGGCATGGTGGGGCTCTCCGGCATTCTTATGAACCCCTTGTGCGACTGGTTCCTCTCCTCCTTCGGCTACCGGACGGCCATGCTTCTTGTCACTTTGATCTACGCCGTCTTAAGCCTGGGCGGTTTCTTTGTCACAGAACCTCCCGCAGACGCCTTTGAGGAGGTCTCTTCTTCTGCTCCAAAGCAGGATCCCTCCGCGAACATGCTCGGCAGACAGTACACACCCGGCCAGATGATGCGCACAAAGACCTTCTATATCATCAGCCTTGCCATGGCTCTGGCTGTCCCGGCCTACGTGCTGGTCAATCCTGTCATGAAATCCCTGGGCATGGAGAGAGGCCTTACTTCCGGGCAGGCACTGGCCGCCGTCATGGCTGCCTCCGTGGCCAACATCATCGGCCGCTTTGCCCTGCCCTGGCTGTCAGACCGGACCGGACGCCGGAAAGTGCTCTTCGCCCTCTATCTTCTGGCCGCTGTCTCTGTCCTTGGACTTACCCGGGCCACCGGCCTTCTCTTCGTCCTGCTTGCCTCGGCTGTCTGCCTTGTGTACGGCGGCGTGGTCAGCATCTTCCCGGTGGTGGTGTCAGACCACTTCGGCACCCGGCACCAGGGCACCAACTACGGCGCGGTCATGATCGGCTACGGGCTGGCCTCCATCCTGTGCCCGCTTCTGCTGACCCTGGCCGGCCAGAACCTCTCTCTTGTCATAGCGGGAGCTGCCAGCGCTGCCGGTCTTCTCCTGCTGAGATACTTCTGACCGCTTCCGGCCCCGGTTTCCCGGTGCCCTTAATAGATGCGCCAGGACGGGAAGGGCAGATCTACCACCCGGGTGCACACCTGCTCCAGCAGGCTGTCGTCATGGCTCACCACCAGCAATCCCAGGGAGCGTCTCTTCGCCTCCGCAAGGAGGAACTGCCAGATCTGGGCCTGGGTCACCAGATCCAGCATGGCAGAGATCTCGTCGCAGAGGAGGAACTTTACTCCCGGATGAAGGGCTCTTGCCAGGCAGAACCGCTGCAGTTCCCCGCCGGACAGCTCTGACGGAAACCGCTCCAGCCAGCCCTCTTCTATGTGGAGTTCCCTTTTCAGTCTCTCCTCCACCTGCCCTGCCTCATCAAGGGTTGTCCCCAGCCGCAAAAGGGGATCCACCACGGTCTCCGGATGCTGCCAGACCATCTGCACCGGGCAGGCTCCCCTGTAGGATCCCAGGGGCTTCCCATCCAGAAGGATCTCCCCTTTCACCGGCTTCTCATACCCTGCCAGCAGCCTGCAAAGGGTCGTCTTGCCCCGCCCGCTGGGAGCCTTCAGTCCCACCCGCTCCCCGGAGGAGACGGACAGGCTGAACTGGTCCAGCACAGGGGCTTTCTTTTTTCCTTTATAATAGAACGTCACATTTCTTGCTTCCAGCGTCATACATTTCCCTCCTCCGGATACAGACAGCGCACCAGGCCGCCCCGGATCTGCCGCACAGGAATATGCTCCGTGCTCACGCACGCTTCCTGGCAGGCCTGGCACTGCCCCGCAAAGGGACAGCCAGAAGAAACCGTGCCCGGGTAGGGCTGGCTTCCCTGGATAGGAGCAAACCCGTGGACAGGCATGGCCCGAAACAAGGCCTTTGTAAAAGGATGGCGGAGCCTCTCCGGATCCTCAAAGTCTGCCGCCAGGGCCTCCTCAATGGTCTCCCCGGCGTAGAACACGGCCACCCGGTCCGCAATGGTCAGCGCCAGCCCCAGGTCGTGGGTGATAAAAAGCACCCCTGCTCCGCCCCGGGCCAGCTCCCGGAAATGTCCCAGGATCCGCCTGGCGGCCCCCACGTCCAGTCCCGGAGTAGGTTCATCCGCAATGATGAGATCCGGCTTATCCATGACAGCGGAGGCGATCAGCACCCGGCGGGCCATGCCGCCGGAAAGCTCAAAAGGATAAAGCCCTTCCGTCTCCGGCCCCAGACCGTACCGGTCCAGCACCTCCCGGCACCGCCTTACCGTCTCTTCATCCTTTCTTCCCCGGCAGAGCTGCTCTCCCACCTTCATAAGGGGATCCAGGTAGGTGACGCCCTGGGGGATAAGGGCGATCTGCCTTCCCCGCAGCTTTTCTGCCCGCTCTTTTGTCAGCGGTTCTCCCCGGTAGAACATCTCGCCTTCCATCCGGCTGTTGTAGGGCAGGATGCCCAGGATCCCGTGGGCCAGAAGGCTTTTCCCGGAGCCGCTGGCTCCCACCACCGCCACCACTTCCCCGGGGTGTACGCGCAGATCCAGATCCCGGATCACAGGCAGCTTTCTTCTTCTGATCCCCCGCTCATACCGGGTAAAATAGATGGACACATGCCGGATGTCCAGTATGGTTTCTCTGTTCTTTTCTTTCTCCATCATCATTCCCCCTGTCTACTCATGGACGCTGGACGGGTCCAGCAGATACCGCACCCGCTCTCCCAGCAGGGCGAAAAGCCCCACCACCAGCACAAGGGAGAGTCCCGGAAAGAGGGCCAGCCACCACCGCCCCGTGGTCAGATACTGCATGCTCTCCGACAGGATCACGCCGATGGCCGGCTGCTCAGAGGACAGCCCGAAGCCCAGGAACGTGACGCTGGCCTCGTGAAGGATGGCGTGAGGGAACAGAAGGATCAGCCCGGTGAGAAACTGGGGGAACAGGTGAGGCAGCATATGCCGGCCTGCGATCTGCAGTTTTGACACCCCCAGCTTCTCCGCCACAAGGATGTAAGGGGTGTTCCGAAGCTGCAGCACCTCCCCCCGGATCACCCTGGCAAGGGAAGGCCAGTGGCTTAAGGACACACCTGCCACCACCCCGGCAAATCCACGTCCGCAGGCGATAGAGATCAACATCACAAGAAGGATGTGGGGGATGCCCATGACCAGGTCAATGCACCAGGATATGACGCTGTCCGCCCGCCTCCCCAGAGTGGCCGCCGCCGTCCCCAGCACCAGGGCCGCCGCCGCGCTGACAGCCGCTGTCAGAACACCGATCCGGATACTTAAGGAGAGACCTGCAATGGTCCTTATAAACATATCCCGGCCCATCCAGTCTGTCCCGAACCAGAATGCCCGCCCCGGAGCCAGGTTGGTCCTTGTAAAATCTGTCACCGCGGCCTGCTCCTCCAGGAGAACCCCTGCCACCGTGATGCCGGCCAGGATCACCAGGGACACAAGCAGGAAAAGGAGGGTGCTCTGCCTGCGGTTCAGAAAGAAGCAGCTTCTTGATTTTCCCGTCATTTTGCAGCCCTCCTTCGTATCTTGGGATCCACCACGCCGTAGAGAAGATCCGCAGCCAGATTTCCCCCGAATACCATGGCGGAGGTGATAAGGGTGATGCTCATCAGCAGGGGAAGATCGCTGCCAAGCCCTGCCGTCACCGCGGCCTGCCCAAGCCCCGGGTAGGAGAACACCTGCTCCACCAGGACGGAGCCTCCGATGATCTCACTGACAGAACCCGCCTGCAGCGTGATGGCAGGCAGAGCCACGCCCCGCAGGCCATGTCTCCACACCACAGACTTCATGGACTCTCCTCTTGCCTTTGCAAAGAGCACATAGTCCGACTCCAGCACGTCGATCATTTTCTCCCTTGTGTGGAGGGCCATGTTAGCCACTCCTGTGATACTCAATGTCAGCGCCGGCAGGATGGCGTGCTGCAGACGGTCTGCCACAGAGACCATGCCGCTCTCCATCCCTACCGGCACGGAGAGCCCCACAGGCAGCCATCCCAGCCATACGGAAAACACAAGCAGCAGAAGGATGGCCAGCCAGAAAGCCGGGGTGCTGGAGATGAGAAGGCACCAGCCCCGGATCAGCTTATCCGGCCACCGTCCCCGGCAGGCACCGGCCGCCATGCCCATCAGAAGCCCCAGCACCCCGGACAGGATCCAGGCTGTAAGGAGCAGAAGCAGGGAGCTGGAAAGCCGCTGCCAGATCACCGTGGTCACAGGCTGCCGGTAGAGAAGGGAGGTTCCCATATCCCCGTGGAGCAGATCCGTCAGCCATCCCGCGTATCTCTCCAGAGGAGGCGTGTCCACGCCCCAGTATGCTTCCAGATGCTCCACCTGCTCCTGGCTCATGGTGCCAAGAGCCACCTGCCCCACATTTGTCTGCAGCGGGTCCAGGGGGGAAGCGCTCATGAGAAGAAATGTGACCACGCTGACGCCCAGAAGAAGAAGCGCCATGCGCAGTATTTTTTTCGCCGCAAACTGAAGGCGGTGTTTCAAGAAAATCAGTCCTTTCCGCTCTGTGACCAGGTCCACTGGTCCACATTGTTGACCACAGACCACCCGTGTCCGTGGGGGTGTACTTTCTGCTCTGCCACCTGGAGGCCGTCCCGCACCCAGTAGAGATGGTCGATATTTACCAGCCACACCCAGGGAATGTCCCCCTCCTGGGTCACCCCGGCAGAGCCGTCCCACTGGGCCTTCTGCCAGAGTTCATAGGAGCTCTCCAGATCCGGGCTTGCCAGCGCCTGGTCCATGTACGTATCCACCGTCTCGTTGGAGTAGGGAGAGTACTGGGCAGTGCCTGTCCCTTCCATGGTGTGATAGATGTTGTAAAGTTCCATGGGCGTGTGAGCTCCCCAGCCCCACAGAAGGGGATCCGCCAGTGCCCGGTCGTAGGCTGTATCCCATCCCACGCCCTCGGTGGTGCAGGAAATCCCAAGCTCCTCCATCTGCCCTGCAAAGTCCGCTGCCAGTGCCTGGCGGACAGAGTCCCCAGTGGAATAGAGCAGATGCAGTTCCGCTTTCTGTCCGTCTTTTTCCCGGACGCCGTCCTCTCCCATGGTCCATCCCGCCTGGTCAAGAAGCGCCGCCGCCTCTTCCGGGTCGTACTCCACCTGGGAAGCCTCATTGTACCAGGGAAGCTGGTCACAGACGCTGTAGGCCGGACTGCCGTAACCGTTCAGCACATGGTCGATCATCTCCTGCCGGTCCACCCCTATGTTGATAGCCCGGCGCACAAGGACGTCCGCTGTAAAATCATTTCCCACGGTGCGCCCTTCCTGGTCAGTGGTCGCCCCCGCTGCCGGCAGGTTAAAGCCCCGGTTGTCCACGCTGGCGTAGGAGGCAAGATTGTAGCCCTCCACCTGCTGGTCCGAGTAGGTGGCGGACGTGTATGCCAGATCCACCTCCCCGGCCTTGGCCGCCAGAAAAGCGGCGTCCTCTTCCATAAAGAGAATGGTGACACGCTTCATCTTCGGCGCCTCCCCGTAGTAATCCGGATTGGCCTCCAGGATCACCTGCTGCCCTCTGTCCCACTGCTTCAGTATATACCGGCCGGAGCCGATAGGATTGGAACCGTAGGTGGCGCTGTCGTAGGCGTGCTCCGGCACGATCCCCACCACAGCCATGGTGTAGGGCCAGATGGAAAAAGCCCTGGTCATGTGGAAAAGGACGGTGGTGTCATCCACTGCCTCCGCATAGTCCAGCATAGTGAAATCGTTGACCGTGCTTTCCTCTTTCACTGTATTGTATGTAAAGGCCACATCCTCTGCTGTCAGCGGCTCCCCGTCTGTGAAGGACACGTCGTCCCGGATCTTCACCGTCCAGGTCAGACCGTCTTCGCTGGCCCCGTACTCTGTGGCCAGGTCGCAGCCAATGGTAAGGTCCGTGTTGGTCACCGTGAGGGTGCTCTGGATCAGAGGCTCATGGACATGCTCTCCCGCTCCCCAGCCGTAAGCCGGGTCAAAGCCTGCCTCGGGCTCTGATGTAGGCCCCATGGCAACTACCACAGAGGACGTATCCTGCCTGTCGCCGCCCTCCTGCCCGGAGGATGAACTGCCGCCGCAGCCCGCCAGCAGGCCAGCCCCCAGAGCAACGGTCAAGAGGCCGGAAATCAGCCGTTTCTTCATCATGTTGTTTTGCCCCTTTCTTTTCCTTTATTCTTCCCCGCAGTTTCGCAGCGCTTCCCGGTACACCGTCTCGTAGGATACCTGGTGTTCCCTTGCCAGGGCCGCCACATCCTCGTACTCCGGTTTCTGGTGCAGGATCCCACGGCCCTCCGCCGTCTTTACCCGCACCTGCCCCCACCGGGTTTCCACTGTCTTTACACCGGGCTGCAGAAAATATTTGGTACACCTGCGGGCTCTGAGTCCGTTGGTGGTAGTCTCTGCCAGAACGCACCGGGCCATCTCTCCCTCTTTTTCCGGCGGGCACAGCACAGTCAGCACATGTCCCGGCCTGCCCTTTTTCATAGTGCCGGAGATGGTGTAGGCGTCCAGGGCGCCCTCCTCTATCAGCCGCGTACAGGCAAAGGCAAGGGCCTCCGGCGTCATGTCATCGATATTGCACACCAGCTCCGTGATCTCCCCGTCGCCTTTTCCTTCTGTACTTTCTGTCTCTCCCAGGAAGACGCGGACGCAGTTGGCCTGCTCAAAGGTCTTTGTTCCTATACCTACGCCGGGCCGCCCTGTCCTCATCAGCGGCATGGGACCAAAGGATGAGCCGAAAAACTTCAGAAGGGCCGCCCCTGTAGGGGTGCACAGTTCCCCCTGCACCTCCCCTCCATAGACCGGGACTCCCTCCAGGATATTGGCCGTGGCCGGAGCCGGCACCGGCATGACGCCGTGGGCACAGCGGACCGTGCCGCTCCCCACATGCACCGGGGAGACGATGACCTGCTCCGCCCCCAGAAGGTACATGGCATAGCACACCCCTGTCACATCCGCCACAGCGTCCAGGGCTCCCACTTCATGGAAATGGACGTCCCCCACCGGACAGCCGTGTGCTCTGGCTTCCGCCTCCGCGATCATGTCGTACACCGCGCTGGCATTCTCCTTCACCCGGGCCGGAAGTTCCAGTCCGCTGATGATCTCCCGGATATGGCCGGGTGTGGCATGATGATGGTGGTGGCTGTGGTCATGCTCGTGATGGTGATCGTGGTCGTGGTGGTGGTCATGCCCGTGATCATGCTCATGATCGTGAGCATGGTGCTCATGATGGTGGTCATGCTCATGGCCGGGTTCCGTCTCCTCCTCCCCGTCCACTGTCACCGCCATGTGGGTGCCTGCGATGCCGCAGGTGGATGCGGCCCGGGCCTCCAGATGCACGCCGGGAAGTCCCAGACTGTTCATGGTATCCAGAAACTGCTGCCTGTCATCCAGCAGTTCATAGAGGGCGGACATGAGCATATCTCCCGCTGCCCCCATCTTACATTCTATATAAAGTGTCTTCATCTTTCTTCCTCCTTTATCCCTTCCATCTGGTTGATCATGCTGGCCAGGTAGCCTGCTCCAAAGCCGTTGTCAATGTTCACCACACTGCACCCGGAGGCGCAGGAGTTCAGCATGGACAGAAGGGCCGACAGCCCTCCGAAACTGGCCCCGTACCCCACGCTTGTAGGCACGGCGATGACCGGACAGTCCACAAGTCCCCCGATCACGGACGCCAGGGCTCCCTCCATACCTGCCACGGCCACCACGCACCGGGCGCTCATCAGCTCATCCAGACTGGCCAGGAGCCGGTGCAGGCCGGCCACTCCCACATCGTAGAGCCGGATCACCTGGTTGCCCATGGCCTCCGCCGTCAGAGCCGCCTCCTCCGCCACGGCCATGTCGCTTGTGCCTCCGGTAGCTACCACGATCCGCCCCCGAAGAGGTCTCTCCTCCGGAAAGGCGATGGCAAGCTTCGGGATGGGATGGTACTGCACGGCGACTGCTGCCGCCAGCTCCTCCGCCGCCTCCTGCCCGATCCGTGTGACAAGGATATTGCGGCAGTTCCTCTCTCCCATGGCTTTCACAATGCCCACGATCTGCTCCGGCGTCTTTCCTGCGCCGTAGATCACCTCCGCCGCACCCTGGCGGATGCTGCGGTGAAAATCAATCTTCGCGTAATCCAGATCTGCAAATGGCTCCTCCTTCAAGGACAGGAGGGCGTCCTCCGGGGTGGTCTGTCCCCGGGCCACGCTCCGCAGAAGCTCCAGTATATCCTGTTTGTTATCCATCTCTACCTTCCTCCTTTCACTGACACAGAGGGACTGCGCTGCTCCAGATCCAGAAGCACGGTCCCAAAAAGCGGTTTCAGCGCCGCCATAACTTCTTCCCTCTTTTCAAACACAAGAGTCATCTGCTCCCCTGTCACCTGGAGACGGGCCCCGCCTTCTGTAAGCCGCACCCGGAAATCCGAAAAGCCCAGCTCCATAAGGGCCCTCTCCCCCTGCTCTGCCCGAAGAAGAGCCTCCCGGGTGATCCTTGTCCCGGTGGAAATCCTGGTGGCCAGGCAGGCGTAGGCAGGTTTGTCCCATGTGAAAAGGCCTGCCTCCCGGGAGAAAGCGCGCACCTCCTCCTTTGTGACGCCGCATTCCCGCAGCGGCGAGCGCACCTTCAGCTCCCGCAGAGCCTGCATGCCGGGCCGGTCCCCCGCATCGTCAGATGCGTTGGTGCCGTCCAGCAGTACGGTGTAGCCGTCCGCTGCCGCCTGCTCCCGCAGCTTTGTAAAAAGCGCCCTCTTGCAGTAGTAACACCGCCTGGGGCCGTTCTGCGCCGCCTCAGCCACTCCTAAGATATCCATCTCCACCACTTTCATGGGGACAGAAAGCTGCTCTGCCAGCCGCACCGCGTCCTCCAGTTCAAAGTCCGGCTGAAAGACCGTCTTTATATAGTAGGTCTGCACATCACATCCATACGTTTTCGCCGCCCAGAGAAGGAACGCCGAGTCGGTTCCACCCGAGAAAGCCAGGGCCGCCCTGGGCACCTCTCTGAAAAATGTCTCTAAAGTCATATCATCTCTCCTGTCTTCTTACACCAAAAAGAAAAAGGCACCTGCCCCCTTCTGAGTGCAGATACCTTCCTGGTATCTATTCATTTCATCAAACATACATATCCCACGACGCCTGCACGCTGTCCGGAGCGTTCTCTGGCTGTACGCTTTGCGGCTTCTGCCGCCATGCCCCGGCTTCCTGCCGGATGTCATCTGTCTATTTCATAAAATCAGCCAGCGCCTCCACCGCGCTCTCCACTTTTTTTGTCATGGGAAGATCGGCTATGCCTACCACGATATTGTCACACATGTTCACCGGGATCAGGATCCGCCCTGCCTGGCTCTGCCCGACGGCTGCTGCCATCCGGGGTGTGATCTCTCCCAGCATGGAGTCCGCGATCACAATGCCCACAGGCCCCATGATCACATCCGCCTTCCGGCAGGCAACCTCCACAGAGTTTTCTCCCGTGGCCGCCATATCTGCGCCGGCTTTCAGCATGGCGCCTGTAGCGGCGCTGTTGGTTCCCACTGCAAGCACTTCCACATCCGGATATCCGGCCTTCACAGCCGCCACAAGCTGCCGTCCAAGGCCACCGCCCTGTCCGTCTATCACGAGAACCTTCATGCTTTCACCTCCGCATTTTTTCTTTCTATAGTTTATTAGAAACTATTTCCACTGTCAAGAAAGTTTGTTTCCTTTACAGTTTACCGCCGGATCCCGGCCATGGCAAATACCTGTTGCGTATAGTTATCTATACCTGGAAAGCAGGACCACACCCACAGCGCAGACCAGCAGCTCCGTAACCGGGAAGGCCGCCCACACGCCGTACAGCTCCGCCAGGCTGGAGAGGAGAAAGGCCAGGGGGATGATCAGTATAAATCCCCGCAGAAGAGAGATGACGTGGGCCGGCAGGGGTCGCTCCGTGGAGGTAAAGAACACGGAATGGACGATATTAAGCCCTGCAAACACGCACCCTGTAAAGTAGATCTTAAGGCCCGTCTCGGCGATCTGCTGCAGCAGCGCGTTCCCCTCGCTGTTGAAAATCCCCACAATGGGCGCTGCCCCGAAAAACATAAGCAGGTACACCGCCGCGGAAATAAGGATCACCGCCCACTGGGCGTAGCGCAGGATGGCGGATACATTTTTCTGGTTTCCCTGCCCGTAGTTGCTGCTCAGGATAGGCTGGATCCCCTGGGAGATCCCTGTGTAGATGGAGATCACCACAAGGGAAATATTGGCGATGACGCCGTAGGCCGCCACGCCGGTGTTGCCTGCCAGCCCCAGGATGATCATATTAAACACGATCATGACAATGCCGGAGGACACTTCTGTCAGAAGGGACGGAAAGCCGCTTGAGAAGATCCCCAGGGCCAGTCTTGGAGACAGCCTGCATCTGCGCAGATGAAACTGGTTTTTCTTTCTAAGGCGGTGGGAGGACTGTATCAGCATACTGATCACCGGGGCCGTCCCCGTGGCCAGGGCAGCGCCGAACATGCCCATCCCAAGAGGGAACATAAACACATAGTCAAGCACCACGTTGGAGAGGCTTCCCACGATCATGGCCGCCATGGCAAGCTGGGGGGCCCCGTCGTTGCGGACAAAGCAAAGGAACAGGTTGTTTGCCATAAACATGGGGGCAAACATCATCAGCACCTGCAGGTAGGATCTTGTCAGCTCAAACACTTCCGCGTCCGCGCCAAGAAGGCGGGTCAGCACGCCGGAGCAAAGCAGCCCCAGGAAGAAAAAGACGGCCGCAATGAGAACCGTCAGCACCGCCGCATTTGTGAACACCCGGTCCGCGTTCTCATCCTTTCCCTGGCTCTTGAAGATGGTGTATTTAATGCCGCCACCCATTCCGATCATCAGTCCGCTTCCGTTGATGAAGCTGTACACCGGGATGGCAAGGTTGAGGGCTGCCAGCCCGTCTGCCCCCAGGGCTTTGGACACGAAAAATGTGTCCGCCAGAATATAGCAGGACAGGCCGATCATTCCCAGCACATTCAAAGATGAATACTTGATAAACTCTCTAAAACAACTGTTTTTCTGCATACATCATACCTCCGGCTCTTGTGGTCAGATTTCGCCCCGGATCCTGGAAAAACATGGACAGAATAAAAAAAGTCCCATTTATTTCAACAAAGGCCTACTGAAATAAATAAGACATACCCGGCGGCAATCACTGCATTATTCGTTTACATGCTCTGCTAAAATATCACAAAACATATATTAAGTCAAGATATTGCTTAAAATCGATCAATTTTTCTTCGTTTTCTCTTCCTTTTTCAATAAGAAACTGATATAATCCTTTTTAGTGCGCTAAATCGGCACTAAGAAAAAATCTATATTCTAAGAAAGGAATGAATGACATGGACAAGAAGTCAGAATTCAAACCGTATATTCCGGCTGACAAGATCGTGCCGGAATTTACAGTCACTTCTGTTCTCATAGGTATCCTTCTGGCAATTGTGTTTGGCGCAGCCAACGCTTACCTGGGCCTTCTCGTTGGTATGACGATCTCCGCTTCTATTCCTGCGGCCGTTATCTCCATGGGAATTATCCGCGTGATCCTGCGCAGGGATTCCATTCTTGAGAACAACCTTGTACAGACCATCGGTTCTGCCGGCGAGTCTGTCGCAGCGGGAGCAATCTTTACTCTCCCCGCATTATTCTTATGGGCAGAGGAGGGAAAAACTGATTTCCCAAGTATCATGACGCTTTTCCTCGTAGCTCTGTTCGGCGGTATCCTGGGCGTGTGCTTCATGGTACCTCTGCGCCAGGCCCTCATTGTTGAGGAACATGGAACACTGCCATTCCCGGAAGGAACCGCATGTGCCGAGGTTCTTCTTGCTGGTGAGGAGGGCGGTGCAAAAG
This sequence comes from Claveliimonas monacensis, assembly GCF_014982975.1. Classification (GTDB taxonomy): domain Bacteria; phylum Bacillota; class Clostridia; order Lachnospirales; family Lachnospiraceae; genus Claveliimonas; species Claveliimonas monacensis. The sequence continues at coordinate 186,079 of NZ_JADCKL010000004.1, forward strand.
CCGGAACCGTATTCAAAGGTCTCGGAATTGCAGCCGTTTACAAATTCGTTGCAGACGGTCTTCACCTCTTCCCGAGTGAGATCGGCTATGCATTCAAGAGCTATGCAGGATCCCAGATCGGTATCCAGGTACTGCCTTCACTGGCAGGTGTGGGATACATCTGCGGACCGAAGATCTCCAGCTACATGCTGGCCGGTGGTACACTGAGCTGGTTCGTGCTGATGCCTCTGATCGCACTGTTCGGCGGGGACGCTACCATCTTCCCGGGAACAGACCCGATCTCCTCCATGGCTCCTGGCGACCTGTGGGGAAATTACATCAAGTACATCGGTGCAGGCGCCGTTGCAGCCGGCGGATTTATCAGCCTTATCAAGACATTCCCGCTGATCATCCGCACATTCAAGCAGGCAATGGCAAGCATGTCCAAGAAACACGCAAACAAAGACGCGCTTCGTACAGAGCGGGATCTTCCGATGCCTGTTCTGCTGGCAATCATTGTAGTGATCATCATCGCCATCTGGCTTGTACCGGCATTCCCGGTAAATCCGCTGGGCGCTCTGATCGTGGTTGTATTTGGTTTCTTCTTTGCATCCGTTTCCTCCCGTATGGTAGGTCTCATCGGATCCTCCAACAACCCGGTTTCCGGTATGGCTATCGCTACTCTGATCATTGCTACTCTTGCTCTTAAAGCAACAGGAACAGACGGAACAACAGGTATGGTTGGCGCTATCGCCATCGGCGGTATCATCTGTGTCATCGCAGCCATCGCCGGCGATACTTCACAGGATTTAAAGACAGGTTTCATTGTCGGTGCCACACCTAAGACCCAGCAGATCGGTGAGATCATCGGTGTCGTTGTATCTTCCGCTGCTATCGGATTCGTACTCTACCTGCTGAACGAGGCATGGGGATACGGTACAGAGCAGATCCCTGCCGCACAGGCAACCATGATGAAGATGCTTGTAGAGGGTATCATGAACGCTGATCTTCCCTGGCCGCTCATCTTCACAGGTGTATTTATCGCCATCGTTGTAGAGATTCTGAAAGTACCGGTTATGCCGTTTGCAGTAGGTATGTACCTGCCATTCAGCTTAAGTGCTGGTATCATGGCCGGTGGTATCGTGCGTTACATCGTGGAGCGTATCAAAGGTACAGAGCAGGAGAAAAAAGAGCGTGCAGACCGCGGCGTACTCTTCACATCCGGACTTATTGCCGGAGAGGGTATCATGGGTATCGTCCTTGCTGTCCTGGCAGTGCTTGAGCTGGACGGCGCCATCACTCTTCCATTCTCTCTGCCGCAGATCGGAAGCCTTGTGATCTTCATCCTGCTTCTGTTCTATCTGTACAGACTGTGCATGAAAAAGGAAAAATAAAAAATGAGATCAAAAGACCAACGGAATTACATGGATTTTGTACCGGTTAAAAATCCGGATATTGAATATCAGACAGGCGAGGACGGCATTGTGACTGTTTTCATTGAGTGGAAAGGGTTCTATCACCGGATCGCCCAGAAATTTTTTCACCGCCCAAGGGTAAGCGAAGTAAAACTTGACAACTACGGCAGCTTTGTCTGGCTGTCCATAGATGATATGCGGGATGTGCACCAGCTCTCAAACATACTGGATGCTCAGTTTCCCGGCATGGAGAAGTCTCTCTCCAGACTGATCAAGTTCCTGGAGATCCTCCGTGACAATCATCTGATCCACTGGAAAGGAGAAAAATGGAACTGATACTTCATTATATCCCGTATATTCTTCTGTTTGCCGCAGCCACAGCCGTCATCTACACATGGGGCATATGGCGCACCATGCGGCAGAAACAGGATTTGTCGAACATGCTCAGTTCAAAGGGGATAACAAAAGTCCGAAAAGCCCTTCGCAAAAAGGGTCCCATGACCCGCAGGGAGCTGGAACCCGTGGTAAAAGATCTGACCGCGAAGCAGCCGTTTAACAGCGAGCGCATGGCGGTAACTGATCCGGGAAAATTTCTGGATTCCATCCTTCCGTACATGCTGAAACAAAAGCTGATCACGGAGGAAAAGGAAAACGGGAAAATCATCTACCGGTATAGAAAATAGCATAAGCAAGGAGGCAGACATGACCCATCTGGGCCGTGCCTGCCTCTTTTTTATTTCTGCATTGTTTCTGTCTGGGCGTCACTGGCAGATCCCAGTGTCACGCTCACTGTCTGCTCCTTGTACTCTCCCTGGTCGGTTCTCTGTACCGTCACTTCCACTGTCTCGCCGGATGCATAATACTGGAGCACATCCTGGAGCTGCGACATGCCGGTGATGGTGCGGCCGTCAAATCCTGTGATGATATCCCCTGCCAGCATACCGGCCTGGGCAGCCGGCCCGTCTTCCACTACAGCCGACACAGCCACGCCTGTGGGCATACCGTACATCTGGGACGCCTCTGAGGATACGTCCGTCCCCTGGATACCCAGGTAGGATGCCTGGCTTTCATCCACTTTCTCCCGGGTAGTCTGGTTCATAAGATTCTGCAGACTCTCCTGGGCTTTGTTGATGGGGATGGCAAAGCCGATACCGTCAACTGTTGTGCCGGACTGTGTCGTGGAGCTCTTGGCCTGGTTGATGCCGATCAGTTCGCCTTTCATGTTCAGAAGGGCGCCGCCGCTGTTTCCGGAATTGATGGGCGCGTCGGTCTGGATCAGCCCGGTGTACGTATTTGTCGTTCCATTGTCACTGGAGATCTGCAGATTCCGGTCCAGGGCGCTTACATAGCCGCTTGTGACGGACTGCCCGTAACCCAGGGCGTTTCCGATGGCAACCACCTGCTCGCCCAGGACAAGCTCATCCGAGTCGCCGATGGTGGCTATCTTGATCTGTCCCATGGTGTCACTGGAAATATCCGACAGCTTCACCGCCACAACAGCCAGGTCGTTGGTGGCGTCTGTCCCCTTGATCTGTCCTTCCACTGCCGTCTCATCCACAAATCCCACAGACAGGCTGTCTGCTCCTTCTACCACATGATTGTTGGTGGCGATGAGAAGTTCCGTGTCATTCTTTCCCACGATGACACCGGTTCCTGCTCCTTCCACCTCATACTCCTGGGTGCCGCCGAAGAAGCTCCTCATCTCCTCCACAGACATGGTGGAGATGGTGACAAGGGAGGGCATGGCATTCTCAGCCACCTGGGCCACGGTTCCCGTGCTGTCCGTGCTGTCCGTGCCGGACACGGTTTCTGTGTTGCTTATGCCGTTCTCCGCAGCTTTTCTGTTGTAGACCTGGCTGGCTGCCACATTCACCCCGAAGGCCGTGCCTCCTGCCACTGCTCCAAAGACCAGGGCCATGGCCACAAGCACTGCCCATCTCTTCTTCATGCTCATGGGGCCTTTGGGAGCGTTCTTAGATTTTTTTGCCTTTTTCAGCTTCTTTTCCGGTACGGCGCTCCCGGCTTCTGTGTAGTCCATATATCCGGCAGCTCCTGCCTGCTGACCTGCCTCCTGGGATTCTTTACTTTCTTCGTTGTATCCTTCTGTATATCTTTCATCCATCATAGTCTCAGCCTCTTTCCTCCGTAAGAAATGATCTTTTTTCTTTTTACAAGACTGATTATAGAGCGATCCTGTGATGGAATTGTGAAGAACTTTTTATGTTTTTGTGTTTTTTAAGATGCCTCTTCCTTCTGCTGGTTCACATTCATCACCAGCATCTGGAGCCGGTTCTCGATGTTGGCAAAGCTGACGTCCGGATCGTAGTCCAGAGGCAGGATCTGCACGTCGGGATACAGCTCTTTCAGCTTCTTGGCAATGCCCCGCCCTACCACATGGTTAGGCAGGCAGCCGAAGGGCTGCAGGATGACAAAGGCCCGGCATCCCCGCTTTGCGTGGTGGAGGATCTCGCCGGAGATCAGCACGCCCTCCCCTGCGTCAAAGGTGTGATGGATGACCTGGTCACTGTCTTTCACCATCTCCTCCATTCTGAGAGCAGGCTGGTAGAGAGGATGCTTTTTCGCGATCCGGTCTGTCATGTCGTGGGCAACGTCAAAGGCTTTGTTTGCCACATGATACCAGATCTTCTGGATGAGAGGACGCTTCAGGTGGTACTCCCTGTTCTGGCTGTTCTGGTAGAAATAGGTTTTCCGGATAACGTCCGTCATGCGGGCTTCTATGATCTCAAATCCGTTCTTCTCCAGGTAGTCCTCGATATCATGGTTGGCGCCGGGATGGAAATTCAGCAGGTACTCTCCAACGATCAGCACGCCCGGCCTGGGGCTGGTTCGGTCGTACTCTATCTGGTTCATAATATCCACGGCCTTCTTAAAGCCCCTCCTGGCGCCCGGGATGCCCTTTGTCTCCAGCCCTTCCACCACGGCGTCCAGGGCTTTCTCAAAGGCTGTGTCCGCGCTTCCTTTTACCTTCTCGTAGGGCCGGATCTTCCGCAGCAGCTCTTCCAGCACATCGATCATGGGCAGAGAGAAGGCAATCTTCAGGGAGGTGGAAAGGTTCATCTTAAATCCAGGATGCAGGTTGTGGGAGTCCGCATCATCATTGGTAAGGATGGGCACCTGGGAAAATCCCGCGTCATCCAGCGCTTTCCGAAGAAGGGCGCTGTAGTGGGTCAGACGGCAGTCGCCCACGTATTTGCCCATGGCGATCGCCGTGTGGTCCGGGTCGTACTTTCCGCTGCGGAGGGCCTCCAGGGCCTCACCGATAACGATCTGGGCCGGGAAACAGATGTCGTTGTGGACATACTGCTTTCCAAGCCGGATGGCCTCCCCTCTTCCGATCTCCAGGGGCACGGTCTTCACGCCCTGCCCCGCAAAAGAGGCGGCCATGATCCGGCTGAAGGCGTGGGACGTGTTGGGCACCAGCACCATTTTGTCCGCCCTGTCCTTCTTTTCAAATTTCACTGGATAGGGGTCCTTAAGCTCCCTCGTCTCCAATCTTTTCTTTTTCTCTCTTCCCATGGCCACTGTCTCCAGGAAGGACCGGACGCGGATACGCAAGGGGCCCTGGATGTCGCTCTCGTCCAGCTTCAGGACAAGAGGGATTTTCCCGGATATCTCGTGCATCAGCCGGATGATCTCATCCGACAGGTAGGCGTCATGGCCGCAGCCAAAGCTCACCACCTGCACGTACTCCAGACAGTCGCTCTGAGCCGCCAGGATGGCGGAGGAGAGCATCCTTGCGTGGAAATTGTTGACAATGTCGATCCTGCTTTTATTGAGGTCCACATCCTCGATACCCGGAACCGAGTCCGCTGTCAGCACGGGAATTCCCATGGTGACAAACATCTCCGGCAGGTCGTGATTGACAAGGGCATCGTTCTGGTAGGGCCTGGACGCCAGGACAACAGCAAACTTCCCTTTCTCTTTCACTCTCTCAATGATGGCGGCTCCCTGCCTTTTCAGCTCTGCCCGGAAGCTCTCCTGGGCCTGCTCTCCCGCTGCAATAGCTTTCTTTGTCTCCGCCTCCGGTATCTGGAAATGCTCTTTCATATAGATGGTAAGCTGCCGGTTCCGGTCCTCTTTTGAGGGCCAGTGGAACAGCGGTTCGTCAAAGGGGATGCCGAACTGTCTCTTGGGGTTGTCCGAGTTTTTCACCACAATGGGATAGCCCTTCACCACGGCGCACATGGACTCGCTTGTCTTCTCCGTGTTCTCTGTGGGAATGGTGGTCACAGCGGGCATGAAGATGCGGTCCACCTTCTTCGCCGCCAGGTTCCGGAGATGTCCGTGTACCAGCTTGGCCGGGAAGCAGACGGTGTCCGAGGTAACAGCGGAAAGTCCCGACTCGTACATTTTTCTCGTGCTTATGTCCGAGAGCTGTACCTTGTACCCAAGAGCTTTCCAAAAGGTGCTCCAAAAAGGCATGAACTCCCAATTGGAGAGGACTCTGGGAAGGCCGATGGTGAGATTCCTCTTTACAGCCGGTTCCGGGCAGGGATAGTCTTTGAAGAGAAGCTCTTCCCTTCTCCTGTACATGTTGGGCACTCTGTTGACTTTCTGGGTCTTCTCCCTGAGCTGTTTTCTTGCCTGGGCGTCCTCCGGTCTGCCCAGCACCTCTCCCCTCTCGCAGCGATTGTTTGTCACCCAGGAATTGCCGTTTGAGAAAGTGACAATGGTCCTCCGGCAGTGGTTGGTGCAGAAGGGACAGGGGGCGTTGGACTCCTGTGTGTAGGAGAAGTCGTCCAGGCTGTCCAGGTCGATGAAGGTGCGTTTTTCGGGCTCTCTTGCATGCCGCTCTTTGGCGATGAGGGCCACGCCCACTGCACCCATAAGACCTGGATAGGGGGCTCGGACAACCTGGCGGCCTGTGTACTCTTCCATGGCCCGCACAACGGCGTCATTTTCAAAGGTACCTCCCTGGACCACAATGCGCTCTCCCAGAGAGTCCAGGTTGGAGATACGGATCACCTTTGTAAATACATTCTCTATGATGGAGCGGCAAAGTCCCGCCATGATGTCCTCCGGCAGGCGGCCGTTTCTCTGCTCGGTGATGATGCTGCTGTTCATAAAGACCGTACAGCGGCTTCCCAGCTTTGCCGGATGCTTTGAGGCAAAGGCTGCCTCCGCGATCTTTCTGGCCGGGATATGCAGGGAGGCGGCAAAGTTCTCAAGGAAAGAACCGCAGCCCGAGGAGCAGGCCTCATTGACCAGGATATTGGTGATGATGCCGTTGTCCAGCCAGATGGCTTTCATGTCCTGTCCGCCGATATCCAGAATGAAGGTGGCGTCTTTTACGTACTTTTCTGCCGCCCGGGCGTGGGCCACCGTCTCCACGGTGTGGTACTCCGCCTGGAAGGCTTTGGCAAAGAGCTGCTCCCCGTAGCCGGTGGTGCCCACTGCCAGTATATTAAGGTCAATGTTGTCCCTTTTGTAGCGGTCCCGCATCTGGATCATGGCTTTCTTGGCCACAAGAAGGGGCTCTCCCTCGTTGGGAGCATAGAAGGAGTCCAGGATCTCCTCTTTTTCATCCATCAGCACAAACTTGGTGGTGGTGCTGCCGGAGTCAATGCCAAGGTACACGTTGACCTTCTCTCCCGGCCGGGGCTTCTTCCACTGTCTGGAGGCCTTCTCATGCCGTTTCTCAAAGGCAGCCTTCTCCTCCTCCGAGGCGAAGAAGGGACGGGCCTCCTCCCCCTGGCCGCTCTTTGCTTGAAAGGAAGGGCTGCGCAGTGTTTCCAGAAGCTCCCCGGTATCCAGGATCCGCTTCCTGTTTTCAAACATGCTCTCCAGGGAGATGGCCGCCCCGTAAGCCACCATCAGCTCGGGCCTCTCCGGAATGATCACATCCTCTCCGGACAGCTTCAGTCTCTTTGCAAACACCTGTATAAGGGTGGGATTGAAGGTGAGGGGGCCTCCCTCAAAAGCCACCGGCTTTCTGATCTCCAGTCCCTGGGCCAGCCCGCCTATGGTCTGCTTGGCAATGGCGTGAAAAGAGGACAGGGCCAGATCCGCCCTGGCCACGCCCTGGTTCAGAAGGGGCTGGATGTCTGTCTTTGCGTAGACGCCGCACCGGCCGGAGATATCGTATGTAAATCCTCCCTTTTCCGCAAGGGCGTTCAGTTCCTCCACCGGCACCTTTAATATAGAAGCAACTTCATCAATGAAAGCTCCGGTGCCGCCCGCGCAGCTTCCGTTCATCCGCATGTCCGCCACATTCAGGTCCCCTGTCTTCTCGTCTTTTCTGAAGAAAATGATCTTGGCGTCCTGACCTCCCAGCTCGATGGCCGTCCGCACAGAAGGGTACTTCTTTCTCAGCGCCAGCGCGTTGGCCGCCACCTCCTGTATAAAAGGGATTTTCAGCTTCTCCGCAATGGGCTTAGCACCCGATCCTGTCAGCGCAGGCTCGATCTTCACCCCCGGGAATTTCTCCTGGAAGCCCTCCAGCACACGAATGATGCTCTGCACCTGGTTGGCATGATGTCTTCTGTAATCTGAGTAGACCACTTCCCCGTTTTCCGGGTCCACGGCCGCAATCTTAGTCGTCGTTGATCCAACATCAATCCCGGCAAGAAGCACCTTGCCGGGCTGGATTTCCACAAGTTCCTGATCCATCCATCTTCCCTGCCTTCTCTTTAGTTCTTACTGATGTCATGGCTTCTCTATTTTCAGTTTTTTGCAATTTTAGGGCGGCTGCCGCGTAAAGATTCACGCTGCGCAGCCGCCGGGTATATGTCATGACTAACTCTTTATGAAAGAGTTTATATCACAAACCAGGACAGATGTCAATGATTTTACAGCACAGCCGCCGGCTAGCGCCTCACATGCCGGATCATCCCCTGCACAGAAGCATTCGCATTGACCACGGTCAGCGTAATATCCGGGTGACGGCTCTGGAACACGCGGAACACCTCGTCCGCAAAGCCCTGCCCCATAAAGTCTATCCCTCTGAAGTCAAAGACAACCTCCTTGAATTCATCCAGCCTGCGCAGGATACGCCTGGCCTGGGATCTGGCCACCGGATCTCCCAGCGGGCACATCTCCCGCAGAAGGATCTCCGTCTTCACGAACCCCTCCTCCAGAGGCGCATATGTGTCAAATACTTCCCTGGATGTGCGCTTTGTATCATTGTCCAGTTTCATCACTGCCATAGTTCCTATCCCCTCCAGTCTTGTATAATAGGAAATCAGATGGGACTGCACAAATCTGTGTCTGTCGCCGCACCGGTAGGCATAGACCGTATTTTCTGACCATATAGCGAACTGCGCCAGCATTTTTGACACAAAAAAGATGCCCTCCCCGGAGTGCCCTTCCGGGTTCGTTGTCAGCTTTCCCTTGTACAGCTCCAGGGCCGCCTGGGCGCTGTCCAGAGTGACACCTTTCTTCTCCCTCATATAATTTTGTATGTTCCGAAAAATGCCTGTCCCGTTATCTGTAATAGAAATCTCTGTATACAGAGGGTCCTGCCGCAGGGCGAAAAGAATCCTGCTGCCCCCGGAATGTTCAATGGCGTTATTCATGATCTCTGTAAACGCATAGTACCAGATATCCTTTGCGTTGTCAGACAGCCCGTCCAGGTGCGGGTGGATGTACTCCCAGAAAATGCTGTCCTCCTCAAGCTCTCCGTCATTTTTCAGTTCCCAGTTCTCCGAGACCGTGCGCAGCTTCCAGCCTGCAGGCAAGCTCTCATCTTCCTCCAGAATTCCCTGCTTTGCGCACTCCTTGACGTACCGGCGCACCGATGTCTCGGAAATACCAAAATTCTCCGCCGTCCTCTTGAGGAAATCACTGCAGCCGTCCCGGATCTTGTCCATCATATACCTTCTTATAGCGTCTCTTTTTGCTTCTGTAAACGACATGTCTTCAACCTTATTTTATAAATTCAAAACTATAATTTCTATTTATAATACCATAACACATTTCAGGGTGCAGGACAAGCGGCTGCCTTATTTATCTGTCTCATTTATCCATTTTATTTACCCGGCTGTTTCCTCTGCCATCTCCAGATAGATGCGGCAGTTCAGGTGGCTGTTGTCCAGCTCCAGGGCCCTCCGGAAAGCCCGGCTTGCCTCCTCCTTCCTCCCGTAGCCGAAGCAGGCAAGCCCCATCAGATAGTGGCAGTGAACCTGATCAGCTAAGGTCCGGTCCTCTTCAAAGACAAGGAAGTCCGGCAGGGACACAGCAAAGTAGTCCACCTGGGGCCGGTCTTCCAGATGCCGCTCCCCGTAGTCCAGAAGGCTGTTGAAGCAGGCGCAGGCTCCCTTCTCATCTCCCAGTTCCCGCAGGGCCAGCCCCAGGTGATACCAGAGGTGATTGTCCCTGGTTCCTTCCAGGCGCCCCTCTCCTAAATTCTCCGGATAGGTCAGCGCCTGGCGGATACAGGGTAAATCTGGCCATGCCTTTTGTGCCGTACATCTGATCTACGTCGCTGACCAGGACGGAAGCGCTGCCGTCCGCCTGCTTCTCCATCTTCCAGTCCACCGGAAGATAGGTGGTGGGCCGGTGGTGCTGGGGCCAGTTAAATTCGATGCCTCCGGAGATCCAGGGGCCGGTAACCCCCACAAGGGCCGGCTTGATGACATGGTTGTAATAGACGAAATCATAGCCGTTTGTCTTGTCGTAAGCCCGCTGGATGCGTCCCCCCAGCTCCGGCAGCACCATAACCTTCAGATACTGGTTTTCCAGGAACACCGCCCGGTACACGTGGTCCGTCTTCTCGTAGCTGATCTTTTCTGTCACCGGGTAGGGATAGACTTTTCCACTGCTTCCCTGGTTCTTTCGAGGCAGCCCTAGGTCTGTCCGGGAGCCTTTACGCGCTCCGTCTATGTTTTACTTTTTCTTATACTCCCTGCATGCCTCCGCGTAGGCCAGGATGTTGGCCCATGGCACTTCCGGCTCCAACAGGTGGGTGGGGGCCACCATAAGGCCTCCCTTCTCTCCCGCAATGTCCAGGTTTCCCCACACATTTTCCTTCACTTCTTCCGGCGTCCCGAAAGGCATGACTGTCTGTGTGCCGATGGTACCGTGGAAGGAGATCCTGTCCCCGTATTTTTCATAGATCTCTTTAAACTCCATGCACTCCGCCTGGATCGGATTGAGCACGTCAATGCCTGCATCGATAAGGTAATTGATAAAGGGCTCAATGTAACCGCAGGAGTGGTAGATGACGATGATGTCCGGCCGCACCTCCTTCACTTTTGAGATAAGCCGCTTCAGTCTGGGATAGAGCCACTGGCTGTACATCTCCTCGCTCATCATGATGCTGTGCTGCATGCCGATGTCGTCTCCCAGATAGAGGATATCCACCCCCGCCTTTGCGTAGATCAGCGCCCGGTCTGTGGACATCTTCTCCACCATGTCAAAGACTGCCTCCGCCAGCTCCTCGTCACTTAACATGTCCATCATGAGATTTTCCATGCCCCGGATATACCAGGCGGTCTCCCAGATGGTGCACTGCATGTTTCCCACAGAGGCCAGCCCCTTTTCATGGAGCTCCTTCACTCTGTCCTTCACCCATACATTTTTCTCCTCCGTGTAGACCGGGATGGGATAGCTCTCTATCTCCTCCACCTCCTCTGCGTCCTCCAGAGGATGGTGCATCTTTGTCATGTGCATGGAGGTGGGGCTGGACTCGTGGCCCACTCCCCACTCGTCGATCTCCATATTGTCCTTGATCTCATCGTAGTAGGGGTAAAACCTGGTGATATCCGTATCCTCCGGGATCAGCTCACCTACCCGGCGCCAGGGCATCCCGAAATACTCCATATAGTCGGCGCCCGGCCCTCCGATCTCCTCCTGGAAACTCTTTTCCAGGCTGGGGCAGAGCATGAACTCCACAGGCACGGTCTCATATCCTTCCCTTCTCAGCAAATGAAGCAGATTTTCTCTTGGCGTCATTCTTTTCACCTTTCCTTCTTTTTTATTCTTCGTCTTCCCCGAAGTACATATATTCCATATAAAGCTGCTGGAAGTTCCGGTCTGTGGACAGGGAGATCTCCCGGACCTTTCCGGCGATCTCATCCACAGCGGCCCCTCCGCCCGCCTCTCTCAGATACCGCAGCGCCCCCTCAAGGGACGTATTTCCCGCAGGGCGGGCTTTCCCCACACAGTCCTGGGGCAGAAGTCCGATGCCTGCTGCCTTCTCTATATCAAGCTGGCAGCCAAATCCCCCGGCAATGTAGAACGTATCCACATCCCGGGCCTCCACGCCGCATGCGGCAAGGAGAGTCTCAAGTCCGGCCCGCACCGCCGCCTTGGCAAGCTGGATCTCCCGGATATCTTTCTGGAAGATCCGTATCTTTCCCTCCCCATCCAGGGGAAATCCCTCCTCATCCCAGGGCTCTTCCAGCCGCCCGGTCTCATCCAGGATCCCGGCCTCCATCATCTCGTACACAGCCTCGATGATCCCGGTGCCGCAGATCCCCACAGGTGCTCCGCCGCCGATGGTCTGAAGCTCCATCTGCTGTCCGTTCCACCGGGCGCCGCAGATGGCCCCCGGTATGCTTCCGGTGCCGCAGATGATATTGTCTCCCTCAAAGGCTGGGCCCGCGGCTGCGGAGGCTGCCAGGATCCGGTCCTTATTTCCAACCGCCATCTCCCCGTTGGTCCCCAGGTCCACAAGAACGCTGACTTCCTCTTTTCTGTGGAAATCCAGGGCATAGAGGCCGGCAGTGATATCTCCTCCGATGTAGGCCGACACCCCCGGGAAAACGGACACGTCAAAGTCCTCCGCCGCCTCCCCCAGCAGCGCCTGCCCGTCTGTGTCTATCCGCTCTGTGGAGCAGGGCATAAAGGGATAGACTCCCAGGGAATGACAGGGGTATCCCATCAGCAGATGGACCATGGTGGTGTTGGCTCCGATGACCATCCGGTCTATATGTTCCTTCCCGCCATCCGTGAGACGGGCTAGTCCTTCCCGCAGGACATCCCGGATACAGTCCTGCATCTCCTTTGCCTTTCCCTCGTCCGCCGCCTGGATCCGGCTGATGACATCCGCCCCGTACTGCCGCTGGGTGTTAAGAGACGTGTAGATCCGAGGCCTCTCCCCTGTCTCCAGGTCCGCCAGCTCCATGGCCACGGTGGTGGTTCCGATATCGACAGCCACGCCCTTCCTGCCGGCCTTTTCTGCGCTCTTACGTTCCAGGCTTTCCTCCCCGGCTTTTTCCCGGCTGCCAGGAATATAGAAGGCATCCTCCCGGGCTTCCTTAAGCCGGATCACGCAATCTCCCGCAGGATGGGCCCGGCAGGCCAGGCGTACGCCTCTCTCCAGCTCCTCTTCAGAGAAATGGCTCCGATCCGCCTCTGTCACGGCCAGCTCACCCTTTACAAGGCGGATCCGGCACTTCCCGCAGGTGCCTCTCCCGCCGCAGGGGGCATCCAGATAAATCCCCCACGCCCGCAGCGTCTCCAGAATACTCTGTCCTGCCTGCACATGGCCTCTGATCCGTCTTCTCTTTAATCCGTCCCTGTCCACTGTCTCCACCTCAAGAACAGGGGGACGGCCCTTCCGCATCCGGCAGGAAGTGTCGGGACATCCGCTGCAGTCATGTTCCCAGAAAAACTGATCCCTGTCCCTTGTAAGGAGAAAGACCTGGCAGGCGCTTTTTACCGGCCGGTACATAAGACCTTCCGTGATCTCCATGCCTCCCTCTCCGGCGCCGGAGACCTGGAGGGCTTTCTTCTGGATCTCCATGGGAGCGTCCTGGGGCGCCTCCAGCCGCCGTCTGATCCCCAGGCCCTGCTGCCTGCACAGCCCCAGGACAGGCTCCCGAAGCTGCCTATCCATCTGAAAGAGACAGTGATCCGCAATGGCATCTGCCAGCATGGCCTTCACACAGTCGCCCTCTCTGAAAAGCTCCCCGGACCAGCCGCTGAGCGCTTCCCCCACTGTGGTGATGACGTACAGGGCCTCCTGGCCTTCTTCCGCCTCTTCCTCATAAAGGACGCCTTCCGTGTCCCCCACACCCAGAAACGCCTCCGGCTCCAACCGCTCAAAGGCTTCCGGGAGCATCTCTTCCAGCTCTTCTGCCAGTTCCCCGCCAAGAGTGCTTTTGTGCCCGTCCAGCAGGCGGCAGACCTCCTCGGCTGAAATACTGATGTGAAAATCCGTGTACCGCATTACGCACTCTTCTTTTCCAGGACCACGCTTCTGGCTGTCTCTGCCGCGGAAGCCGCATCCGGCGTGTAGTAGTCCGCCCCGATCTGCCGGGCAAAGTCATCTGTGACAGGGGCGCCGCCGATCATGACAATATACTTTTCCCGAAGTCCCCTCTCTTTTAAGCGGTCAATGCAGGCCTGCATCTGACACATGGTGGTACTTAAAAGGGCTGACATACCGATGACGTCCGCGTGCATCTCCTCCGCCTTATCAATAAAGGCGTCTGAGCTGACGTCCACGCCCAGATCACAGACTTCAAATCCGGCCCCCTTGAACATCATGCAGACCAGATTTTTGCCGATATCGTGCAGATCTCCCTGGACAGTTCCAATGACAGCCCGGCCTACCGGTTCATTTCCGACCTCCACCAGCTTTGGCTCCAGGATGGAGAGCCCGGCGTTCATGGCGCGGGCAGCCACCAGCACCTCCGGCACGAACACCTCGTTGTTCTTGAATTTTCCCCCAATGATCATCATGCCCGAGAGCAGTCCCTCGTTTAAGATCTCTTTCGGGTCCACTCCCTCGTCCAGTGCCTGCTGCACCAGCGCCTTCACTTTCTTAGCCTTTCCTTTTTGCAGAAGTTCCGACATTTCCTGTAAAAGTTCCATCTCTTTATTCTCCTCTCTGTTCTATACCCTCTTACGCTTTCCCATAAAATGTTTCTGCCGCATCAAAAAATGCCTGCAGGTTCTCAAGGGGTGTCACCGGCGGGATATCACATCCGCTGGAGAGCAGGAAGTTGTCATATTTCCCACAGGTTTCCAGAAGCTCTGTCACGGCATGTTTTACTGCCTCCGGTGTGCCGCTGCGCAGGATCCCCACCGGATCGATGTTTCCAAGCACCAGCCTGTCTGCCGGCATCTGCTTCAGCACCGTCTCCATATTCACCGCGTTCCCGAAACTGTATCCGTGTGCCGGGATATCTGCGATGTCCCCAAGAAGGGGTTCCACCATGCCGCAGTTGTGATAGATCATCACAAGCCCTGCCTCCTCTGCCGCCTGGCAGATCCTTTTCACATACGGCACAGAGAACTCTCTAAAAAGCCCCGGAGAGAGAAGTCCGGCTGCCGGTTCTGCCATGACAATGCCGTGGGCTCCTGCCTCCTTAAAAGCTCTGGCGTAATCGCAGAGAAATCCTGTCACCTTCTCCAGCACCGTCTCCACCATCTCCGGCTCCTCGTAGCAGAGGATCATGATCTCTGTCATGTCCAGAAGCCTTCCGGCCAGGGAGTAAGGGCCGATCATGCCCGCAAAGACAGGCCTGTCCTCTGTCACTTCTGCAATCTTCCGGATGCCTTCCAGGCACTCCCCGGTCCTGCCTGCCCCTACTTCCGGCACCTGCAGTGCCTCCGCCTCTTCCTCCTCCTGGATGATGGCTGCCGTCACAGTAGGCACCTCCTGGCTGCTGTAGCGCACCGGGCTTCCGAAAGCCTCCGCCTCCACGGACAGATCCATCAGCCCCAGCACGGCTGCCATGTCAAATCTGTCCGCAATCGCCTTCATGCACTCTGCCTGCAGCTGGCTGTTTCCTACTGTCTCCTCCACCGTGTGTCCCGTGATCTGGATACCCGGGAAGGAAAGTACCGGAAGAGGTCTTTTCCTTCCCGGGCGGATCATGTCCTGCACCCATCTTTTCCTGTCAAAATCCATCTTTGTTTCCCGCTCCTTTTCTTTTTTATCATTATTTACATTTTATCTGCCGGGTGCTATGATCTACATGTCTGTTATGGTAGAAAAAATGTCATATCTGGTAAAAGAAGGGAGGATTTCTCATTGCTGCAGATCCCAAAGGAACTTTTCGTCACCAGATCCGTCCACAGAACGCTGGGACTGGATCCCAACAACTCTATCCTAAGCTGTGGATTTATCCACCACACCCGCCATCTCCCCCAGAACGAAAATCTGGTTTTTAAATACTATGGCGCCCTTCTTCTCCTGAGCGGGGAGGGCACCTACATTGACAGAGACGGAAAAAGCACCCGGATCTATCCCGGATGCTTTATACAGCGTATTCCCTATGTCCGCCATTCCACCATCACAAAGGAGGATGGGAAATGGCTGGAGTTTTTTGTCTGTTTTGGGTATGAGACCTACCGGACCCTCACCCACATGGGGCTCCTCCAGGACCAGCCGGTTCTCTGCCCAGGTCTTAACCAGTCCCTTCTGGACCGGTGCCTTTTATTCTACGACCACCTGGAGCACTCCTCCCCGGAGCAGCTCCCCTACCTGCTTCTGGAGGCTCAGCAGCTTGTCTTCGGCATCTATGACATGCACAGGAAGCAGAGTCTCCACCCATCTGTGCGCAGTCTCCTGTACCAGGCAAGAGACCTCCTTGGAAGCGGACAGATCCCGGACGACAGCTGCCGGGGCACGGCTGAGTATCTGGGGCTTGGATATGAGAATTTCCGGAAGCTGTTCCGCCAGGAATTCCAGATCCCTCCCCACACCTACCTCATACAGAAGCGTCTGAACAACGCCAAGGAACTTCTCCTGCAGGACGATCTGTCCGTACAGGAGATCGCCGCACGGACAGGCTATCCGGACAGCTTCTCCTTCTCCAAGCAGTTCAAAAAGTACACCACCCTGACGCCCCGCCAGTTCCGGGCCCTGCACCAGGTGCCCGGGGCGGGCAAATAGCTTTGTCTTACAGCTTTTTCGACTTCTCTGTGGCTGCGTTGACGCACGCCATGACCGTTCCTCTCATGCCGCCTTTTTCCAGCATCTCGCAGCCTTCGATGGTGGTTCCTCCGGGGGAGGTGACCATATCTTTGAGCTGGCCCGGATGTATATCCATATCAAGGATCATCTTCGCCGTGCCAAGGCATGTCTGCGCTGCCAGGCGGTAGGCTGTAGCCCGGGGAAGTCCCTGCTTCACGCCGCCGTCAGCCATGGCTTCAATGAACATGGCCGCGTAGGCCGGACCGCCGCCGCTCAGGCCGCAAACTGCATCGATAAGTTTCTCCGGCACCTGTTCCACGACGCCGATGGAGCTAAAGAGCTCCTCCGCTGCAGTCATCTCGTCCGCAGTCAGGTCATTGTCAGAGCAGAGGGCGAAAGCCCCTTCAAATACCATGGCAGGCGCGTTTGGCATGGTACGCAGAATGCGCGGGCATCCTTTGATCATTCCCCGCAATCTCTCCGCCGTGACGCCTGCCACGATGGAGATGACTGCCTTGCCGTCCAGGGCATCCTGGCACTGAGCCAGCGTCTGCTCTGCATACTGAGGTTTCACTGCCAGCAGGATCAGGTCGCTGTTCCGGCACACATCCGCACAGTCTGCCCCAAGGCTCACGCCCCATCCCTCTGCCTTCTCCATCGCTGCGGGGCTGACATCGTAGACCATGGCATTTTCTTTTGCCAGCACCCCGCTCTTAAGAGCGCCGTGGAGGATGGCTCCTCCCATGTTTCCGCATCCGATCCATCCGATTTTCTTTGTGATCATAGTATCATTCCCTCCTGATTCTTTTTTGTCCTTTTTTCAAAATAATTTTTTTCGGTATTCCTTTCCATCCACAGCTTCGTTCCCTCCGCCATGCACCGGGCCGCGTACAGCATGCCCTTCTGGCCGATACTCATCCCTGCCTGCCGGGCTGCTGCCCAGTGGTGGAGGGGCGTTCCCCTGCACATGGTGGCAGCGCTGAGGGTGATGAGGGGAACCGTGTGGCTCACTTCCGCAGCGTCTGTCCCGATGGAGATTGGCACCGGCTCGTCCTCTAAAGGCTCCAGCCCGCGGAAGTACTCTCCGCCATTGTCCAGCCCCGCCTCCCGGCTGATACGGCCAGCAAACTCCAGTTCCTCTTCTGTGTACACCGGCGTGGGGACCTTAGTCATGGCCTCATAATACAGTTCTGTCAGTCCCCGGTCGATCTTCATCTCTCTGCAGCTTGCCACCAGCTCGATCTCCACCGTGGTCCCTGTCATAAGAGCCGCTCCCCTGGCACAGTCATCCACCCGCCGGGATGCATCCTCCGTCCTTGCCCGCAAGCTGGAGCGGATAAAATAATTGGTCTTCGCCAGATCCGGGACTACATTGGCCGGCTGTCCGTTGTCTCTGTAGGCATAGTGCATCCGCACATCTGTGGGCACATGCTCCCGCAGATAGTTGACGCCCACATTCATAAGCTCCGCCGCATCCAGGGCGCTCCTGCCATCCTCCGGGGACCGGGAAGCGTGGGCGCTTACCCCGTGAAATGTGTAGTTCTTGATGTCCTGGGCCTGCCAGATGTCATTGCTGACCCGGTTTCTGTCAAAGGGATGCCATGTCACCGCAATATCCAGATCGTCAAAAACCCCAGCCTGATTCATAACGATCTTTCCGGACATGATCTCCTCTGCCGGGCATCCGTATACCCGCAGCGTCCCCGGCGCGCCTGTCTTTTCCATATCCGCCTTCAGGGCGCAGGCTGCCGCTGCAGCCCCGGCGCCAAGCAGGTTGTGTCCGCAGGCATGCCCCAGCTCCGGCAGGGCATCATACTCTGCCAGGAACCCGATGCGCGGCCTCCCTTCTCCCCAGACAGCGGTAAACGCAGTGTCTATCCCCGCTGTCTTCTTCTCCACCTGGAAACCATTTTTCTCCAAAAAGGCGGCCAGGCAGGCGCTGGAAAGCTCTTCTTTGTAGGCGGTCTCCGGGTGCTGGAAAATATAGTCCGCAGTCCGGATCACATCTTCCCGGTGATCCGCCAGCCAGGCTGCGATCCGATTCTCCTTCTTTATATGGTCCATGTCCCTCTCCTTTCTCTTCTACAACTCACTCCTGACTCACTTCTTTTCTCATTTTTTGAGCGGGCCCTCCGGAAACGCTCCCTCCGGGTAGATCTCCTCCTGCGGGACTCGCTCCAGCACGTCCAGATACTCCCTGCCGAACATGCCGGCAAACTCTGCCAGCGCCATGTCCACAGCCTTCTGTCCGTCTTCGCCCAGATCCTGAATGAGCGTGCGGCTGATGGCAGCCTTTATGTGGGCCGTGTGGAACGTAAAATCTTTCATACAGGAAGTGCCCAGCTCCCTCTTCTTGGCCGCCAGAGCCTCATTTTCCACCGGCGTCAGGGCACACCCCCAGTCAAACTCACAGCGCTGCCCGCCCCAGCTCATGGGTTCTGTCATCTGAGTACAGACATAGGTGTCCTGATAGCCCTGGTACACCGCATTGTCCACATTGACACAGTAGAGTTTCCCGTACTCCGTAAGGCCATGCTTCTTCCATGCGTCACACCAGGCGCATTTTGAGATGTACGTCCGAAGGGCAGGCTGGATGCCGATCTGTCCGAATTCCATCTGTCCGTCGTAATCCGGCTTCCACTCCCCGTAGGCCTGGTTCGTCAACGTGTTTATCTCATCTCCCCGCTGGCGGGCGTTCCAGGCCATCCGGCGTCCGCGCTCCTTCCCGTAGATGGTCATGCCTTTAAGGATGGACTCTCTCCCCCTTTCCCCGCACAGTTCCACCCCATGTTTGGCCATAAGGGCAAACAGCACTGCGTGGTGTTCAATACAGCAGCATACCGTTTCTTTTGACATTTCTTCTTCTCCTTTCCTCTTACCTTTTTCAGTCCGTGTACTAAAAATCCCCTGTCTCCAGCTGGAGAATATAAAAAGCCACCATGATTCTGACCCTGTTCTCATTGCTCAGTATATCATATCCCAGCACTTCTTTGATCTTGTTCAGCTTGTAAGTCAGGGTATTTTTGTGACAGTACAGCGCTTCCGCTGTGCAGACTGTGCTGCAGTCGTTTTCAAAATAGGCTTTCAGGATTTTTACATATTCTGTCCTGTGCTCCCTGTCATACTCCATCAGCTTTCCCAGCACTTCCCGGACAAAATCCGGATAGATGGCTGTCTCTTTCACATCTGTGAGGATCTTGTAGATCCCCAGCTCATCGTAGGCCAGAAAGTTCCTGGGGATGGTCGTCTTTGTCAGCTGGTAGGCGGTGTAAGCATTCTCGTAGGACCGGTGGATATCTTTCATGCGGCCCACTGTGGTGCCGGCTCCGATATAGAGGTTGGGGTCTTCCCCGGACAGCCTTCGGAACTGATCCCGGAGCCATTCTCCCCGGTAGCCCGCTGCCAGGATGATCAGCTTTCCCTCCTCCTCGTAAAAGATGGTCTTTTCCATGGAAAAATGCAGTTTTCTCTGAATGTCCTCCAGCAGGCGGTTTCCTCGCTCCGTATCATAGGCGTGACAGCTCATGATGATGACTGTGTAGGAGAGATCCCTGGGGAATCCGTTCCGCTCCAGATGGTTCATATAGAGCTCTTCATTTTCCGGATAAAAGATAGCATTTTTCATAGCTGTGACCAGGTTGGTCTCCCTCTGCTCGTTCTTCAGCAGGATCTCGGAAAATTTCCTCATAATGTCAATGTACGGGGTCTTCCAGGAAGCCGAAAAGAGAGGCAGTTTTCTCTCATTGCACCAGTCGATGATCTCTCCTGGAAATTCTTTCCCTTCCCGGACTGCGATGATCACCCCTCCGGCTCCCGCTCTGTCCATGGTCTCCAAAAATTCTTTCAGCCACTCTTCTGATTTATAATTCAGTCCAGAGTTAAAGACCAGCTCGTCTCCGTGGAGAAACTGGGCAAGCTCGCTGCCCTCCACCGTGTGGATCCAGCTGATCTTCCTGTCATAGCAGGAAGCCGTGTGAAGTTTTACTTCGTATTCCGGGCGTATCTCCCTGTACAAATATTGCAATTCAACTGCCATAGATAAACTCTCCTTTGTATATAAGGATATCATTTTTGTGCTCGGATCACAATTATTTTCCAAATATATGTATCAAAAAAATATATTCAAAGAATTCCCCCTGTGCTATATTGTACTCGGAATACAAAATATATAAAAATAGCCCCGAATTTGTATTTCCATCACGATTTCCAATTTCCAGATTATAAAAAGAAACAGCGTGCGATCTGCACGCTGTTTCTTTTATACATATACATATCTTATACCAGCAGGCCTGCAGCAATGACCGCTGACGTCATGACCAGGATCACCAGATAAGCGGTTCTGTCCTTTGATGTGTAGACCAGCTCCCTGTATCTGGTACGGCTTCCTGCATCTGTATATCCCCTGGCCTCCATGGCCATGGCAAGGTCGGCAGACCTGCGGATGGCAGATACGAACAGAGGCACTACGAGGGGCATAACTTTTCCCATTCTCTTAACCACATTTCCGCTGTGAAAATCCACTCCCCGTGAAGCCTGGGCATCCATAATAATATTGACTTCCTCAATAAACACAGGAATGAAGCGAAATGCAATGGACACCATCATGGCCATTTCATGGACCGGTACTTTTATTTTTTCCAGAAAGCCAAGACTTTTTTCCAGCCCCGCCGCCATCTGCGTCGGCGTGGTCGTGTAGGCCAGAAGCGAGGCCATAAGAACCATCAAAACGATCCTGGACACAAGCCGGACTGCCTTCAGAAGCCCTTCCTGAGACACAGTAAAAATCCCTATAGAGAAAAGCGCTCTCCCATCTGTAATCAGACTCTGGAAAACAAAGGTGAAGAGCAAAAGAAGAGCAAATCCTCTCAGCCCTTTCAGGATATAACTCCACGGTATAGCGGCAAGTCTGTAAAGGATCAGAAGATAGACCAGGCAGGGAATGTACACGATTGGATTTTCCACAAAAAACAGGGCTATAATATAGAGCAGTGTGCCTGCCAGCTTTGTGCGGCAGTCCATCTGGTGAATGACAGAGGCTTTATTATAATATTTGCCTATTGTGATATCTCTAAGCATTTGTTCCACCTCTCCTGTCTGTTACTGCGTTAAAAATCTCTTCCGCCGCTTTCTCCTCATCGCAGACAAGCCTTTCAACGGGGATACCCTTCTGCTGCATTTTCCACAGAGTTTCCATGATCTGGGGCATTTCCAGGCCCGCTCCATCCAGCAGCTCCTTTTGCGAAAAGACATCCTCCGGACTTCCGTCCATACATACAGTCCCGTCCAGAAACACGACAACCCGGTCCGCGTATTCGGAAATCTCCTCCATGGAGTGAGAGACGAGGATTATAGTTGTGCCATTTCCCTGCATTTCCCTGAGAAGTGCAAAGAGCTGCCTTTTTGAATAGGGATCGAGTCCTGCCGTCGGCTCGTCCAGCACCAGTACCTCCGGCCCCATAGCCAGGACGCCGGCAATGGCTACACGGCGCATCTGCCCTCCGGACAGCTCATAGGGTGAGGAGGAAAAAAGCTCCTCTCCAATCCCCACTTTCTCCAGGGCTTTTCTGGCCATGTCCTCTGCCTGGCTCTTGTCGGCCCCCATATTTTGGGGACCAAAAGCCACATCGTCCAAAACGGTTCTGGAAAAGAGCTGATGCTCCGGATACTGAAAGACAAGTCCAACTTTCTGCCGGAGTTTCCCCAGAGGATATTTTTTGGCATAGATGGGTTGTCCCCGGTATTTTATATCTCCCGAGTCAGCCCGGAGAAGTCCGTTTAAGTGTCTGACAAATGTGCTTTTGCCGGATCCGGACCGCCCTGCCAGAGCGAGGAACTCGCCCTCCTCAATAGAAAGAGTGACGTCCCGGAGAGCATGTACTGCCTCCTCGCCGGATGACGGATATGTGTAGTTCAGCTTTTCAATTTCCATCAACATATCTGTTCACCTCTGTATATCCTCTCCATCTGCTCTGCCAGATCTTCCGGCTCCATAACCGGAAGACGGACAGGCAGGCCCTTTTTTCTGAGGGAATATGCCAGCCTTGTTACCGGAGGAAGCTCCATACGATACTTCTCTAAGAGTTCCGGCTCCCTGAAAAGTTCTTCCGGGGTGCCGCTCTCTGCCACAATCCCGTGATCCATGACAAAAATTTTATCCGCATGGGCTACTTCATCCATGAAATGGGTGATCAGGATGATCGTAATTCCCTGCTTTTCGTTCAGTTCCCGCGCGATCCCGATGACTTCTCTGCGTGCCTTTGGGTCCAGCATGGCTGTGGCCTCATCCAGCACAAGACATTCAGGGGAGACCGCCACCGCCCCTGCAATCGCCGTCTTCTGTTTCTGACCGCCAGAAAGGCTGCCCGGATTGGCCTGACGCTTGTCGGTCATCCGGACAGCCTCCAGGCTCCGGTCAATCCTGTCCTGCATTTGTTCCCGCGGGATCTGCATATTCTCAAGTCCAAAGGAGATATCTTCTTCCACTGTTGCGCCTATGATCTGGTTATCAGGGTTTTGAAATACCATACACACGGTCCTGCGGATCTGTCCCAGATTCTTATGGTCACTGGTAGGAAGCTCATTGATCCACACAGTGCCCTCAGCCGGAAACAGAAGCCCGTTAAAATGTTTTGCCAATGTTGATTTCCCCGATCCATTGTGCCCGATGATGGCAATAAATTCCCCCTTATCAATCTCCATATCCACATGGTCCAGCGCTTTAACAGAAATCGTATCTTCTTCAGTTTTTCCATACTTTAAATAGGAGTGGACAAGATTTGATACTTTTATCATTTTTATTTTTCTTTCTTAAAATTCTGCATAATGGACATTGGAAGCCACTTCACAATCGCCCAGGCAATGACAAGAGTTCCCACCTTATCGATCAGGTTGGATGCTATATTCCTCAGGAAGGAAGCAGCAAAGATAGACTGTCCGCTCTGCACCAGCCCCATAACAAGGACATCGGAGAAAGATCCGTTCAGTCCGCCGTACACAAAGATGCCGATAGGTGTACCGATAACCGGGCATACCACACTAAGTACAAGACCAAGAATGATAGCCACCGGCAGGGTAAATTTAAATTTCTTTACAGTAAATCCAACGATCAGCGCCACTGCAATGCTGACGAGACAGAACGGGATATCTGTAACGCTGTACATAAGTCCTGTAATGATATTTGTGAGGGCTCCTACTACAGCTCCCGGAAGCGGACCTACAAGAGCTGCCACCAGGACTGTTCCCAGTGTGTCCAGGTAAAGCGGAATTCCAAGGGCACTTGTGACAATTCCAAGGACAATATTGACTGCGATAGCGATACCGCAGAAGGCTGTTACGTATACTTTCCTATTTGTTTTCATGATACTCATTCCTTTCCATTTTCTCCGCCGCACAGATATGCGACTGTTTCCTGCATCGTAAATATCGGAAGCTGAATATTTCTTTCCCTGAGCATTCTGCTGATCTCTTCCATAAAGACACCCATCTCCTGCTCCATCGTCAGTCTCTTCACTTTCTTCTGAACTTTGTCAAGATCAGACAGCTCTCCTCCCCAGTCCCCTCTGCAGGTGAGGCTTCTGCCACAGCTGGGGCTTCCTTCCACCGAGACAATACCAATAAGCTGAAATTTCTTCGGGTTTCCGGCATATTCTTCGATCTGCATCAGTACAGGCTCAAACAATTTCCGGCATGTATCCCGGTAAAATGGATGTGCAAACTGGTCTTTTACATGCCCCCATCTTCTGGATCCATACATGACAAACTCCGGACATGGCAGCTGGATAACCTGCACATCCTGTCTGACGATCTCTTCCAGAAGTCTGGCACGGAGTTCATACTCCTCCTTCAGTTCACTTTCATCCTGCTCCACCTTGGCTGCTTTGTTCAAAATACAATGTGAAACAAATATGATTTTCTGCATAGCTTCCATCCTTTCGATTCCTACAAAATCATAGCATTGGAGATACGTTTCTACAAATCGTTTTTATCTATACAGTTATAGACACACTCTATATGCTGTCATGCCAAAAGGATCGTCTTCTATTTTTGAATAAAGAAATTCTTAAGTTTTCAGACTTTGCTTGACCTGCTTTCCACCTCATATTATGATGGAAACAATTAGCAACTTTTAAAGAAAGATTTTACTGACAAAGGATAAACATCATGGAGTACACATTTACACAACTTTTCTGGCTGTTCCTCATCTATTCCTTTATCGGCTGGATCATCGAGGCCGCCGTGGGAACGATCAAAAAAAGAAGCTTTATCAACCGCGGATTTTCAACAGGCCCCTTCTGTCTCGTATACGGAGCCGGGGCCATCCTTATGACCGTGACTCTGACGGAGCTGCTGGACAACTTTTTTCTTCTGTTTGTCAGCTGCGCCATACAGGCCACCATTGTAGAGTGGATCACAGGAAAGACGCTGGAACGGCTGAACCATCATAAATGGTGGGATTATTCAGATAAAAAATGGAACTTTGACGGATATATCTGCTTCCAGTATACAGTCCTCTGGGGCATATTGGGCGTCATCTGCCTGAAAGGCGGCAATCCCCTCTTTATGACTCTGTACAGGCAGATACCGGAGCCTGTCACTTCCATCCTTGTCTGGGTATTGATGGGATACGTGCTCCTGGACGCGCTGGTGTCCCTGGCTGCGGCGCTGCACCTTCGCACCTCCAGCACAGAGCAATCGCGGCTCGTCCTGATCCGCTTTGCAGAGCACCGTATGGCAAAAGCCTACCCTGTGATCCAGGAAAAGACCGAAGAGATCCTCCGGGAGGGAAAATTTGCCGAGGGCTGCGGATTTTACAAGCTCTTCTGGCTCTTTCTCATCGGCTCACTGCTGGGCGACATCACGGAGACCATCTTCTGCCGGCTCACTGCCGGAGAATGGATGTTCCGAAGCAGTCTCGTGTGGGGTCCTTTCAGCGTTGTCTGGGGTTTTGCTATCGTACTTGCCACGGCCCTTCTCTACAAGGACCGGGATAAACCGGACCGCCACATTTTTCTCATCGGCACCTTTCTCGGGGGCGCCTACGAGTATACATGCAGCGTCCTGTCAGAGCTGGTGTTCGGCCAGGTTTTCTGGGACTACAGTGAGATTCCCTTCAATCTGGGCGGCCGCGTCAATCTGCTCTACTGCTTTTTCTGGGGCATTGCTGCCGTCGTGTGGATCAAAGGGCTCTACCCTCACTTCGCAGCCTGGATCGAGAAGATCCCAAAAGCCGCCGGGTACATAGCCACCTGGATCCTGGTGGCCTTCATGGCTGCCAATATCCTTGTCTCCGCCGCAGCGCTCATACGCTACGGCGTACGGGACGGCGGCCCTGCCGCCACTTCCGGCTGGGAGCGCATCATAGACACCCACTTTGACGACACAAAAATGAAGCAGCTCTATCCAAATTCCAAGATGAGATAACAGCAGGTCATAACTCTGCAAATATCTCATGGAATGCGCGTTCTGCATACTGCTTCACTTTCTCTTCCAGCTCTCTGTACCGTCTTACCAGAGAAAGACTCTCTTCCGTGACGGAGCAGCTCCCACCGCTCTTTCCGCCGTGATGGCGGCGGATAAGGGCGCATCCCAGCTGCTCTTCTGCTCTGCCTATGATCTTCCAGCCCTTGCTGTAAGACATGCCCATCCGGCCACAGGCCTCTTTCATGGATCCGGTCTCCCCCACAAGTTCCAGCAGTTCAGCAACGCCCGGTCCCAGGACCGGCTCATCCGTGTTGATCTGCAGTTTTACCCGCAAATGGAAGCCTTTCTCTTCTTTCTCGTTTTCATTTCCATTCATTTCTTCTCTTTCCAAGGGAATTCCTCCTGTCAGCCTTTTTTCTTACAGATATTATTACTCCAGAAGCAGGATCTTTGACGGATCCACAGTCACTTCACCGGGAATCTGGTTCTGGCTCCGGTCGCTCTTCATCCAGATGCCCGCCCCGGGATCTTCCCGGTTCTGAAAGATCAGCGTCCACTCAAAGGGGGAGGACACCTGCTCCACAGGAAGCACCCGGATCCGGTTGGGGACGTTCTCGCCCGCTGCCGCCGGCAGGATGTCGTGGGCCCTGATCCCCACGTGGGTGGCCGCATCCGGCACCTTTATCTCTGTGTGCAGCAGGACCTTCCAGTCCTTTGCGTACACCTGAAAATCCCCTGTCTTCTGTATGCTGGAAATATTCTTGCATCCGGTAAGCCTGGCCGCAGCCACTTTCCGGGGCTGGTCAAAGAGCTCCTTTGTCTGTCCGCAGACTACATTTCTCCCTTTTTCCATGATCATGGTATGGCTGCACAGCCGGTAGATCTCATCCCGGTCGTGGCTGACGAGAACCATGCACCCGTCAAACTCACGAATCATCCGGGCCAGCTCCATCTGCATCTCCTCCCTGAGATAGCTGTCCATGGCAGAAAACGGCTCATCCAGTAGAATACACCTGGCATCCGACGCAAAGATCCGGGCCAGGGCGGTCCGCTGCTGCTGCCCTCCCGAGATCCGCGCAGGATACTGGTTCTCCAGCCCCTCCAGACGGAACTGGCGGACCAGCTCTCTCATCCGCTCCTTCCGGGCCTCTCTGCCTGGCCGCCCCTTAAGGAGCCCGGCTTCAATGTTCTCCGCCACCGTCATGTTGGGAAACAGAGCATAATTCTGGAACAGATACCCCACCTGTCTTTTCCGGGGCGGAACATCGATCTTCCGGGCGCTGTCAAAAAGAACCTGTCCGTCTCTGCGGATCTGTCCCTGATCCGGCTTCACAAGCCCTGCCACAGCCTTCAACGTCATGCTCTTCCCGCAGCCGGAAGCCCCCAGTATGCCCAGACATCCTCCCTCCACCTCAAAGCGGACATCCAGATCAAAGCTTTTCAGTTTTTTTGAAACATCTGCCTCCAGCATCCTCAACGGTTCTCCTTCCGGCTAAATCTCTGAAACACATACGTTGCATAGCCCATCCCGGTGACAACAATAAAGGAGATGAGCACCAGGATCAGCACATACCTGCCTGCCGACTCCATATTCCCCGCTGACACATCCGAGTAGACAGCCAGGGGAAGGGTCCTCGTCTGACCCGCAATATTTCCGGCGATCATGGCCGTGGCGCCAAACTCTCCCAGCCCCCTGGCAAAAGCCAGGATACCGCCGGACAAAAGTCCCTGTATGGCGCCGGGCATGAGGATCTTTCGGAAAATCTGCCACTCCGACATGCCAAGAGTCCTCCCTGCATCCAGCAGATCACGGTCCACCTGCTCAAACGCCCCCCGGGCTGACCGGTACATCAAAGGGAAGGAGATGGCTACTGCGGCCAGCACGGTGGCGCCCCAGGAAAAGGCGATCTTCACACCGAAATACTCCAGGAAAAAGGCGCCCACCGGCCTTCTGACACCGAAAATATAGAGAAGGAAAAATCCCGCCACTGTGGGGGGCAGAACAAGCGGGAGGGTCAGGATGGCATCCCACAGTATCTTCAGCCTCTCATGGCGCATCCGGAAAATGAAAAATGCCGCCGCTGTTCCCAGAAAAAATGTAATGACAATGGAGACTGACGCTGTCTTTGCCGATATCCAAACAGGCGAAAGATCCATCTGTCCCCCCTCCTTTCACTGATCTTTTTCCTATTCACTGACTGCGTGGCTGGTAAATCCATAGGCTTCAAACACAGCCATCGCCTCGTCACTCTGCAGGAAATCAAGAAATGCCTGTGCTTCCTCCTGGTGTGCAGAAGCGGACACAAGTCCTACCGGGTAGATAGCCGGCTCTGCCAGGCTTCCCTCCGGCGCCTGGGCGATCACCTTTACATTGTCTGTGGTAGCCGCGTCTGTGGCATAGACGATCCCCGCCTGGGCACTTCCTTCTGCTACCCAGTTCAGCACTTCTGTCACATTGATCCCAAGACTGGATTTTGCCAGCACTTCGTCCCAGATTCCCAGGCTGGTGAGGGCCTCCTGGGCGTACTGTCCTGCCGGAACACTGGCCGGATCACCGATGGCAATGGTATCTGCTTTTGTAATGTCCGTAAACTCCGCAAGTCCCAGCTCATTTTCCGCAGATGTGATGAGCACGATCTGGTTTTCCAGAAGATCTGTCACGCTCTCCCCGTCAACAAAGCCTTCCTCCGTCAGGGCATCCATCTGCTGGGTGGCCGCTGGCATGAACACGTCTGCCTCCAGTCCCTCCTCGATCTGAGTCTGCAGCTTTCCTGAGCTGTCATACGTTCCCTTTACAGTCACCTCCGGATTTTCTTCCTCAAACATGGGGATCAGCTCCTCCTCATAGGCGTACTCCAGGCTGGCTGCCGCTGCCACAAGGATCTCTGTCTCCTCCCCTTCTGTTTCTGATGTGTTCTCTTCTGCTGTCTGGTCCGCGCTGTCCTCCTGGGAAGACGAGCACCCTGTCACTCCCGCTGCCAGCAGGCATACACTCATAGATACTGCCAGCAGACGACTGATCTTGTTTCTTTTCATTTTCATATACCTCCCTGTCTGTATGTTTCATCCTGTCACTTTCATGTGAGACACTCTCAGTATATAGCAAGTTATTTTCAAAAACAACTTGAAAACAGAAATAGTATCATGACTAAAGGCAGTTCTCCCCCTATAAAAAGAGCCCGCACTGGCTGCTGTGCGGGCCCGATAAATCTTCTATGCTATTTTGTCCAGGTCTGCTTTCTTCGCCTATGCAGTACTGCGAACAGAATTCCTGTCAAGGACAGAGCCGACAACGCAGACCATATGAACGGATGGACAGGATCTCCTGTCTTCACTGATGTCTGCGCGCCCTTATCTGAAGTCGATCCGTTTGTCATCTGACCGTCCTTATCCGGTGTCTGCGGAACTGTCTTTTCCGTGACTGTCACTTTGATCGTCTTCTCAGAGCTCACGCCCTGGCTGTCCGTCACCCTGTAGGTCACTTCATATATGCCTGCCTTTGAAGTGTCTACAGTATTATAAATCACTTCAATCCTGTCCGTAAGATCGCCGTCCTCTGCTCAGATCCCCCATCTTCTCTCCCAGATTTCTTCTAAATCTTCCTTTCGATCTATATCGCGCAGCTCTGTATCCCTGGACTCCACGATTTCCACCTGATCCGGATGCCGGGCCATCACTGCCCGCCCCCCCACATCGCCTTCCAGCTCCATGAGTTCCGGAAAATACTTCCCCGGCCACAGCACCGGGTTTCCGCTCCTCCCCTCGTGGCCGGCACAGATGATCTTCTCCCGCTTGACTGCTGCCCGATTCCAGATCTTCTGTATGGTGGCAGCTCGAAGGCCGGGCTGGTCGCAGACACAGAACAGGATGCCCTCCACCTCCGGTTTCTTCTCCCGCATAGCTTTAAGGCCCAGCTTCAGAGACCAGGAAATGCCCCTGTCCGGCTCCCGGTTCTCCACCAGCGTCACTCCCGCCTCCAGAGCCGCCTGTGCAATCCTCTCATTGCCTGTGACGATCATCTTCTCCACGCCGGGAAAAGAGCGGGCCAGATCCAGCGTATACTGATAGACCGGCCTGCCGTGGATCTGGCTGGACAGCTTGTCCCCGCCAAATCGTTCCCCCCGGCCTGCTGCCAGGATGACAAGACCGTATTTTCCCTTTATCCTCCCGTACAGCTCCACTGCCTCCAGAGCCGCTCCCCCGATAGCCAAAGCCTTGTCGGAGATGGTATAGCAGTGGGCAGTCTCACACCGGGCATCAATATCTCCGATCTTCATGCCCTTTTTCACCTCTGCTCCCTCCTGGAGCATGCCCCGCACAATACCGGACATGGCCGCATAGACAGGCACGCCCCCTGTGTAGGCCACGATCTGCCCCTTCTCCACCTGACTGCCGATGGACACTGTAGGCTCGATCCGTCCCTCCTCTGCAGCCCGCAGAAGCCGCTCTATAGTGTAGCCGCCCACATTGCCGGGCACACCTGTGTTGGGAATAGCTGTCCCCTCCCAGATCAGTCTGCCCAGGGTGTGTCCCCTCTTTGTCTCGATGACACAGTGGCAGTCCTTCCCCGCTGTAAATCCCGGTCCTGCCCCGATGACAAAAGGCGCATCCGTGATCTTTGTCCCCGTATTTTTCTTGGCGATAATGGCGTCGATGAGTACGTCCGGGCAGAAGGTCTCCCGCACATCGGCTCTCTCATCCACCATGACGGGGATGTCTCCCCGGGTCAGGATCTGACGGGCCTCCTCCAGATCTCCTGCAAGGACAGCCTCCATATCCTCCACCCTTGCGTGCCCCTCGTAGACAGCTCTGGAAAAAGCCACGGTCCTTCTCACAGTCAGTGGCTCTTTTATCTCCGTCATAAGAATTTCATGTCCGCAGCGGTACAGTCTGGCCGCAATGCCGGTGGCCAGATCTCCCGCTCCCCTGATCAGTATCTTCATTCTCTCCTGTCTCCATTCTCCTTCTCTTCGTCAGCAGATCAGCACCTGCTCCCCTGTCAGCAGACCGATCCGCTCCGCCGCCTCCAGCCGTCCCGGGCGGTCCGCCTGGGTAAGCACCACGGTGAAAGGCCATGCGTCCCGGACACTCTTTCTTCCTCCCAGGGGATGTTCGGCCAGCCGGGCAATGTCCGCCTCTTCCACCAGGCTCTCTTTCCTGCGGCCCAAAAGAGCCGCCGCCCGCTCCGGGCGGAAGCAGATCTCTTCCAGGCTGCGCCCCAGGGCGCTCATGCCGTACACATACACCACATGGGTCGTCTCCTCCGGGAAAACCGGCTCCGCCTCCCCGGGTACCTTCACAGGCAGGCGCCGGGAACCGTCCGCCTCTATGAGAACCGGAAATGGCAGATCCAGGATGTCCTGCATCCACTCCTTCCCCGGGGCTTTCATCTTCCCATTCCTGTCCTTTTTTCCCAGGAAGACTACCCCTTCTCTCTCAAGGATCTCCCTCATCTTCGCCGGGGAGGGTTCCAGCAGAAAACGGGGATCATCCTCCGCATACATGCGGGTGGTGGTAGTCACCACAGCCGGGATTCCCCTCTCTTTGTACTCCGATGCAAGCCGCTTCAGCAGTGTGGTCTTCCCGCCGGCTCCCGCCGCGCAGACCCGCACGTCCCGCCGTTCTCCCAGATCCAGCGCCTCAAGCAGGGAAAAACATGCCCTGTAGGTTCCTCCTTCTTTCTTTAAGATCAACTTCCTGTCACCTCCAGCATGACCTGAATGCGTCCTCCGCAGACCATGCCCTCCTCTTCCGCCTCCCGGGCCGTCATATCCACCACCGTGACCAGGAATCGGGGACTCTCCGGGATCCGCATCATCTGAAAAGCCTTCTGCATGACAGCGCTCTCCGCACAGCCCCCGCCGATGGTGCCAAGGGTAGTCCCGTCCTCCCGGATCAGCATCTTGGTCCCCACGCTCCTCGGGGCAGAGCCCTGCCTGGAAATGATAGTGGCAAGAACAGCCCGCCCGGTCTTTTCGCCGCTTCCATAACCCTCCAGGATGGCATCCAGCAGCTCTTCCGAATACCCTTCTGTCCGCTCTGCCTCATTTTTTACCTGGATGATCTGGGCAAATATGGAGACGGCGATCTCCTCCGGTGTCTCCGCACCGATAGCCAGGCCAATGGGCGCGTGGAGGCGCCGGATCTCCTCCTCGGCAATACCAAGCTCCCTCATCCGCTCCCGGACCATGGCAGTTCTTCGCCTGCTGCCCATCATCCCCACATAGGCGCAGGCAGTCCCGCTCTCTTTCTCCCGGGACAGAACACCGTACAGACAATCCTCATCGTACCGGTGCCCTCTCGTCACGATCACCGCATAGGTATCCGGCTCCAGTTCCACCTGCTCCAGCCCCTGGGAGAAAGGTTCACAGATCACCCGGTCCGCTCCGGCTCTCCTGGCCTGGTCCGCAAATTTGGGGCGGTCCTCCAGCACAGTCACAGAGAACTGGAGCATTTTTCCGATCCGTATAATGGGCATGGACACATGGCCGGCGCCAAAGACGAGGAGCTTTGGGCTTCGCCCCAGCCGCTCCATGAACACCTGTGGCTCCGTATAACTGTCTGCAAACACCCTGACCTTTTCCTCTCCCTCCAGAAGAAATTTCTCTCCGGCCTCCGCTCCCTCCAGAATGGTCGCAGCTGTCAGATCGGTGGCCCCGGCTGCCTGCCTCTCTTTTAATATCTGATAGAATTCTTTTCCCTTCATTTCTTATCCCGTCCTGCTTTTATTCTTTTTCATCTTAGTATGTCTTCCTCTCAAAATCAAGGCTTTCCTTGCAAGGCACATCTTGAACTTTACGCGCTTCCATGCTATATTTTTATATAGAAAAGGGAAACCGAAAGCGGCGTACCCCAATAGAATTCTTACTACCCTAACGGGCAGCCGTCACTATTGCAGTAGTGGCGGCTATTTCTTTTCCCTGAAAATCTGATAACACAGACTGACAAGGGCAACAATGAAAATGAGCAACTGGATCAAGTCCGAGTATGTAACATTCATTGGCATCCCCTCCTTTCTTGTAAATGGAGGGTTGCCCCTCCAACTAATCAGAGGGTAAGCCGCCCGGCTTCGGTTTCCCCGCTTAAATGGTAACATAATAATACCAGACAAGCAATCATTATCTGTTTTTCGCTATCTAATTCCTACTTCCCAAACCCACAGTTGGGGAATGTGCACACCGGGCAGGACAGGCACAGTCCGCCCTCTCCCATTCCCGTGAAATCTTCCAGGCACAGCCGCTCTCCCGCCGCGATCCTTGGAAGGAGCAGATCAAAGATGGTCCGCTTTGCGTACATGACACAGCCGGGAAGTCCAAGCACCGGGATGTCGCCGCCTTCCGCCCGCTTTTTATATCCCATCATGAACATAGCTCCGGGAAGGACAGGCGCCCCGTAGGTGATCACCTCATCCGATGCGCTCCGGATGGCAAGAGGCGTCCGGTCATCCGGGTCCACGCTCATACCCCCTGTGCACACCACCAGATCCATGCCTTTTTCGATCCATTCATTTATAGCATCCTCAACCATGGAGGCGTCGTCGCTGCAGAGGATATTGCCCGGCACTTCCATGCCATACTCCAGGAGCTTCTCCTTCACCACAGGGGTGAACTGGTCCTTGATCCTGCCGTGGTAGACCTCGCTTCCCGTGGTCACGATGCCGGCCTTCATCTTCCGGAAGGGAAGAAGGGAGAAAATGCTCTCCTGCCCGCCGATCTCCTTCACCCGGTCCATCTTCTCCTCCTCTATGACAAGTGGCACCACCCGCATGCCGGCGATCTTGTCGCCCTTTTTCACAGGAAAATTCCCGTGGCGGGACGCGATGACGATCTGCCCAAGGCCGTTAATACGGTCCAACTTCTCTTTGTCTACCTTCAAAAGTCCGTCTGTATCTGCCGTCAGCTCGATCTTCCCCTCTTTTACCTCCGAAGGGCTCATATGCTCTCCCTGGCAGACCTGCCGCAGAACTTCAGCTCCCTCATTCTCGTGGAGCATCCCTTCTTTCGTCTCCCACACGTACAAATTCTCTTTTCCCACAGACAGAAGGACCGGTATGTCCTCTTCCCGGACAATATGCCCTTTGCGGAACACCGGGCCTTTTACCTTGCCCGGAATGATCTGTGTAATATCGTGGCAGAGAACTGTCCCCGCCGCATCCTCCGTCCGTATCAGCTTCATTCCTTTTTCTAATCCCATGTCTTCAGCCTCTTTCCTGTCTGTTCTGCCTGCTGCGCAGCTCTGTGCTTTTCATTGCGTATCTCACCGCTCTTTCCGCCCGTCTTGTGTACCAGGTAGACTTCTGTGATCTCCATGCTCTTATCCAGCGCCTTGCACATGTCATAGATCGTGAGAAGGGCGGTGCTCACGCCGGTGAGGGCCTCCATCTCCACCCCGGTCTTGCCGGTAACCTTCACTGTGCAGGTGCAGCGGACCGCACATTCCTCCTCATCCATGTCGAAGTGGATACGGCACCCGGTGATGGGCAGGATGTGGCACATGGGGATCAGCTCAAAGGTCCTCTTGGCCCCCATGATCCCGGCTGTCTGCGCCACTGCCAGCACGTCTCCCTTGCCCACAGTGCCTGCCTTTATAGCGTCAAAGACCTGCCGGTTCACGAGGATCTTCCCCGTGGCCTCTGCCTGTCTTTCTGTGTCTTTTTTCTCTGTCACATCCACCATGACAGCCCGTCCGCTCTCCTCAAAATGGCTCAGCTCCATCGTCTGTCCTCCTCCCAGGTCATTGCCCTTTACAAGAATTTCAAAAATCACGAAGTCCCGCCCGGGACCCCGGTATCCTCATTATATAGGCAGGCAGGAAAAATAACAAGTTTTCATGTTCGCCCCTCTTCCTTTATGCTATACTTGATACAGAATGGAAACCCGCCCTCTGTGCAGGGCGGTCACAAAAAGGAGGAACAATCATCATGCTCGAGACACTTCTTGGCCTACCGGGATTTATCTACCAGGCAGGCGGAACATATTATTTTCTTGGAAAATGGATCTGCAAAGAATGCACCGATGTGGACGCCACAGACTGTGTGGCCATGTACCAGATGTGCCGGGACGCAAAAGAAGAGAAGGAGGCCTTCCTCTACTTCCAGAAGATCCGCGCCTACAGCGACTTTGCCCTGGAAATCCCCTATGACCCGGAGAAGATCCGCACGGGCATCCAGTCTCTTCTTGACAGCCTCTCTCCCGAGGCGGCTGCGAGTCTGGAAAAACAGATCCGGCAGGTGCAGGAGGATATGCAGTAAGCAAAATTTCTCACTTGACATTTATTTTGGAAATGCTATATTAGAAAGTACTTATACGACTGACGGAAGTGGAATGGACCACATGAAGTATAGGGAATGATAAGAGCCGACCGTCTGGGCATAAAATGTATGCCCGGACGGTCTTTTTTTGTGTCTTCCAGGCCGGCAGGTGCAGGACAGATCCCGGGCAGTGTATGAAGGAGGATGACCATATGATGCAGAAAACACAGTGGAATGGTTTTGAGGGAAGGCTCTGGAGGGAAGAGATCAATGTCCGGGACTTCATCCAGCACAACTACGCGCCCTACGAGGGGGACGCCTCTTTCCTGGAGGGTCCGGCTGACTCCACCCGCCTTCTCTGGAACGAGCTGCAAAAGCTCCAGAAAGAGGAGCGGGCGAAAGGCGGCGTCCTGGACATGGACACGGATATCGTCTCCACCATCACCTCCCACGGGCCCGGCTATATAAGCCAGGCCCTGAAGGACCAGGAAAAGGTGGTGGGACTGCAGACAGACAAGCCCCTGAAGCGGGCCTTCATGCCCTTTGGCGGCATCCGCATGGCGGAGGAGGCCTGCACCACCTACGGCTACACCCCTGACCCTGTGCTCCACAAATTTTTCAGCGAGTACCACACGACCCACAACCAGGGCGTGTTCGACACCTACACCCCGGAGATCAAGAAGGCCCGCCACAGCAAGATCATCACCGGCCTGCCGGACACCTACGGCAGAGGCCGCATTGTGGGGGACTACCGCCGGGTAGCCCTCTACGGCATCGACCTTCTGATCCAGGCCAAAAAGGAGGATTTCGACCACTGCGGCTACGGCTCCATGCGAGATGACATCATCCGCCAGAGGGAGGAATTGGCCAAACAGATCCGGGCACTGGGACAGATGAAGGAGATGGCGGCCTCCTACGGCTTTGACATTTCCCGGCCCGCCGAAAACGCCCGGGAGGCAGTGCAGTGGCTCTACTTCGGCTACCTGGCGGCCATCAAGACCCAGAACGGGGCTGCCATGAGCGTGGGGCGCATCTCCACCTTCCTGGACATCTACATCCAGAGGGATCTTGCCGCAGGCATACTGACAGAACGTGAGGCCCAGGAGCTCATCGACCACCTGGCCATGAAGCTGCGCATGGTGAAATTCGCCCGCATCCCCTCTTACAACCAGCTCTTCTCCGGGGATCCCGTATGGGCGACCCTGGAGGTGGCGGGCATGGGGCAGGACGGCCGCTCCATGGTGACAAAGACCGACTACCGCTTCCTCCACACACTGGAAAATATGGGGCCCTCTCCCGAGCCTAACCTGACGGTCCTCTACTCCACCCGTCTTCCGGAGAACTTCAAGGCCTACGCTGCCCGCATTTCCATAGATACCAGTTCTATCCAGTATGAAAATGACGATGTGATGCGGCCCATCTGGGGAGACGACTACTCCATCTGCTGCTGCGTGTCTGCCACCCAGACCGGGAAGGAGATGCAGTTCTTCGGTGCCAGGGCCAATCTGGCAAAATGTCTCCTCTACGCCATCAACGGCGGTGTGGACGAGCGCACCAAGGAGCAGGTGGGACCGGAAAACAGGCCCATCACATCCGAGTATCTGGACTACGATGAGGTGATGCACCGCTTTGATTCCATGATGGGATGGCTGGCAGGGCTCTACGTAAATGCCCTGAATCTGATCCAGTACATGCACGACAAGTACTACTATGAGTCCGCCCTCATGGCCCTCATCGACACCGACGTGCGCCGCACCTTTGCCACGGGCATCGCCGGCTTCTCCCATGTGGTGGACTCCTTAAGCGCCATCAAATACGCCAAAGTCCGGACCATCCGGGATGAGGACGGCATCGTGACGGACTACGAGACGATCGGGGATTTCCCCAGATACGGAAATGACGATGACCGCGCGGACGACATTGCGGTCTGGCTCTTAAAAACCTTTATGCAGAAGATCCGCCAGCACCACACCTACCGGGATTCCGAGCCGACTACCTCCATCCTCACCATCACTTCCAACGTGGTGTACGGCAAAGCCACCGGCTCCCTGCCTGACGGGCGCAAAGCAGGAGAACCCCTCTCTCCCGGAGCCAATCCCAGCTACGGAGCAGAAAAGAGCGGGCTTCTGGCCTCCCTCAACTCCCTGGCCAAGCTCCCCTACGAGTGGGCCCTGGACGGCATCTCCAACACCCAGACCATCCACCCCGACGCTCTGGGACACTCCCAGGAAGAGCGGGTGCGCAATCTCACCTCCATCCTGGACGGCTATTTCTTCCAGGGCGCCCACCATCTCAACGTCAATGTATTCGGCGTGGAGAAGCTCATTGACGCCATGGAGCATCCCGAGAAGGAGGAGTACGCCAACTTCACCATCCGGGTGTCCGGCTATGCGGTGAAATTCATCAGCCTGACAAGAGAACAGCAGCTGGACGTGATCGCCCGGACCTGCCACAAGACCATGTAACACGCCTATCGCTCACCTATCAAACAGGAGGAACTTGCAGATGGAACACCTGTCAGAACATTTGTCACAGCCGGGCAGCGTCAAAGGCCAGATCAGGGGCCTTGTCCACTCCACGGAAAGCTTCGGCTCCGTGGACGGACCGGGCATCCGGTTTCTCATCTTCCTGCAGGGCTGTCCCCTGCGGTGCCGCTTCTGCCACAACCCGGACACCTGGGCGCTGACCTCCGGCCAGGCTCTCAGGGTGAGCGCTGACCAGCTTCTCGCCCAGGCTCTCCGCTACCGTCCCTACTGGGGCAAAGGCGGCGGCATCACGGTCAGCGGCGGGGAGCCCCTGCTCCAGATAGATTTCCTGGTGGAGTTTTTCAGGAAGGCAAAGGAGGCCGGCGTCCACACTGCCCTCGACACCTCCGGCGCCCCCTTTACCCGGGAAGAGCCCTTTTACAGCAGGTTTCTGGAGCTGATGAAGTACGTGGACCTTGTGCTCCTGGATCTGAAGATGATGGACCCGGCGGGACATCTTGGGCTGACCGGCCGGGGAAATGACAACAT
The DNA here is from genome assembly GCF_014982975.1 of Claveliimonas monacensis. Classification (GTDB taxonomy): domain Bacteria; phylum Bacillota; class Clostridia; order Lachnospirales; family Lachnospiraceae; genus Claveliimonas; species Claveliimonas monacensis. Next base: position 223,987 of record NZ_JADCKL010000004.1, read on the forward strand.
CCTGGACATGGCCCGCCTCCTTGATGAGCTGGGCGTGCCGGTCTGGATACGCCACGTCCTTGTCCCCGGCCTCACAGATAAAGAGACGGACCTGCGTGAAATGGATGCCTTTATCCGCTCCCTCGCCAATGTGGAGCGGGTGGAGGTGCTTCCCTACCACACGCTGGGAGTCTACAAGTGGAAGGAACTGGGCATCCCCTACTCTCTGGAAGATGTCCTTCCCCCTTCTGCTGAAGAAATGGAAAAGGCAGGACGCCTTCTGCATGCTGATCGCTAGCAGAGGGCGCCCTGCCTCTTTTTATCTTCTTATATTTGAATTCCGTACTTTTCCCATGCCTTTCCTGTGCTTTTCCCCTACTCTCCTTAATGTCCACACCCGTGGTGCCCTTCTCCGTGTCCTCCGCACCCGTGATGTCCCTCGCCATGTCCTTTACAGTCATGGTGTCCTTCCCCGTGTCCGTGGTGGTCGCAGTTGGCCTCTGCGTTAGGCGAGAGCTTTCCTGCCAGCAGCTCCTCCACCGCCTGGTCCGCATCCCCTGACACTCCGGCGTAAAGCTGTATACCTGCGGCAGTCAGCGCCTGTACGGCGCCTCCGCCGATTCCTCCACAGATGATCACATCCGCACCCAGAGCAGAGAGCACGCCTGCCAGGGCTCCGTGTCCCTGTCCGTCCGTATCCGCCACCTCCGAGGCGATGACCTTCCCCTCCTCCACATCGTAAATCTTAAACTGCTCCGTGTGTCCGAAATGCTGGAACACCTGTCCGTTTTCATATGTAACTGCTATCCTCATGATCCTGTCTCCCTTCGGTTTTTCATATTTCCGGCTGATGGCGTATTTGTAGCATCCGCCGCAGGCCCCGCAGTCCCCGTCTCCCCGGCAGAGCTGGTAATCCCCTCCGCCGATGGAGAGAGTCAGCCCCTCCACCAGTGCCCTCGCCAGCTTTTTTCTGGCGGAGGCGTAGACAAGCTGGACCGCGGTGCGGGAAATCTCCATCTGCTTTCCGCACTGCTCCTGGGAATATCCCTCGCCGTCGATGAGACGGATCGTCTCGTACTCGTCCACAGTCATGTTCACGGTCTCTTTCTTCCTGCCCCCTGCCGGAGCAAATACAAGAGTCCGGGGATACTCACACACCCGTCTGCATTTTCTGGGTCTTGGCATTTTTCATCTCCTCCTGTCGCATTTCTCTCTCCCTTTTCTGGTGACTGTCACCTTCTCTTCTGTAAAGTATAGTCTTATTTCGGGTATATGTCAATAACTTTTCTGTCATATGCCCGAAATAGAGGCATGCGACTATTGCATGGCCCTATTAATACCAGAAAAACCGGAAGGCTACGGCAGCGCCTTGCGGTAGTAATCCGTCTCAATGATCAGTTCTCCCAGCCGCAGACGGCAGTCCGCCAGGTACTTTTTATTTTCCACATACACATTCTTTTCTTCCTCTGTCATCTCCACATCCGGTGCAGGCTGAAACTCCTCTGTATATCTGCTGTAAGTCCCCTGGTCCGTGATCCAGGATCTGGAGAAAAAGACCGCCATCCCTTCCTGGTCAGACAGCACATCAATGCCCGCCAGCATCCGGGAGTCATATTCTGCGCCCAGAAGATTGAGAAGGGTGGGGAGTATATCCACCTGGGAGCAGACTTTCTCCACCTCCACAGGTTCCTCCATGCCGGCTGACCATAGGATCCAGGTATTCTTGTACACATCCAGGCTCACATTTTCCTCGTCCAGCGTCTCCACCGAGTCAGAACCGAAATCCCGCCCTGCCAGTTCTTCCAGGATATCCAGATCCGAGTAGGGCACATGATCCGGCGCCATTGCGATCAGTGTGTGGTCCGCGATCCCTGCCTCTTCCAGTTTGCTGACCAGATCGGTAAGTCCTTTCTCCAGCTCCAGCCCTGCCGCAAGGTAGGCTTTTGTCTTGTCCGAGTAGGGAAGAGAGGCCACCTGGTCCCAGTTTCGCCTGGACATCTCATTGCTGTCATACCCGTAGGGAAGATGCATGCTGATAGTCAGATAGTAGATGTTAAATGGTTCTTTATCCACATAGTCCTCAAACGTCTGCTGTACCATGTAGTCGTCCGACTGGGGCCAGTATTCGCGGCCGCCCTCGTCGGTCTCCTTTGTCACCGGACGTGCGCAGGCATCTGCCTGCCGCCATTCATATCCGAGATTGGGGTGGGACAGTTCCCGCCCGTACATATTCTGGTTAAAATGATATCCGATGGAAGTATAGCCCTCCCCGTTCAGCACATTTGCCAGTGTAAACGGCAGGTATGTAGACTGCTTTCCACTCTCTGTCAGGCTGACCGGAAATCCTGCCCTCGGGTAAAGTCCTGTCAGATCCTGAAATTCTCCGCCCGACGTGCTTGTAAAATGAAGCGGAGAATAAAAGTTTTTAAACACAAATCCCTCTGTGGACATTTTGTAGAGGGTGGGCGTAAGCTCCGGGTCGATCATATAGCCGCTGAAGCCCTCCGCTGTGATAAAGATCACATTGTACCCCTCAAACATGCCCGTATACTCGTTCTGCTGTGCCGGCTGCACACTTCCGAAATATTCACTGAGCCATCTCTCTTCATCGCTGGACGCCGCTGCTGCCAGCCCTTCAAAATCAATATCCATCTGATTGTAATCATACACCGGCTCCTCCGGTTCCTGCTGCCCTTCCGCCGCCTCCTCCACCTGGGGCATCGTCTCCCCGGGAGTTCCGAATATACTGTGGCGGACATCCTGCAACAGCATGGTCCCAAGGCCAAGCTGTTCCACCTGGTCGTCTGTGTAAAGGTCTGTCCGAGCCAGATAGGCAGGGTTGATATCCCCCTTCCAGGGCAGAAGAAAGACCGCCGCCAGACAGGCAGCACCAAAAACACATGCAGCCACGAATGCCAGGACCGCCTGTTTCCATTCTGTCCGTTTCTCTTTTTTCACGTCGCTGTCTGCCTGTCCATCGATGTCAGCCTCTCCGGGATCTTTCTTCGTCTCCCTTGTCGCCAGGAAATATGCGCCCAGAGGCAGCACCACCATAAGAAGGATACCCGGGATGTTCTCCGCCAGGGCTCCCCACACAGCCGCACTGTAGTCTCCCAGGTGATTGCCGGCGGCGGTCTCCAGCCCTCCTATGATCTGATAATACTGCTGGAGGATCACTTTACAGATGCACTCCGCCATATAGACCACTGTCATCAGAAGCGTGATGACGGCTCCCACAGCCCGCCGGACCTTCCTGGGCAAAAGTAAGACCACAGCCGTGGCAAGAAGTCCCCAAGCCGCCGCAGCGCACAAAAATACAGGAGCATACCGCATATCCAGCCCCATATACAGATGGAACACAAGTTCCAGATAAACAGCCAGCGCTGCCAGTACAAATATTCTCTTTCTCATTCCCTCATCATCCGTATCTTTTGTATTTGAGAATATTATACACCCTGGCGCACCTGTCTGGCCAACAAAAAGCGACACAATAAAAAACCAGAACGCGTCTCTTACGACTCATTCTGGTTCATCTATTATGTACCCTCAAAACCACATACAAGAAATTCTCTATCTTCCATCTCTTCCCGAACCTTTATGGTTATGCCCTCGACCGATTAGTAACAGTCAGCTCCATGTGTTACCACACTTCCACCTCTGCCCTATCTACCTCGTCGTCTTCAAGGGGTCTTACTACTTTCGTAGGGATATCTCATCTTGAGGGGGGCTTCACGCTTAGATGCCTTCAGCGTTTATCCCTTCCCGGCTTGGCTACTCTGCCATGACCTTGGTAAGTCAACAGATACACCAGCGGCCAGTCCATCCCG
>NZ_JADCKL010000005.1 GCF_014982975.1 Claveliimonas monacensis
CTGACCTGTACCCGCAGGGAGAAACTGGGATGTAAAAATCTGCTTACCAAGGTATGTAAAAAACTCCTTACCATACGATGTAAAAAACATCTTACCTAACAATGTAAAAAAGTGCTTGACATTTGCATAAAACGGCAGATTTTAAATCAGAACCGTACGCGCGCAGATATTGGCCACGGTGCGGTAAAAAGTTTGAAAAATCCCGGAAGCCAGAATGCTTCCGGGATAAACATACTTCGGTAAATATTAACGTTTGGGTAACCGAAAAGGGCGGAAATACGGGGATTCAGCCGGGATTTGTTGCAGATGCGTTACAAACCGTAGAAGACTGAATACGATTGAGGACACCTCTCTTAAACTTTAATGCTATATATCTTATTGCTAATTTATAAAATATAATTCACTCCATTTCATCAGTATACAGTTCTTTCAAACATTCATCTATTTTCTTTGCCTCCCTATATTCCCGAATTTTTATTCTTATACTATTTTGTTCTTCGATTGCTTCCTCTTCTGAAAGGAATCCTGAATATGCTCTATACATTGGCCTATCATCTGTATCGGAAAAATAAACTTGTTTCAATTTATCTTGAACATCTTCGATTTTACTAACCACTGCATTAAATATACTATTAACAATATAAACCCTTATAGTTTGGCCAAAAATTTCATATTCCATTCTGTCAATATATGCAGTCAAAATTTCTTGTCCTATACTTCCGTCGAACATATCTGCTTTTATAAAATTTAATCTATCATTACTTCTAATTTTTTTGTGCTTAACTAATAACAGATACAGTTTCTCTATCAAAAGTTTTTTATCATATTCACTCTCCAATTTTGACGGAAAAATATCTATATCCAAAGCACTCTCCAATTCATGTAGCCTTTCAAAATACCCGATACTTTGAGAGAAAAAAGAAAGCATATCTTTATATTCTGGGACTTCTGCTTTAGGCCTAAACAAACTCATAATTAGAGCTTTAGCCATTTTATATTCTTTAATAAGTATTTCTAAATTTTGCGCTTTTTCAGGATGTAAGTTGTATCTAAATACTGTTTTTTTCTCTTCTAAATAATTTTCAATTTCTATATCTATTATCTCTTTTTTTACGGACGTTAATTTGATATTTTTTTTCAATATCGTCCTATAGAATTCTATATTGATAGTCCGATCTTCTATCTGCACCGGCCATTCAATTAATTCCATATAAGGCCCAACAACAACCCGCTCTACAGAATGTTCATCACTAATAGGGTATTTATTATCCCCATCAAACAAACTTGATCGAATGGTTTTTATTCCTTCAACCATCTGACCTTGTCCAGTCAACTGAACCTTTTCCAATGCCGCAGCAAACGCTTTGTAACTGTCGGGATTATCAAATGTTAAAGTTTCTGTATATTTTTCGTCCTCATCAGAAAATAATTTTTTAAGTCTATTTGACATATCACCAATCCCCTTTTATCTCATCTAATACCAAAATTCTGCTTATCAATAAACCTTTTTGTTCATCCATCGAAAGAGAATCAGAAAAGTTTTCCTTTGACAAACTACTAATATATTTAATTAAATCAATCCTATCACTCGAATTTGATACGATAAGATATTTAATATCCTTATAATCAAACTTCAACCACAAATTACTATATTGATCATCTTCTAAGAACTGGTTAATTGCACTCTTTTTTCCGATAATATTCTGCTTAACAATTACCTTTTCCACATTACATTTATGAAGTTCTTCACTATTTGGAATATATCTCCATTCCTTTTCATCATGAAAATTTTTTATAAAATGAACTGATTTCCCAGTAGACAATATCCGAGTCATCGTTCCTCTCAAAGGCTTTATAAATGAAAGTTTTGATAATATATCCTCATATAACTCATCTGGCAGATCCTCTAACCCAAACGCATATCCTAAAAATTTATGCATTTCAGCAGAAAATCCAGACATGGCGTTCAGATAATGAATAGGTTGCAAATTATGCTGCTCGCCCCATCTCTTAGAAAATGCAATTGCGTATTTTCCATAAAAAGCGGGATGTGTGCTATATGTTCTAGCCTCCTTTTTTTCAGTTTCTGTCATTTGCCCCCAATCATCTTCAGCTATTTCAATTTGAAAACTGTTTGTCAAATTGTGGAACGGTACGTCACAAAAACACTTTTGAAGAATAGAAATATCAGTTTTAATATGACCATCCACTTCTATTTTCAAATAAGAGATATCCTCATCACAATATCGCGGTATGAGCGCTTTTTTCTTCAATGCACTTTTCAAATACTGTATCTGATTCATAAAATGAAAAAGAGTATTCGCACTCTGTACATATTCACTATTTTCATTAAATAATTCTATTTCCATGCATCATCCCTCTATAATTGCATTTTCTCATAATCTCCATAAAGACTTACCATTCCACAATTTTACATATTAAAATAGTATTCGCCATTTTTCTCTTTTCGCATAATTCCGCAATCCATCGATTTTCTGATAATTCTTGATGCTGTGTTCTCTGAAATACCGAAAGTATTTGCTATTGTTGTCCGATTAAAACAATACTTTGATCCATATTTTCCCAACAGCTCCAATAACTTTTCAAAATTTCTTTTATTAAAGCTCTTTCCCACTTTACATTCCAACCACTTTTTCAGCTCTTCTTTCTCCTTTTCACCCGAAGAAAGTTGCATATCTCCGGAAGAAAGTTGCGGTTTATCGGAAGATTGTTGCAATTTACCGGAAGATTGTTGCGGTTTTGCATTTTCAATTTCTAATTTTAATTCCAACTGTGCAGAGCGAGCTTCACTTCGATTTGGCAAAGTTACAATAAAGAAATATTCATCTGAATAGAATTCCGGTTGCTCTGTATAATCAACATAAGAATTAAGAATTCTCCGAATGCCACTTCCTCGGCGTTCCATATAATGAAGCCTTCCAAACGTATCCGAAATGATTTCATTTCGCCGCATAGATGGCACGCGTTTTAAGTCTAAATCCTGTATCCGACTGCCATTTATCATTCCTCCCGGCGAGGATATTTCCATTCTGTCATCATACATATCCACATGCACCTCTGCTCCTATGCTCTGGTAATCCCTGTGGATAAGCGCATTTACAAGCACTTCGCGGACTGCTTTAAAAGGATAATCACTCTTCTCTTCCCGGCGCATCCCGCGAATCGACCACGGGCTCTTTGAGTTAGTACGAATAAAAGCCTCTGCATTCGCTAAAAGCGTTATTAAGCTTACACCTGTAAATTCCTCATCATCCAATGCATCTCCTTCTACAGAGCCTTTTTCTATACCTTTCCATCTGGTACATACGACTTTCGATTGTTTTAAGTAACCTTGATCACAAAGAAGCAGTCCGGCATTTGTTACTATTCCATCTTCTGTCACAAACCCCATCGAAACAAGGTCTTTTGTCAAATCGAAATCGTCCCCTGTTTCCTTTTTAAACGTAGCTGCGAGCAGTGTAAAACTGACATCTGATAAGTTATAGGAACTGGGAAGGGAATCGTATGTTTTATTCATTCCTTTCAGAATCAGATTATTCTGTTCAATTACAGTAGCGATTTCAGATCTGTCTCCCCGTCTTACATATATTTCTCTTGTTTTTTCATGAACATAGTAATATGGATAATGAGGGCCATTGGCCACTTCAAGATCAATACATAACCGGTCATCAATTCTGCTACTAAACGGCGTCAGCGTGTAGCGTACCGGCGGTTCTACTCTTGAGGTCAAAAGCTCTGAAATTTTACTTGCCGTGCTCTGTGCGTCATCAAGTCCTATCGGATCATGTCCATTATTAGTTACTCCAAAAAGAATATGTCCGCCTTTTGTATTTGCAAATGCTACAACAGATTTTAACCAGCTTTTAGGTTTTTCTTTCTCCAAGGACACTTTGTAATCCAAATGTGTCGCTTCTATTCCCTGAAAATCTTCAAACTTCATAAATATAGGCTCACCTTTCACAAGTGCAGGACTGCTCAATCACTCTCTGCCACACCAAACTTATTAACAAAATCTTCATATCCATTAACCCATGCAAATTTCATGTCATTTGACACTGCCTGGAAGTGAAGCTCACCACAGTGTATCTTGTTTCGTTCAATTTCTGTAAGATCTGCCCATGTCTTACCGGCTTTTGTCTCCACTATAAAATAAATCCCTATATCGGCATCTGTCAAAGCTTCTTTACGACAAACAATAGCCCAGTCTGGACTGTAATTACCATAAGGTGTATCGATTATAAATCCGCCTTTCTTCAATTTTGTAAAAAGTAGTACATTTTCATTATTTTCCAGCTTATGGGCAAATTGCGACTCTCCCTCGCTATCTAATTTATAATACTCATTCATCGCAGAACTTCTGTCAGACTTTGCTTTGAATACTCTCCATTCCTGTTCAAAATCCGCCTCTGTGATCGTATCAAGTTCAAAAATATTGCGCTCGTCCAATTCATAGCCATTTATCACTTCATAAGAGGTAAGATTTGCTGCTTTCGTATCATCAAGAATTCCTTTAATCATTTGTGTTACATCATCAAGAATATCTTGATTATTCAACAATTCTCGCTTTTCTATTCCGTTTATAATTTTAAAAATTGCAAGTCGGGGCAACATAGTATGATACATGATAAAGTTCACAATTTCAAAATCCGACTTTGGATCAGAACTAATTTCTACTTCCAGTTCTTTATCTCCGTAAACCGTCTCCTCCATAATAAACATCTGGGATGCATTGAACTTCGCTCTTCCTGTTTCAACCTTATACTCATTCTTTGCCCTCTTAAACAAAAGGGCCTGATTTATCTGGAAAATACAATCTTCAATGAACTTATCTTTATCGATCTTAAATCTGTAAATAGATCGTTTCATCAAATTATTTCTCAGCCCCAAATAAATCTTTTTGAATTCGCCTTCTGTCACATAAGATCTTATACCATTTTCATACGATACGTTATCTCCATTGATAATCTCAATTTTTCTTGTGCCTTTCTGGACCATTAATTCTTTAAACCGCTGCTTAATCATCTGCGTATGTACGTATAATGTATCATTAACAAATACCATATTATCCAAAGTTCTTGTGATTTGTTTTGCTGAACCTTTCAGCATATTGTCGGAATTCATTACACCCGCCGATACCAATTCTTCTTTCAGCGTGTCCACCAGTTCAGCGCTAATCACACTCTCAGAAACTCCGGCAGATTTCAGCGTTTCAATCAGAATTTCAGCGGTAACCTCATCCTTAACAAAGTGCATCTGTTCATTAAAATCTTTCTGAAGTGCAGCGGCAAAATGGTCATAATAATCATTCGCAATGACAGTCAGTTCATTAATTCTACGATCAATACAACGATTACCTGTGTTGTCAACCGGTAATCTTAATCCTCGACCGATCTCCTGTTTCTTCGCAATATCAGACCCGCCAGCTTTTAATGTACACAAAGTGAATACATTCGGGTTATCCCATCCTTCCCTGAGAGCAGAATGAGAAAAGATAAAAGCAAGCGGTTCGTCAAATGAAATCAACTCGTCTTTCTTTTCAAGAATCAAACTGATACCTCTGTCAATATCCTCTTGAGATTTTGCTTTAAGCTTTACATCATTATCATCTACAGCCGAATCCCATCCTTCTACATCCACCGCATTATTTTTCTTATCCCTGGCAAAATACCCCTCCCGGACAGCCTGTACATTCATATAATCCGGGAAATATTCTTTATTCATCTCCAATAGATGCGCGTGTGTTGATACATATTTTCTATATTCCTCATCAAAAATACGTAGATATTCGCCTCTTCCATCCGGAGCAGACTCATCGCGCACTTTGTCTACCGCATCAATGAAAAACAAAGTCAGTGCCTTAATTTTTCTTCCTTGACGGATAATATTAAACTGTTTCGCGAAATGGCTCTGGATTGCCAGTCTTATCTGAATCCGAACAGCCTCATTCTTTTCAATTTCATAATTACTGTGTCCTGTCTCAAGACTGAAAAATCCCTCCTTAGTCGCTACTGACAAGGGTTTTAATTTATGCGGTTCTTCTGCAATACGATAATCTTTATATTGGGATAATCCTCCGGATAACTCTTCCAGCGACGCTCCGCCTCTTACATGAAATGACTTGAACCGGATCGTACCGCCCTGATCCTGTGTAAAGATTTCTATTTTTGCCTTTAAATCAGAGGTAAATGCAAGATATCTAATATAAGGGTAATCCTTTGGAATCACACCATATACAGTCTTAACTACAATTTTTTTTACTAAATCTTTCTGATATGCCGCATATGAATCCAATTTATAGATCTGATTATATAATTGCCTATGCGTCGCCGAATACCGCAAGGTAAACAGTGGATGTAATTCTTCAATAGCAGTCAGCGATTTTGACTTTTTCTTCTTTGTTCCTTCTATTTTCTGCGGTTCATCTATAATGACTATCGGTTTTATATATTTAATGTCCTCCCATAAATTCTGACCGTACTCATCTTCTTTACGTATTTTATTTGTATCCTTATTAAATGCCTGGATATTTAAGACACAGATACTTAAATCATTGCTCTCTACCAGTTTTGAGCTGATATTTTTAGCTTCATCACTATCGTAAATAAAACTGTGTTTGCCGATATCAATGTTATAAAGCCTCTTAAAATGATCGGTCAGCTGATCTATAGATTTTTCCACTCCTTTCCGGATGGCAATAGATGGAACTACAATCATAAACTTACGAAATCCATACTCCTGATAAAGTTCAAGGATTGTACGGAGATATACATAAGTCTTGCCAGTACCCGTCTCCATCTCAATTGTGAAATTATTCCCAGCTGCCAGAACACTGTCCGCAAACAAATCATTCGACAACTGTACTTTACGTAAATTTTCAAGCAGCCGGCTTCCTACAACAATATCGTTATTTCTGACCGGATCACCTTCGTTAGTTTTACGGCTGCGATTGGGTCTGTAAATTCCATCCACATACCTTGACAGCCCCCTGAATAACTCTACCGTAGAACGGATTGCCTGTATCTGGTAATCAAGATCATCCTCGAATTGGAATGTAATACGTTTCGTCATAACCCGTTCTCCTTAAATAAATTCTACGGTATATGTCGGCTTGTTTGTACCCGCATTCTTTTCTATCAGTGCTTTGAGCCTTCGGAATGTCTCGTCTTTCAAGGCAATATCATCTTTAAACGCAGAATCTCTGAAGATAAACTTAATGGGCAGCGGATCCAGTTCTGCAAGTTTAGACACTAAATTCTCTGTGATTTCCGTTTCCAGACATACGAGGTAACTACTTGCATAAAGATAGGTACGATCCCCAATATCCGATAACTGTTCCATTTTTTCCGAAAGCGCAACATCTCGCTGACGGAGCATCAATTCATATACAATGTCAATATCCTTTGCATCAGGCATAAAATCCAAGAGATCTGGAGTGTACTCAAGCTGACTGATATCTATCTGTCCTAAATCCATCAAAGAATTCCATTTGATATTCGTATCAGCAGTTCTGAAAACTTTGAAACCGATGTCAATATCAGCGTCTGGATGTTCCTGCTTTATTCTGTCACCAGCTCGACGAATGCGTTCTGTCCCCATGTCACAAATTGATTGAAAAAACTCATTACTGTCATCACACATTTCTGATATTTGAACTAATATCCACCTACGCTTTCCACCATCTTCTATATTTTGTTGCATTACTGCATCAGCTGTAGTTGCCGAACCAGAAAAGAAATCCATAATGATTGAGTCATGTTCTGATGCTAACGTAAGCAGGTATCTTATGAGTAATGACGGCTTTGGCGTAGAAAATAAGCTAGTTACTGGAACTTCTGGAAACAGATTTTTTAGCTCATACTTTGCTTTCCTTGTATGTCCTGTCACATCTAAGTCCACACAAAGCGTTGATGGTGGAAGACCTTTCATATCAGATAAATATGTTCTTCTAATCAGCCTTGTTTCATCTTCCGAAAAACGCAGTTCTCCAGTTTTTAGTTTCTCTTGAACAGTTTCCCATGACCATCTCCATCCATTAGCTGGATGCTTTATAATTTTTCCGCTCGGTGTTGTTATATCATATTGCAAATTTACTCTCAATCCAGGATTGTTTACTGGATTTCCATCAAACCATGGACCTTTCGGATCATTATCTGGATTCTTAAAATGAGCCCTTTTCTTTGGATCATTCAGAAAATGCGGCTTCCATTGCGAACTCTTTGCGTAAACAAGAATATTGTTATGATCCTCCGAAAAAGTTAATGCATTATTATTACTATTGTCACTAGATTTCCAAACCATATCTGCCATGAAACAATCCACACCAAATATCTCATCACATATTTCTTTAAGATTTGCATGTTCATTCCTATCTATAGAAATAAACATAACTCCATCATCTGTTAGCATGTCTTTGGCAATTTTCAATCTAGGATACATCATCGATAACCAATTAGCATGAAATCTATTTTGCGACCTATTGTTCACAACCAAACGATTTCCTTCTTCATCAAAATGTCCTTCCGACATATCACTTTCTTCTTTTGCTGATACAAAATTATCCATATAGACAAAATCATTCCCCGTATTATACGGAGGATCGATATATATCATCTTGACAGCGCCATAATAGTTTTGACGGAGTAATTTTAAAACTTCCAGATTATCGCCCTCAATATAAAGATTTTCTGTTGTGTCTATATCTTTGCTGTCCTCCGGAATAAATTTCAAAGTTCTTCCGAAAACCTCTTCCTGCGCGATCTTCTTTGCATTCTTTTTACCCGCCCAGGTAAGCTCATATTTTTCACTGTCAACTTCCCTAAATTCTCCTAATTCTTCCTTTAAGGCTTCAAAATCCACTTCTCCATCCTTTACTGCAGATGGAAATAACTGTGCTATTTTTTTTACATTGTCTCCTACAATATCATTAATCTGCTGTGATACCTTATTATCCATAACTTATGTCCTCCGTTGCTTTAGAATACAGAATATGCTTTTAAATCTCGATAGTTCGCCGACATATATTCAGCGACGCTATCTCTATGAACAAATTTCTTATTTATCCATTCAAATATTTCAAAGTACCTATTAACCTTAATACACAAAAAAGTATCTTTTCCAAGTTTCATCTCGTCTCTATAGGTCAGAAGTGTTATGAATGCCTTCAAAACTTCTGACACCAAAATTTTATATTCCATACTGTTCTGAACGACAAATTCATATGGATAATACATGAATATATTTTTGGATTTTTTTATATTTTTTACAATACTTTTAATTGTATTATTTGCATATCTCCCATTCCGTAAATTTTCTATTTTTACCTGTGATAAATCTAAAAGAACCGTATCCTCCGACTCTTCTTCCATATCATTCTTTGTTTTTGTAAATATGAACCCCTCTTCCATACGACTGTAATCAAACTCTGGCATATTTTTGTTTCGTATTCTCATGATATCCGAACCTACTATAAGCTTAAAATCTAGCTGATAATCCGATGTATATGCATCGTCTTCCCCATGTGACTGCTCCGTAGTTAATACGAACTGTTCCATATAACTGTGTTTGTGCGAGAAAAAATTGGAACAATTTATGATATCAATCAAAAAATTTTCATATGTAACATTCGGAAAAGCATTTTTCCCGTTTAGCATCAGATACTTTGGTTTGACTATTTTCATACATTACTCCATATTTCTAAAACCGCAAAAAATCTGTAAGTTCTTGAGTTTCCGCTTTAATTTTTTTGTTAAGTTTCATCCTCTCTGCATTTGTAACTGCCGCTTTTAGTTTCCCTCTGGACGCTACCAGCTCTACATATTTTTGACATATCCGGGCAGTTCTTCCAGAATCGTACCAATTATTTCCATCCAGTAATTTATCCGTATATTTATATGACTTTTCGTGAATGAGCATATAGGCTTTATAAAACCACTCCTTATAAGCCTGCACCTTATCTGTCTTATTTTTTAATTTTGTATAATCCATGTAGGCAAGAAGTCTATCTCTATTAATGTCTGGAAGTCCCAGCATGTATTTATCCGTAAGCACTTGCTGCTCAACTACGATCTTTGTATTGTCCGTCTGGCTGAGTCGCTTGATCGCCAGAGAATACACCTCATCTTTTGCGTCGTATATGTGTATCACACATAATGGTTTTATAAGTTCCTGGTATATTGCTGCCAGATAATTTGCCACCTTAATATTCGTTACTTCTATATTGTAGAATTGAATAACCTGACAGCGATACTCCTCATTATTAACTGATGGAATTTCTTCACCTGCAACCTGGTAATCCAATCTTACAGATTTAATAACATCCTTTATTTTCTTTTTATCGTTCGCTTTTAAATCATTTGGCACAAAATCTTTCAGCATCACATCAACATCTGTTCTGTACTCATCCGGCAAATTAAACATAATTCCCCCCTTTATCTATACCTTTCTACTCTACTACCAAAAAGGAAATCAATTCAAAGTCATCTGTCGTCACATCGGCAAAGGCATTATTAAATCCCCCAAAATCAAACATCAGCTGAGCTGCTTTTGACTCTTCCGCTCCCTTAATTGATTGAATAGATTTGTTCAGCAAGTCTGAATAAAAACGCATATCTTTAACATTGTTCGTGCGTGTAAAAAAATTATGAAACAGCTCCATAACAGGCTTGTTCTTTCCGTAGCAAAGCTTACGGAATTGTTTTACTACCTCTCGCGCCTGTCCATTTCCATATAGAACTTCCCCACTATTTTTCATATAAATGAGGTAATACGGATACAGGGAACTGTCTGACTTTGGCTTACTTGCATCATTACGATGCTTAAAGCAAAACAGCACACCAGCATCTCCCCCATCTGTTACAGAATAAACTCCCTTGGGAACCTTTTTTATTTCCGGTATATTCTGAATGTATTCTGACAACTCATTCAGATACTCATTCATATTCAAATCGGTAAGAGAGATATTATCGTTTGCGTCTTCTATATCGATGACCTCGTCTTTCAATCTTTCCAACTGCCGTTTTCTGAAATTAAAATCATTCATCTCCGGCGTAAGTACATCTTCATCTCCAGTAGACACTAAATTTAATGTAGTCATTTTACCTTTGACCCGCGCTTCAAGCCCCAAATACTCGTTCAATTCCATATTGGGGAAAAAATTGATCATCTGAATATTTTCATTTTTGCTGCCTATACGGTCAATTCGTCCAAACCTCTGTATCAAAGATACTGGATTCCACTGGATATCAAAATTAATCACAGTATCACAGTCCTGCAGATTCTGTCCTTCAGATATACAATCCGTTCCGATTAATATATCTATTTGATCTTCTTCCGCAATTTCTTTTTTCATTTTCGATACCGGCGAGAATGCACATAATACTGAATTAAAATCGCAGTCTACATTTCTGTTATTTACAGCCACCCTCTTTCCAGTAATACAGCCAGTATATATTCCATATCGTTCCATTTTCTCTGACAGCCTGCTATACAAATAATCCGCCGTATCAGCAAAGGCTGTGAAAATAATAACTTTACGGTTGCCCGTATTGTATGGTGTTTCCTTAATTTTTCTCTCCAGGATATCTGTAAGATCCTTAAGTTTCTGATCCCTTTCTCCATCAAGGATACTCCTGGCATCTTTATATATCTCAGAAATTATATGTTTATCACTAAATAAATCCTCCAAATAGTCATCCACTCTCAAATGCCGGACATCTATCTCGTACTTTCCCTCGATATATAAATCCTCTGAATCAAGATCACTGAAATCTGTGTCTTCTTCCGATATATTTCCACTTCCATTCTGCAACTGCTGCTCTGTACGCTCTATTTTCTCCAGCAGTCGCCGCAGGGTTTCTTCAAAAGAATACACCGAACTTTCCAGGCGTTTAAAAAGATTAAATCTGTGAAGAATAATCATACCATTTGCCTGTGTATCAAAATTCATATCCCCACCATGTTTCCCTTTAAGAGAGTACTTTTCGATATACAGTTTTTTATATTCTTCTTTAATATATCTTGTAGGTGTATATACACTCAAGATCAGTGCTTCCAACAGTTCATTTGTTCTCTTGAAATGAAGAAGTTCCCCTTTTGTATCAATATCACTGTTAAATGTAATGGGTTTGTTCTTCTCTGGGAACTTCCCCACTCCCTGAGCTCCATAATAACTGGTAATATGCTTTCTGCTGCGGGATATAGTAATCAATTCCAACAATTTATAAAAATCTGACGGTAGACTGTCTAACAATTGGTCTTTCTGATGATGTGGTATTCTTTCCCATGCATTAATATTGGCAGAAGTACGGCGCAACAGGTTTTCTACACTTGCAATACCCTGTTCTTCAAATGCAGAGTCTGTATCTCTCGTAATAATGCTGATCTGATTTTTCAAGTCTACCAAACTGTTATTGACTGGAGTTGCAGACAGCATCAACACTTTTGTATTATTATTTCCATGTTTAATAACATCTTGCATCAATCTGGCATATCGAGTCATAATAAGTTGATCGTTGTCGTCATATCTGTCATTACGATTACGAAAATTATGACTTTCATCAATTACTAAAAGATCATAAAGCCCCCAATCAAATCTCTTCAAATCCTGTCCTGATCTTGAAATACCGCTATATCTCGATAGATCTGTATGAAACATAATCCTGTAATTGAATGTTTCATGCAAAAAGGAATCTTTGTAATCCCCCCTGAAAGAATTCCAGTTATCATATAGTTTTGCGGGCGTAAGCACGAGGACACGGTTCATCCCGATTTCAAAGTATTTTATGATTGCGAGAGCCTCGAAGGTTTTTCCCAAACCAACTGAGTCTGCTATAATGCAACCACCATATTTATTAAGTTTCCGAATTGCAGATACTACACAATCCTTCTGAAAATCATAGAGTGCATTCCAGATCTCTGTTTTTTTAAATCTGACACTGTCTCTCTCAAATCGCTCTACACCTGCATCCAACTGACTGCCAAATAATTCGTTCAATGTGAAATAATATAAAAATTCAGGCGCATGTTCCTTATACACATACCGGAGGCTCGTCAGAAGTTCCTCTTTGTAATCCACAGATACCTGCTCATTAAACCAAATCTTTTTAAAAGTTTCCAGAGCATTCTGTATCTGATCTTTATCCGCACTGCCGCTCAATATCGTATCAAAATTTATATTACTAAAAATTTCTCTAACACTCTTTTTAGAAACCTCAAGGGATGAACTGCCCTGAATCATAAAGTCATCATCTATAATCAAAATATTGCCGCCTATACGAATACCGGCATTCACTTTACGAATATTAACATGTTTTTCTATAAAATCATGCATACTTCTGGCTCTGGAGAAATGCTGCAATTTATTCTTCTCTGTAATATCATATGCACTAAAGAGCACATCTGTCGGATTTATCTCAAACTCGTGGGCTATTTCTGACTGATGTGGCAAAAATTTCACATCACGTATTACAAAATTTATTTCTTTTACATTGTGCAGATTATTTTCAAGCAAGGAAAAAACTGATAATGTCAATTTATCATTAACAATATTTACTACTGCCTCCCGTTTATTCTGAAGAACTTCATTGATTTTCTGTATCATCTGCTCATTGGAATTTATCGCATTCATTTATCAGCCAGCTCCTTGCTGAACACTTCCTCAAAACCGTGCTCTAATTTATTTTATATATAAAATCCCAAAATAAATTGTATCATAATTCGTTCGTTATTTCACCCCGATTATGGCAAAAGTTACTAATCTGTTCCGTATTTGTGCTAAACAATTGCTTTAAACAATTTGACATCCTCATCTTACTTTGCTAATATAAGTATAGAAATAGGCACTACCGATAAGCGGTTAGTCCAAAAATGAATTAGTTACAAAAAAGTAACCGCACACTTTGGCTGAGGGGCGGTTACTTTTTCATGTGATCTATGTATGCTATTAAGATCGTAACGACAATACCAAGTATCATCAAAACGATGGAGAGCATTTCAAAATCACTCATAAGTTTGCCCTCCTTTCCAAGATTTCTCTTTGCAGAGATTTCTATGTAATCAGAGGGTTCAGTCCCTCTGTCGAAGGACTAACCGCCTACCGTTCTCTGGCAGTGCCTGATTTGATTTTATCAGAACATCCGTTCCAACTGCTATTTTTCTTTACAGACAATCTCTGTCATATCCCCGTTTCTTTGTTCGCTGTCTCTTTTCCATCTCCCTTTTCTTTTTATCCAGCTGCTCCAGTACGCATTGCCGCTCTGCCCTCTGTTCCAGCTTATTACTTCGGATCACCAGATACTGTTTTTCCGGAACGCTTTTCTGATCCCATTCTTTCTGCCTGTTGCGGATTTTATCCAGTTCCTTCGTTGCAACTGTATATGCTTTTTTCACAGCCAGCGCATTTTCATATCCATGCAGTCCAGGTATTCCGGCGAGTGTAGCCTTCGCTTTTTTCAGTTCCTGCTGTTTTCCGGCAATCTTCTGATCCAGCTCCTTCTTTTCTTTTCCGTGAAACCATTTCCCGTCAATATCCTGCCGTTCTTTCTCCAGCCGGATCAGAACTTTCTCGACAGCATAGATCCTCTGCTCTGCTTTCTTCATCTTCTGCAGAATGTTATCCAGCCTCATTACTTCTGCTTCCTGCGCTGCTGAAGATGGTCTTTTCCTTTTTGCGATCTCCGGCAGCGGCGCCGGCGTCACATCAAATTTCAGGTCACGGTAAAATACTGGCTGTTCATTCTCGTCATATTCTGCATTCCGGAGTTCTTTGATATACTGGATAAAACCCCGCAGCTTTCCAATCGCCTTTTGCAGGATTGTCCGGAAAATCTCCGGTTTCCACCCTGACCTTCGGATGGATTCTACCGCCGGATCTGTGATCTCTTTTTTCTTTGCAAAGCGCAGTTCCTCTTCGGTCACACCTTCCACTATCGCCCGGTCTACCATGTTGTTCCACTCCTGCCGGAGATAATTATCGATCCGTATCTCCTCTGCTTTCGGATTGTTCTTCCCGATTTTTCTGGTTGGCAGATACGGACTGTTCTTATCAAACACCTTCAGTTTCTCCGCCGGATCCTGCACCAGTCCATTGATCAGATCCGTATAGAAATATTTCATATCCTCTGTAAATTTTTTCGACTTGAATTCCGGATTCTTCGGCTGGAAGAAATGCTTTTCGTAAACCTCTCCTTTTTTGATGATCCTGCAGCCGGAACGGATTTCTTCATTTTCATCCAGGATTTCTTTCTTCGTCCGGACATGTTTCCCTGTTTCATCGTAAAACATATTTCTTAAAGCGATCTTCTCCACCGGCTCATCATAAGCTTTTCTCTCTGAAAAAATAAGATGGATATGAAGATTGGTTTTCCGTTTATTGTGATGAAGGGCGCTTGCCACAGCCACGCCGTACCGTTCCACAAATTTCGCAGTAAAATATTTCAGCAGCGTGTCATGATCATAATGGATCAGGCCAGGCGGCAGCATGATGATCAGTTCCCTGGCCTCAATACATTTTCCTTCCGTTCCGCTTCTGGCAAAATCCGCCTGATTCTCCTTTGACAGATACTGCCAGAATTTCGGATCCGCACTGGTATAGGCAGCATACAGATTTTCCTGCCGCTTTGGATCCGAGATATAACGTACCCTGCCCCGGACGTGAGGCAGTTTGACCGTCTGGATAAAACAATTCTTTCCATTTGCCATACATCTCCTTTCCGGCGGTGGTACGTCAGAAATGAACCGGTCTTTCGGTTCTGAGCCGCCCTGCGGGGCGTCCCGGCCCGACGCAGTCGCGAAATACACAGAGTGCAGATCTTCAGATCTGCGCGATGGGTGTATTTCGCTCTCAAGCGCCGAGGGCTTGGTTTCCGGCGTATCCGCCTGTTATTTTATGCCCGTATCCGGGCTGTTTCCTTTTCTCTGGTTTTTAACTTTCAAAGTTTTTTTCATCCTGTTTACAGGTTCTTGTTTACAGATTGCTCATTTTTTCTGTAAACAAACTTTTGTAAACAAGGCTCAAAACATTTTAAAAGTTATCTTTTATTCAAAGGGCAGCTCTGTATTTTCATCTATATTTATAAAACCGTCCCCGTCTTTTTTGGGATGGATCCGTTTCCAGGAACGCTGAGTCCCAAGGCTTCCCGGGAACCGGTGTGTCCCGTGTTTTTCCCATCCGATGATCTCATTATCCATCAGGTCGCCAATCTCTTTGGACTGCCATTTCGGCACCATCCCTTCATGGTGGAACACTTCCTGATAAATGATGGTAGAACATACATAGTCTTCCTCATAACGGTCCAGGAACGCCTGGATCATGCCCGTCTGGGTATCTTCCGGCATAAACTCTTTCTGGAGTGCTTTCACATAATCTTCCATATCCGGCGAGAATGTGAGAGAAAAATCTCCGCTTCGATAGATCTCCATAGTTTCCGCCCATGCCTGCAGGATGTATTCCCTGGACTCTTTCTCATTACTGTAAATGGTCGTTTCCGCTTTTTCCGGGCATACTCTGACCGGTCCGAACCGGCGGTTTCCTGTCCTGTCAAAGGGCAGGAATGCAAGATCATTGGAAGTTCCGCAGAATACACACTGCCGGTACCGGTCTTCTGCCCGCCTCTCATAAGGGATCCGGTAGGTATCCTTCTGTCTGCTCAGGAATGATTTTGTTTCCTCAATACTCCTGGCATTGGCCACTGCGTTCATTTCTGACATTTCTACAATCCAGTGTCCCTGCAGATATTCATAAACCCTCTTATCATCCAGCCGTTTCACATCATCGGTAAACCACTCATCCCGGATCGCCAGATATTTGAAAAATGTAGATTTCCCGGTTCCCTGTCCACCTACCAGACAGAGCATGATATCATATTTCTTCCCCGGGTCATACAGACGGCTGATGGCCGCAAGCATATGCATTTTCATGATCTCACCGGAATACTCCGGATCAGACGCCCCGAAGAAATGGGTAAGCATGTTGCGGATCCTCGGCGTTCCGTCCCAGATCAGGCTTTCCAGCAGATCAATAATGGGATGGAAGCTATTATCGTTTGCCACAATATCCACCGCTTTGGCGATCACCCTGTCACTGGTCAGTCCGTAATTCTTTTCCAGATAAAGGGACAGATTGTTCATATCCGTATCCGTCATCTGGACGCCCCGGCGTTTCCATGGAACCTTTTTCATAATATCGATCTGGCAGGTCATTTCATTTCTGCAAATTGCTCCCTGCAGATACGGATCATGCTCCAGCGCATATTTGCAGTTCTGGATCGACTGACGGATCTTGCCTTTCTCTGTCACGTCCAGGTTCTCCCGGATTTCTTCCTGAGTCAGCATTTCATTTTCTGCAATACGCTCTAATTTCCGCATGGACTCCTCGCTGATATCGTTCCACATGCTGCTCAATCTCCGCCACCTCCTTCCGTTTACAGATAAAGAATTCTGTAATTTCTTCTCCGCTTCCGGTCAGAAGAATATCCAGATAATCATTGATCTTCCTCTCGTTTTCCAACGCCTCCAGGAATTGTTCCTGCTCAAAGGCGTCCGGTTCCGATCCATAGAACCGTTTCCAGAACCGGATCCATGACAGATAATCAGTCAGAATTTTTACCGCATGCCGGTGCCAGTCTGTCATCTTCTCTTTAACAGAAACCGGATTCCTGTTTCTGTATTTTTTTCGTCTTTCCCGACACTTCTCTGCTGTCAACGGCAGCTGAAAATCTGCGATCAGTTTTCTGGCTGCTTCGTAAGGTGACAGACCAAACAGACCGGCAGTCAGCCCGATCACATCCCCTTTTGCTCCGCAGGCAAAACAGCAATAATTAGTATCAATTTTCATACTGGGATGATGATCGTCATGAAACGGACAGCATGCCATCCGGTTCCTGCCGACCCGGATCCCGTACTGCTCCGCCGCCTGCTTTGCGGTAACGTATGATTTTACTTCCTGAAATATATTCACTTATAACCTCCTCTGCTGAAATTTTTCATTGTATCTCGCAGAGGTATTTGCTATACTTGAGTTGCGAAGTCAGAGTATAGCAATATCTCTGGAGAATTTGCCCGTGCGATCATGCATGGGCTTTTTCTTTTGTCACATCCCGGAAGTATCCGGTTTCTTCCCAGACTTTCCGGTCCGGGCAGTAATAACTGAATTCGCTGGCGTCTCCCACCCTCATTGCCACACCGAACTTGACGATACCCTGCTGGATGGCAAGTCGGACGTAATGGGGATCTTTTCCCATTGCCCGGGCGATCTCTTTGATCGGAACATTTCTGCCAGTAAACGGCGGCAGTTCCACATACATTTTCTTTTCCATTCTCTTCACCTCCTTCCGGATTCTATATCCGTATTTTTAGTGCATTTTTCATTTCATCATTTCCTTTCTCTACACGCGAACCGCACTATCAGTTCGTATTTTATTATACGCATTAAAATTGCGTGCGTCAAGATATATTTCTAAAAACCCGTACTTGTAATTCGTATTTTAATGTGATAAGATGGACGAAAGAGAGGTGAATTCAATCATGAAACATGATACGAAACAGATCGGACTGAGAATCCGGACTGCCCGAAAGCAAAAAGGTATGAATCAGACTCAGCTGGCAACCGCACTTGGTAAATCCCTCCGCACAATCCAGAAATACGAAAGCGGAGAGATTGAAGTGTCGCTCGCCATGATCAACGAGCTTGCCGGGGTACTGGACACCACTTCTACTTATCTGACCGGCTATGACACGCAGGAGAAGCCGCTGACCAATATGGCAGACGTCATGCAGTTTCTCTTCCAGCTGGATCAGATCCGGGAGCTTGGCTTCCGGATTGATGTGAAGCGTCCGCCGGAACACGACCGCTGGGAGTGCTCCATTACCTTCAACGGCAAAGACCTGTCGGCCTCTGAAAATGCAGATATGTGTTTATTCCTGGAAGAATTCAGGGAAAACAGAGAGGAATATGCTGCATATGGCCATACTGCCAGTTCCTATCAGGACTGGAAAGACAAGACACTTGCCTACTATGCAGCTGTCCCGTTGTCTGAAACGGAAACGGAAGAACTGACAGAGGAAGAGCGCATCAGCCGCCGGAACGCCTTTTTAAAGGAGCAGTTCAGATCATAAGTCCTTTAAAAGAAAGGAGCAATGACTGAATGAAATTACCAAACGGCTACGGAAGTGTAGTGAAATTATCCGGAAAACGGAGAAAACCATATATGGTCCGCAAGACAACAGGATACCGGATCGATCCCGTAAAAGAAAAGAAGATTGCAGAATATATTATCATCGGCTATGCCCGGACAAAATCCGAAGGGCTGGAGATGCTGGCTGATTATAATCATAATCCTTATGATACGAAAGCCGCGAAAATGACTTTTTCCGAGGTGTACGAGGAATGGTCGAAGAAGAAATATCCGACCGTATCTGAAAGCAATGTAAAAGGATACACAGCCTCCTACAAGGCCTGTACCCTCCTTTACCACCGGGTTTTCAAAGACCTGAAACTGGCAGATCTTCAGCAGGTGATCGATACCTGCGGCAAAAATTATCCGACACTGAAGAAAGTAAAGATCCTGTTTAACCAGCTGTACGGATTTGCCCTGAAGAATGATATCTGCAACAAAGATTATTCCACCTACGTGGATATCGCACAGTACAAAGACCGGAACCCGAACAAACACAGCAGGAACAAATTTCCCAGGGAAGAGATCGACAGGATCTGGACCATGCAGGATGATAAATATTACCAGATTGTCCTCATGCTGCTCTATAACGGCACCCGGATTTCCGAATTCCTGTCCCTGAAAAAAGTAAATGTGCACCTGGATGAACAGTATTTTGATGTGATCGACAGCAAAACAGAAAACGGTATCCGGAAAGTGCCCATTGCCGACAAGCTGCTCCCGTTCTACCGGAACTGGTACAACTCCTGCCCGGAATGTGAATATCTTCTCCATACAGAAGACGGAAAACCGTTCAAGTACCGCAACTACTTCGACAGTTACTGGACACCCCTGATGGAGCAGATCGGTATCCAGCGGACACCGCACTGCACCCGCCACACCTGTATCTCCATGCTGTCCGAAGCCGGTGTGCAGGAAACGGTCATCAAGAAAATTGTGGGGCATTCCGGAGCCATGACACTGACTGAAAAGGTCTACACCCATCTGGATGTACGGATCCTGATTGACGCCATAAACAGGACTCTTGAGTAAAGATATTTTTGTTGCAAACGTGTTACAAACGCGCTGCTAATCCGGTGATTTTCACCCGGTTTTCCCCCGTTCCACCGCGTTTCCAGGGCGAAAAGAAAAACCCCGGAAACGTGATGTTTCCAGGGTTTGCCTGCAATTTCAATAACTCTTCGGTTATCTCTTGGGTAATCCCGATTAACGCTTGCTTAACGTTTGGAGAACTGCGGTGCTCTACGTGCAGCTTTGAGTCCGTATTTCAATCGTCTGAGCGATGATTTTCCTTGATATTCCGGGCTTTTTTGAGCCTCGGCCCCTCGGTTGTCCTATTCCTTAACCAAAAAACAGGCCACTTTTACGAGGGGACAGCTTGATGAAATGCAGAATTTACTACATCGAATAGCTGTTCTGGTTTATTATACTTTACTCTTGCATAGATGTCCATAGTTGTCTTGCTGTTCTCATGTCCGGCAAGGTACTGGACCGTCTTGGGGTCAACACCTGCATACAGAAGATTGGTGATGTAGGTATGCCGCAGCAGGTGCGGTGTCACATCGAAGTCCAGGCTATACACAATGTTGGGATTGTTTTTCTGATGTCCTCCCAGACTCGGCTGAACAGTGTACTTGATGCTCTGTCCGTTCACATACTTATAATAGGTACGCTCCTTGGTAGACCGAACAACGATGTACTGCCAGACACGTTTGAACTGCGAATATGACAAGGGCTGTCCCTCACTATCGGCAATCACATATTCCGATTTGGAGGCAGCCTTGGCTTCCCGCAGACAATTCACAAGGCATTTGGGAATGGGAATATCCCTTCTTGCTGCTTTCGTCTTAAGCGTTGTAGAGATAACCGGTCTGTTATGCTCTGATCGCCATGCGCGCCGCACAGAGATATATGGAGTGGGTGCATCGAGGAACACACAATCCCATTGCAAGGCGAGAGCTTCTTCTCGGCGCAGACCGGCATATAAGCCGATCATGGTAAACAGATACGGCGGAAGTCCTTTGACGGTTTCCAGCAGCACTTCCACCTGCTGGTCTGTCAGCGAATCTTTCTTTTGGGTCGGTTTCCCTCCTTTTGCCGAAATCCCCTCACACGGATTGTATTCCAGCAACTGGCTCCGCTCTGCCGAGTAAAAAATGCACTTGAGGAGCATATTCACCGTATTGTGCAGGCTCTCGGACTTATTGGACAATGGGATCAGCGCCAGACGAATATCATCCGCTGTTACTTCCTCCATATACATATCTCCCAAAGGCTTGATAATGTAGTTCTTCATATTGGAGGCGTAGCCCTTCAGTGTAGCCGGCGACACTTTTGCGGATTGCATCAACAGCCACTTCTCACAATACTCGGCCACAGTAGGATGCTCCCGGTGGAAGATGATCTCCGCTACCTGGCGTCTCGCCTCCTGCTCTTTATCGTACAGTTCCTCGCAGGTAGTCCCATACAAGCTCACCTGCTTGCCGTCTGCGTCCAGAATCCGGGTTCTGTAATACAGGACACCCTTTCGTGTGACGGTTCCATATTGAGGTATGTTTTTTTTCTTCTTTGCCATAATTAATTTCCTTTCTCGCGTGGTGATGTATCTACACCTCCTTTTTATCAGAGATTTCAAATTGAATCAAAGATACGGCCAAGGAAAAACTAAGAGCGAGACATCCTTGTCTCGCTCTTACTTCATTTTCTGAATTGTTCGGAACTTACACAGCGTCCCATAAGTCAAAGGCACAGCCCATTGCTTTGACAAGATCATCCGGCCTGTTGTATTTGACCTTTGCGTAAATGTCCATCGTGATTTTGCTGCTTTCATGGCCCGCCAAATATTGTACCGTTTTGGGGTCCACCGAAGAATGAATCAGATTGGTGATGTAGGTGTGCCGCAGCTGATGCGGTGTCACTTCAAAATCCAGGCTATATACCACATGGCCGTTATTCCTGGCTTTTTCTCCAAGTTTCGGGTAAAGCATATATTTTACATACTTTCCGTCCACAAGTTTTCTGGCCATTCTCGGCTTTGCAGTCCGCGTCACAATATACTGCCACAGCCGCTTAAACTGTGTATAGGATAGCGGATCACCGTCCCGATTGGCAATCACATAATCCGAAGTGGATTTTTTCTTTGCATCTTTCAGACATTCAACCAGACAGACCGGGAGAGGAATGTTTCTTTGTGCCGCTTTGGTCTTTAGCTCGGTAAGAATGACCGGCCTGTTATGTTCTGTGTGCCATGCCCGCCGTACCGTTAAGTACGGAGCCTCTGCATCCAGATACACAGAATCCCATTGCAGCGCCAGGATTTCTTCCCGGCGCAGACCGGCATATAAACCGATCATCACAAATACATAGGGCGGCAAATCCCGGATCGTGTCCAAAAGCCGCTCAACCTGTTCATCCGTCAATGCCTGTCTTTCTTCCTGGGGAACTCCTCCCTTTGCATCCAGGTATATGGTCGGGTCCTCGTCAATCACATGGCTCTCCTTGGCCGCCCGGAAAATGGACTTGCAGAGAATCACCACAGACTTATAAACCGAAGCCGACTTCTTGGAAACAGGTACGAGGGCAAGTTGGATGTCATCCAGGGATACATCAGCCATTCTCTTGTCTCCCAGCCCTCCAATAATGTGCCGCCGCACCTTAGAGGTATAATCTGTCAAGGTGGTGGCCCGAACATGGACGGACTGCATCAGCAGCCACTTCTCACAGTACTCAGCAACCGTAGGCGATCTTCGACGAAACGTAGTACTGTCAATCTGCTCTAACGCCTCCAGTTCCTTGTCATAAAGCTTTTCGGGCGTCTTTGCATAAAGCGCCACTCTGTTTCCATCCGAATCTTCGACTCTGGTTCTATAATATTCAATGCCGTTAAGCACGACCGTACCATATTGAGGAATTGCCCTTTTTCTTTTTGCCAATTCCGTCACCTCCTAAGAATAATGTCCAGCGCTGTACCTTTGTTTTATCAGACATATTAGGTTCCAGCAAGGATACGGAACAGCTCAAGCTCGGACACTTCGCAGCTTGCGGTATGTAGCGCTTTTTTCCACTGGCTTTGCACGATGGGTGCATTTTGCGATATACTCCTGAAGGCCAGCATCTGTAAAGTACACGCAACCATTTTGCACATACTGAACATAGGAAATTAGCCCACTGTTTCGAGCTGCATCCAAAGTGGCAATGCTAATCCCCAGTAATTTGGCAGCCTCTTTCCGCGAAATCAATTTTTCCATAGGTGGTCCCCCTTTCTGTCAAAGATGTGGTTGTTGCTTTCAAAATCACATGAATGCGCTGGCAACCGAAGCTGCCAGCGCATGGTATCTGACTTTGAAAAATTTACTCGCCACATTTGCCACGCACCCCTGGCGATGGGGACATTCCGGTCTCCGCTGGCGCGGCTGTCATAACTCCACAGCGTCGTTTTACTCGTGCGCCGCAGAGTTCCCCCCAAGTCTTTAGGAGGCCGTGAGGAAGTATCTTTAACCCCTATGCAGTCATCGCGCCCTGAAATGCCACTTTCGGGTATCAGGCTGACGTGGATCGCTCGGAACAGTCCTATTCATCACCTCCTGGGGCTGTCCATCTTCGCGGCGTGCCTGATTCGCTCGTACATAGGTTATGTACCGGAAATGCCGTCTATGAAATTGTCAAGCTCCACATTGGGAGAATGTTCTTCCCTCAATGGGTAGGCACTGATACGCTTCATTTGTTAAGTGTTATTCAAAAATTTTTTTATTTTTTTAAATCTTTGTGCAACAGCACTTCTGGAACAATGCCAAAGACGTGCTACATCAATTTGACGATAACCATCCACAAAAAGTAATGTCAATAGCTCCAAATCTTTCTTCGACAGCTTCTTCAATCTCAACAGTAGTTGTTCGTTTTCCACCGAAGCCAACCATCCATATCGCGTTTGATCAATCTTATCAACATCCCATTGATAAGATAACGATGCAAACTTTCGGAACAGCTGTGATTGACCACATACTTCATCATATTGTTCACAAGGTATTGGTTGCGTATGGTTTTGAAAAACCCTTTGACTGCAAAACCATGCCCAGTCATATTCTTTCATGGCAGCAATCTGTTCTTCGCTCCTCCCTGCATCACAATACTCAACTTCTAAACGCTTCCATCTACTATCAAACTTCTTTTTCTCATATCCATAATTAAATCCCATTATTAACCTCCTGTAGATTCAATTTGCAAAATTCACCATGCAAACTAAAATCAGGAGGAGATCGACAACGAGAATCTCTGGGTTGTTTTCCATCCCCAGAAACAAAAATGCCAGCTGATCTTAAGGACCAACTGGCATTTTTATTCGCGCACAAAGAAAACGCATTATTAAGATTTTATAAGTACAACAAGTATACCAAGCACAATTCGATACCAACCAAACACCTTAAAATCATGTTTTTTGATAAAGTTCATTAGGAATTTAATTACTAAGACAGATACCGCAAATGCCACAGCCATACCGAGAACAAGAGCGAGCAGTTCTGCACTTGTAAATTCAAACCCGAATTTTAACAGCTTAAAAGCACTTGCTCCAAGCATAGTAGGTACTGCGAGGAAAAAAGTAAACTCTGCTGCTGCCACTCGTGAAACTCCTATGAGTAAAGCACCTATAATCGTTGCTCCCGACCGTGATGTGCCGGGTATAAGTGATAACACTTGAAATGCCCCTATCAAGATTGCTGTTTTATAGCTGATGTCAGAAAGTGCCATAGTAGTAGGAGTACGCTTTTTATTCCAATTTTCTATGAGAATGAATAACAAACCATAAAAGATTAACATGATTGAAATCACAATGGGGGTTTGGAGGTAAGCATCCAAATAATCATCAAATAGAATCCCCATAATAGCTGACGGTACACAAGCTACCGCAACCTTGAACCACAACGAGAAAGTATCCTTTTTAACAATTGACTGTGCTTTGTTCTTAAATTGAAAGGGAAACATCTTGTTCCAAAACATTACAACCACTGCGAGTATAGCTCCAAGTTGAATAACAACAAAAAACATTTCTTTAAATGCTTCGCTCATATTAAGTGTGATAAATTCGTCCACAAGAATCATATGTCCTGTGCTGCTGATAGGTAGCCACTCAGTAATACCCTCAACAATTCCAAGAAAAATAACTTTTAAAATTTCTATAAAATCAAGTACCATTATTTCAAATCCTCCTTTTTAAAATGATGAAAGGTCATAAGAAAACCAACTGCTGATACAAGAATAATAATAGATACAGACAGCAGTGTAGGATAGCCGGTACTCTGAAGTTTACCCTGCACCAAGAAATAGGTGGCTGTCCACGGATACAACGCTCCCCATTCTTGATTTGAAAGTGCGGCACTTCCCATGACAATCACGGCAGAGCCAATCATCGGGGCGACAAATCCTTTTGTTTTCATAGCAACAAACACAAAAGGAGAAACTGTTAAAAACATCAGGATACTGCCAAACAAAAACTTGGGGAGCCATACTATTGCCACTAGTAAGCTATATCCCTCCAATGTAAAGACAGCGTCATATAGCCCACAAACGATAAATATACCTGCCCATGTTACAAGGGTTAGCATAACAATCCAAAGAAGCAGGGTGCAAAATTTTCCAATTAATAGTTTTGTCCTTGAAATGGGTATGGGCAATATGGTTTTGAGGGTGCTTTCTGTGTACTCTCTGCTAAACAAGTAAGCTGCAATTGCCACATATATCATAATGTTTACCAGCAGCATGATATACAGTACACTGTCGCTGTATATGTCAGACAAGGTAAAGATAATCTCCGGCTTATCAAAATGTGTTTGCAAGGCTTCTATTAACATCAAAAGTGGGGTAGATAATACCCCTGCCACACTAATTAGCACCATTTTTGAACGCTTTAGTTTTAATAATTCACAAGAAATAAGATTAAGCAATACCGCCACCTCCAATCAGTTTAGAAAAGTAGTCCTCTAAGTTTTCCTCACTATCATTTATCCTTGTCACGAGCAGTCCATTTCGTGCAAATTCTCGATTGATTTCTCCAACACTTTGGCTAAAGTCATAAATTCTCACCGTACCGTCCTGCACTGTAAAATCCGTCATGTGGTAGTGGTTTTCTAAAATCTTTCCGGCTATCTCACTGTCAGATAAATCAAATTGAATGTATTTTCGATTCCTTTTGTGAAGCTCGGATATATTCACTTCCTCTACTAAATGCCCCTCGTGCATAACGCCGATAATATCTGCTATCTGTTCAATCTCGCTTAAAACATGGCTTGAGATAAAAATGGTAATGCCATGATTGTGACTAAGTTCAGATAAAAATGAGCGTATTTCAACTATTCCAATGGGGTCAAGTCCGTTAATCGGTTCGTCAAGTATTAAAAGCTCCGGCTCGTGCATAATGGCGGCGGCAATACCAAGCCGTTGCTTCATTCCGAGGGAATAATCGGAAAAGACTTTTCTTTTCTCCTTATGCAGCCCCACAACTTCAAGAGCTTTTTCTACTCCACTTTTAGATACTCCCCCTCGCAGTTTAGCGAGAATTTGCAAATTCTCATACCCTGTTAAATTACTGTAAAATCCCGGTGTTTCGATAATAGAGCCTACTTTGCTATAAAGGGTATGGATATTTTCCTTATAGTTTGTGCCAAACAAGCGTACCGTTCCCTCCGTTGGGAAAGCAAGCTGCAACATCATTTTCATTGCTGTGGTTTTGCCTGCTCCGTTTCTGCCGAGCAAACCATAAATTTTGCCCTTTGGCACATGAAGATTTACCTTATCGACAACGGTGGCTGTTCCGTATCGCTTCGTAAGATTTTCTGTTTCAATGATATAATCCATATTTGATTCTCCTTTCCGTGGGTTGCTGTTCTTGTTTTCGCTGACCACAATCTTATTATCCACGAGTATTGCATAGAAGCCAAGAAATCTACCGTCACAATGCCGACACAATAGATGTCAGCACGAAAAAAGCTCCGACACTTATCGTGTCAGAGCCTATTTTAAAGGGTTTATGGCATTTTACTTTGTTTGGGTTTGCTTTATCCAGACAAATATTTTAGCAACAAATAGCAGAAACATAAGGGCGGTTACATAGGGTTGTCTTGCCGCAGCGAAGAAGCAGATAAAAAGCGTACTCAGCACGAGAGAGCATTTTGTGATTATGTTGCTCCATGATTCCTTTTCAAAACAAACACACATCAGTTTCGCTATCCCAAGTGCAATCAAAACAATAAAAACAATCCAATAGATTGCAAGATATATTGGGGTAGTGTCTGTAAATGAAAGTAGATTGACAGAATAAATATATCCGTCAACAAGCTTACCATACAACGGCAAAAGTATAAAAGTAACCGCCATCATATCTAATATTCCATAAATGAAACTGTAAATTTTTTTCAAGTTGGAACGATTTTCAGTTTCGGCAAGTGTAATCAGTTCTTCGCCCGATAGCAGTTCATCTATGGTCACAGAAAAGAATTTAGAAATACACTTGAGCGACTCAATGTTAGGGTAACCCTTGCCGCTTTCCCATTTTGAAATGGCTGTTCTTGATACATATAATTGCTCCGCAAGTTGTTCCTGCGTTAAGTTCTTTCCAGTCCTAAGCTGTTGTAGCTTTTCATTAAATTCCATGATTCTCCTCCTGTTTGTTCCTTGTTTTCATACGTCCATCAACGGGTTTTTCTGCATCTTTTGGTATCATCCATGCACGACCAAATTTTTCAGTTCCGTCAATGCGATTTTCCTCACATAATTTTTGTATCCGTCTTTCCGATATGCCCCATTTTTCAGAAGCGGCTTTCACAGAAATGTAATTCATAATATCAACTTCCTTTCGCAAAGAGTATATAATTATTATATACGGAATGACGAATAATAGCAAGTTTCTCTCCACTAATACGAAATTATACACTACTAAACATAAAATCATACTTCGTTCAAATATCATCACCCGAAATGTACAATGATATAGGATGATATTAAAATGTACCAAGATGAAAGAAAACTTGATTTTAAGCCGTTAGGTATAGCGATAAAAAAAGCTCGGGAAGCAAAAGGGTGGACACAGGAATATCTTGCCCAACTGGTAGACCTTACGCCACGCTCTATTATGTATATAGAGAACAGGGGGCAGCACCCAAGGCTTAACAAATTTTATCTCATTACTACCTTGCTTGACATCTCTGTAGACCAGTTCTTTTTTCCATGCAATGAAGATGGCGACAACAATCGCCGCAAACAAGTTGATGTACTGTTGAATGATATGGAAGAAAAGGAGCTTATCGTGATGGAAGCTACGGCTCAAGGCTTGAAAAAGGCAAGAGAAACTGCGGAATAATTAACGCTGTTTTCGTAAGCCAAGCCAACTGAAAAAAGTGCGACACCTACACAGGCTATCGCACTTTTTAGGTTATTTTTTTATTCTCCACACAAATCATAAAGCTGTTCACATCGGTTTTGAATATCTAAGATTTCTGTTTCGGTTAAACTCCTGCGGTTATGAGTAAGTTGTTGCTCTAAAAAATCACGATAGCCATCAAGTAAGGCATCCCGTAAAAGCTCGGGGGCTTTGCAATGTTCCACACCAAACCATTGCTCATCTTTTTCATCCCAAATCATAACGGTGTATCCTCGCTTAGTGTTCACCACCTCCAAAACACTATCTTTATTTAGGTAATCGTTGAATACTTCTAAA
Organism: Claveliimonas monacensis; assembly: GCF_014982975.1. Classification (GTDB taxonomy): domain Bacteria; phylum Bacillota; class Clostridia; order Lachnospirales; family Lachnospiraceae; genus Claveliimonas; species Claveliimonas monacensis. The sequence continues at coordinate 28,897 of NZ_JADCKL010000005.1, forward strand.
ACCTTTTCAAAGGTCATCATTTTATCAGCCCTTTCATATTTTAGGTGCTTATATGTAAGTAGTTTATATACTTATTACGACTATGATAATAAAAGTAAATCATCGTGTAAAGGATACGGATATTGTTTGCGAACAAAAGTGGCAAGCGATGCCGGTGTTAATACACTCGGCCCACAGAGGGAAAAATCCTGACGTGATTTCCCCCTCTGCTTTGCTTGTTGAGGGCAGCGCCCCCAAGCCCCTTTGAACGCAGAATTTCATTCTGCGGCTACGCGTCCGATGGACGCTTATGACCATGACCGGCTTACCGCTGGCCGTGGTCTTTTTCTTGTTCTTTTTTCTGTTCCTCATCCATTTTCAGCAGCCGATCCACATTGGCCTTTGCCGTCAAAAGTTCCCGCATTTCCTCACGGGAACGCCGGTACTCGGCGTAGGTTTTCTTCTTTTCCTCCAGCAGTTTGGCATACTCAGATTGCAGGTCTTTGACCTTGGGCAGCTTCTTCACTCCCATCTCATCAAAGGCATTTTTTGCCGCCTGATGGAGCAGAATTTCTTGCTCATGTTCCTCCCGAAATTTTCGGGAATAACCGGCCTTGCGATAGGCAACATAGGTCTCGCGGGTCTTGGCATAATTAACGATATGGGTACGCAGGACGGCGATCTCTGCCATGCGTTTCTCCGTCGCCTTAATCTGCGCTGACAGCTCATTGTGATGGGCGGTAGCCGCCACCGCTTTTTCTTCCAGCTCTGTATAGTCCAGTAGGTGATGTTCGGTAAGAAAATTCACGGTCTGCGCCATCTGTTTTAAGTTAAAAACCTTGGCCCAGCGTGCATATCCAGCACCTTTCCCGGCCTGCAATTTTGCCTGAATATCCACCAGCAAATTGACCTTGGGTGGCTCCGGCTGCACGGTGGATTTCTTGCGGGGCGTGTGCTGCTTTTCTCCAGCCAGCACCGCACGGATTTCTGTTTCGCTGTACCCGGCTCCCAGCTTGTCATCCATACGGGCTACATTCTTCCAGCCGGGAGCTTTAAGGCGGATTGCTTTCCCGCGCCGAGATACCTCGCAGCCCATCTCGGAAAGCAGTTGCAGAAGTGTGTCAAAGTCTGCTGGCTTTTGCTCCAGCGCCCGGTCAATCATCACCCGTAGCTGTTCCCGATGGGAGGGCTTGGCTTGTTCGCCCAGCCACTTGTTGTAGCTTTTTCCGTGGGGCTTGGGGTTCTCCACAATGGATAGTCCGTTCTCGATACAAATGGTGTCACTTAAACGTCGAACAGCTCTGGTGCTTCCCCAAAAGTTACGGAACTTCCGGTCACAATCCATATTGACCGCCGACCAGATGATGTGATTATGAATATGCGATTTGTCGATGTGGGTGCAGACCACAAAGGAATGATTGCCTTTGGTGAACCGCCTGGCAAATTCTATGCCCAGCCGGTTGGCTTCCTCCGGTGTGATCTCTCCGGGCCTGAACGACTGGCGCACATGGTAGGCGATCACATCATCTGTACCGCGCACTCGTCCGGTGGCGGCAATATACTGCCGCTTTGCCAACAGAAACTCTGCATCAGCAGTGCGGCTGTCACATCCATAGCTGGTAATCAATTTTCCGTTGTCGGTCTTTTGGGGATTTGCCACATAGTCAATAATATCGCTGATGGCACGGCTCTCAGTCCGACCCTTGCCGATATGCAGCGGCATGATGCGTGTGGTTGCCATAAGGGAGACCTCCTTTCCAAAAAAGAAACGGCCTGCATGGTGCAGACCGCTTTTGTTATTCTATTAAATCGTCCTCATCGAGAAAATCAAAATTGTCCTCGATGTCCTCTAACCGCTTCGGAGGAAACCTCATCTCGTATTGTTCTTTTGCCAGCGCACGAACTTCCCGGCGCTTATCTTTCATTCGGTTCTTCAGCCAGGAAATCTGCTCCTTTGATAATCTCCATGGGAGATTCAGCAAGCGGTTTATTGTCATTTGCTCCGCTTGCTTCTCCGGCGGCAAAGAAGCACAGGATTTACAGACGTGCGCCGCATGACCTTTGCCGGAAAATTTTTCATTAGCCTTATATTCTCCGCAGACTTTACAATAATGGCCGTGCTTCTTCATAGGCTCGATTCCTTTTCACTGAGAGCGTATAAACTGCGCACCGCCCCCATGATGATGTTCCACTCCAGATCTGCCGCATAGGAAAATTTTTTGCGGTACGATTCCCAAAGTTTCTGCATAACCGAGCTGTTCTCCACTTCCTCAAAAACTTCGGCAGCTTCTGCAAGATGTCGTTCTGTCCCGCGTTTGTGAGCAGTGGCCCGCAGCGCATCATGGAGAATCTGAGGGTCCAATGTATTCCCATGCAGCTGTTCCAGAATATAAATGTCATAGAAATCTCTCATGCGGGTGTTGGTGGTAGTTCTGGTAATGATCGTTTCCAGCTTTTCGGCCAGAACCGTTTCCAGATTGTACGCCCAAATATCAATGGAGCGATCTTCCAGCATCAGCTTGAAAGAGTAGCGGATCTCCCTGGGGGTAATGGCATCCCCTGTGGAAATGTCAATCTTCAAAGGCGTCACCACACCGTCAAAGGTTGTAGTCATATTTACGCGAATCCCCGGATATTCCGCCTCATCCATAATCTCCGAAATACTTTTCAGCTGGAATTTGACGCCATCATCAAGCGGGACACTCACAATAGCGGAAATCAAATTCTCTATGTCCTCCACATTGACATTGGCTCCTTTTACAGTAGCGTCCAAATCCATCGTGGAACGGGCATCCAGACCAACCATAGCCGCTACCAGCATACCGCCTTTCAGAATAAATTTGTCACGATATTCAGAAAGGGAGATACGCTCCAGAAAACGCTCCATCATGTAGTTCCGCATCAAGAGCTGGGCGTCCGCAGATTTTTTTCTGGAAAGATTGCGGATCAGATCCTTCAACTGCCTTGCTGTTTTTATCATAAAAGCACCTCCAAATACTGCCGCAGAATTTTTTCTACCCGGAACATACCGGCATACCGCATCAATGTCCGCAGGTCTTTGTCTTTTCTTCTGGCATACATCTTTAATGCCCCTTGAAAAGTCTGCATCTCCATGTTGTTCCTGCTGCGGAGCAGGTCGCAGATGGTGCGCTCCAGGTCATAGACAGGAACTGTATGCCCAAATGGTGTCTGAGCCGTTGTCAGGCCCACCCCATGCAGTTCCGCCTTAATGGTGAATACCTGTACGCCCTCTGCTTTCAGCTTGGAGGGATTATATCCGGTCTTGACTGTGACCGTATATTCCAGCGGCTCGCGGTCTGTCAGATCGTGAAAAAATAAAGCTGTCTCATGGGAAAACACTGCCTGTTCGACCCGCAGATGAAGTAAGTACATGGCATCGACCCAGGCATCCTTGGAAAGATAAATTCCATGCGCGACCCGCTCCAATTCCCGTGAGTGCACATAATCATAAAAAACAGGCTTAGAAATACCAGCAGATACTACTTGAGCTGTTCGCAGCATCCCATCCTGTGTTTCCAGCAGCTGATCCAGCTGTTCAAATTGTCCCACCGTACCACTTCCTTTCACACTAATATTATAAGCAATATTAGTTCAAAAGTAAAGTGATGAAAATTCGGCATAATTTTACCGACAGCTTAACGTTCAACAGTTTTGGAAATATGAAGTGGCAGCAAAATAGACAACCTCAGCTGCCCATTTCATCACGATATGAAATAATCTGCTTCTTTTTCTGTTTGGCACACCGTAACGTTGTGGCTGCTCCGCCCCAATCATGGAGAACATAGGCCACCACTACATCGGCGGACTCTACCATCCAGCGATTTCTATGAGAAATCGAAAAACGGCGCGGTACGTTTTCCAGCGGTGGATACACGGTACTGTCATAGCCAGAAACATCCCGGCCAGTGTTCAAATATGCCAATACAAGAACCAGCTCGATTTGCGGATACTTTTTCTTTTGTTCCCGTAAAATAGACGCTGCTAAACTGTCGAACTCTCCATATCCTCCAAGATAAAAAGTTGTTGCTCCTTGCTCAATTAGGTCTTGTGTTACATTGCGAAGCCAATTCGCAATATTGTCTGCCTTTGTGATTTGCGAATGGCCACAAAAAGTTACGTTCATACGATGGCACCCCTATTACCATCATACTGCAAATAGCTCTATTAGTACAGGTACAGGGACCAATTTTAGCAAAACTGCCCATATACTAAATATAGTACAGTCACAGGGGCGGTGTATAGAATGAAGCTAAACGAGGCGGTAAGCAAACGTCTGTTAGAATTACTAGATGAAAGAAAAATGACACAATATCAACTGTATATGAAAAGCGGTGTTCCCAAGTCTACGATTGGAAATGTCATCAACTGCTCGTATGATTCGGTTAAGCTACGGATCATTCATGAGATGTGCCAAGGAATGGGGATTGGGATAGATACCTTTTTTGCATCGCCGCTTTTTCAAGAAGATAACCTAGAACCATAAAACCTCCGACGAAATTCGTCGGAGGTTTTCATATTATCCATAAACCAAATCTTGAATGATAAACTTCAAGTCCTGTACCTTGCCCAGTAGCCAGATTGCAGCCATTGGCAAACCATAGGGACTAATGAGAAATGCTATCACCAGCAGGATAATGCCGTTTTGCAAGGAGTAAGTAATCAGAACTGCCACACCCAGCAGGGCAACCACCATGCTGATAAGCCCCAGCACCAAACCGGAGACATAGACAATCCCCACACAAATCCAGACGAACAGGGTCAGCGACAGAATCACCGGAGCCATTAAAATCTTCAACGGCAGTTTCAGAATGAACCAGATCGCCCTCATTTTTCTTCCTCCTTCCATCGTTCCCGAAAGCTCTGACAGAGAATTTCTGCCTGTCTTTCATCTTCTTCCGTCACTTCTCGGCATCCTTTGGTTAGCCGCAGTTCCTCATAGCTGCGATAATCAGATAACAGCACCTCGAATAGTTCGTCCGGTGTCCGGCTGAGAAGTCCATCCACACAGTAGCGGGAATCTCCATTCCATGTGACGCGGAGATAACCTTCTCGACAAGGGAGGACTTCTTCCTCTAGATCACAGTCCAAATACTCACGAAAAATCTCCAACACCTTCTCAAAGGTTTTCATCTATTCTCAACTCCTTTGCGGCAATCTGTTTTCTACCCATATTATCCTTCCAACATTTCAAAAAGACAAGGATATGGGCAAAAGAAAAAACGGAGGAAGGCGCGGCGAAAAGAACGCCGTTCCTCCCTCCGCAGTTGGGGCATATATCCCTGTTACGAAAGCCTGGAAAGCTGGGTTAGGATTTCTTTCACGCCCTCCCATAACTGCTCCTGCCGTTGGGCTATATCCTCCAGGTCAGCATCATAAATCCGCCCCGTTTCATGTACCCGTCGGGTGAGCTGGTTCAGGTTATTGCTGCTTCGGCGCAACAGGGATACCAGTTCCTTCAGCTCCGGCAAGTCCAGCTGTACCACATAGCCGTCCACAGCCATCTTCCGCAGATAGGCGCTCAGGTTTTTTGTTCCGAACTGTGCCATTTTCTGCTGGATCGCTTCCATCTCCGCATCGGAAACCCAAAACAGGACCGGCACATCCCGTTTACGCTTTTTGGCGCTCATCGTTCCGGCTCCTGTTTCTTCGATAAAGCAGGCTTGTGGGTGGTAGGCTCCTGTTTGAGCTTTTGCAAGACAGAGCCTTTCTCCGGTTCCTGAAGCGTTTTTCGTGCCTGCCGTGTAAACAGATCGGTCAGACCAAGATTGACCTCATCCACAACCAGATAAGCACAGTGGCGCGAAGTGCCGCTGTCCTCCGGCATGGGAATGGTCTTTGCCCAGGCTTTGTTGTCACGGGAAACGCGACCGTCGCTGTCCTTATGCTGGATGGTGTTGGCAAGGATGAACTGTACTCGTTCCGACCCGAACTTTTCCAGCACCGCCTTAACCGCAGACTCCGTATCCAGTCGGTTATCCGCATAGTGGGCGCTGATGGCGTGTTCAATGGCCTCTTTACAGTCAAAGTTTGCCTGATAAGAGCGGTTATATTGTGCCATCTCCCCATGCTGGGACGCATAGGCGGCAGAATGGAGATAGAGAGGGATGGACCGCTGTTCTTCCAAAACCTTACACACATCATCCGCTCGGTTTTCAATGCTGTCCCGGATCACATCCATGTAGCCGGTCTCCAGCTTCTCAAAGTGACGGTACACATCGGCCAGCGGTGTAGGCGAATCCAAAAGCGCCTGGGCCTGGGCATCGGTCAGCTCCAAGTCCTCCATCGCCATCACAATGTCCTCCCGGACGGTGTACTCATAGGTATGGTGCAGGATTTCCTCCGGGGGCTGGCTTTTCAGCCAGTCCCGGTATTTGTCCTGTTCAGCGGCCATCTTCTCATAAAGGGCCGTATTCAGATCGTTGGTATTCATGTTATCGCACCTCCTCATGTTGTTTCGGTTTCTTTTCAGGGCTACGGGGTGGCACCGGGCGCTTCAAGCTGTCCAGCACCGAAGGCCGTGCGCTCTTGGCAACCACAGTTTCCGGCTGGGCATGGCCCTTGCCGTCAATGTTCAGCAGCGTGTCCAGTTCCACCAGACGGGCGGACTTGACTCGCAGATCATCCTCAAAGGGAAACGGCTTTCCGATTTCCTCTTTGGCTGCGGCCTGCTGTTGGTAAAGGTTGTCCAGCTGGTTTTTCACGGCTTCCAAACGCTGAGGCATTTGAGCCAGTGCATTGTCGATACGGGTGAGGTTTCCGCGCGGGTCTGTGCCGAGGCTTGCCCGGTGGGTCATCTGGCCTTTCAACAGGAGCGTATATTCCTGTTTCCAAGCGGAAAACTCCACGGACATAGTAAAGCCCCGATAGCTGCCGATCTGCACCGGTTCGGAGCCTTTGACCTCCTTACAGGCGTCTAGCAAGGCTGCACCGGCGTTTTCTTTGTCAGTCAGCACATCGCCCCGGATCTCCATTCCAGCAAAGCCATCCTCCGGGTGAGGATGGGCGGCCAGGGTCTCCAGATCCGCTTCAAAGCCTTTAATAAACCCCTTGTTAGTTTCGATTTCCTGGGGGAAGTATTTGAGCAACTGATCCTCCAGGCGGTACTGCTTGCTCTGATGGTCAGCTTTCATCAGCTTCAGACGCGCAACCTCCACATCCAAATCCATGCGCTCCTTGATACGGGGGTCTCCGGCGCACAGGGCCTTGATCTCGGCAAAGGACAGCGCCGTTTCGTCCACATCATCGCAGGAGCGGACCGGGCTTTTGCTGGTCATGATTTGCGAAATGAATTTCTGTTTGTTCTCCACCGTCTGCCACAGGTAGGCATCGAAAGTTCCCTCGGTAACATAGCGGTACACATGGACCAGCGGATTCTGGTTGCCCTGGCGCTCGATACGGCCCTTGCGCTGGGCAAGGTCTCCCGGACGCCACGGACAATCCAGGTCATGGAGCGCCACAAGCCGGTCCTGCACATTGGTGCCAGCGCCCATTTTGGAGGTGCTGCCCAGCAGGACGCGCACCTGCCCAGTGCGAACCTTGGAAAACAGTTCTTTCTTCTGCACCTCGGTCTTGGCTTCGTGGATAAAAGCAATCTGCTCGGCGGGCATTCCCTGGGCGATGAGCTTCTGGCGGATGTCCTCATAGATGGTAAAGGCAGGCTCAGGCTCATCCAACGGCACAGCCTGTTCCAGCGCATGAAGTGTGGGATTATCCAGCTGTTTGGCTGCCTTTTTGGAGGGGGCTGCCTGGGGCGTGGAAATGTCGCAGAATACCAGCTGGGTCAGCTTGTCAGCCTCGCCGTCCCGCCAGATCTGCATGATATTACCCACACACTGATTGACCTTGGTGCCGGGTTCATCCGGCAGCAGCTGGTTGATGATACGCTGGTCCAGACCCAGCTTGCGGCCATCGCCGGTAATCTTGAGCATATTGTCCTCTGAGGGGTCAACGCTGCCGCTGTGTACCCTGGAGGCGCGCTCGGAGAGAACCTGCACCATCTCTTTTTGGTGTTCAGTAGGCTGGGCCACGATGTTGTGGTATTCCACCTCCGGGGTGGGCAAGTTCAGCTGATCGGCGGTTTTGATGTCGGCAACTTCACGGAACAAGTTCATCAGCTCCGGGAGGTTGAAAAACTTGCTGAATCTCGTTCTTGCCCGGTAGCCGGTGCCTTCCGGTGCCAGCTCCAGCGCCGTGACGGTTTCTCCGAAGCGGCTGGCCCAGCAGTCGAAGTGGGTCATGTTCAGCTCTTGCAGGCGGTCATACTGGAGATACCGCTGCATGGTGTAAAGTTCGGTCATGCTGTTCGATACGGGGGTGCCAGTGGCGAAAATCACACCACGGTTTCCGGTCAGTTCATCCATATAGCGACACTTTGCAAACATATCGCTGGACTTTTGGGCATCGCTTGTGGAGAGACCTGCCACATTCCGCATCTTGGTGTATAAAAACAGGTTTTTATAGTTATGCGCCTCATCGACGAACAGGCGGTCCACACCCAACTGCTCGAATGTTACCACATCGTCCTTGCGGCTCTCGGCCTGCAATTTCTCCAGCCGGGCTTCCAGGGACTTCTTGGTGCGTTCCAACTGCTTGACCGTGAAACGCTCACCGCCGCTGTACTTCACCTCGGCAATGCCCTCGGTGATCTCGTCGATCTGCTCCTGAAGGAGCCGTTCCTGACGCTCTCGGCTGATGGGGATTTTCTCAAACTGGCTGTGTCCCATGATGATGGCGTCATAATCGCCGGTGGCAATGCGGGCGCAGAACTTCTTGCGGTTGTGGGTCTCAAAGTCCTTTTTGGTGGTGACAAGAATGTTGGCGGAAGGATAGAGCCGCAGAAACTCCGACGCCCATTGTTCGGTCAGATGGTTCGGCACCACAAAGAGGGATTTCTGACACAAGCCCAGGCGCTTACTCTCCATGGCGGCAGCCACCATTTCAAAGGTTTTGCCAGCGCCTACCTCGTGTGCCAGCAGCGTATTGCCGCCGTACAGCACATGAGCGATAGCGTTTTTCTGGTGTTCCCGCAAGGTGATGGCCGGGTTCATACCACCGAAAGTAATGTGTCCGCCGTCGTATTCACGGGGACGGGTGGAGTTCATTTCCTCATTGTACTGGCGGACCAGAGCTTGGCGGCGGTCCGGGTCTTTCCAAATCCAGTCTTTGAAAGCGTCCCGGATCGCTTGCTGCTTTTGGGCGGCCAGGGTGGTCTCTTTGGCATTCAACACCCGGCGCTCTTTGCCGTCTGCATCCTCTATGGTGTCGTAGATACGGACATCCCGCAGGTTCAGGCTGTCCTCCAGAATCTTGTAGGCATTGGCACGGCTGGTTCCGTAGGTGGTATAGGCTGCCACATTGTTCTGGCTTACAGAGCTTTTGCCGGTGATCTGCCACTCAGCGGTGAAAGAAGAATAGTTGACCTCGATATTGCGCTGGAGATAAAACGGCGTGTCGAAGGTCTCATACATAAACTGCTGGATGTACTCTTTGTCGATCCAGGTAGCGCCCAGGCGCACCTCAATCTCCGACGCATCCAGGTCTTTGGGCTGGGCAGCGGTAAGGGCCTCCACATTGACTGCAAAGGAAGGGTCCTGCTGTGCGGCCCGCTGTGCCTGACGCAGCTTGCGCCGCACATTGCCGGACAGGTATTCGTCGGCTGTTACATAATGGGGAGTGCCGTCTTTCTCCAACTGCCCAGGTACACGGAAGATCACGCCTTTTAGCTCGGCGGCCAGTTCGTCGCCGGTCTTGCCGGTCAACTCCGCCATATACGCCATATCGACAAAGGCTTTTTCGGAAATTGATACGGCCAGAGCTTCACTTGCGGTATCCACAGTGTCCACCGCCTTGTGGGGCTTGATGGTGCGCTTGGTGAACATATCCGCCTTGCGCTCCAGCTTGCCGTCCTCGTCAATGACTTCCAGCGCGCAGAGCAGATAGTAGCTGGAATCATCAGCAAAGGCCAGCCGGTTCGCCCGGTCATTGATAAGACCATATTTTGCAGAGAAGCTGTCATAGAGCCGGTTCAGTTCGGCCTGTTTGTCCTGGATGGCGCTGTCCGGTGTGGCGGCGTCCATTTGCAGATCAATGAGCTGCTGGACACATTCTCGCAGACCCACCAGTCCTTTCACACGGGCTTCGGCGGTGGCATTCAGGTCAGGCCGTACCATACAGCTGTTTTCACGGTAATACACATCGCCGTCCACAACGGTGTAGGAGTAATTTTTCACATTGGGGTCAGCAGGGATAGAAGTGTCGATGGCTTCGCCCTCGCCCAGCTCCGGCAGCTCGGCCTCCTGGTAGGTGCCGCGAATGTACTTCACGGCATCATGCAGCTGATCGGCAAGCTCCAGCCCCTCGATGGGGTTCACGGTGTAGTCCATGCCGTGGGCGGTGCTTTCCGGTTCCTGTCGGCCCAGCACCATTTCCGGGTGGTCCAGGAAATAGCGGTTGATGGCAAAGCCGTCCTCGGTCTGCCCGGTCTGCGTCCACTCCGGCACGATGTCCAACGGACGGTCACGCTTTTGCAGGAAGATGATGTCCGAAACGACCTCGGCACCTGCGTTCTTTTTGAAAGCGTCATTGGGCAGACGGATGGCCCCCAGCAGTTCGGCGCGCTGAGCAAGATACCGGCGCACGGTGGAATCCTTGGCGTCCATCGTGTAGCGGCTGGTGACAAAGGCCACCACGCCACCGGGACGAACCTGATCCAGAGCCTTGGCGAAAAAGTAGTTGTGAATGCTGAAATTCAGCTTGTCATAGGCTTTATCCCGAACCTGATACTGGCCAAACGGTACATTACCCACCGCCAGATCGTAGAAATCCCGCCTGTCGGTGGTCTCAAACCCTGCCACGGTGATGTCGGCCTTGGGGTAGAGCTGCTGGGCAATACGCCCGCTGATGGAATCCAGCTCCACGCCGTAAAGACGGCTGTTTCGCATTTCCTCCGGCAGCATACCGAAGAAATTGCCTACACCACAGGACGGCTCCAGGATGTTGCCGGTCTCAAATCCCATGCGGCCCACAGCCTCGTAAATCGCTTTGATGACCGTAGGGCTGGTGTAGTGCGCGTTGAGGGTGGAACCTCTGGCAGCAGCGTATTCCTCCGGGGTCAGCAGTTCCTTCAGCTGGGCATATTCCTTGCTCCAGCTTTCCTTGTCGGGGTCAAAGGCATCGGCAAGGCCGCCCCAGCCCACATACCGAGAAAGGATTTTCTGCTGTTCCGGCGTTGCCTGCTCGGTGGTTTCCTCCAGGTATTTCAGCAGCTTGATTGCCTCGACATTGGCCTGGAACTTAGCCTTGGGGCCGCCTTCGCCCAGGTGATCGTCAGTGATACGGAAATTCTCGGCGGTGCGACGCAGATTGGCCTTGTATTCCTCATAAGAGGCTTCCTCGGCAGCTTTGACATTGGGGAAGGTCTGCCACTCGCCGTTTACCTGAATGGAAACGGGGTGTTCGTCCAGTACCTCATCCAGAGTCTTTTCCGGCTCGACAGCAGGCGTGGGCGGCTCCGGCTCATTGGTTCGCAGGGTCTGAACAACCACATCATAGGGCAGATTGTTCTTATCGCCCGGATAGACAGCCACAGTCTCGGCTTGGAAGGCCGGGGTTTCGGCAGCCGGTTCGGGGCGTTCCTGCTCAAAACCGTCCAACTGACGGGCATACATCCCGCGCAGCAAAGGCGCAACCTCGCTCCACTGGAAGAACAGCATGGCCAGACGCTTTTCATCTGCATCCAGCACTTCCAGCTCGATACCTTCCGGCATCGTGCGGTAATCGGCGGTCTCGCCGGTCTCCAGCTCCATCGTTTCCACGATGTTGGGATAGGCCCGGCTCAGCCACAAGGCTACCTCCTGGTTACTCTTGCCGTTGCGAAGAAGCTCGGAAAGCTCCGCCTTGTCCGCCTCACCAATCAGGCCATGGGCCAGCACATCCCGAAGGTCCTGGTCCACCGTATCCAGATTTGCAGGCAGGAATTCGGTATAGAAGTCGTTGCGGTTATCCTCCCGCAAAAGCTGCTCAAACCGTTCCCGGCTCTCAGCCCGGTAGATGGGATAGCTCATGCCGGTGGGCAGCAGCTGCACCGTGTCATCCCGCAGCTCTGTGATCTGATGGGGCCGGTCATCCAGATAGACAATATCACCCACATTGTAAGGAGGAACCGCTGGATCGTAGGAGGTTCGCTCCCGGAGTGTGCCACGAGCCGCAGCGTATTCCTCATCTGAAACCAGAACACGCAAATTATGGGGAGAAGGCTGTTCCGGCTCATCTGCCGGGACGCTCTCTCTGGATATGGCCTCCACATCCGCCATAACACGCTGGATGAATGGGTCATTATCCAGTTTTTCCTCATCCACCAGTTCACCATTCACAATGCCGCGCTCGGCCAAAGCCTCCCGAATGGCGATGGGGTCGATGTTGTCGAACCGGTCCTGTTCCGCTTCGGTGTAGAACCGGTCCTCCTTGATAAGCTGAGCGATCCGGCGCTGTACCTTGGGCCAGGGCAGCACCGTTCCTTCGGGGCTTTCCGGGCGAACCGAAAACGGGGTTTTGCCATCGCCGCCGTCAAACTCATGGGCCAGCCATGCAGCGGTATCTTTTTCCCGCCCATGTTTCTCCATGTAACGGACAACGGCGTGTTTACTTTCGATTTTGCCGTTCCAGTCCTGGATAGCCTTGTCGATGTCATTGTCCGTGAGAGGGTGCAGCAGCTCATGGAGCTTGGGATAGGTCTCGTCGATGATTTCTCGATGAAGGCGCTGGCGGAACTCCGGTGTGTCGGAATAGAGGCGGAGCAGCTCCATGTTGCCAGATCCCAGGACAGCACGGCGAATAGCGGCATTGCCCTCGATCACGGCGTTCTCATGGTCACTGTGACCGCAGGCATTGCGATATGGCACATCTTCCATAACAGCGGCAAGTACAATGGGCTTGTATTGCTCATGCAGTTCTCGAATCGTAGGGGCTGCGGCTGCTTCGGTCTCCTGAAATACTCTGGTCCCGTCTGCGCCAAACTCCGCTTCCTGGGCATTGATGTGCTGTTCCGCCTCATGGTCGATAGAGGGCATGGAATACTCCTGCCGCTCCCTGCCGCCCTTCGGGACAGCGGAAATGGTCACATCATGCTTATCCCGCAGCTGTTCCACAACCTGCTCCAGCCGGTTTGCCGGAAAGCCGCACATTTCCACACGGCCACCGCCGGGGATAGCGCGGGTCGTGAGATTGAGGTCCAGTTCCGCAGCAGCAGTTTTGGCGTCCTCACCGTACAGCTCAAAAAAATCCCCCATTTGGTAGAGGATTATATCATCCGGGTGGCGCTCCTTGACGCCGTTGTATTCCCACACAGCCGGGTCCGGCTGCTGGGCTTGCAGGGCATCTTCTTCCGCCAGGGCCTTTTCTGCCTGGATTTTGTCATACTCCGCCTGTTCCTGTTCTGTGAGATAGCGTCCCTTCTGGATCAGGTCGGTAATCCGTTTGGCGACTTTCTCCCAGGTGAAATGCACATCCGGGCAGCCGTCTTTTTTGTAGTGCAGACCTTTTCCGTCGTGGCTTTCATCGCTTTTCATTGCACCGGACAGGGCATGGGAGTGACCGCCAATACCATACTTATGTTTGAGAAAATCCACCTTTTCCTTATCCGTATGGGGTTCCTGGAAAAAGGTGAAAACTCGGCCCTTACCGCCCTCAAATCCGCTGCCTCTGGTCATGGCGGCGTCGATCTCGTCCTCAGAGATAAACTGCTTGACCGAAGGTACTTCCGTCAACTGAGAGGTAAAGGTGGTGCGAGGCAAGGACAGATCTTGCAGGTTCTCCCAAATTTCTTTGGGTTTATGGTAGTGGAAGCGCAGCAAATCCCGATCCTGCTGGTAGGCCGTCCAGAAGGCAGCATATTCTTCCGCAAGGTTCTGGCGAAACTCCGGGCTTTTCAGCTGTTCGGTGAGCCATGCAGATTCCTCCGGGAAACCGCGCCCCGGATTGTTGGAAAGGATGGGCAGATACCCAGCTTCTCTGGCTTCCTCGCTGAAATCGTGGTACAGATTCCAGAACTTTTCCGCGAGGAGGGAGCGTTCATAGCCCGCAGCCTCAGCCAGCTCCACATTGGTGGCAAACTGGCCGTCCTGCAAAAGCTGGCCGATACGCTCAGCGGCACTCTCCCAGGAAATGACCTGGGCGGACTTATCGTAACGGGCAGTTTTGCCGTGGGAAAGATGGATTCCATCCTCGGCATACCATGCAGTGATGCTGCCAATCCCGTTGCCGCCATGGTACAGGGTTTTCAGGGTGTCTGCGATCTCGGTGGTGGACTTCTGCTCCTCAAAGGCCGCGACAATGCGCTCTCTCTGGCGATAGGTGTTGCCGCCCAGCCGCAGCACATGGTCGATGTCAGCCTGGGCAAAAGAAAAAGCAGAGGATGTTTTCACATTCTCTGCTTCATCTATGATTCTGATTTGTTCTGCTTCGGAGAGGAAGAAACTCAGCTGTGAATAAGCTCCGCCATCAGAATCTCCTCGGCCTGTGCTTTGCAGGTGTTCATCAGGCCCACCCAGCGCATCGGGTCGCTGGCTTTCAGCTGCTCCGTCGCGCCCGCGTCTTTCGCCAGCTGGGGCATCATCTGCTCCAGACGGCTCTGCGCTGTCTCGTCGATCTCGATGAGGTGCGGGTACAGCTTCTCGGTCAGCAGCAGCTGATTGTAAATCAGGGGCCGGTGTTCCTTCAGGTACGCTTTCCGCATCCTGCCGTACTTGCCCAGGGGCTTCTCCGGCTGTTCGGTCAGCTTCAGGTCGGGAATCTGATAATCTCCGTTCATCGTGTAAGTCAGGCTGTTCTCCATGTGTAACGCTCCTTTCCGCGAGTTGCTCGCGCTCATAGATCTGGATGGTGACGCCGATCTGCCGCAAAACCTGCTGGTTAATCTGGCTGACCGCCGCGCCCAACGCCCCAACCGTGGCCGGGGTATTGAAATCGAAAATCGGCATGAAGTCCTCATGCTGGAAATATTGTTCCGTATCCAGCCCACAGCGAGACATCAGGGCATAGGCGATACTGACGGTGGCGGCGGACTTAAATTGGACTTCGATGTTGTAATCATCGTACTCCGCCAGGAACGAACCGTCAACGATATAGCGGAAATCTCTCTGATGATCGTCCCAATACTCACTCGCCAGCTTTCCGGCTACATCCGTGAGCTGCTGGGCGAGATTGTCACCGGCAACGCCGTAGTTTTGCTCCAGCATGGCCGACACAGGCCCAATGTGCTGTTCTTCCAGCTGCCACAACCAGGGTGTACGGGAATGTTCACGGGTGCCGGTATCGGAAATATCGAACACATAGCGCAGGCGAAGCTTGTCGCCGGAATCGTCCACCAGGGCAATACCCTTGGAGCCACGGCGCACATACCGTCCCATTTTTTCATTCCACAGGTCATACTCGGCGCAGGCGGTGGCATCCGGGCGCTGGGCGTAAATCATCATTTGCTCGTGGAATGGGTATTTATAAAGGCGGGCGGCGGTGGTGAGAAAAGCCGTCCACTCCTTCCAGCTGCCTACAAGCTGGGTCGATACCTGTTCGGCCATCTGCCGGTAAAATTCAGCTTTGGATGGCATGGTTTTCTGTCCTCCCTTCATGTTGAATAGAAATGGGACGGCATATCAGGCCGTCCCATCAGGTCTTTATGTGTGTTTTTTACTCGTCGAAATCTGGGTACAGCTCCAGTTCGGCAAACTCGGTGTCGTTCATAGCTTGGAGTTTACCCAGGGCGCTGTCCGTCAGTTCCCGCAGCTCGGCTTCCTCCGGCGAAAGCTCACCGCGCATCTCCGTCAGAGCGTCGATCAGCCCGGTGCGGCTGCCGGTGTTGTAGATGCAAAGAAGGTTCGTTTCCTCAAAGGTGAAGTTGTTCATATCAAAGCTCCCTTTCCGCGCTCTTTTTTTGCGCTGTCTTTTTGTGTTCCGTCTTGGGCTGGCTTTTCAGCTGCTCCATTACGGACTTTTTCTTTTCCCGTTCCTCTCGATGGACGGCTGCTGCCAAGTCCATAAGAGAAATGGGCTGACCACTGCGGGCCTGTTGTTCCAGCTGGGCCACTGTCGGCTCCTTTGGGCCGTTATTGATGATACCGTCGATCATGCCGTAATCATCTTCCACCGTCATTTCCGCATTTCTCAGCGAATTTTCCGGCAAGAAACCTTGCACCTGGGTGAAACCAACACTGTCGCAGTAATGACAGGATACCTGACCATTCTGCTTGATGGCAACGATGTCACTGACGCTCATAGACGGGCTGTGAAAATCCACCGGCTTTTGCAGATTGAACTGCTCATACAGCCTTTCCAGCTGCTCCATAGTGCTGCCGGAACCGTCCAGAGGGGCGGTATAGATAAGGTCATAGTTACTCCGCTCTACGGACAGATTGTGCGATTGCAGCCAATCCAGATTCATAAAACGCACATTCTGCGGGTCATCCTTGCTCACCTGATAAATAGCAAAACAATTTCCCTCATGGGAAAGAAACGCCTGTTCCCGTTCCAACTGCCGATCCTGTCGTTCCAAAACTTTTTCGTGAAAGTCCGGGCTTTGCTCCCATTCCTCGCGGGACACAGCAAAGATACCGTCATGGGCGTCCAGGTCGGCAGTGTCAAAGGCCATTTCCGGGTTTTCACCCTCCTGGACGATATAAACGGTCAGGTCTCGCTCCATCAGCTCATAGGCTCGCTCTTTGGAGAGGGGCAGAAGGTCACCGTCCAGGTAGCCGCATTTCTCCAGATCATCCTGAGTCAGTGCCGGGTCCGGCATGGGATACTCGTCCAACGCCTGCTCCTGGGCATCCGGCAGCTGGGTGGCGGCAGCTTCTGTGGTCTGCTGGCTGACCTGTTCCTGCATCTGGTGGTAAGCCGCCTCCTGCAAAGTCTCGATCATGGACAGCGGCGCATACTTGATGGACTTGCCGCCCATCCCCAGGTCCTCGCAGATATGGCTAACCGCTGTGGAACGGCCCATATCCGGCCCGTCCAACTGGCCGCCGTCCATCTGCTTCATGGTTGCCACATCGTAGAGCGTGTAGTCCCAGCCGGTGTCGCAGGGCTGAACATGAAGGTAGCTGGTATCATCCAGCACCAACAGGGCCTCCCGGTACTCGGCGCTGGGCTGGACACTTTCGGTATTTTCCGGCTCGGTCAGCTGTTCCGGTTCAGTCATCGGCACCAGCTGATCCAAGCGTCCCATAAGCTCGGCAGCTTTTTGGGTGGTTTCATCCGGTTCATCCTCGTTCACGATATTCTGGAGCCATTCGCGTACACCGCTGGCATCTCCGCTTCGGAGTGTGGCAGTCAGTTCGTGCAGTGCGTCCTCACGGCTATCTGCATTGTTCCGATACTCATAAGGGTCATAATCGAAAGTGAACTGGTCGATGTCTGCTGCCAGCTGCTCGATAGAGTCCTGCTGCGGTTCCGTGGCGGCAGTCAGGTCAATGCCGCGCTCCTTGCAGATTTCCTTGTAGTTGCGCTCGATGTCGTTAATCAGCTCGCAGGAAGTCTTGTTGATGGTCTCCAGACTGGCCCGCAGCTCCTTCAGCTCCTTGTCCTTCGACCAGGAAGCGATGTAGCCAAAACTGTTCTCGCCGGTCTGGATGCCGAAATACTGGCAAACCGCATAAGAAATGCTCTCGGCCTCCACTTCCTCGGTGTTGCGGTTCTTGGCGGCCTGTTTCACCGCCGTCAGATCTTCCTCCACTTCCAACCGCCACTCAAACCGATTCTCGTCCACATAGCGCCAGCCTTCCTCGGCGGCGGCCTGTTCCGCCTCTGCTTCGGTGGCGAAGTCCAGACGGAAGTCATGCTTGGTGCCGCCCTCGCTCACCATCACGATCTTCCAGGTCGGCTCCGCTTCGTACTTTTTGGGGTCGTGGAGCTTACTGTGCGCGGTCTCATGGACAGCGGCGGAAACAGTCTGCACCTCGCTCATGCCTTCCCGGATGGCGATCCGCTGCTGGTCAGAGGAGAAATAGCCGTCCATGTTCTCGGCCATCGGCTCAAACTCGATGGGAACCGGAGCCGAGCGGCGCAGAGCTTCCATGAAAGCCTCATAGTGCGGCACCGTCCCGGACAGGCTGGAGGCCAGCTCTGGCAGGGGCTTTCCGTCCGTCTGGCTCACATCGAACACCTTCACCGGACGGAACATGGGGATTTCAATTTCTTTTTCCTCCATGACCGCCTTGCCATCCGCGTCCAGGATGGGTGCATGAGTATCCGGGTCGCGCTTCATTTCCTCGATCTTCTTTTTGTAGGGCGTGGGGGCAATGATGGTGATACCATGCTCACCCTTTTTCACATGGCGCTCAAACTGATTTTTCCACTTGTTGAACCCGGCCACCAGGGTGGCGTCCGGGCGCTGCATATAGATGAGCATGGTGTTGTTGACGGAGTAGCGGTGGAACTTGGACATGACGGACAGATAGCGCATATACTTCTCGCTCTCAAACAGTTCCTTGATACCCTGTTCAATGCCCGCTGTGATCTCTTGTAACCGTTCTCGATTGGTGGTCTTATCAGCCATGAATTTCACTCTCCTTTCCAATTTGGCTATTTCTGATTGATGTTCGGCAATCCACAGCTTTTGCTCCTCCGGGCTGTTCTCCAGAAAAAAATCCAGCAGATAGCCCACATAGTCCTTTTTCTGGATTGCCTCCATGAATCGGGGATGTGGATTTTCCTCCGGTGTTTTGGGTGTGTAGTCCGTTTCCCACTTGCGGAGCAAATGAAAGTAGTCGGCCAGGACACGAAAGGCATGGTCTCGGTCCTCCTTGAATTTCTGCGCCTCGGATTTCTGGCGGACATGGCGTCGCCGGGGAGGGGCCTGACTGTCATAAGCCAGGCCAAAATCCTGGGCCAGCTTCTCGGCGGCCTCTTTGGGGGACAGATTGTAGAGCCTCGCTGTGAAGTCAATCACATCGCCGGTGGCTCCGCAGCCAAAGCAATAAAAATATTCCTCGTTCAGCTTCATGCTGGGATTTTTGTCATCGTGGAAGGGACAACAGGCCATGCCGCTCCGGTTGACCTCGATTCCGTACATCTGCGCTGCTTCTCGGACGGTGATGGACTGCTTGACAGCCTCAAAGACACTTTCAGCCATGCTTACTCATTGCCTTTCTTGGGGGTGGGCGGCCTGTATCCGGCAGCCTTGGCCAGTTCACTGGCTGCCTTACGGCGCTCGGCGCTGTAAGGTTCCCGGACGGACACACAGCGTTTGGGAACGAGAAAGGTCTGGCGGTCCTTTTTCACAATCTGGTCCGGGTATTTCTCTGCCAGTCGCCGCAGCTTCTCCAGCAGCCGGGGGTCATGGGTATAGACCTCGGCGGTGGCTTCGGCCTGGTTGTAGAGGATGATGGTTTCCTGTTCATAGCGTGAGAGCTTCATCGTTTGCCACCTTTCTGCTGGTCAAACTCCAGCTTGAAGTTGGCGTACTGCCCATCATCCGCCAACACCACAGTGGCATCGTAGGTCTTGCCGGTTTTCTCGGAGTACAAGCCCCTCACATGAGCGCGGCCATCTTTGAGCAGTGCCGTTACGATGGCTTTGGTAGGTTGCTTGTGCTTCATCTCCCACCACTTGTTGTTTTTCCAAATTGCAAATTTGCAAGATTCTGTCTGACAGAAGAAGCCTTTTTGCATTTCTGCAACCTCTCCGCCACAGCGGGGGCATTTGCCCACCACTTCGTGGGAAGGGCTGAACAAATACTCCGTTCCCTTGATAGCTTGATAGGTTCCCACAAGTTCTTTGAGCATGGCACTAATCCCAGCCATGAAATCCTCCGGGGCCAGCTCGCCACGCTCGATCTCACCCAGCCGGTACTCCCACTCAGCAGTCAGAAGGGGCGATTGCAGCTGCTCCGGCAACACGGTGATAAGGGATACCGCGTCATGGGATGGCATGAGCTGCACGGTTTTCTTGCTCTTTTTGCGCTCCAAAAAGCCGGTGGAAACCAGCTTTTCCAGAATCCCGGCGCGGGTGGCCGGGGTCCCCAGGCCCTTGCGCTCGGCATCCTCCGGCATATCGTCCTTCCCGGCAGTCTCCATTGCGGAGAGTAGCGTATCTTCGGTGAAGTGCTTGGGCGGGGTGGTCTTGCCCTCCTTGACGGTAGCACCAGAAAGGGGCAGCGTCTGACCTTCAGACAGCTCAGGCAGAGCCTTGTCCTCGGGTTCTTTGTCCTGCTCCACATTCTTCAGCCCTGCGCGATAGGCAGCGTCCAGCGCCCGCCAGCCGTAATTTTTCACTGTGCGGCCTTTGGCAGTAAACTCCGCTCCGGCGCACTCGACAACAACGGCGGTTTCCGCAAAGGTATAGGGCTGGGCCACGGCGCACAGCAGGCGCAGAGCCACCAACTCCAGCACCGCCTTTTCGCCCACCGGCAGGCCGGACAGGTCCGCGCCCTGGAGGTTGCGGGTAGGGATCACTGCATGATGGTCGGTCACTTTCTTGTCGTTGACAATCTGGGCGGCATTGCAGGCAATCTCCATGCCATTGGAAAAGGGCATCGCCCCGGCAGTGAGCTGGACCAGCTCCGGTAGACTCGCCGCCATATCCGAAGTCAGATAGCGGCTGTCCGTCCGAGGGTAGGTACAGAGCTTCTTTTCATACAAATTTTGCAGGTAGTCCAGGGTTTGCTGGGCGGTGAACCCCAGCAGCCGGTTGGCGTCCCGTTGGAGGGTGGTCAGGTCATAGAGGGCGGGCGGCTTCTCGGATTTGTTTTTGCGCCCCACTTTTTTCACTGTGGCAGCCGCACCTTGGCAGGCCGTTTTCAGCTGTTGGGCGGCAGCCTTGTCTGCCATGCGCTCCCCGGAAACGGTGAAACCGGGCAGCTCCAGTGTGACCGTGTAGAATGGCACCGGCTTGAAGGTGTCGATCTCGGCTTCTCGCTGGACAATGAGGGCCAGCGTCGGGGACATGACACGTCCGATGTTGAGGGTCCGGTGGTACAGCACGGAAAACAGCCGGGTGGCATTGATACCCACCAGCCAGTCCGCTTTGGCGCGGCAGAGGGCCGCATCCCGCAGGCCGTCATACTCTGCACCGGGGCGCAGGTTTGCAAAGCCCTCCCGGATGGCGGAATCCTCCATTGAGGAAATCCAGAGCCGCTTCATGGGCTTCTGGCAGCCCGCCAGCTCATAGACGCTGCGGAAGATCAGCTCCCCCTCGCGTCCGGCGTCGCAGGCGTTTACCACTTCGGTCACATCCGGGGCGTTCATCAGCTGCTTCAGCACATCAAACTGTTTCTTCTTGTCCTTGCTCACCACCATCTGCCAGGGTTCCGGCAGAATGGGCAGATCGTCATAGCGCCACTTGGCGTAGTCCGGGTTATAAGCGTCGGCGTCGGCCAGACCAGCCAGATGGCCCACACACCAGCTGACCCGCCAGCCGCCGCCCTCCAGATAGCCGTCCTTGCGGGCGGTGGCCCCAATCACGGCGGCCAGACTTTGGGCAACGGACGGTTTCTCAGCGATCACCAGCTTCATGGTTTTTCATCCTCCTTTCCCGCAGCCATGCGGTCAGCTGCCGGTGGCAGAATCCCACGCAGGGCTGACCGTCACGGTAATTTCCGCAGCCATAACAGGGGTGGCCGGGAGATAAAGTAGGAGGACGGGAAGTTTCCTTCCCGCCCTCCGGCCTGCGTGTCATCATGCGTTCATAGGGGCTGTCGGTGAAGCGGGTCAAACCGTCTTGTCCTCGCTTTCCTCGTCGCCGCCCCCGTCAGCGTCCGGCTCGTCAGATTCCTCGGTCTCCCAGGAGTCCTCGTCCTCCTGATCGGTATCATCCTCGCCGTAGTCATAATCGTCCAAATTGTCGTTGCCCTTGGTCTTGGGTCTGCTTTTTACCAGCTTAAAGTAGGCAAAAGCGCCGCCGCCACCCATCAGAGCCAGCACCGCCAAAAGAATGGCCGGATTCAGTCCTGCGGGTTTCTGCGCCGGTTCTTCCGGTTCCGGGGTTTCTTCCGGGGTCTCCGGTTCCGGCTCCTTACCCGTGCAGGCGCTCATATTGGTGGCACACACCGGGCAGGCCGTATTCACCGCACCGGCCACACATTTCTCCGTACAGGTACAGGTGGCGGGCTGCTCCTGGGTGGTCTGACCGTCCTCCATCAGCGCCATCAGGTCCGCCTCGTCCACCTGGTTTAAGAAGTGGACAGCGGTTTCCTTGTCCTCGTTGGCCCGGTCAATGAGGATGTAGAAGTAGTTGCCTGCCTTGGTGGTGACGGTGATGAGCTGCTTGTTGTCGCCGAAATCATCCACCAGGGCGGCGTTGCCATCCGGGGTCAGGGCCGGACTGTCCTCGGTTTCCTCCACGACCACATTGCTGTCGTTGGTGGCATCCTCCGCCGGAAGTTCTTCCGTTCCCTGGGCAAAGGCAGTCACGGAAAGGCCCATCATCAGCACCAGGGCGGCGCAGAGGGCCGAAAGGGTTTTGAAAATTTTCTTATTCTTCATGGTCGGTATCCTCCTGTTCGTTGTAGTTGGCGGAGGCAGCGGCCATGCCAGGGACCGTACCACCGGAGAGCATGGCGTTCAGCTGCTCCGGGGTCAGCCGCAGGGCGCGCACCATCTGAACGATTTCCAGGTTCTCCGCCTCGGTTTTCTGCGCCTCCAGGGTTTTCAGCTTGTCCTGGTACTCCGCGATCTTCTCGCGGACCTTGGCAATCTCCTGGTCAATGCGCTGGATTTTGTTCTTAGCCATTTCAATCACTCCTTTTCTCATAAATCGGCCTTACCAGTTCATCAGGCCGTAGCCCTTGATGCACTCGTAGGACAGGGAATAACTCTTGATCTTGCAGGCGTCGCCAGAATTGCCCTCCACGGTGTAGACCCGGCTGCCGTCTGTGCCGACCACAAGGCCCACATGGTCGGCGCTGCCATCCAGGTCCCAGTCAAAGAAGATGGCGTCGCCGGGGGCGATATTGGCGTAATCACGCCCGCCCCATTGTCCGTGAGACTGGAACCACGGAATACCCTGGGACTGGCAGGCGGCAAAGCGCGGCTCGGACAGCCCCATCTGGCCGTAGCACCAGGACACGAAGCAGGCGCACCATTCCACACGGGAATTGAAGCCGTACCAGCTCCAGTAGGGCTGACCGCCCACATTGCCCACCTGACTTTTGGCTATGTCCACCACGGCCTGATTGCCGGGGCGGGTGCCGTTGACGAATACCACGCCGGTCAGGTCCTCGGAGTTGCTCGTATCCGGGGAGCCGCCGCCGAAGATCAGCGGCTTGTTGCCCAGCGTCTGCCGGTACACCTGGTACATTTCCAGCTGTTCCGGGGTTAGCAGCTCCGAAGCCACGGAAGATATGGGCTTGCTGGTGAGCTTCACATTCAGAATGTAATACTCATACGGGACTTCCTCGGTGGTCGTCTCGCCGGTCACGGGGTCCGTGGAAGTTTCGGTGCGGTATCGTATCTCCACTTCCTCGGTAAGCGTCAGTTCATACTGTGCGTCGAACACGCGCTCCAGCTCGGCCTGGGCGCTCTGCCGGGTATAGCCTTGCAGCACGGCGGACAGGTAGGCTGCCAGCTCATGGGGGTCATGCCCGATCATATCCAGGTCATAGCGGTACTCGTCATACCCCGGATGGCTGCTTTCGATGTTGTCGATCTCGGCTTGCAGCGCCGTTTCTTTGGCAGCGTAGTCGGCCTCCACCGCCACCAGCTCAGGATCATCCGACGGGTAGGTGGTGCCGGACACCACGGAACCGATACTCTGCGCCATCATGGAGCAGGAGGACATGGTGTTGAGCAGCATACAGACCAGCAGGAAGATCGCACCCGCAATCAAAAAGCCCTTTTTGTGGCGCATGACAAACGCGCCCGCTTGCTGGGCTTTCTCCTTGACCGCCTTGGCCGCCATGCCGGTGGCCTCCGCAGTCTTGGCGGTGTTCCCGACAGCTTGACCGGCGCGCTTGGCGGCAGCGTATTCCTTTTTGATGGCCTGTTTCTGCTGCCAGCGGGAGATGGGGTTGCTGGCAAGCTGGGGATTTTCCCGCAGGGACTTCTGATACAAGGCGTTCACATTGGCCTTCTCCAGCTTCTGCTCGGCCTGGGCCGCCTTGCGGTAGGGCTTCAACTTGTGGCTGCGGTAGCCTTCCCGTGCAAGCCTAACGCCGGTCTCGGCAGCCTCCTCGGACTTGTGGGCGCTCTCCACGCCCACATTGTCCTGTTCGGTCTCCCGGATTTCCTTGTGGAGCTTCCCCAGAGCGGCATTGGCGGGGGTATCCCGCACCGCATGGGACAATTTGGAGGGCGGCTTCTTCTTGTCCTCCAGCACCAGCTTGGTGGTCACTTTGCCGGTCTCCGGGTCCACCGTCTTTTGCCGGACCTGCTTTTTGGGGATTTTGGCCTGCGCCTTGTCTGCTTTGGCGGCGGCCTTGTCCGCCTTACGGATGGGCTTCTCCAGAGCCGGGTCAGCCCGTTCCTCGTCCGTAAAGCGCAGGCGCGGTTCCTTATTCAAACCATTCCCCCAACATGAGGGAGGCCGTCATGTAGCGCAGCTCCACATAGACGGCCAGCCCCACAGGGTCACGGGAGGGGTGCTGAAGCAGATGGGCGTAGATCTGCGCCACCACATTGGCCAGCAGCTCGGACTGCCCGCCCTCGAAGATGACGATGGCCGGGACGCCGTTCATGGCGCACCAGATTTCCGTCAGGCGCAGCAGGCCCGCTTCGCCGTCCTCGTTCAGCTCCGCAGCCTGATCCGCCGCCGTGCGGGTCTCGCTGACGGCATCGGCCAGCTCGGTGAGCAGCTGGGTGCGCTCACCCTCCAGGGCATCGTCAAAAAACATCATGGTATTCAGTTCGGTGTTGGGTTTCATGGTCATTCATCCTCCTTTTTCAGTTCCTGGGGTTTGGTGGTCATAATGCGGTACAGCTCGGTGTTCTTGGGGAAATGGTCCACGAAAGGCAGGATCGTGGAGCCATAGAACAGCAGGCCCTCGCCCTCGCTGGAGTGGGTCACATAGGAAAGCTGGTGAGGGGAAATGCCCAGCTGCTTGGCGAGAATCTGCCGGTCCCCGCCCGCCTGGTTGAGCATATACACGAAGTCGGAGTTCTCAAAGATGTTCTCCACCTCGCGGGAAGAAAGCAAGTCTTTGACATTCTGCGTGATGCCGGTGGGGATGCCGCCCCATTTTCTGAACCGCTTCCAAATCTCCACCGTGTAGGCGGCGGTCTGTTCCTCTTTCAGCAGCAGGTGCATCTCGTCGATGTAGTAACGGGTGGATTTGTGGGCAGCACGGTTGATGGTAACGCGGTTCCACACTTGGTCCTGGACCACCAGCATACCGATCTTTTTCAGCTGCTTGCCCAGCTCCTTGATGTCGTAGCAGACGATACGGTTGTTGATGTCCACATTGCTCTGATGGTTAAACACATTGAGGGAGCCGGTCACATAGATTTCCAGCGCCGTGGCGATGTACTGCGCCTCTTTCTCGTCCTGCGCCCGCAGCAGGTTGTAGAGGTCCTCCAGGATGGGCATATTCTCCGGGCGGGGGTCATTGAGATAGTCCTGATACACCAGCCGCACACAGCGGTCAATGATGGTTTTCTGAACCGGCTGCAAGCCCTCTTTGCCGCCTACGATCAGCTCGCACAGAGACAGGATGAAGTCGGACTTGAGAGACAGCGGACTTTCATCGTCCGAGTAGTCCAGGTTCAAATCCATAGGGTTAATGTAATTGCTGCTGGTGGGCGAAATCTTGATGACCTGCCCATGCAGGCGCTCCACCAAGGGCGCGTACTCGGCCTCCGGGTCGCAGATAATGATGTCATCATTGGTGAGCAGGAAACAGTTGGCGATCTCGCGCTTGGCGCTGAAGGACTTGCCGGAACCAGGGGTGCCGAGAATCAGTCCATTGGGGTTTTTCAGCAGCTTGCGGTCCACCATGATGAGGTTGTTGGACAGGGCGTTGATACCGTAGTACAGCGCCTCTTTGCCGTTCTGGAAAAGCTCCTGGGTGGTGAACGGAACAAAGATAGCCGTGGAACTGGTGGTCAGCCCCCGCTGAATCTCGATCTGATTGAGGCCCAAGGGCAGCGCAGACATCAGCCCTTCTTCCTGCTGGAAGTCAAGCCTTGTCAGCTGGCAGTTGTACTTCTGTGCGATGGAACTGGCCTGGAACACATTGTTGCCCAGCTGCCGGGGATTGTCCGCCGTGTTCAGCACCAGGAAGGTCACAAGGAACATTCGCTCGTTTCGGCTCTGCAAATCCTGCAAGAGCTTCTTGGCCTCGGCACCGTAGGTGGCAAGGTCGGAGGGAATGATGTCCATGTCATATCCGGCGCGGACGGCTTTTTTCTGTTCCTCAATTTTGGATTTATCCAGGTCGGTGATTTTCCGCTTGACCGTCTTGATGGCCTTGATCTGATCTACGGACTGGATATGCAGGCTGACGATCAGAGAGCTTTCCATATCCAGAAAATCCGCCAGCATCCGGTCATTCAGCTCCGGGGCGAGGATCTGCAAAAAAGAAACAGCCCCGTATTTTTTACCCATACGGAACTGTTTGCCGGTGCGGAACTCGAAGCCGGACGGCGCGATGAAATCCTTGGTGGACAGACCGGACGGAGCCAGCCAGTCCCATTCAAAGCGGAACGGCACCTGTTCATCCATGTGGAAAATGCCGTGAAGCTGTGCCAGCCGCGCCTTGCCGTCCAGGGTCTCGGCGGCCACGCCCAGGCGTTTGAAGTTGTTGAGAATGTCGGTCTCAATGCGCTCCAGACGGGGCTTGGCGGCCTTGAGGCTGTCGGCGTCGATGCCGAAAGTCAGGTACTTGGTCTTGATAAGACCGTTGTTGCCTCTTGCCAGCTGGTTTTGCAGCATGGTGGTGTACTCCACCCGGATGCTGTCAAAATCATCCCCCTGGAGAGGAATGTTGATGGCGCGGGCAAAGGTCTCCTCAGAGGCTGCCAGGTTCAAAAAGGACAGCTGGAACTGAATGGAGCTGTCGAAGTAGTTGAGGAAATCGCACCAGCCCTCGAAGATCGCTGTCTTGTCCTCGTTCTGCGAGAGCTGATAGTTGATGTCCTGGAATTGGATGGTCTTTGTGTAGCGGCTGCCTGCCACACGGCAGATGCCGTCCGGCCACATCCGTTCATAGGGGATACTGTCCTGAGCCGATTTTTTCTTTTTGTCTGTGCGATTGGCACGGGCAATGGCAGCCTCGATCTGCTTTCTGTCGGCGCGGGACAGCTTTTTCATCTTTTTCTGATTAACCGGCTGCGCGGTCTTTTCGTCTTTTCCGAACAGCCGGTGCAGCCAGCTTTTGATTACCGTGAACAATGTCATACACCTCCTTGTCGAGTTTTTCCTGCCGTTCCAAAACGGCATAGAAGTTGTTGGTCTGATACGGGCGCTCCTTGGGCCGGATGACGGCCACCTTGATGATATTGCCCACGATCTTTTCCAGGGGCTGACCGTGTTTTTCATACATCGCCAGCATGAAGAAGGGCAGCATGACCAGCATCATACACATGGCAGCCACGCTGTTTCCCACAGGCCCCCGGAGCAGGAAGAAAAGCGGTACGCCGATCAGCGCACCGCCGCCGAAGCAGACAAGCTGCCTCTTGGTTAAGTTGAACGCGACCTTGGTTTTGACTTTCGTAAGATCCTTGGGTACAGGTACATAAGCCAAAGGGATTACCTCCTTCCTGGTTAATGTGCATTGAAAACGGATTTTGCGAGGCTGCCGGTCTTAAAGAGCGTAAAGCACAACAGGACCGTATAGCCCACGCAGCTCCAGATGGCCATAATGATGTCGGATTCGGTGGCAATACTCTGCACCAGCACGGCGTAGATCGCCACACAGACGATGATGAGAAATGCCTGGAAGCCCAGGGCGATCAACGAGCGCAGATAGTTCTGGCCCATACCGCCCCATTCCTTGCCCATCATGGTGGCCATAGGGATGGGAGCCACCGAGGTCACAAGGTAAATCTCAATCATACGGCCATAAATCACGATAAAGATACAAATGTAAAGCGCCCACATGGTAATGCCGATAAAGAGCGACTGGAACCACAGGCCGAACAGCGGCCCCAGGTCCATATCCATCAGCCGGGACTCCATATCGGTCATGACAGAGGAGATGTCGATGGAAGCGTCGGAACCGATGATGCCCGCCGCCTGCGCCACCACACTTTGAGCTGCGTCAAACACGCCCATCACGATGTTCCAGGTGTTTGAGACGATGAGGATGGCAGCGGCAGATTTGAACACCCATTTGAAGATCATCCAGGTGTCCACATCATGCAGGTTGTTCTTGTCGGTAATCATCTGAATCAGCTCCAGCGTCATCACGATAGCCAGGATCACGCCAGCAATCGGCACCATGATGGAGTTGGAGAGATTTTGGATCATGCTGAAAATACTCCCGTTCCAGCCCTGAGGGGTCTGGCCCACCTGTGTCGCAATGTCTGCGACCTGCTGGTTCACGCTATCGAACATCCCCGATAAGTTGCTCATAATGCCGCCTACCAACATTTCCTTGAGCCAGTCAGTAAGGGCATCGAGTAAGAAATCCATACGGTGTCAACCTCCTTTCAGCCGCCCCCGCTTGGGGGCAGGGGCGGCAAGGATTTCTTATGACAGCTTAACGACGGGAGCGATCAGACGGTGAACAGGCTGGAGAGCAGGGGTACGAGGACCATGCCGACCACGGCGACGCCAGCGCCAGCCATGAGCTGCTTCATGCCCTGGGACTTCGCACCGGGGTTGTCGTTGCCGTAACCTTCCAGCAGGTTGATGACACCCCAGATGCCGAGACCAGCGCCCAGAGCGATAACGAGGGTCTGAAGAACGGTGATAGCCTGATTGAAAAATGCCATAAATTATAGTTAGCCGGAATCATTTGAAAAGTTTGATTTAGTCATTCATAGGCATACAAAAGCCGGAACAATCGGCACCCGGTTTCCGGGGCCTGATTCCGGCTGTCCTCCTTTTTTCATTATTTTTTGGTGATTGTCCGCTTTGTACGCCGATGGCCCCATCCGGGGCGGTTGAGGCGGGTAGATAAGATCACTCCTATTACAATAAATTTGGACAGGAAAGCCGGACAGCCAGTCCGGCTTTCCCTCCATCTCGTGCCTAAGCTACAATGAGAGGAGCAACTGGCTGACCAATCACTCCTTGGGCTTGTATGTCCGTGTGAAAGACTGTTAGCCATCCTCTCGTTGCAGCGTTCGATTTAAGCAGGTTGAACCACCGGATGTCGGAGAGTTCGTGTCACACAATAGATTGAATCGGCAGCGAGAAAAGATGGATTCCGGTTGCAGATTCTTTGTATTGGAGGAATGTGAATGAACTGCGTTGGCATCGATGTTTCCAAGGGTAAGAGCATGATTGCAGTCATGCGGCCCTTCGGAGAGGTAGTGGTTTCACCCTTTGAAGTACGTCACACCGCCAATGAACTGAGCGAGCTGGCAGGACTGCTCAAAAGCCTGGACGGCGAGACCCGTGTGGTGATGGAATCCACGGGTAATTACCATGCTCCGGTGGCCTGGCTGCTCCACGACGCGGGCCTTTATGTCTCGGTAGTCAATGCAATGCTGGTGCATGACTACGGAAACAACAGTTTAAGACGGGCCAAAACCGACAAAAAGGATGCCGTAAAGCTGGCCAACTACGGTCTTGACCACTGGCTCACATTGCCGAGATATATCCCGGAGGAGGATACCCGACTCATGCTGAAAATCTGCTACCGGCAGTACCAACAGTATTCCAAAGTTCAGACCATGCTGAAGAATAACCTGATCTCCCTGCTGGACACCACCTTCCCAGACGCAAATCGCTTGTTTACCAGTCCGCCCCGCGCCGATGGCAGCGAGAAGTGGGTGGACTTTGTCGCTACTTTTTGGCATTGCGAGTGCGTTTGTGGCCGGTCTGAGAAGGCCTTTACTACCCAATACCAGAAGTGGTGCAGAAAGCACGGCTACAATTTCAGCGAGGATAAGGCGCTGGATATTTATGCCTCTGCTTGCAGACACTTCGGTGTCATACCGAAAACGGATACGGCAAAACTTTTGGTAGAACAGGCCATTTCTCAACTCCAGACAACTTCTTCCGCGTTAGCTGCTCTCAAACAGGAGATGCAATCCCTGGCAGCTTCTCTGCCGGAGTATCCTGTAGTGATGGGGATGTTTGGTGTTGGCCCAACCCTCGGCCCTCAACTCCTGGCTGAAATTGGCGATGTACGCCGTTTTCATTCCAAAAAAGCGTTGGTTGCCTTTGCGGGTATTGACGCCCCGCCCTACCAATCCGGTCAAATAGATGTCCGTAGCCGTAGCATTTCCAAGCGAGGATCTGCCTCACTGCGCAGGACGCTCTTTCTGGTGATGAGCGTCATCCTGCAATGTGCTCCAATAGACGAGCCGGTGTACCAGTTCATGGACAAGAAACGCTCTGAAGGCAAGCCATATCGTGTCTACATGATGGCCTCTGCCAACAAGTTCCTGCGCATCTACTACGCTTCTGTGAAAGCCTACTTGGAATCCCTGGAGCACGACTGATTTTTACACTCTATACCATCTGGCTGGCCGCCGTTTTAATTTTGAGATGCTCAGCGGCTTGATTTTGTATTGCATTTTTTCGCCTCCCTAAAAATCTGAAATTTCTACTTGACTTTTATTAGCAGGTCTTTCACAGCGGAACAGATTTACACGCCCTCTGCGTCTACTTCATACACATCGTAGACCTCGTTGGGCTTGAGCTTGAGCCGGGTGGACAGGAACGCCTCGATGTCAAAGGCGTTCTTGGGGTCCGCGTCGGCGGTGTACGGGTAATTGGGGTGCTTGGTGATGTCGTACTTGTCCGAGAGGAAAGGCCGCACACCGCGCAGCTGGAGGATACACTTGCCGCCGTCCATGACGGCCAGTTCATCCTGGCTCATAAGCTCTTTGCCGAGCTTTTGGTAGTTAAGAGAATGGGATGTCTCGCGGCCCCGGCTCTCGCCGGTGTTGTAGGTGTCGATGGTCTCCTTGCCCAGCACGGCGGCCAGCTCCTTGAGGGTTGTCGGCTCTTTGCCGCCCAGGAAGATGGAGGTATCCATGTTGCCGATGATGGTATCGGCGTTGTCCTTGTAGATAGCTTTGAGCTGGGACTGTGCTTGCAGCACCAGGCAGGCGGAAATCTCACGGCTTCGGATGGTGGCAACCAGCTTTTCCAGCCGAGGGATCTGTCCAATATTGGCGGCCTCGTCAATGAGGCACCGCACATGGACCGGCAGCCGCCCGCCGTACACATCGTCCGCTTTTTCGCAGAGCAGATTGAACAGCTGGGTGTAGCACATGGAGATCAGGAAGTTAAAGCTATCGTCCGTGTCGCTCATAATCAAGAACAAGGCGGTTTTCCGGTCTCCCAGGGTATCCAGCTCCAGCTCGTCGTAGGCCGTGACCTCCCGCAGCTCCGCGATGTCGAACACGGCAAGGCGCGCACCGCAGGAAATCAGGATGGATTTTGCGGTTTTGCCCGCAGCCAGCTTGTACTTTTTGTACTGACGGACGGCGAAGTGGTTGGGCTTCTCTGCCTCCAGCGCGT
The DNA here is from genome assembly GCF_014982975.1 of Claveliimonas monacensis. Lineage (GTDB taxonomy): Bacteria > Bacillota > Clostridia > Lachnospirales > Lachnospiraceae > Claveliimonas > Claveliimonas monacensis. The sequence goes on from NZ_JADCKL010000005.1 coordinate 60,457, forward strand.
CAAACATCAGGTCCACGGGGTTCTTGAACTCCTCGTCATCCTCCCGGACCTCCATCGCGTTGATGAACTCGATGAGGGTGGAGAAATTCTGTTCCTCCACCGGGGCCTCGTAGTGGATATACCCAATGAGGGCGCAGTACAAAAGCGTCTCGGCCTTAACCCAAAAATCGTCCCCGGCCTTGCCCTCGCCCTTGGTGTTGGCGATCAGCGTCGTGACCAGTTTCAAGATGTCCTTTTCGGAGTGGATGTAGGCAAAGGGATTATAGTGCATGGACTTCTTGAAGTTGATGGTATTGAGGACTTTGATCCGATAAGGCTCATAGATGTCCTTGCCGTGCTTATCCTTCATGGGCTTGCCGTCCTTGCCCAGCTTGGGTGTGCCGCGCTGAAGCATTTTGCCGCACTCCACCAGGATGGTGCCTTTTGGGTCTGTCACCACATAGGAGCTGTGCATCTGCATCAGGTTCGGTTTCAGCCAGAAGCGGGTCTTGCCGGAACCGGAGCCACCGATCACCAGCACATTTTTGTTTCTGGCGGTCTTGGGGTCCTTGGGGCGGCTGTTCATGGTCAGGCTCTCGGTTTTAGTCAGAATCACATTGTTCTGGAACACCGGGTCGATGTAGGGTGCGATGTCCTCATGGGTGCCCCAGCGGGCGCTGCCATACTCCATACCGTGCCGGTACTTCTTGGCGTTCTTGCTTTTGAGATACACGGCCAATCGCAGGCCAGCGCCGCAGCACAGCCCCACCAGCAGGTCCAAAGGGTGCAGGCTGGGCCACCAGCTGGCCAGCGCCACCGGCAGCGTGGAGAAGAACGAAAGCATTTTTGCCGAAGCGTCCGCACCCACGGCCATCCGCCATCCTTCACCGAAGTTGGTTGCGAACAGCCCCATCAGGATATAGGGCATATTCAGCAAAAGGAGCTTTTTGATGTCAAGTTGCTTTTTCATCTTCATCGTTCCAGCTCCTTCCGCTTGTTCCGGTCCACAACGGCGTGTTTCACCAGCTCTTTGAACTGGCTCAGCTTTGCCAGCACGGACGGACGCTCTGTTTTCTGCGCCTTTCTGACCTTCTTGCCGGTGTACTCGGTAAAGGCAGCGGTCAGGGCATCCGCATCGCGGCCTTTGAAAAAGATCAGGTACTTGGGCGGGGAGCTGCTGCGGTCCTTCTTCACCGCATAGTCAACGCCGTATTTCCGGGCGATCTTTTCAAACTCCTTGATGGAGGGGTCGGTGATCTCGATGTTGGAAACGCCCTGATTCTGGCCGATCAGCTGCTTCACCGTCTGTTTGCCGTGGGGAATCACGGGGGTATCCCGGCTTTTCTGCTTTTGCAGCTTCTTTTCCTTGCGGTGGGCAAGGTACTTGGTGATGGCGGCCTTAAACAGCCGCCCGGTAAACTTTGTTCCGCTGACTACCAGCGTCAAAGTCCTGTTTTCCACTTCCTCCTGCATAGGTCATCGCCTCCTTTCCACGGATTTTGCAGGGGTGGCGCTTGATACTAAGGCGGGACCACCAGCCGCCGCAGCAGGTATTTCATCATGGCAGGCTCCTTTCAACGCAGCTGATCGGAGCGGTCATAGTACAGATGTCCCTGGCGCACCTTGGCATGGCTGAGAATCTTGATGTGGCCCTTTTCCTGGTTCTCCAGGCTTTTCTGGTATCCGGCCTCCGTCAGAAACAGGCGGGTCCGTTCGCCTTTCCAGCCCACCGGCGAATCGTGGGTCAGCACATCGAAGATAATCATGTGCCGGGTGTCCTCGGCAAACCGCTCCAAATCCATGTACTCATGGCCGTGGTAGTTCTGCGCCCCGGCCTTGAGCCGCATTTCCTCCATCAGCTGGCCCACGGTCTTACGCTCAGGCATGGCGCGCACCTCCTTTCCCGCGTCCCTGGCCTTTCACAGTCAGGATACCGTCCAGGGTGGTAGCGGTGATCCGCAGGCGCTCAGCGGTGGCGATGTCATTCTTCACGGTCTCGTCGATGCCGTGGCCGCAGACCACCAGCACATGGGACCGGCGCAGATAGTCTCGCGCCATATCCAGCCCGTCCTTGTGTTCCTGGGGAATCTCGTCCTTGAGGAAGGTGGACAAGAACAGAACCGGGCAGATGGGCGAATACCCGGCGTCGTACACCTGGCGGCAGTAGGTGGCAGCGTTCTCGGCGTTCTCATACTGGTTGTTGCTCCAGGGAGCCGTAATGTAGGCAAGAGGTCGTTTCATGGCAAAATCCTTTCTCCCGGTATTGCCGGGCAACAGAAAAGCGGCTGTTTACCAGCCGCCTGCGTTCATATCGTGATTGACTTGTACGGTGTAGTGATTGCTGATCGTGGTGGGCGCGTTGAACAGCACTGCAAGCAAATACTGTTTCATATTGCGGACCTCCGTGGTGTTTTTCTGCATACCGTCCATGACAAATCGGATATGCTCGCTATCCAGCTTCAAGAACCGGGAGCGCACGACTTCATGGGGAAAGTCGCTGCCAGCGATCCGAGTGGTTTTACGTTTGGCACAAACGGTCTCCACCATCAGCTCCACAATCTCGTCCAGGTCCTCACGGTAGGTCGAAAACTCTCTGCACAGATAGTCATACTCGATGTTCTCCAGAATCAATTCCCGATAATTTTCTATCTCTGAGACAGACATCGCATCCCTTCCTTTCCGTTCCGGCAGCTGTGCTGCCGCTGTTTCCCGGAAGGGAATGGAATCGGTACTTGCTCCATGAGTATTTTGTTTTTGAGTATTTGGTTTCTCTATATTTAATTCTGCGGGCTTTTCCGTATCCGGTTTATCCAGATACGGGTTTTCCGTATCTGGTGAAGCCGTATCTGGTACAGCCGTATCCGGCCTTGGCGTTTCTGGCTGCCTGGGCTGAGGTTTCTCATAAATCACATACTCGGTGTCGCTGATCCGGCCTTGTTGGTCCCGCAGCTGGTTCCGCACGATGTAACCGGCGGTTTCCAACTCCCGCAGCGCACTGCCGATGGCATCAACGCCCTCCTTGCAGATTTTCGCAAGTCCACGGGTAGTATAGTTCCAGTCATCAGGCAGGGATAACATCATGGAAAGAAGCCCCTTTGCCTTGAGGGATAGTTCGTGGTTCCGCAGGTGATGATTGCTCATCACGGTATAATCTTTGGTCCGTTCAATGCGAAAAACGGCCATTGACTTCACTCCTTTCTAATTTTAGGGCATGAAAAAAGCCACAATCCTTCGTGAAAAAGACTGTGGCTTTCAGCTGTTTTTGTTGTTCTGCCAGGGCCGGTAAGGACGCTTGTACTTCGGCGGATGACTGAACATCGGCTCATGCTCCGAAAACGGGAGGGTCTGCAAAACCCGGTCAATGTCGGTGGATTCCATATCATACTGGGACTGGCAACTTTCCCGGATGGCATCTTTGATGCTCTGGACAGTACACATATTCATTCCTTTCCTTTCGTAGTGATAATGAGTTTACGGGTGGCGGCGGCGCTTGTCCGGTTTGAAGTCGAGCACATGGCCCTCGATCACACGGGCATACCGCTTGATTTTGATTTCCCGACGCTTCTGGCTTACGAGGGCGGCCTGATACCCGTCCTCCGTAAGAAACAGCCGCATATCATCGCCGGGGCAGCCGTAGGAACAAGGGCGCTGAACGGAAAACTCGATCATCCAGCGGGTGCTGTCCTGAAAACGCTCTACGGCCAAGATATTGTGTCCTTTCAGCTCACGGGCTGAAATATCCCTCATAGGCGGCTCCTTTCATCGTTCCTGGTCTCTCTGGCGCTTCTTCTGCCACGCCTCCAGCAGTTTGATAATGGTTTCCTGCATCCGCTGGGGCGTATAGCTTTTGGGGAAATACTTCCGCAGGGTGTCGGAGGTGAAAGTCACTTTGTCGAGATCACTTTTCTTTTCCTCACCCATGATGACGCGCATCATATCGAGGGTCAGATGTCCCTCCTGGCTGTATTTCTTGAGTCGCTGAGCCTGGGAGAGAGAGGGGGTAGCCTGTTCGCTGTCCATCGCGTCCAGCAAATCCCGCTGTTCTTCTTTTTTGAGAAAGGACAGCTCATAAGCCGGATTGAGGGCGATTTTCTTTTCATCGACCATATCCAGCAGTTCGGGAATCAGCTCCGTCAGGCGGATATAGCGCTGCACCTGGTTCCTACTCGAACCAGCCTGCTGCGCCAACAATTCATCTGCACGCAACTTCGTCCCAAGTTGGGACGAAGTTAAGTCCCCCCGTGCGCCTTGGTGTTTCATAGCCTCCAGCTTCATCTTGTAAGCAAAGGCCCTTTCGCTGGGGAGCAGGCTTTCACGTTGTAAGTTGCTGTCCACCATGATGATAGTGGCAGCATCATCGTCCAGGTCTCGGACAATGACAGGCATGGTTTCTTTCTCGGCCAGCTCACTGGCCCGGTGCCGCCTGTGACCGGCAACCAGCTCATAGCCGCCCTCCGGGTCCGGGCGGGCGATCGCCGGAACCAGAACACCATACTGCCGAACGCTGTCGGCGGTCTCCATCATGGCCTCGTCATCCTTGACTTTGAAGGGATGCCCCTTAAATGGGTGCAGCTCAGACAGCGGAATTTCCTGTATCTTCTCCAGCTTGGCATCCTGGCGGCTTTCCTCGGTGGAAAACAAATCATCGTATGGAGCCAGCTCTACTTTTTTCGCGCTGCTTTTCAAGTTTTATCACCTCCTTGGTCAGATTCTTATAGCCCTCGGCCACCTTGCCATTAGGGTCATGGGCAAAAATGCTTTTGCCCTCGGCGCTGATCTCCTTTGCCCGGACAGAATGGGGAATCTCGGTGCCGAACACCTTGATTTTGCTGCCATAGGTCTCCCGCAGCAGGGCGGCAATCTCCTTGGCGAAGTTGGTGCGGTTGTCCACCATCGTCAGCAATATGCCGTCGATCTGGAGCTTGGGGTTGATCTGCCGCTTCACCTTGTTTACGGTCTGGAGCAGCTGTTCCAGGCCCTTGGCGGGCAGGTACTCCGCCTGAACGGGGATTATGACCCTGTTGGCGGCGGCCAGGGCGTTGACCGTGAGCATACCCAGGGATGGCTGGCAGTCAATCAGGATATGGGAATACTGTCCCTTGAGCGTGTCCAGATACTGCCGCAGGATGGTCTCTCGGCTCATGGCGTTCACCAGGGAGACCTCCATGCCGGAGAGCTGGATGTCTGCGGGCATCAGGTCAACGCCCTCCGGGTGGTGCAGGATACCCTCGCCGGGGCGCAGCGGCTCGTCCATCAGGATACGGCCCATCGCGTCGGACAGGGTAAAGGGCAGCTTGTCCGGCTGGGGGTGGCCCAGGCTGATGGTCAGGCTGCCTTGCGGGTCCCCGTCGATCAGCAGCACTTTCTTTCCGGCCTGCGCCAGCCCAATCCCCAGGTTCGCGCAGGTGGTTGTCTTGCCAACGCCGCCTTTCTGATTGGCGATGGCGATGATTTGCGTGTTCAATGACTTCACCTCATTTCTGAATTGTTCTATGGCTTCTGGAAATAGAAAAAGCCGCCACTTCAAAAATTGAAAGTGACGGCCTTTTCTTATCCCGGAATGAAATTCCCCGGAAACGCAAAAAGCGCCCAGTAGAAAATACTGAGCGCTTGGCGATTAGATTTATTCTCTTTTGTTCAAATTAGGTCAAATTCAGACAAACCGTTTTCACGAAAAAGGTCTCTTGGAGATGTATAAATAAACATCCCCTTGGCATCCCAAAATCGCGTCTCGGTTGTCCTATTTTTTAACCCATAAGCCCTCTTTTTGGGGTGGTTGTCCACCATTTAACCCATAGAAAACGGGTTAAAAGAGGCTTCGTTCTGTCAAATTGCGTCAAACCATTTGAAAAGGAAAAACCCCGGAAACCGCGTAGTTCCGGGGTTTTTGACCACTTTTGATAAAGTTTAGCGCTTGCTGAACTGCGGAGCGCGACGGGCAGCCTTGAGGCCGTATTTCTTACGCTCTTTCATACGCGGATCACGTGTCAGGAAACCGGATTTCTTGAGAACCGGTCTGTAATCAGCGTCTGCCTGAAGGAGAGCTCTTGCGATACCGTGGCGGATCGCTCCTGCCTGTCCTGTGTATCCGCCGCCCTTAACGTTTACCATAACGTCAAACTTGCCGTCTGTCTCTGTTGCAACGAGAGGCTGGCGAACGATCACCTTCAGTGTCTCCAGTCCGAGATACTCATCGATATCTCTCTTATTTATTGTGATCTTACCTGTTCCAGGTACCAGATATACTCTTGCGATAGATTTTTTTCTTCTTCCTGTTCCATAATATTTTGATGTAGCCATTTCTTAATATCCTCCTTTCGACCTCTGATTAAAATTTCAGCTCTTCTGGTTTCTGAGCCTGATGTGCATGCTCTGCTCCAGCGTACACATGAAGTTTCTTAATCATGCTTCTTCCTAAAGGTCCCTTCGGAAGCATTCCCTTAACAGCCAGCTCGATCACTTTCTCCGGCTTCTTGTTCATCATCTCTGCCAGAGTAGTCTCTTTCATTCCGCCCACATACTCGGAATGGTTGTAGTAAATCTTCTGATTTAACTTCTTGCCTGTTACTTTTACATCTTTTGCGTTGATCACGATCACGTAATCACCTGTATCGATATGTGGTGTGAATTCCGGTTTATTCTTTCCTCTTAAAACCTTAGCTACTTCTGATGCTAAACGTCCTAATGTATAATCTGCAGCGTCAACTACATACCATTTTCTCTCAATCTTGTCTGGACTAGCCATATAAGTTTTCATTGGTTTACCTCCTGTGAATTGGTTCACTTACTATAGAAATAATATGAAATGTTATATTGAAAGCAGCCAGGTTCCGGGGCTTTGGTGCCTGCTGTTTCTCCTTTTGTCATACTGCATTATTATATTATACGCGCCCATGCGTGTCAACCGTTTTTTTAGGACTTTTTTTCTTTTTTCCCTGGCTTTCCGGCTCCCACATGGCCGGAGATACGCCTGCATTGCAAAAGCATTTTACATGCTTGTATCTGTATACATGATATCTTATAATATCTTCTGCCGGCAACACCCTTGCGCCGGAATTTTGCTTTTCATATACAATGGAGGAAACGCTTATGGCTAAACATATAGATCTTGTAAACGGGCCGGTACTGCCTTCTCTTTCCAGGTTAGCCCTCCCCATCATGGCAACATCCCTGATACAGATGGCCTACAACCTGACGGACATGCTCTGGATCGGAAGACTGGGGAGCAGCGCTGTGGCCTCGGTAGGGGCGGCCGGCATGTACATGTGGCTCTCCAACGGGCTGGCAACCCTGCCGAAAATGGGCGGGCAGGTCAACACAGGACACTCCCTGGGGGCAGGCAGGACAGAAGACAGCGCCTCATTTGCCGCTGCGGCCCTTTGGATGACCACAGCTCTTGGACTGCTGTTCGGCATCTGCTCCATCCTGTTTGCAGATCCGCTGATCGTTTTTTTTAATCTGAACAGTCCGCAGGTCATCCAGGACGCAAAGATCTATCTGCAGATCACCTGCGGCTGTGTCCTGTTCTCCTTTTTGAACCAGACATTTACAGGGATCTTCACGGCAGCGGGAAACAGCCGGAATTCCCTTACCGCCACCCTGACTGGCCTGATCATCAACATGGTGCTGGATCCGGTCCTGATCTTCGGAGCAGGTCCTTTCCCGGCCATGGGTGTTATGGGCGCTGCCATAGCCACCATTTTTGCCCAGTTCATTGTCACCACCGTGTTTGTAATCTTCGCGTTCAGGGACACCGTCGTATTCTGCCATGTCCGCCTTTTCCGCAATCCGGGAAAAAAATACTTCCTCCCGATCCTGCGCATCGGCTTTCCCACCTGCGTGCAGAACATGCTCTTCACAGGGATCTCCATGATGATCGCAAGAATGGTAGCCGGCTACGGGGACGCGGCAGTGGCTGTACAGAAAGTAGGTTCTCAGATTGAGTCCATCTCCTGGATGACAGCAGATGGCTTTGCCGCTGCTGTCAACTCCTTCCTGGCCCAGAACCACGGGGCAGGAAAGCCGGACCGCATCAGGAAGGGGTACAGAAGCGCCATGGGCGTTGTACTCATATGGGGCGTCCTCTGTACCGTCCTTCTGATCTTTTTCCCGGAGCCCATATTCCGCCTGTTTATCACAGAGCAGGATGTCATCCCCATGGGCGTGGACTACCTGGTGATCCTGGGTGTCTCCCAGCTCTTTATGAGCGTGGAGATCACCACGGCCGGAGCCTTTGCCGGACTTGGGAAGACGCTGCCGCCCTCCCTGTCCAGTACCATCCTTACCGCTGCCAGGATTCCCCTGGCCTGGGTCCTTGTGCAGACTCCGCTGGGTCTGAATGGCATATGGTGGAGCATCACCATCTCCAGTATTTTCAAGGGCATTGTCCTGTTCCTCTGGTTCCGCTCCTTCCTGGACAGAGAACTCGGGAAATTCACTTCCCCCGCCGGATATTCTTCATAAACGGACAAAAAGAGCCGGATGCAGACAGAAATCTATGCATTTCCTTCTGCCATCCAGCTCTTTTTTATGATAAATAGATAATTTTATCTATACTTACGCCTACTTTTATAGTAAAATAGACGAAACACGAGCAAACAAGAAAGTGAGGCAGATATTATGTGGGCTTACAACAGTATATTCTATCAGATCTATCCCATCGGATTCTGCGGCGCCCCGGTGCACAACGACGGCGAATGCGTCCCGCGGATCCGCAAACTCATGGACTGGAGCAAATATCTCGAGGACCTAGGTGTGGATTCCGTCCTGCTCAACCCGGTATTCGAGTCAGATAACCACGGCTACGACACAAGAGATTTTAAAACCATCGACTGCCGCCTGGGGACAAATGAGGATTTTGCCGAGGTCTGCAAAGATCTCCATGCACACAATGTAAAAATTGTCCTGGACGGCGTATTTAACCACGTAGGGAGAGGCTTCTGGGCCTTTAAGGACGTGCAGGAGAAAAAATGGGATTCCCCCTACAAGGACTGGTTTGTCATCAGCTTTGACGGAAACAACAGCTACAACGACGGTTTCTGGTACGAGGGCTGGGAGGGACATTTTGAGCTGGTCAAGCTAAACCTGAAGAACCCGACTGTGGCGGACTACCTTCTGAAATGCGTGAAATTCTGGGTGGACACATTTGACATTGACGGGCTGAGGCTGGACGTGGCCTACAGCCTGGAACCGGATTTCATGCGCAGGCTTAGGGCCTTCACAGGCGGTCTGAAGGAAGACTTCGCCCTGATCGGGGAGGTGCTCTTCGGGGACTACAACCGGATCGTCAACGATGAGATGCTACACAGCTGCACCAACTACGAGTGCTACAAGGGCATTTACTCCAGCTTCAACTCCATGAACATGTTTGAGATCGCCCATTCCCTGCAGAGGCAGTACGGCTCCGAGCAGTGGTGCCTGTACCGTGGCAAGCATCTTATGACCTTTGTGGACAATCACGACGTGACCCGGATCGCCAGCATCCTCACGGACAAAAATCATCTGCCCCTGACTTACGGGCTTTTAATGGGCATGCCGGGCATTCCCTGCATCTACTACGGAAGCGAGTGGGGAGAGCCGGGAGAGAAATCTCCACACAACGACTACGCCCTGCGGCCCTGCTTTGAGGAGCCAAAGCCCAATGAGCTGACAGATCTTATCAGGAAGCTGATACGCATCCGCCAGAAGAGCGACGCTCTGTGCAATGGCTCCTACCGCAATGTGGTTCTCACCAACCATCAGCTCATCTTTGAGCGGGCCACAGACAAGGAGCGTGTGCTGGTAGCCATCAACGCATCCGCCGCCCCCTGGACCGCCAGCCACGGCGACTTAAACGGCACGGTCACAGAGCTTCTTTCCGGCACAGAAATGAGCCTTGGGGGAAATCTGGAAATGCCGGCATACAGCATACAATATCTTGCGTTTTAATCACTTTTACACGGGAGGTACACATGAGCCAGCCAAAATATATTGTGATCGGCGCCGCCATCCTGGATATCCTGGCCCGGCCGGTGGATGCTTCGGTCTTTGAGACAGGTTCCCTGCCGGCCGGGACCATCACCATGCACACTGGCGGTGATGCCATGAACGAGGCCAGGGTGCTGGCTGATCTGGGGGCGGACGTAAGTCTTGTCAGCAAGGTGGGGACTGACCCGGCAGGGGATCTGGTCCTCTCCGCCTGCAAAGATCTGCATGTGGACACCACTTATATCCGCCGAAATGCCGCCATTCCCACGGGGACAAACATTGTCCTTGTGGACCAGAAAGGGGAGCGCAGCTTTATCACCTGCCCGGACAGTACCCTGCGGAAATTCTTTCCGAAGGACGTGCCGGACGCTGCCCTGAAAGGCGGGGACATTCTCTCCTTTGCCAGCATCTTCGTCTCTCCCCACTTCGGGAACCGGGAGCTGGCAGACCTTTTCTCCCGGGCCAGGGAGGCCGGACTTACTGTCTGCGCGGACATGACAAAGAGAAAGAAAGGGGAGACCATCCAGGATATGCGGGAATGCCTTTCCTATCTGGACTACGTGTTTCCCAACTATGAGGAGGCAGCCCTCCTTACCGGGGAGAAGGACTTTGACCGGATCGGGGACGCCTTCCTCTCCTGCGGCACAGGGCACGTCGTCATCAAGGCAGGGGCAAAGGGCTGCTACGTGTGTACGGAGGGTCTCCGCTTCTGGTCCCCGTCTTACGAGCAGGCACGATGTATCGACACCACCGGCGCCGGAGACACCTTCACCGGCTGTTTCCTCTACGCCCTGGGACAGGGATTTTCCCTGGAGAACTGCGCCCGCTTCGCTAATGCAGGGGCTTCCCTGTGCATCGAACAGACAGGAGCTGTGGGGGCAGGCACAAATATACAAAAGATCATAAAAAGAGCAGGCCTTTAAAGGACCTGCTCTTCTTCAATACGAATATTCTATTCTTTTACCAGCACCTTCTCGATCTCTCCGATGTACATGGTATGGTAGTCATTCTGGGGATACCATTTTGTATCGCACTCTGTATCCACAAAACACTCCGGATACATCTCCTGGACATACAGCTTCCGGCACACGAAGATCATCTCCGCCTCCTCCACTGCCGTGGTCTCCTCCAGCGTCTTTTCATTTACATAGAAAGGATGAAGCCCTGCCTCCTCCCATTTATCTTCCACATCCCGGCCGGACACGGTGCCGCAGATATTCAGCGCCTCCCTCTTGTCCCCGGGAAGGAACGAAATGGTAAAACGGTCGCTGCCGTCTACAAATTCCTTTGTGTATCTCTGGGGTCTTATATACGCAGTCACCACAGGTTTGCCCCACATGATTCCCACGCCGCCCCAGCTTGCAGTCATGGTATTGGATTTCATCCTGTCTCCGGCTGTCACAAGCATCCACTGCTTACTGATCTTGTCGAAGGGGTTGAACTGCAGCTGGTGAATGTCCATTTCTTTAAATGCCATCTTCTATTCCTCCTTTTACTCCATCACGATCTTCCGGAAGTTTTTCTTTCCTTTCTTCAGCACAACGCCTGCCTTGAATGCGTCCGCTGTAAACACTTCGTGAATGTTGGTGATCTTCTCGCCGTCCACGGACACGCCGCCCTGCTGCACGGCTCTTCTGGCCTCAGATTTGGAAGGCACAAGCTCTGCCTTCACAAGCATGGTCAGAATATCCATAGCGCCATCTTCCAGATCCCCTTCTGTAAGGGTTGTGGTAGGCATGTTGGCTGCGTCCCCCTGGCTGAAGAGCGCTCTTGCGGACTCCTGTGCCTTTGCGGCCTCTTCCTCGCCGTGTACCAGCTTGGTCAGCTCGTATGCCAGGATCTCTTTTGCCGTATTAAGCTGTGCGCCCTCCCAGGTGTCCATCTTGTCGATCTCCTCCAGCGGCAGGAATGTCAGCATACGGATACACTTCAGCACGTCCGCGTCCGCCACATTTCTCCAGTACTGGTAGAACTCGAAAGGTGATGTCTTATTGGGATCAAGCCAGACAGCGCCGCTCTGGGTCTTGCCCATCTTCTTGCCCTCAGAGTTGAGGAGCAGCGTGATGGTCATGGCGCAGGCGTTCTTGCCCAGCTTGCGGCGGATCAGCTCTGTACCGCCCAGCATGTTGCTCCACTGGTCATCCCCGCCGAACTGCATGTTACATCCATACTTCTGGTACAGTACGTAGAAGTCGTAGCTCTGCATGATCATGTAGTTGAATTCCAGGAAGCTTAATCCCTTCTCCATTCTCTGCTTGTAGCACTCTGCTGTCAGCATACGGTTTACACTGAAGTGGGGGCCGACTTCCCGGAGCAGATCAATGTAATTGAGATCTAAAAGCCAGTCCGCATTGTTCACCATGAGAGCCTTTCCGTCAGAGAAATCAATAAACCGGCTCATCTGTTTCTTGAAGCAGTCGCAGTTGTGCTGGATCTGCTCCGGCGTCATCATGGAGCGCATGTCGGATCTTCCGGAGGGATCTCCGATGTATCCGGTTCCCCCGCCGATCAGGGCGATGGGCCGGTTGCCTGCCTCCTGGAGGCGCTTCATCAGACACAGCGCCATAAAATGTCCCACATGAAGGCTGTCTGCTGTGGGGTCAAATCCGATATAAAAAGTTGCCTTTCCGTTATTGATAAGTTCCCGGATCTCCTCCTCGTCTGTCACCTGGGCTATGAGCCCTCTTGCCTGCAGTTCTTCGTAAATTCCCATGTTTTTTCTCCTTTACTCTTTTTATACTTATGCTTCTTTCCCGCAATACCGCAAAGCAGCCAAAAAAAGCCCTTACTGTTTTCACAGTAAGGGCGAGTTCTCTTATCGCGGTACCACCTTGCTTCACCTGTGCCTCGCGGCACCGGCCTCATCCGGCTGCTCCCCCCTGTCAGATCCACATGTGTCTTACTTTTCGGATCACAGCCTGGCACTTTAACGCGCGCCAACCCGTCACAGCCTACTTGCCGATCCGCTTCCGCCTTCTGTCTGGCTTCCGCTTTCTTCCCGGTGTTCGGTGTGAGGCTCCAAGACGTATTCATATGCGGTTCCTTCGTGCGCCTCTCAGCAACCGGCTGCTCTCTGTACGGGTGTCCCGGATACTACTTGTTCTTTTCCAAGCCTTTTGTGTATGTTTCTGTCTGACTGTCATCCTAGCCTATCCGGCTGCATTTGTCAAGCCTGTTTGGCGAAATCGCCCGGGCATCCTATCACACTTTCCCTTTATAGTAAGGGCATTTCTTCCGGAGGCACTGCTGGTTCTCCCCGGAAAATGTGCAGATAATCTCCTCCGGCAGTTCCATCTGAATACCCAGCTCTTCCTCTGTCAAAAGAGCCGCTTCCTTTAACGCCGTAAAGGTATCTCTCTTGCAGCATCTGGGGCCGCCGATCCTGCCGATGGCATCCAGCGCCCTGGCTGTCATCCGGTTGGAAAGCCCCCAGGAATTCCCCGATAGAGGCGTGGCTCCGGTGAGAATACTCATGTAAATACCGGTGCTCACCCCTGCGCCGCAGCATCCCCAGAACCCGCAGGCGCCGCCGGGGACCTGGCTGCCCCGCTCTTCCATCTGCCGGAGGGCCTCCTCCAGATCCAACCCGGCTCCACAGTTATGGCAGGCGGTAAGGAGAGCTGCCCCTGCCATCACGTGATGCTCCGGCCCGTGCATGTATATATAAGGATCCGCCATGATCTGCTGCACAATGGCCACAGGATCCTTAAGGGAAGTCTCCAGGCACAGGGCCCGTATCGCTTCCAATCCTTTCTTCGCGTGGCAGGCGTCACAGACATAGTGACCCTCCCGGCAGGAAGCGTGGCTCTTCTCCTTTTTCCCACAGAAGACGCAGGTCATGTCCACCGCCTCCTGGCAGTACACAAGCTCCTGCCCGCAGACAAGGCAGCCCCCTCTTCCTCCTTTTTTCTTCTCTTCCATGACTTCTACCTTCCTGTCTCTGTCAGTACGTTTCCATCCTTGATGACAGCCTTCAGACGCAGATCCTTATCAAGAAGCACAAGATCCGCCTTCTTCCCAGGTGTGATGGAGCCTCTGGTCTCGTAAACTCCCAGGCTTTTTGCCGGGTTCATGGTGGCGCAGGCCACGGCTGTCTCCAGAGGAATGTCCATCTTCTTTACAGCCGTGCGCACACAGTCCATAAGATTGGTGGCAGAGCCTGCCAGAGCCCCGTCAGACACAAGGGTGGCGTGGTTTCCTTTCACATCCACATCCAGTCCGCCCAGAGTGTACCGCCCGTCCGGCATCCCTGTGGCCCGCATGCTGTCGCTGATGAAAATGATCCGGTCTTCGCCCAGCATCTTAAAGGTAGCCCGGACCATCGCCGGATGGATGTGCACGCCGTCACAGATCAGCTCCGCCATCACGTGGGGGCTGTCCGCCACTGCTCCCACCACGCCGGGAGCGCGGTGTGTAAAGGCCGGCATGGCATTATATAAATGCACTGCGTGGCAGGCTCCTCTGTCGTAAGCCGCCTTTGCAGAGTCATAGTCCGCATTGGTATGGGCCAGTGATACATGGACTTCATCTTTCACTGCCTCCACAAACTCCAGGGCGCCCTCCTTCTCCGGCGCAACGCCGATATAGTTGACTGTCCCTTCCGCCGCCTTCTGGAAACGGTGGAAGATCTCCACGTCACAGAGACGGATATTTCTGGCGTCCTGAGCTCCCTTCTTCTCCTCACTGATAAAGGGGCCTTCCATATTCACGCCGAGGAAGTCCGCCCTCGCCGGATCCGGCTGGGCCTGCTGCTTTTTGCCGTAGGCAGCTCCTGTGGCCAGGATCTCCTCCAGTTCCTCCACAGGCAGCGTCATGGTAGCCGGGTTGATGCCTGTAACTCCCACAGAGGCCTCGTATTTTGCGATCTCCTCTATGGCCTCCTCTGTGCCGTCGCAGAAATCATGCCCCATGCATCCGTGAAAGTGGATATCTATGAGGCCGGGAATGGCATAGCATCCTTCTCCGTCCAGCGTCTCTTCCTGTTCCCCGGAATTTTCCGTCTCTTCCCCAGGAGCGGCAAAAAGCCCGTCTCTGATACAGATTTCCCCTTCTTCAAAAGATTTATCTTCCCTGTATACTTTTACATTTTTGATACGCATATCTCTTTCTCCTTCCGCTGTCCCCTCCGGACAGACTGTGCTGAGAACATTATAGTATACTCTGCCTGTACAAACAACACGGAGACTGAAAAATTCAGTCTCCGCGAAAAATCTTATCGAATTATAAACTGCAGAACATCTGCTGCCACGGCCACCGTCAGAAGCAGGTATGCCGCCATCTTCTGTCTGCCGTTTCCGGCTTTCAGATGCACGATCAGAGCCGCGATGCACAAAACGCCGGGGGCCAGCCCCATCACGCGCTGAGCAATCCAGTTCGTCGGAAGAGAAATTGCCTGAAGCGCCGAAAGAGCGATGCCCCACGCAGACATAAGATAAAAGAGTACTTTTTTTACCTTTTCTCCCTTTACAAGGTACAGGCCGAGAAGCCCTCCGATGCTGATCACACTGATTCCCACATAAAAAATTAATAATAATCCTAATGCCATTCTTATTTCCTCCTGGTATACATTTATTGTTTACCTCCCTTCCGGGAGGCGGGATTCATATCCCTTTCTGGTATACAGAATATCATGGCTTTATAAAGAAACCTGGCATATGATTCTGAAGAATTCTAAAGAAGCGCCGGAATATTTAATGTAATTCTGATCCGGAACACATTTCCCTCGGGGCCGGCCTGTACCTCTCCGCCGTAGGCAGCCGCGGTCTCCTTTATACTCTCCAGGCCGATCTGCCTGCTCTCCACCTGTCCCTCTGTCCTGCGGATCCCATTTTCCTGGAGGATCCTCAGCTCATTCCCTCTGCTCTCTATGACAAGCACCACTTCCCTGTCCGGATCTGCATATTTTTCCACATTGGAAATAAGGTTATCCACGATGCGACGCAGGGCAGATATATCCGCCCGCCCCGGGAAAGAACCACACCCGGAGAGATCGGTCCTGCATGTAAACCGCTCCTCCAGCAGCTCCTCCCACCCGGCGGCAAGCTGTTCCGCAAGGAAGCGGATATCTTCCACCTTCTCCCATGTCCCGGATCGCCCGTCCAGAAGCTGATCCATCAGCTCTTTCACCTGTATGGCTTTGGACCGGACAAGCTCCATGTAGCTGTGCATCTCTTCCTTAGTGACTGTCTCTCTTTTTTCCAGCAGTTCCGTGTAGGACAGGACAGAGGTAAGAGGCGTGCGGATATCGTGGGAGAGGGAACGTATGAAAGCTTCCCTTGCATCCTTCATCTCCTGCTCTCTCCGGCTGATCTCCTTTCTGGTGGCTGTAAGGTAATTGATGCTCTCTGCCAGCCGGGTCAGCTCATCATCTCCTTCCAGCGGGATCTGCACATTTTCTCTTTTCTGCATGCTCTCCACGCCGTTTATGATCTGTATCAGATAGGAGAGTCTCCGCCCCAGAAGAAGAAGGAACAGAATGACAAACACGATCACAGCCGCGGCAATGCACACTCCTCTCAGCCAGACCCCTATAGCCGCATACACGATCCCCTCGGGAATGATCTGCCTTCTGTCCAGGTAGACCTCCACAATGGACTGGGAGGTGAGATAAAGGAAGAAAAAAGTAAAGACAGCCACAATGACCGACAGCACCAGATACTCAAAAATCTCTCCCGCCAGTTTCTTCGCCCTGGCCGGCTTTTTTCCCTTTTTATTCCACATAGTACCCCTTTCCCCAGGCCGTCTTGATATACCTTGGATTTCTGGAGTCATCCCCCAGCTTTTTCCGGATGTTTTTGATATGTACCATGATCGTTGTATCCCCTACCGCGTCATCCTCCCAGACGCTCTGGTAAATATTGTCCAGGGAATAGATCTTTTTCCTGTGGCTGATAAGCAGCTCCAGAATCCGGTACTCTGTGTGCGTCAGAATAATCATCTCCCCGTCTTTCCAGACGGACTGGCGATCCGTGTCCAGTTTCAGATCTTTGTAAGTCAGTTCATCCGCCGGCGCCTCCTCCGCCTTGTGCTGCATTCTTGCATAGTCGCGGCTCCTTCGCAGCAGCGCTCCCACCCGCATCAGAAGTTCTGCATTGGAAAACGGCTTCACCATATAGTCGTCCGCCCCCGCATCAAAACCCATTCTCTTGTCCGCCTCGCCGGAGTATGCGGTGAGAAAAATGATGGGCACATAGTAGTTCCTTCGTATCTCCATCCCGGCCGCAAACCCGGACATTCCGGGCATGTTTACATCCAGGATATAGAGGTCAATGGTGTCATCCGCCAGGTTCACCGCCTCCTGGCCGTCTGCCGCCTCCACCACCTCATACCCCTCTTCCGCAAGGAGCATGCCAAGTATGCCGCGTATCTCTTTTTCATCGTCCGCCACAAGTATTTTCGCTTTTTTATCCATATCTTTCTCCCTCTCTTTGATCTGCTTCTGACATATCCTGCTTAGAATGTAACACAGGCCCTCCCGCATCACAATCCTTTTTGGGAAAATTCCGGCCGGAGATGGATTGTACACCTTTCCCTTTTTTGTTATAGTAGCTTTAGTAAAATTTCAAATACAAAGGGGAATGTATACATGAACCAGAAAACCTATGATTGTTATGTGAAAATACTGAAGACGGAGCTTGTGCCCGCCCTGGGATGCACGGAGCCTATCGCTCTTGCCTACGCTTCCGCCAAAGCCGTGGACGTGCTGGGCGATTTTCCGGACCGTATGGAAGCCCTGTGCAGCGGCAACATCATCAAGAATGTGAAAGGCGTCAAAGTGCCCAACTCGGGAGGTCTCAAAGGCGTGGAAGCCGCTGTCATCCTGGGCGCTGCCGGCGGGGATGCCTCCAAGGAGCTGGAGGTGCTGGAGAGCGTCCAGGAAAAAGACAGGGAGCGCACGGCCGCGCTTCTGAAAGACCGCTTCTGCACCTGCCTTCTCAAGGAAGGGGTTCCCAACCTCTATATTGAAATCCACGCTTTTAAAGGGGCGGAAACCGCTGTTGTGCGGATCGAGCAGACCCACACAAACATTACCTTCATCTCCCGGAACGGCGCTGTTCTTTTTGAGAAAGAAGCCGTCTCCCAGGAGGCTCTGACAGACAAATCCCTTCTTAATCTAAATGATATCATCACATTTGCAGAGGAAGTGGATCTGGATCTGGTAAAGGACTGTCTGGAGCGCCAGATCGAGTACAACATGGCCATCTCTGAGGAAGGGCTGAAAAACAACTGGGGCGCCGGCGTGGGCCGGACGATCCTGGAAACATTCGGCCAGGATGTGCGCTGGAAGTCCATAGCCAGAGCCGCCGCCGGATCAGACGCCCGCATGAGCGGCTGTTCCCTGCCGGTGATCATCATCTCCGGCTCCGGCAACCAGGGCATGACCTGCTCTCTCCCGGTGATTGAATACGCCCGCTCCACCGGCGCATCACACGAGAAGCTTCTGCGGGCCCTGTGCATTTCCAATCTGACAGCCCAGGATCAGAAGCGCTATATCGGTCCCCTGTCCGCCTACTGCGGAGCTGTCTGCGCGGCAGCCGGAGCAGGCGCGGGAATTACCTACCTGTGCGGCGGCACCGCGGAACAGATCGAGAACACAGTGATCAACACCATTGTCAATGCCGGCGGCATCACCTGCGACGGCGCAAAGCCAAGCTGCGCCGCCAAAATCTTCTCCTCCCTGCAGGCCGCCTTCCTGGGCCACAGCCTGGCCATGAAAGGCTTCCGCTTTGAGGCCGGCGAGGGACTTGCCATGGACACGGCCGAGGACACGGTAAAGGCCATCGGATACATGGGCCGGGAAGGTATGCGCCAGACGGATATCGAGATCTTGAACATGATGATCGGAAAGACAGACCTGTCTTCCATCTGACATACCTTTCTTTACGTTACATACTTTTTTACATATGTGCTGTATTTACAGCCCTGCCATTCTCGTGGCCGCATGATCGGCAAAATCCCTGTCATGCTCTACCAGAAGCATGGTGGGGCTGTATTTCTGTATCAGCTCCATAATCTGTCTCCTGGAAAAGATATCGATATAGTTCATGGGTTCATCCCATATATACAGGTGAGCCTGCTCACAGAGGCTGGCTGCGATCAGCACTTTCTTTTTCTGCCCCAGGCTGTAGTCCTCCATCTTCTTCTCAAACTGCAGCCTGGAAAAATCCATCTTCCTAAGAAGCGCCATGAAAAGAGACAGGGAGAGGCCTCTGTTTTTTGCATAAGTCCTCAGATCCCCCGACAGGCCGGCAGGGTTCTGGGGCACATAGGATATGACAAGCCCGGGGGCAAGCCGGATGCGTCCGCCGGTGATCCGCAGCTCCCCTGCTTCTGCCGGCAAAGCCGCCTGCATCCCGCCGGCCTCCTCACCATCCATCCAGGACGTAAGAACCGCTTTCAGCACACTGGATTTCCCGCAGCCGTTGCGCCCCGAAAGAAGCACCCTCTCTCCCTGGTCCACATGCAGACTGAGCCCCTCCAGCACTCTGCGGCTGCCGTAGGACAGGGTGACGTCCTCCATAAGCACCAGCCTGTTTTTGTGATGCGTAAGAGGACAGATCTTCAGATCCTCCGCCGTCTCCACATTTTTCAGTAGCTTCCTTTTTTCCTCCGCTGCCGTCAGCATTCTGTTCTCCATGCTTTTGGAGCGCTTCATCATTTTGGCAGCCTTGTGGCCGATGGCTCCCCGGTCCGGCTTCAGTCCTCCGATCTTTGTTCCGGTCTTTGTCTTCTCCACAGCGTCCGACCACCTTTCCGTGCGGGCAGCCGCTGCCTCCAGGCGCCGGATATCTTTTTTCAGTTTTTCATTCTCTCCCAGCTCAAAAGTATCTTTCTTCTCTTTCTGTTCCTGCCATGTGGTAAAATTCCCCCGGATGACCTCTATATCTGACCGGTTAATGGACAGAATGTGATCCACACACCCGTCCAGAAAATACCGGTCATGGGACACGAGGATAAAGCCTTTCTTTCCCTGCAGATAGCGCATCATACTCTCCCTGGCCTCCATATCCAGATGATTGGTGGGCTCGTCGATCAGCAGGAAGGCGTTCTCTCTGGCAAAGAGCCCGGCCATCATAACCCGGGTCTGCTCCCCGCCGCTTAAAGAGTCAAAAGGTCTGTACAGGATCCCCGGATCCATATTCAGGCAGGTCAACTCCCGGCAGATTTTCCACAGTTCGCAGGACGGGTCCGCCTCCTCCAGCACCTCTATGACATCCCTGCTCCCATCTTTCACCGGGACAGGAAAATACTCCATCTGCACATCCCCCTGGATACTTCCAGTATACTCATATGCTCCCATGAGGAGCTTAAGAAGCGTCGTCTTTCCCCGCCCGTTTCTGCCGGTAAGGCCCAGCTTCCAGTCCGTATCAATTCTGAAGGACACGTCCTCAAAAACCGGCTCCATTCCTCCCTCATAGCAGAACGTCAGATGACTGACTTGTATCATTGACATTGTGTGATCCCTCCTTTTCAAAGCGCATACAAAAAAGCACGGGAAAATTCCCGTGCCCGAAAAACTCCATCCGGAGTCTCTTTCCATACAAAGCTGCGCCCTGCGCGCCTCTTACGGATTCTATTTATCTGGATACAAGGATTTTCATTTCTGCATGCGCATAAAACATGTCCACCGCGGTTCCTTCCCCGGCGGATCTGTCACGCCTATATGAACTTCATATATTATCTGCAGAAATTCTTCATCCTTTCACCCCTTTGCATGTACATTCTTCCTGTACAAAATAGCACAGACCCCTCTGGCTGTCAACCTCTGACTTCTGTTTTACCTTTCATTTTTCACCACGCTGCTGTTCCGGTATATACTGAGAAGGATACCGGCATACAACAGCCGACACCCCCAGACACGCCACACTTTTGAAAAGTCCTTTTTTCCCCTCCCGCCCGCTGCGCCACACAACAGCAGCGTAAGCCGGGAGGATCAGCGAACCCCAGAACCAGGACGTGGTCCAGAACCAGCTTACTCCATTCAGAAAAAAGCGGCCCGGTTCAGCACATGCCAGCAATTTACAGCCCGCATTGATCCCGATGGCAGAGATCCAGAAGCGGAAAGCATACTTCCCTATCACCGTATAATCTGCCAGGCAGATCCCTGCCATCATCAGAACTCCCAGGGCCATGTATTTCCCCTGTCTCCACACCTCCGCGGCCTTGTAGGCGGAGTCTGGCTGCCGGTAGGTCATCCATTGCAGAAAGAGGCCTGCCAGGCTCAGCACAACGATCACCGCCACCAGCTTCCAGTCCATCCGGGGCCTGTGTATCCGGTCCAGCTCCATCCCTGTCTCCACCGGATCTCCCATCTGGCGCACAGCCTCCTCTTCCGCCTCATCAGTGTTCATTCCATCTGCCATGTAATCCAGCTTCTGATCCTCGATATGGCCCTCAAGCTCCTCCCAGAACTTTCACCACAGCTCTGGAATACTCCTTCCACTCCTCCTCTTTTTTCGCAAGCTGTTTTTTTCCGGCCTTTGTGAGCCCGTAGTATTTCCGCGTCTTCCCACCGGCGTCCTGCTCCCAGGAGGTGAGATATCCTTTTTCCTCCAGCGTGTGCAGAAGAGGGTACAGAGTTCCCGCTTTCAGTTCAAACACATTCTCTGATTTCTCACGCAGCGTCTCGATCATCTCGTAGCCGTACATATCCTTCTCTTCCAGAAGTTTCATAATGAGCATAGCTGTGCTCCCGGAAATCAGACTCTTTTCCACTGCCATAAACCCGGCCTCCTTTCCTTTTCCCCCATACAGGGGAGTCATTCATATAGATGTTCGATATATCGACTATCTATATAGTATATCGAACATCTACCTATGTCAAGCCGCCAGGCTCACTTTCTGCAGGTTAAATCCGGTCAATAATCTCCTGGATCGTCTCTTTGCTCTCCTCCAGGTCCTGGGCGATCTCCTCCGCCGTCTTTCCCCTGGCCAGTTTTTTCTTTATCTTTTCCATCAGCACTGCTTCTTTTCCAGCTTGATATCCGTCCTCAAACGCCTCATTTTTCACTGCTTTCTCATACTTCTCCTGGTCAAATGTCTCCAGTATCATCTGCACTACCTCCGCCTTCTGCTGGATTAAGATGTCCTTCAGAATTTCATCCCGGATGCAGTCGTCTATCGTCTGCATGATCGCTTCTTCCAGAGACTTCTTTGTCTCCAGGTTTTTCCGCACCCTGTCCACAAAAATCGCGTACTCCTTAAGCCTGCGGCATTTTTCCATAAGCTCACGGTTATGGCCATAGTTAATGTTCAGCATTACCGTGGTGCATTCCAGGGCCGGAGTTCTCCCCTCCCCGCCCTTCTCAAAAAGGTCAGACAGACGAAGGACCGTCCGGTCCGGCTGGCTGTCCGTACCATTGTAAAACACAATATGCTGTGGGAACGGAAAGGTTTTTGCGCTGGAGCCGTAGATGTTGATATTGTTCCGTGCAATGATCTTTTCGTACAGCTTTGCATAATATAGAAGCCCCCGCATAGGCATATTGGGATTGTAGGTGCTCTGATGCTCGTACTCTGTGCCGGACACGGCATTATACAGAGACAGAAGATCCTCCTTATTGCTGAATACAAGCCGGAAAAGCCGGTCCTTATACTCCCGGTCAGCGGTGGGATATTCTGAGTCATCCACATTTACAATATTTACTTTTCTGGTCATACTCATAGAAATATTATACCTCCATTATAGACATAAAGACAACGTACTGCAACCTTTTCCCTTGTCTGCACACTTTGTAAAAAAGGAATGGTTCTGGCGGAAACCGCCCCGGACATGCGCCGGATGATGAAAAATAAGAATGGCTGCCCTGGCAGCCTCATAAGAAAAGATTTCCTCTGTGAATGGTTTACATTATACGCAGAATTATGACAATCGGCAAGATGGAATAGTGCACAAAATCCCCTACTTGATCTTGTGGAATATTTCCTTCTCCTAAATCACGCGAAAAGGAGCTCCGCAAAGCGGAACTCCCGTATTTCCTGCAGGTCACTCCTCCCCGTACCGGATCTCCATAAGAACCAGTCCCTGGGGCGGCGCCGTCACACCGGCCTCGGTGCGGACCCGCGCTTCCAGTATCTCTTTTACTTTTTCCGGCTCGTAAAATCCCCGCCCCACCCGGATCAAGGTGCCGGCGATGATGCGGACCATGTTGTAGAGAAAGCCGTTGCCGCTGACGCGGACGACGATCTCCTTTGCCTCCGCCTCCCTGTAGGAGAAGTCTCCTTCCGTGCAGGGGCGCTCCTCCACCTCCAGGCTGTCGATGCGCCGCACCGTGTCCTCTGTGTTGGTACGGATACAGCAGAAGCTGGCAAAATCGTGCTCTCCCACGAGATAAGCCGCGCCCTTCCTCATCTTCTCCACATCCAGGGGTACGTACACAAAGGTGCTGGTGCGCTTTTTCATGGGATTGGCCGTCCTGGCATTGTAAATGTGATACTCGTAGGTCTTGGTGATATTGTCTTGGTATCTGGGATGCCAGGAGAGGGGCACTTCCTGGGACTTTACGATCACAATATCCTCCGGCAGCTTCTGGTTCAGAGCCAGTGCCATGCGCTCCGGCGGAATGGTGCTCTCCGTGTCAAAGACCGCCACATTTCCCAGGGCATGGACACCGGAGTCGGTGCGGCTGGCGCCAATGACCCGGATGTCCTCCTTTGTGAGTGTACTGAGTTTTTTATTGAGGACCTCCTCTATCGTGATCCCGTTTGGCTGGACCTGCCAGCCACAGTAGTTTGTACCGTCGTAGGCCACTGTCAGCTTTATCCGTCTCAAGTTTCTTTTCCTCTCTAAAACATACCGGGACATTCATACATGCCCCGGAAAATCCATCCTAAAAAATCCATATGTGGAAGGGAACATACCGTCCGATGACCACCACTGCCACCACATACACGATCATGACAATGTAAGCCATCCGGTCCCTGCTTTTGTACCGCAGAGGCTTCATCTTTGTGCGCCCTTCCCCGCCCCGGTAGCACCTGGCCTCCATGGCCATGGCAAGGTCGTTGGCCCGGCGGAAAGCAGATACGAAGAGAGGCACCAGAATGGGGATCATGCTTTTCACCCTCTGGATGATGTTGCCGCTTTCCAGGTCCGCTCCCCTTGCGATCTGGGCTTTCATGATCTTGTCCGTCTCCTCCAGAAGGATGGGGATAAAACGGAGGGCGATGGACATCATCATGGCCACCTCGTGCACCGGCACGTGTATCCTGTTGAGGGGATGCAGAAGGCTCTCAATGCCGTCTGTCAGGGCGTTGGGCGTCGTGGTAAAGGTCATCAGCGATGAGCCGGCGATCAGATAGATCAGACGGATCGCCATAAATACCGCGGTCCGCAGGCCCTCCTCCGTGATGGTAAATATCCAGGCGTGGAACAGCGTCTCTCCGCCTCTTGTGAGAAAGAGGTTGAAGAGAACCGTGATCATCAGCAGCATGATAATGGGCTTCATGCCCTTCATGATATAGGAAAAAGGTACCTTTGACATGCGTATGATGGCCACAAGGAAAATGGTGGCCACCAGATACCCGGGAATACTGTTGAAGAGAAACAGGGAAATCAGATAGAGCAGCGTCCCCACCAGCTTCACCCTCGGGTCCAGGCGGTGCAGGATGCTCTGGGCCGGATAATATTGTCCTATTGTAATGTCTCTTATCATCTATACACTCCCCCGCCTTTTCTTCACAGCCTCCATGATCTCGTCCGCAGCCTCCTCCACTGTGGTGGCCGTCACCCCCACGTCGAACCCGGCCTCTCTTATATCGTGCATGATGTAAGTGACCTGGGGGGCTGCAAGACCGATCTTCTCCAGCTCCTGGTAATGGGAAAATACCTGTTTCGGTGTGTCGTTGTACAGGATCTTTCCTTTGTTCATGACAATGATCCGGTCCGCATATTTTGCAATATCCTCCATGCTGTGGGACACAAGGATCACCGTCATATCGCTCTGCCTGTGCAGGTATGCGATCTGATCCAGTATCTCGTCCCGGCCCTTTGGATCCAGGCCGGCAGTGGGCTCGTCCAGCACAAGGACGCCGGGGCGCATGGCCAGGACACCTGCAATGGCCGCCCGCCTCTTCTGTCCGCCGGACAGCTCAAAGGGGGAGGATTTCCAGTATTTTTCCTTCAGCCCCACAAGGCGCAGCGCCTCTGTGGCTCTCTTTTCACATTCCTCCGGAGTAAGCCCCTGGTTCTTCGGGCCAAAGCACACATCCGTCAGCACGTCCACCTCAAAAAGCTGATGCTCCGGGTACTGGAAGACAAGCCCCACCTGGCTGCGGAGCTTCCGCATATCGTACCCTTCCGCGTAAATGTTTTCTCCGTTGTAAAAGACCTCGCCGCTGGTGGCCCGTATGAGACCGTTCAGATGCTGGGTCAGTGTGGATTTCCCGGACCCGGTGTGGCCGATGATGCCCACAAACTCCCCGTGAGGGATCTCAAGGCAGATGTCAGAGAGCGCCTTCTTCTCGTAGGCTGTGCCCGGGCTGTATATATAATTGACGTGTTCTAATTTAATCGACATAGCGCTTCCACCAGCTCTTCCTTTTTCAATATTCCGGCAGGGATATCAAGTCCCCGCTTTCTCAGTTCATCTGCCAGCATGGTCACCTGGGGGACGTCCAGCCGGTAGGATTTTAACGTATCCACCTGGGAGAAGATCTCCCGGGGCGTTCCCTGCATGACAATATGGCCGTGGTCCATGACAAAGATCCGGTCCGCGTAGATCACTTCCTCCATATAGTGGGTGATGAGAATGACCGTCACATGCTTCCTGTGGCGCAGCTCACGCACCGTCCGCAGGACTTCCTTCCTGCCGTCCGGGTCCAGCATGGCGGTGGGCTCGTCCAGCACAATGCACTTTGGCTCCATGGCAATGACGCCGGCAATGGCCACTCTCTGCTTCTGCCCGCCGGACAGCTTGTTTGGCGAGTGGTGCCGGTACTCGATCATGCCCACGGACTTAAGGCTGTCCTCCACCCGCTTCCAGATCTCGTCTGTGGGGACGCCTAAGTTCTCCGGGCCAAAGCCCACGTCCTCCTCCACTACGGTGCCGATGATCTGGTTGTCCGGGTTCTGGAACACCATGCCCGCACTCTGACGCACATTCCACAGCTCCTGGGGATCTTTCGTATTCCGGCCGTCCACCCACATGGTGCCTCCTGTAGGAACGAGAATAGCGTTCATGTGTTTGGCCAGGGTAGACTTGCCGGAGCCGTTGTGGCCCAGAATGGCAATAAACTGGCCTTCCTCTATGCCAAGATCCACCTCATCGATGGCCCGGGAGGTGCCGATGACATTTCCTTCTTCATCTCTTTTTTCATATTCAAATATGAGCTTTTCTGTCTGGATCATATTATGTTTCATATCAGTTTTTCCATCTCCATGGGGAAAATCCTAATGATCTTCCCGTTAAAATAAGACACAGCGCTTACATGCTGTGTCTTATTTTAAGTGATTATGCTCTATTTTGCAAGGTCTGGGACTTTCCTTTTCTTTTCCTCCTCTACCTGTCGGTCATCACATTTCTTTTAAATTCTGTGTACGTCACCTCTACGCCTTCTGCGGCTCCTGGTACTCCACTCCCATGGTATCCACAGTCACCTTTTTCATCCTCTGCACTTCCAGCGGTCTGTCGCTGTAGTCTGTAGGAGTCTGGGCAATCTTATTTACAATATCCATGCCCTCTGTGATCTTTCCGAAAGCCGCGTAAGCGCCGTCCAGATGGGGAGAGTTCTTGTGCATGATAAAGAACTGGCTTCCCGCCGAGTCCGGATGCATGGCTCTTGCCATGGACAGCACGCCCTCTGTGTGCTTCAGATCATTTGCAAAGCCGTTCTGGCTGAACTCGCCTTTGATGGTGTAGCCCGGGCCGCCCATGCCTGTTCCGTCGGGGCATCCGCCCTGGATCATAAAACCGCTGATGACCCGGTGGAAAATAAGGCCGTCGTAGAAGCCTTTGTTCACCAGCGAGATAAAGTTGTCCACTGTGTTGGGAGCGATCTCGGGATAGAGCTCCGCCTTCATGATATCTCCGTTTTCCATTTCAAATGTAACGACTGGATTTGCCATTTTTTGTCTACCTCATTTCTTCTGTTTTTTCAGAAATTGTCTTTCCTGGGTATTGTAGCACAGAGGAAAAAATACTGCAATCAGAGCAGATCCTCTCTGCTCTTCACTTCCATTTATGTCCACTAAATATAAATTTTATTAATATTATAGATACAAATTATTAAATTGACTTTACATTCTTCTGATGCTACGATTTTTTCTATAGTAATAAATTCACAATACACTTTGCAATTTACTTTGGAGGAGATGCTATGGAGTACAAGACAGCAAAACGAATGGAAAGCCTGCCTTTTTCCGAGATCCGTGCAGTAATGGAAAAGGCCACAAAGATGCAGCAGGCAGGAGAAAACGTCATTCATCTGGAAATCGGACGTCCGGATTTTGACACACCGGAAAAGATCAAGGAGGCCGCTTATGAGAGTCTGAAAGCGGGGCATGTATTTTACACCTCCAACTACGGAATACCGGCTCTGAGAAAAGAGATCGCCAAATGGGAAACAGAGCATCACGGTGTACAGTATGATGCCGATGAGGTTCTTGTGACAGTAGGTGTCGGCGAAGCCACCTACGCTTCCATGGCAGCCTTCCTGGAAGACGGAGACGAAGTTCTCGTGCCCAATCCGGTATGGCTGAACTACATTCACGTTCCGTCCTCTCTGGGAGCTGTCCCTGTGACATACAATCTGAAAGAGGAGAACAACTACCAGATCGATATGGAAGAGCTGGCATCAAAGATCACAGACAGGACAAAGATGATCGTCATCGTCAACCCCAGCAACCCGACAGGAGGCGTTCTCTCCAGAGAGACACTGGAAAAGCTCAGCCAGCTTGCCATCAAGAATGACCTTCTGGTGGTGGCAGACGAGATCTACAGCCAGCTTGTCTATGACGATACAAAACATGTCAGCATTGCCTCCCTTCCCGGCATGAAGGAGAGGACCATCACACTGGGCGGCTTTTCCAAGGCTTATTCCATGACCGGCTGGCGTCTTGGATACATGTGCGCTCCCAGGGGCATTATCGCCGCCTGCGTCAGAGTACACCAGTATACCATCACCTGCGCTTCCTCCTTTGTACAGGAGGCCGCTGTGAACGCTCTTCGCGACTGCGCGGACGATGTGGAAGCTATGCGCCAGGAGTATCAGAGACGGAAGGATTACGCGGTGAAAGCCCTCAATGAGATCGACGGTATCAGCTGCAATGATCCCCAGGGCGCGTTCTACATCTTTGTAAATGTCAAGAGTCTGGGCATGTCCTCCATGGAGGTGGCCGAGTACTTCCTTGAGGAGGCAAAGGTAGCCATGGTTCCCGGCTCCGCTTTCGGATCTGAAGGAGAAGGATATCTGAGACTGTCCTACGCCTGCAGCTACGAGGATCTCCAGGAAGCCATCCGCAGGATAAAGGACGCGGTAGAAAAACTGAAAAAATAAAGCTACAAAAAGAAAGAGGTTAGAGAAATGGCAGTAGGATGCAGAATTAAAAGAAACTTTGAGAGACCGGACAAGGAACTGGTGGAAGCTTTCCGCGGAATTCCGGTAGCCAACATTGATGACCAGTGCGGCAGGATCGCTGCGGTAGACGCCAGCATTTATCCCTTAAATCCCAAGGCCCGGCTTCTGGGAACCGCCTTTACTGTAAATGCACCGGCAGGAGACAATCTTCTGTTCCACAAGGCGCTGGATATGGCTCAGCCGGGGGATGTCATCGTCCTGGCAAACAAGGGCAGCATGAGCCGCTCCTTATGCGGAGAGATCATGAGCAGCTACGCGAAATCCAGAGGTCTGGCAGGCATCATCATCGACGGATGCGTGCGCGACAGCTACGCTCTCAGCCAGATGGATTTCCCGGTATACGCAAAGGGCGTGACTCCCAACGGGCCCTACAAGA
This sequence comes from Claveliimonas monacensis, assembly GCF_014982975.1. Lineage (GTDB taxonomy): Bacteria > Bacillota > Clostridia > Lachnospirales > Lachnospiraceae > Claveliimonas > Claveliimonas monacensis. The sequence goes on from NZ_JADCKL010000005.1 coordinate 89,354, forward strand.
ACGGACCGGGGGAAATGAACTTCCCCGTATCCTTTGCAGGCATCATCATTAATCCGGGGGATATCATCGTGGGAGACTCTGACGGACTGATCGCCATCAGACCCGAGTTCGCCAAAGAGCTGGCCGAGAAGGCAAGAGCTTACCACGCAGGTGAGGAAAAACAGCTGGAAGGCATCCACACCCGCGGCGAGTGGCCCCGTCCATGGGTAGACGAGACCCTGGAAAAGGTTGGATTTGAATTTGTAGACTAATCTGTTAATCAGATACAGGGTAAAATAAAAAAGGACCGTCTGGTCCTTTTTTTATTTCCCATCTTCCAGGGCGTAGAGCACCATCCCGCCCTTTTTCTCATACCCGGTATCCCACATTTCCTCGAGATCCAGCCTGGTGGCAGCCCCGTAGGTGGCAGCCGTCACATAGAAACGGTCCTCCCTCTCCTCATAACCGGTGAGAAGAAACCAGTGCCAGGTAAAATCTCCGAACTGCTTTTTGTCCTTGTGGTAGAGCAGAAGATACGGCACGGGAAGCCCCTTGTCAATCTGCCTTCTGACCGCCGCTTTGGCCTCCTCCACATCCGTCTCCCCGTGAAGGGGCTCCATGTGAAGGCTTCTGCCGTCCTCATTTCCCAGATCCGCAAGATAGCGGGCATACCCTTCTATATAGGTTTCCAGCCTGTCGATGCCCCCTGCCCTGGGCTTCAGATAGGGCTTCATCTTCATGCTGAACTCCTTGTAGGCCTGTTTTGTGAGACGGCCCGCGTCACCGGGATACAGCCCCTTCATTCCCTTTCGCAGAGCCAGATAGATGCAGGTGTCACAGGCTGTGGCCGCCCCGCAGCCGCCCACGTGCATGACGATATTGGTAAACCAGTCCTGGCTTCCGCCGTAGGAACCTTCAATCTCAAAATAATCCAGATGTCTTTCCATAGATGTATCTTCCCTTCATTTTTTCTGTCATAATCTTTTGAAATTCTTCATAATTTCCTGCCATTTATCTTTATATCTTTTTCTTATACTGGATACAACAAAAGAAAACTTACTCTATATATACTTTACAGGAGGGGATTTTTATGAGAGCTGCCGTTACTTACGTAGGAAATATACTGGTCACACACAGGCCCGCGCTGTCCTGCCGGCAGGACTACTCTGTGTCCTCCCTTGTCCTTATGTTCTTTACCTTTTCCGGCATCGGCTGGCTCTGGGAGGTGGGCCTCCACCTGGTGGTAGACGGCATGTTCTTCAACCGGGGCTTCATGGCCGGCCCCTGGCTTCCCATCTACGGGACAGGGGGCGTGCTGATCCTTGTGCTTCTGAAAAAATGGCGCAGCCGCCCGCTCCTGTCTTTTGGCCTCATTGTGCTTCTGTGCGGCACGGTGGAGTATTTCGCCGGACTCTTCCTGGAGACCATGTTCGGTGTCCGCTGGTGGAACTACAGCGACATGCTCTTCCAGATCCAGGGCAGAGTCTGCCTGGAAGGACTGCTGCTTTTTGGCACAGGCGGCCTCTTTATCATCTACATCGCCGCCCCTGCGCTGGATAGGCAGTTCAGACGCCTGTCCGTCTCCCGGAAAAGGAAAAGGCTGCTGTGTGTGATCTTGTGCGCTCTCTTTGCCGCAGACCTGGTGCTCTCCTTTATCTCCCCCAACATGGGGCCGGGGATCACTTCACTTTGATCTGTCCCAGGATCTCCCCTATGGGAGCCGATATGGAAAGCTCCGCTCCCACTTCCCTGGCTGTGGCGCTTTTATTGATGACCACCAGATGCCTGCCGCGGAAATAATCAATAAACCCGGCCGCCGGGTACACCACAAGGGAGGTGCCCCCGATGATGAGCGTATCCGCCTCCGCAATGGCACGGACGCTCTTTTCTATTGTCATGGAGTCCAGGCTCTCCTCATAGAGGACCACATCCGGCTTGATGATGCCTCCGCACCCGCACCTGGGAATGCCCGGGGCCTCCTTTACAAAGGCCGCATCGTAGAACCGGCCGCACTTCTGGCAGTAGTTCCTGTGGATGCTGCCGTGAAGCTCATACACTTTCTTACTTCCCGCCTTCTGATGGAGTCCGTCGATATTCTGGGTGATGACCGCTGTGAGGCGCCCTGCCTCCTCCAGCTGGGCCAGCTTCCTGTGGGCCGCATTTGGCTCCGCCTCCAGACACATCATCTTTTCTTTATAGAATTCATAGAAAACATCCGGGTGGGCTTTAAAGAAGCTGTGGCTCACCACCTGCTCCGGCGCGTATTTGTAGTGCTGATGGTAAATGCCCTCCGCGCTCCGGAAGTCCGGTATCCCGCTCTCCGTGGAGACGCCGGCCCCTCCGAAAAAGACGATCCGCCGGCTGTCGTCTATGATCTCCTGCAGTTTTCTTACTTCCTCCTGGTACATACTGTCACCTTCTTAAAACTGAAATAAATTTAATCCGATCTCCTCGCTGTAGCGCCGGTCCACCACGCCCGGTATCACCGTGATGACCATCTCACAGGTGGCGCTGACCACCGCCCGGTTCAGATGTCCCCCAAAGACTTCCCCTTTTTCATTTCCGGCGCTTATATGCAGATGCGCGTAAAATTCCCCGTCCATGGTGCTGATGGTGCCTGTCAGTGACACGATCTCAAAGCTGCCCTCAAATTCATTGGCCAGGTATTTCTTTTCCTCCGTCTTAAAAACACCTGCTGTAAACTGGCTGATGGCTCCAAGCGCCTGGATGGAGGCCAGCTTTATCTCCTCTTTCAGAGCAATCTCTTTTACCTGGTCCAGGATTTCCTCTCCCTTGTCAATTCTTGCAACAATCGTATTGTCAAATCTCCTGTATTCCACAGTGAGCCCTCCTTTCACTTTCACTACATCCATTGTATCATGCAAAAAGGAGAAAGAGTACCCCTCGATACTCTTTCTCCCGCTGTGTTCCTCTATCTTACTTTCTGACTGTACCCTTTGAAAAATTCGGACAGTCCTTCCAGTGTCTTTACAAGAACAGGGATCTCATCCTCCGTCAGTTTGTCCAGGATCGCCTGGGTCATCTGCCGGTGATAGTCCTCGTGGTGATGGAAGGCTTTGATCCCCTTCTCTGTCAGTCTGACGTAGACCACCCGCCGGTCCTTCTCGCTGCGGCGGCGCTCCACGTAGGCTTTGTTCACAAGGCTGTTCATGGCTGTCGTAAGAGAGCCCACGGTGATATTCAGTTTTCTGGCGATGGAGGACATATTGTTCCCCTCGCCCAGGCCGATGGCCTCAATGACGTGCATATCATTGTTTGTCAGATCTTTAAATTCCTCTGTTATGATGGCCTTCTCCTCCAGTTCCCATATCTCGTGGAACAGATTGACAAGAATATCGTTGATGGCCCTGTATGCATCCTCCATGAACATTTTCCTTTCTATGATCTTACAGAAGTGACTCTATGACTTCCCTCACTGTCTCTATCCTGTCTGCCTTCCAGGCGTTAGCGCCGCAAAAGAGAAGGGCGTCCTCCACCTCTCCTTTGGCAGCACAGATAAGGGCGTCTGTGATGCAGTAGGGAATTTTTGCCGGATTGCAGGTGTGAAGACATTTGTGACAGGGGCTGTGGGGGATCTGCTCCCCTCCCATGACCCGCTCCATAAAGCGGTTCCGGATGGCCCGCCCCGGCATGCCCACCGGGCTCTTCACGATCACGATGTCCTCTTTGCCGGCACGGATGTATGCCTCCTTGTACCGGATGTCTGCGTCGCATTCCTCTGTGGTGACAAAACGGCTGGCCACCTGGATGGCGTCCGCCCCCAGCGAGAAGGCTTTCTGCGCCTTCTCCCGGTTGTCGATGCCCCCTGCAAGAGCCACAGGGATCTTCCGCCCGTATTTCTCCTCAAAGGAACGGACCGTCTGAAGGATGGCCTGGATCTCTTCTTCGTAGGCCAGCGAGATGTCCCCGTCTCCCTGCCCGGACTCCCTCCGGAATGCTTCCAGCTGCTCCCCGCTAAATCCAAGATGCCCCCCTGCAAGAGGTCCCTCCACCACCAGAAGATCCGGTACCCTGCTGTACTTCTTATCCCAGTACCGCAGGATCACCCGGGCCGCTTTCTCTGTGGAGACAATAGGCGCCAGCGCAGGTTCCCTCTTTCTGCCCGCCTCCCTGGCGGCGCAGGCGGCCTCTTTTGGCAGATCCATGGGAAGTCCGGCGCCGGAGACGATGATGTCCGCGCCTGCCTCCACGGCAGCTTTCACGTAGGCCTCATAGCACCTGCTGGCCACCATGATGTTAAAGCCGATGACGCCCTGGGGCGAGATGGCCCGGGCCCTGTCAAATTCCTTTTTCAAAGCCCGCAGATTGGCCCCCAGGGAGTCCCGGTCAAAATCCTGCTCCCGAAAGCCGATCTGGGCGGTGGAGATAAGCCCCACGCCGCCCTCTGCTGCCACGGCTCCGGCCAGGCCTCCCAGGCTGATGCCCACGCCCATACCGCCCTGGATCAGAGGCAGCCTGGCCTCCTTTTCGCCCACTTTCAATGGTTTTCTTTCCATACAGATCTCCTACATCCGGCGGAAACGCTCGTACCGCCTCTGGGTCAGCTCTTCTGCCGACATGCTTTCATATGTTTCAAGGAAGCGGTCCATGCCCTCCGAGAGCCTGTCTGTCACTTCCTCCAGGTTCAGCACTGTATAGTGGGCAGGTTCCGGAATGACCTTCTCCACAATGCCCGCCTTATAAAGATCCCTGGCTGTCAGCTTCATAACCTCTGCCGCCTCTTTTGCCTTTGTGCTGTCCTTCCACAGGATGCTGGCAAATCCTTCCGGGGAGAGGATGGAATACACGGAATTCTCCAGCATCCACACCTCGTCCGCAGTAGCCATGGCAAGGGCTCCTCCGCTGCCTCCCTCTCCGATGATGACAGAGAGCACCGGCACCTTCAGTCCCGACATCTCATAGATGTTTCTGGCAATGGCCTCTCCCTGGCCTCTCTCCTCAGCTTCCAGGCCGCAGAAAGCTCCCGGGGTGTCCACAAAACAGATCACCGGGCGGCCGAATTTCTCCGCCTGCTTCATCAGCCGCAGCGCCTTGCGGTATCCGTCCGGAGAAGGCATGCCGAAGTTGCGCTCAATGTTTTCCTTTGTGCTGGTTCCTTTGGCCTGGGCAATGACAGTCACCGGACGGCCGTGAAATCTGGCAATGCCGCCTATGATGGCTTTGTCATCTGCAAAATACCGATCGCCGTGGAACTCCATGAAATCAGTAAACAGCGTCTGGATGTAGTCCGATCCCACCGGGCGGTCCTTCATCCGGGAGATCTGCACCCGCTCCCAGGCTGACAGCTCCTCTTCTTCCGGAGCTGCCAGAGCCTCCATCTGCTCTTCCAAGGCAGCGTCCCGTTCAGAAGCAGCTCCTCTCTTATACGTCCTGCCGCTCTCCTGGTGCATCTGCAGGATCTCGGAGAGAACCGTCTTCAGTTCTTCCCTCTCCACGATCCGGTCAATGAAACCGTGCTCCAGCAGGAACTCGGATCTCTGAAAGCCCTTGGGCAGTTTCTGTCCGATGGTCTGCTCAATGACCCTGGGGCCTGCAAAACCGATGAGGGCCTTGGGCTCTGCCAGGATCACATCTCCCAGCATGGCAAAGCTGGCCGTCACACCGCCTGTGGTGGGGTCTGTCAGAACGGAAATATAGAGAAGTCCCGCATCGCTGTGCCGCTTCAGAGCCGCGGAAGTCTTTGCCATCTGCATAAGGGAGGTGATCCCCTCCTGCATCCTGGCCCCGCCGGAACAGGCAAAAAGGATCACCGGAAGCCGCTCTTTGGTGGCCCGCTCCACAGCCCTGGCGATCTTCTCGCCTACAGCTTCCCCCATGCTGGACATGAGGAAGCGGCCGTCGCAGACACCGATGACAGTCTCCATGCCGTTGATCTCCGCCTTTCCTGTCACAACCGCCTCGGTGAGATTCGTCTTCTCCTGCACGGCTGCCAGCTTCTCCGGATATCCTTTATAGTCCATGGGATTTTCTCCCACAAGCTCCTTGTCCCACTCCTCAAAAGTACCGTCGTCGGCAATCATCTCGATGCGCCGGTACGCATGGACGCGGAAGTAGCCTCCGCATTTCGGGCAGATATAGTAGCCTCTCTTTACGTCCTCGGCAATGATGGCGCTGCCGCATTTGTTGCACTTGCGCAGCAGGCCCTCCGGCACCTCCGGCCGCCTCTCCCGCAGGGAGATGTATCCCTTTCTCCCCGAGACAGCTCTTGTCTTTTTAAACATATTTTCTAACTTCATTTTTACGCTTCTTTCCGGGCTCTTTCAAGCTCTTCGATGAATTCGATGTCTATGTTTCCGGCAATGTAGTCCGGATTTTCCAGTATCCCGTACTGGTAGTCCACGTTGGTGTCAATGCCCTCAATGATGACTTCTCCCAGAGCGCTTCTCATCTTGCGGATGGCCTCGTCCCTGTTCTTAGCCCACACGATCAGCTTGGCGATCATGGAGTCATAGTAGGGGGGTATGGTGTAGCCGCTGTAGATGGCGGAGTCGATCCGGATCCCCTTGCCTCCCGGCAGATACATGTCGGTGATGGTTCCCGGTGAAGGCCGGAAGCCTTTCTCCGGGTTCTCCGCATTGATCCTGCACTCAATGGCATGGCCGGTAAGATGCACATCCTCCTGCCGGTAGGAGAGCTCCCTTCCGGAGGCGATGCGGATCTGCTCCTTGATAAGGTCGATGCCTGTCACCCACTCGGTCACCGGGTGCTCCACCTGGATACGGGTGTTCATCTCCATAAAGTAAAAGTTCCCGTTCTTCTCCAGAAGGAACTCAATGGTCCCCGCATTCACATACCCGGCTGCCTTCGCCGCCTTCACGGCAGCCTCCCCCATTTTCCGGCGGAGCTCCTCTGAGATAGCCACGGAAGGGGACTCCTCGATCATCTTCTGGTGGTTCCTCTGGATGGAACAGTCCCTCTCTCCCAAGTGGATCACATGGCCATGGCTGTCCGCCAGGATCTGGAACTCAATATGGCGGGGATGCTGTACAAAGTGCTCGATGTACATGGTATTGTCGCCAAACGCCATCTGCGTCTCTTTCTGGGCTGTCTGGAAGCTGCTCTCAAACTCCTCCGGCGTCTGCGCCACGCGCATGCCTTTTCCGCCGCCTCCAAGAGCCGCCTTCACGATCACCGGGTAGCCGATCTCCTCCGCGATCTTCGCCCCCTCTTTTGCATCGTACACAGGCTCTTTGCTGCCCGGGATCACCGGTACTCCGGCAGCCACCATGGTGTTTCTTGCCTCCTGCTTGTTTCCCAGCCGGGCAATGACGTCCGATCCGGGGCCGATAAAGGTGATGTTGCACTGCTCGCACAGCTCCGCAAACCGGCTGTTCTCAGAGAGAAAGCCAAATCCCGGATGGATGGCATCGGCGCCGGAAATGATGGTGGCGCTGATGATCCGGTCCATGCTCAGATAGCTCTCCGTGGAGGGCGCCGGGCCAATGCAGATGGCCTCGTCCGCAAGCTGTGTGTGGAGGGCGTCCCTGTCTGCCTCCGAGTAGACGGCCACGGTCTCAATCCCCATCTCCCGGCAGGCCCGGATAATGCGGACCGCGATCTCGCCCCGGTTGGCGATCAATACTTTCTTAATCATCTGGCTCATTTCTCTTTCATCCTCCTGTCAGTCTAGCCTACCATAAAGGTCAGCTCCGCGCTGACTACCACTTTGCCGTCCACGCTGGCAGTGGCCTCTCCGATCCCCATAGGCCCTTTGGCCTTGATGATCTTTGTCTCCAGCTTTACTTTATCTCCCGGCACGATCTTTCCTTTAAACTTGCATTTATTGATGCCGCCGAAGTAGGCGATCTTTCCTTTGTTCTCCTCTTTGCTCAGGATGGCCACAGCCCCTACCTGGGCCAGCGCCTCCACCGTCAGCACACCGGGCATTACCGGCTCCTGGGGAAAATGTCCCTTGAAGAAATCTTCCCTGTATGTGACGCATTTATAACCTACCGCAAACTGTCCCGGCTCATAGTCCTCGATGTAGTCCACAAGGAGGAAGGGATGGCGGTGGGGAATGATCTCCTTGATCTGGTTGATATCCAAATGCTTCATGCTCTTTGTCTCCTTCCTGTATTTCCTATGAAAGGCGGAACAGAGGCTGTCCGTACTCCACGGCCTGGCCGTTTTCCACGTAGATCTCCTCCACTGTCCCGTCAAAGTCGCTCTCGATCTCGTTCATCAGCTTCATGGCTTCCACGATGGCCATGACCTGGCCTTTTTTCACCGTGTCTCCCACAGACACGTAAGGATCCGCATCCTCTGCCGGAGCTGCGTAGAATGTTCCCACCAGGGGGCTCTTCACGATCTTGCCGGAGGGCTCTGCAGATGTCTTCTCTTCTGCTGCCTTGTCAGCCTGTGCAGCCGCTGCGGGAGCTGCTGCCTGCGCGGCCGGAACCGCCACAGTACTCTCCGCCGCCTGCAGGGCTGTGACGATGGTCTCTTTTTCTTTTGTCAGATGGAGCTTTACGCCCTTTTCTTCGTATTTCAGTCCGGTCAGCTCTGAGTCGGAGACTGCCTGGATGAGTTTTAACAGGTTCTCAAATTCCATGATCTCGCACCTCTTTTTATTCTTCGTATTTCTTGATCAGCACGGTTGCGTTGTGTCCGCCAAAGCCAAGAGAGTTGGTCATGGCGTAGTGGATCTCCTTCTCCACCGGAGCGCCTACCGCATAGTTAAGGTCACAGTCCTCGTCTGTCTCCACGGTTCCCATGGTCTGGTGGATAAACCCTTCCTCCACGGATTTCACAAGAGTGATGAACTCCACGCCGCCGGCTGCACCTAAGAGATGGCCGATCATGGATTTTGTGGAGTTGATGACTACGTCTTTTGCCGCGTCGCCGAAAGCCTTCTTGATGGCTCTTGTCTCGAAGAGGTCATTGTGGTGTGTACTTGTGCCGTGGGCATTGATGTACTCTACCTGGGAAGGTGAAACTTCCGCCTCCTCCATGGCAAGCTCCATGGCCTTGGCAGCACCTGCGCCGTCCTCTGCCGGTGAAGTGATGTGGTAAGCGTCTCCTGTGGCGCCGTATCCCACTACCTCCGCGTAGATCTTTGCTCCTCTTGCCTTTGCGTGTTCCAGTTCCTCCAGAACAACCACGCCTGCTCCTTCACCCATGACAAAGCCGTCTCTGTCTTTGTCAAAGGGGCGGGATGCCGTGGCCGGATCCGGGTTGGTGGAAAGGGCGGTGAGGGCGGTAAATCCTGCCACTCCTGTGGGGCAGATAGCGCTCTCTGTTCCCCCTGCAAGCATAATGTCCGCGTCACCATACTGGATAGCCCGGAAGGCGTCTCCGATACAGTGGGTTCCTGTGGCACAGGCTGTCACCACATTGGAGCATTTTCCCCGCAGGCCAAGCTGGATGGAAACATTTCCTGCCGCCATGTTGCAGATCATAAGGGGCACCATCAGCGGGTTTACCTTGTTAGGGCCTTTTGTCTTGATCTTCTCGTAGCTGGACTCCACCTGCTGCAGGCTTCCGATACCGGAGCCGATGATGACGCCGGCCCGGAAGGAGTCCTCCTTCTCCATGTCAATGCCTGCGTCGTCGAAAGCTTCCTTTGCAGCCGCCACAGCGTACTGTGAGAAAGCCTCCATCCTTCTTGCAGCCTTGAAATCCATCCGGTCTTTTGCCACAAAATCTTTGACTTCTGCCGCCAGTTTTACTTTATATTCAGTGGTATCAAACTTCGTGATAGGCGCGATGCCCACCTTTCCTTCCTTTACGCCCGCCCAGAACTCGGGAACTGTATTTCCCAGGGGGGTGATGGCCCCAAGCCCTGTCACAACTACTCTTCTCTTCATCATATCGCCATTCCTCCGTCTACCTGGATCACCTGTCCTGTAATATAGCCTGCATCGTCAGAAGCCAGGAAGGCCGCTGTCTTTGCGATATCCTCCGGCTTTCCGAATCTTCCAAGAGGGATCTGGGCCACAGACGCCTCTTTCACTGCGTCGGAGAGGACCTCCGTCATCTCTGTCTCGATAAATCCGGGAGCAATGGCGTTCACCGTGATGCCCCTGGAAGCCAGCTCTCTTGCCACGGCTTTTGTAAGGCCGATAACGCCCGCCTTGGAGGAGGCGTAATTGGCCTGTCCCGCATTGCCTGCAATGCCCACAACAGAGGACATATTGATGATGCGGCCGCTTCTCTGCTTCAGCATCTGTCTGGACGCGAAGCGGATGGTGTTGAAAGTGCCCTTAAGGTTGGTCTCGATGACGCTGTCAAAGTCCGCCTCAGACATCTTCATCAGAAGTCCGTCTCTTGTGATGCCCGCATTGTTGACAAGAATATCCAGTCTTCCGTATGTTTTGATGACATCCTGGATAAATGCCTGGCATTTTTCAAAATCAGATACATTGCACTGATAGACTTCCGCTTTTCCTCCGGCTGCCTCGATCTCTTTTTTCACTTCCTCCGCCCGGTCCTTTGAACCGTTGTAGTTGACTACCACGAAGGCTCCCCGGGAAGCCAGTTCCAGGGCGATGGCCCTTCCGATCCCTCGGGAAGCTCCTGTTACTACTGCAATCTTTCCATCTAACATTTTCTCGTACAGGACGGTTAACCGCCCCTGCCTCCTTTTTGCTTTTCGACTTTATTTCAGACTTTCCGCCACTTTCTCCACATCGGCCCATGTGCCTACGTTGTAAACCGTCACATCGCGGCTGATCTTTCTCATGAAACCGGCAAGGGTTCTGCCCGGCCCGATCTCAATGAACGTGTCCACGCCGTCCGCGATGAGATTTTCCATGCTCTGCTGCCAGCGCACGGAGGAGCTGACCTGCTCTGCCAGAAGCTCTTTTGTCTGGCTGATGTCTGTCACCTGCTGCGCTGTCACGTTTGTCACATAAGGCACGTTAAGCTGGGACAGCTCCACGCCCTCCAGCACCTGCGCCAGCTCCTCCCCGGCCTTCTTCAGCATGGGGGAGTGGAAAGGTCCGCTGACATTCAGCATGACCGCCCTTTTGGCTCCTGCTTCTTTCAGCTTTTCTGCCGCAGCCTCCACTGCCTTTGTCTCCCCGGTAATAACGATCTGCCCCGGGCAGTTGTAGTTGGCAACAGACACGCCTTCCATGCCGTCAGTGACTGCCTCGATCTCTTCGCCGGTCATGCCCATGATGGCGCACATGGCACCCTCCCCTGCAGGAACCGTGTTCTGCATGAGAAGGCCTCTTTTTCTCACAAGGCGGATGGCATCCTCGTCCTTCATGCCGCCTGCCGCCGCAATGGCACAGTACTCGCCAAGACTTAAGCCTGCTGTCACATCCGGGCGGATCCCCGCCTCGACAAGCGGCTTTGTCATGGCCAGACAGGTGGTCACAAGGGCTGCCTGTGTGTACTCTGTAAGGTCCAATTTATCGTTCTCATGAAAGCACAGATCTTTCATGTCAATGTCCATGTTATCTTTCAGCACCTCTGAAGCCATGTCGTACACAGCCTTCGCGGAAGCGCTGTTCTCGTAGAAATCCTGGCCCATGCCGCATTTCTGCGCGCCCTGGCCGGGATAAATAAATGCAATCTTACTCATAAAAGCCCGCTCCTTTGATCAGTGCATCTGTCTCGCTTACCAGCTTGTCGATCAGCTCCTTGCAGGACATTCTCTCTTTCACCATGCCGGCGATCTGTCCTGCCATGACGCTTCCGTTTTTCACGTCGCCCTCCACAACTGCCTTGCGAAGGCCGCCCAGTGTCAGAAGCTCCAGCTCCTCAAAGCCTGCGCCTTTATTTTCCAGCTCCAGATATTTCTTTGTCATGTCGTTTCTCAGCGCGCGCACCGGATGTCCTGTGGTGCGGCCTGTGACACGGGAGTCGATATCTTTTGCCTTGATGATGCGTTCTTTGTAATTTTCATGTACCTGGGACTCATCTGTGACAACAAAGTGTGTGCCCATCTGCACGCCCTTTGCGCCCAGCATGAACGCTGCGGCAATGCCTCTTCCGTCAGCGATACCGCCTGCGGCGATGACCGGAATGTTTACCGCATCCACCACCTGGGGTACCAGGACCATGGTCGTATTTTCTCCGATGTGTCCGCCGGCTTCTGTCCCTTCTGCGACAACCGCGTCAGCGCCGCAGCGCTCCATGCGCTTTGCAAGTGCAACGGAGGCGACAACAGGGATGACTTTTACGCCTGCTTCCTTCCACATCTTCATGTATTTCTCCGGGCTTCCGGCTCCGGTGGTGACCACCTTTACGCCTTCTTCCACGATCACCTTCGCAACGTCGTCCGCGTACGGGCTCATCAGCATGATGTTGACGCCGAAAGGCTTATCTGTCAGTTTTTTTGCTTCTCTGATCTGTTCGCGCACCCAGTCTGCCGGAGCGCTTGCTGCTCCTATCAGTCCAAGCCCACCGGCATTTGATACGCCGGCTGCCAAGTGATATTCAGCGACCCAGGCCATACCGCCCTGGATAATCGGATATTCAATTCCCAGTAATTCCGTTACTTCTGTTTTCATATTGACAACCTCTTTTTCTTTTTTCGTCTTTTTATTCTGATGAAATATATACTGCTTATCTGATCTATTTGTGGGACTCGATGTAGGAAATCACGTCGCCTACTGTAGCGATCTGCTCCAGATCCTCTGTGGGGATCTCCACATCGTACTCTTCCTCCAGAGCCATTACAAGCTCAAACAGGTCCAGAGAGTCAGCGCCAAGATCATCCTTGAAGGAAGTCTCCTCTGTGATCGTTCCCGCATCTACTCCTAATGATTCTGCTACCATTTCTTTGATCTTTTCCAGCATTGTCTTGTTCTCCTTTTCTTTTACCTTTTTACTTTGATTTTATCTATGCCATCGCCGCGCTTTTGCGGCGCTGCACGCTTATTTTGTCCAGTCTATGACTGCTGCCCCCCAGGACAGGCCGGCTCCAAATCCGGCGATCACAATTCTTTGCCCCTTCTTCAGCCTTCCATCCCGGTTCAGCTCATCCAGCAGGATAGGGATGCTGGCAGAAGACGTGTTGCCGTACTCCTGCAGGTTCATGGGGAATTTTTCGATGGGTTCCTCCATCCGCTTTGCCACGGACTCCACGATCCTTCTGTTGGCCTGGTGGAGTACATACAGGTCGATATCCTCCTTTGTAAGGCCGTTTTTCTCAAGGACCTCGCCGATCACTTCCGGCACCTTCTTCACAGCAAATTTGAACACGCCACGGCCGTCCATCTGCATAAGCATCTCCTCCTCCGGGATGCTCTCCCAGTTCCGGTTGTAGCGGCTGGTACATGTCAGGGCCTCGCCCTTGGCTCCCTCCGAGTGGGTCACCGGATAGTAGAAGGTTCCCTCCCCGGCTTTCACCACCGCGGCGCCGGCGCCGTCTCCAAAGAGGATACATGTGCCTCTGTCCTTCCAGTTTGTCAGATTGGACAGGCTCTCGCTCCCGATCACAAGGATGGTGCTGTACATGCCGGAGGCCAGATAGGCCAGAGCGGAGCTGTAGCCCAGCACAAAGCCGGTGCAGGCCGCGCTCATGTCGTAGCAGGTGGCGTTCACAGCGCCAATCTCTTTTTGCACCTCGCAGGCCGCGCAGGGCAGGATCACGTTGGAGGAGATGGTGGACACAAGGATCAGATCCACTTCCTCCGGAGCAGTGCCGCTGTTCTCCAGCGCTTTTCTGGCTGCATCGGCGGCCATGGACACTGTCGTCTCCTCAGTGATGATGTGGCGCCGTACCACTCCGGTTCTCTCCTGGATCCACTCGTCGCTGGTCTCCACAAGCTGGGCAATATCATTGTTATCCATCGTATGTACAGGCACACTTGAGCCTGTACCGCATATCACTCCGGTCATGTTCTTTGCTTCCTCGTTTCTTTATTTCTATTATTATTTCGATGCTTCAAATATTTTTATTCTGAAATATTTTGACTTTCAAAGTATATAGCAGCACATGGCTTCTGTCAAGAGTTTTGCGCTATTTCTTTGCCTTCACAAAAAGCATCATGGGTCGGCGCATCTCGTCTTTCATGCCCGGCAGATCCAGCATGGCCGGGTCCGGATACGCCTCCTCCATGACACTGCCGGTAAACACAGGGTGTTCAATATTCATAAGGAAGTCGCCTCCCTTTTTCAGTGTCCGATATACCTTCCTGTATATGCCATTCAGATCTTCCGCGTAGTGGAGCACCAGGTTGGACACCACAAGGTCAAAGGTCTCTTCCGGATACTCATAGTCCTCCAGGGCACAGACCCTGTAAGTGATCCTGCCGTCTGCATTTCGCTTCCCGGCCTCCCCGATCATGCGGCTGCTCTGGTCTATGGCCGTCACTGCCCCGGCCCCATTTTCCGCCGCATATTTACTGTGCCAGCCGTATCCGCATCCCAGATCCAGTACATGCTTTCCTTCCATGTCCGGGAAAAGCCGCACCAGCTGATGCCACTCCCCGGCTCCCTCAAGCCCTTTCCGGCTTCTGTCCATCTGTGCGTAGGCATCAAAGAACACCGGATCATCATATATATTTCCCATAACTTTTTCCTCCGTCTTCTTCTCCCTTCACGGGAAAATGTCTCCATGGCAACGATAGCAGAAGTTGCGGCCCTTTACAACCCGGTTTCCACAGAAGACTTTTTGCCGAACGGATATACTTGAAAAATAATCGAAATAATAGTATAAATATAGGGTCTGTCAAATATGGAAGTAGTAAAGAAACTCACCGCGCTGCAGGATGCGGCGCACCATAAGAAAGGATTTTTGATTTATATGAACAAAAAACAGAACAGCAAAATGTCACCTGTACAGTTTCTATTCCGCATTATCCAGGGAGCTCTGATCGGACTTGGAGCCGTCCTCCCGGGCATCTCCGGAGGCGTCCTGTGCGTGGTCTTCGGCATCTATAAACCTATCATGGAGCTTTTGTCCAGTCCGGTCAGGAACTTTAAGACCCATGTTCCAAAGCTGATCCCAGTACTTATCGGAGTCGCCATTGGTTTCCTGGGTGTGGCCAATATCCTGTCCTTTTTCTTAAACAGATACCCGGATCCTTCCGTCTGCCTCTTTATCGGTCTGATCGCGGGCATGCTCCCCTCTCTCTTCCGGGAGGCGGGCGAACAGGGGCGCAGCAAAGGTTCCTGGATCTCTCTTGTCGTCTGCATGTGCGTGATCTTTGCCCTGCTTATGGGCCTGCAGATGAACTCTATAGAAGTAACTCCGGGCTTCGTCTGGTATCTGTTCTGCGGCTTCTGCCTGGCTCTGAGCATTATTGCTCCCGGCATGAGCTTTTCCACCCTGCTGATGCCTCTGGGGCTTTACACACCCTTTGTGGACGGCATCGGACACTTTGACATGAATGTCCTTGTACCAGGAGGCATCGGAGCAGTCGTCACAGTCATCCTGCTGGCCAAAGCCGTCAACACATTGTTTGAAAATTACTACTCTCTTGCCTTCCACGGCATTATCGGCATTGTCATCGCGGCCACGGTCATGATCATCCCTGTGTCCAGCTTTGCCACACCGGGTTCCGCCATTGTCAACATCATCTGCATTGCGGCAGGCGTGGTGATTGCGCTGGCGCTGGATAAGTTCAACAGCGGGGTGAAAGCTGAATAAAAAACTCTGTACAGTAACGCAGAGGCAGCGCCTCCCTTCCGGGAGAACGCCGCCTCTGCTTTTTTATCCGGACACTGTCCGCTTATCTTTAATCCGTCTGTATGATCCGCTCTGCGATCTCCACACCCGTGATGCTGGCTGCCACGCCGCCTGCTCCGGTCTCCCGCAGAGTCACATCCATCTTGTCGCCCACTTCCCGCATGGCGTCGATAACCTGATCCACGGGGATCCGGCTTGTGATGCCCGCCAGGGCCATGTCAGCCGCCGCCAGGGCATTGACAGCCCCGCCTACATTTCTCTTGACGCAGGGCACCTCTACCAGGCCTGCCACCGGGTCACACACAAGGCCCATCAGATTCTTCAGAGCCATAGCCGCCGCATGGCCCATGGTCTCCGCATCCGCCCCTTTTACATGGCAGATGGCTGCCGCCGCCATGGCGGAACCCGAGCCGATCTCTGCCTGGCATCCGCCCGCCGCACCGGCAAGGAACGCCCGGTTGGCAATGACCTGTCCCACACCGGCCGCCACGTACATGGCTTCCACCATCTTCTCCTCCGGCACTTCATGCTCCTTGAAATAAGGAATGAGCACAGCCGGAAGAACACCGCAGGCCCCGGCTGTGGGCGCCGCAATGATACGCTTCATGCAGGCGTTGTTGCAGCCCATCTTCAGAGCCACTGTCATAACCTTTGCCATAAAATCCCCGCAAAGAGTATCCCCTTTTTTCTGATACTCTTCCATGAGGCCGCCTTCTTTCCCCACAAGGCCGCTTCTGGAAACACGGTCCGGCTCATATGTGTCCACGTTCTCACACATGATCCGCCACATGCGGGTCATCTCTTTCCAGGAACTCTCCTCAGACACATCCCTCTCATTGCAGTCTTCGATCTGCACGGCCTTCCAGAACTCAATACCGTCTTTTTTACATCTTTCCTTGATTGCATCTATTGATCCATATGACATATCTTTGCGCCCCTCCTATTCTTCTTCTGCTCCGCTCACATTGAGGAACGTAACTTTAATGATTCCATCCAGATTCTCCAGCCACGATATGGCGCTGTCCGGGATGATCTGATCCGTCTCAATGACCATGACCGCATAGCCGCCCCGCTTGTCCCGGAAAAGCTGCATGGTGGCAATATTGATGTTCTTCTGGCTTAAAATATTTGCCACCTGGGCCACATGCCCCGGCTGATCCTGGTTATGGACGATCAGCGTATTACTCTCTGCATTGAAATTCACATCAATACCGTCCAACTTGCTCACCACGATACGTCCGCCTCCTATGGAACAGGCCTGAATGTCAAGACTGGCATCGCCCGCCTCCAGAAGCATCTGCACGGTATTCGGATGAGCGCCGCGGATCTCTTTCTTCTGGATCGTGAAATCACATTTCTCCTTTTTCGCGATCTTAAAACTGTCCGGTATACGCATGTCATCCGGCTTCATCCCCAGAAGCCCTGCCACAATCGCCCGGTCTGTTCCATGTCCTTCACCTGTCGCCGCAAAAGAACCGTGCAGATAGATGGTGGCTTTCTGCGGCTGTCTCCCCAGAAGCTGCCTGCCGATAAGCCCGATACGCACTGCCCCTGCCGTATGGGAACTGGACGGCCCTACCATTACAGGACCTAAAATGTCGAAAATACTTGCCATACTGGTTACCTTTCCTTTCTTCCTTTTTCGTCTGTCTCAGTGTTACTCACTTCATGTATGTGGTATAAAAACCGCTCTGTAGTTATTATACCATATGCGCCCACAGGACACCTCAGAAAAATTTTTAAATTTTTCAAAAAAATGTTTGCAATTCTCAGCGATATATGATAATATACTTTTTGTCGAGCGGAGATGGCGGAATGGCAGACGCGCTAGATTCAGGTTCTAGTGGGAGCAATCCTGTGAGGGTTCAAGTCCCTTTCTCCGCATGCTTTGAGAGAAGCGGAAATCCTTGGTATTCCAAGGGTTTCCGTTCTTTTTTTGTTGCCTTTACGCCGGTAAGATTTGATTACCTTTGATTACCTTTTTGCTGTCCTTTTTCGAAGCAAAAGAGAGAATATTATCCTTTCCAGTAATTCTATATAAAAAACCAGCGACTTTTTCAAGCAACTGGTCTCTTAATCTTTTACAATACGTAATATTGTCTTATCCACTATATAAAAAATTTTATAATTTTTGTAATAATGCTTCCTAACTTCCAGATTAGCTAAATCCTCATCTTCATCAAACATGTGTCTTTGAGGATTAATTGACAAGCTTCCTATTTCTTTTCTAAGTCCTTTTAACAGGCTTCTGGCTGTCTTCGGAGATTTTTTCTCATATGCAATATACTCTGCATTTCTGATAATATCCTCCTCGGCTAACGGTTCAATGATAATTCGATATTTATACATTCTGGTACTTTTTCTCCAATTCATCAAAGAATTCGTTAAAGTCTCTTCCTTTTCCCGCTCTAACATCTTCCAGGCTGTCTAAAACCATCTGCCGAACAGTTCTCTGATTTTCTTCCAATTCTTTTTCATAGGCTAACATTTCTGCTGATGTCATATTAACAACTCCTTCCACAAGAAAAGTTGGTTGCTTCCGTAATTTCATTATATCCGATTACTCCATATAATTCTATTATTATATCCCTTAATTTTTCCTAAATATATTGATTGCTTACCTTCAAAAACGATGTGCAGTATTCTTCTTTTCCACTATCTACAGGCTGCTGAAAGGATTTAGGTTTTCCCGGTACATCCTTCTATTTCATAGCCCATCTCCCCTCCCACATGGTATAATGAAAACAGAATACAGAGAAAGGAGGCCGCCTATATGGGGATCTGGAACGCAAAGTAACAGCAGGGTGTACCTTTGTTGCTGCGCCTTGCTGGTCAGTCGAACAAATCAAATGATCAGGAGGCCGAAAATATGTCTTATTTAACTTTTCATTCAAAAAAGATTTTTTATAAGGAAGCCGGGCACGGAAAGCCCCTTGTCATGCTGCACGGCGACACCGCTTCCTCTGTCATGTTCGAGTTTCTGTTACCACTGTACCAAGAAAATTTCCGGGTGATCCTGCTTGATTTTCTCGGAAACGGACAGTCAGACAGAGTCAGTCATTTTCCCGCAGATCTCTGGAGTTCGCAGGCCGAGCAGGTCATTGCGCTTATTGAGCATATGCATATCGAGAAAGTAAATATTCTTGGCACAAGCGGAGGGGCCTGGATAGCAGCCAACACTGCTCTGAAGCGTCCCGATCTGACAGAAAAAGTGATCGCCGACAGCTTTGACGGCAGAACACTGCACGAAACATTCGCAGAAGACCTGTTAAAAGAGCGCAGAGCCGCCATGCAGGATCCTTCTGCCAGGCAGTTTTACCAGTGGTGCCAGGGTGAGGACTGGGAAAGCATCGTGGAGCTCAACACACAGGCGCTTGTAAAGTGCGCCGCAGACCGTGTTCCTCTGTTCTGCATGCCCCTTGAGAAGCTGCAGGTTCCCATCCTTTTCATGGGAAGCAGAGAGGACTCTATGTGCCGCAGGAATATAGAAGAGGAGTACCTTGAGATGAGCCGTCTCGTGCAGGACGGTTCTATCCACATGTTTCAGACAGGCGGGCACCCTTCCATCTTGACAAACGCAGAGCTTTCCGCCAGAGTCATAACTGAATTTATCTACGGATAACCTGGTTTCTGACACTGCCAGGTACAGGTGAACGCAAAGCGCCGCCTCATCCTCGTATTCTGAAGATGAAGCGGCGCTTCGTTCCTTTTATCTGTTGTGATATTTTATATTCTCTTCTCTGTCTGAGCGTCAAACAGATGGATCTTGTCCTTTCGGAAGTTGAAGTGCACCCTGTCTCCTTTGCGGATGGGAGTGTCTGCCGCTGTTCTGACTGCCACAGTTCCCCCATCGTGATCGAAATACAGATATGTCTCCGAGCCCAGCATCTCATAGACACGGACCTTGCTTTCTACTCCCTCGTCCGCGATCAGCATATCCTCCGGGCGCACGCCGATAATGACGTCCTTCCCAAGCTCGCTTTTTTTCTTTACCCGGTCAGCCATGTCCGGGGGCAGCTCGATCTGCATACCCGCTGTGCTGACATAGACCTTCTCATAGCGCATCTGGCATCTGCCTCTGAAGAAATTCATGGGCGGCATGCCGATAAATCCTGCCACGAACACATTGGCCGGTTCATTGTACAGCATTTCCGGGGAGGCGATCTGCTGGATCTCGCCGGCTTTCATAACCACGATCTTTGTCCCCAGCGTCATGGCCTCTGTCTGGTCATGGGTCACGTAGATAAATGTACTGTTCAGTTCCCTGTACAGCTTCTGAATCTCCCTCCTCATCTGGGTCCTGAGCTTGGCGTCCAGGTTGGACAAAGGCTCATCCATGAGAAAGGCCTTCGGCTGCCGCACGATGGCGCGCCCCATGGCCACTCTCTGCTTCTGTCCGCCGGAAAGCTCTGCCGGCTTTCTGTCCAGCACCTCTTCCAGTCCCAGGATCTTTGCCACTTCCTCCACTTTCTGTCTGCGTTCTTTTTTCGGCACATGCTTCAGCCTCAGGCTGTATGCCATATTCTCCGCCACTGTCATATGTGGATAGAGAGCATAATTCTGGAATACCATGGCTATATCCCTGTCGCAGGACTGTACATCATTCATCTTCTTCCCATCGATCACAAGAGTGCCGTCGGAGATCTTCTCCAGACCGGCAATCATGCGCAGGGTGGTGGATTTTCCACACCCGGAAGGTCCTACAAAGACCACGAAATCCCTGTCCTGTATATCCAGGGTAAAATTCTTTACCGCGGTAACTCCATCATCAAATTTTTTATAAACATGGTTTAACTGAATTTCAGCCACAGCTATTCCTCCTTGTCATCCGTGTCTGATCTGTTTTATTTATTCCATCCGCTCCAGAAGCTGCGGCAGTTCCTGGATGGAATTCAGAATATAGTCCGCATCGCCCCGGAAGTCTTCCTCGCTGCTGACGCCGCTTAAGACTCCAATGGCAATGCCGCCGTTGTTCTTTGCAAACACAACATCATTGTAAGTGTCTCCCACCACGGCGATCTCCTCCGGTTTCAGATGAAATTTGTTCTGAAACTCCAGGAACATATCCGCCTCCGGCTTGGGTTTTCGGATACCGTCATCGGCTCCTACATAGTCAAATTCCTGGTATGTGCCCAGCTTTTTCAGACAGCTCTCTGCCGAGTACAGGGTGTCCGCCGTGGCAAGTCCCACGCAGATCCCTTTTCCTTTCAGATCCCGCATGACCTGTCCGATATCTGTCAGCTCTCTGTAGCTGATGTCTCCGCTGGTGACACTCCCGTTAAAGAGCCGCTCCAGCTGCTCCTGAACCCTGCTGGTATCCAGGACAATGCCTTTTTCTTCCAGCGCCCGGCAGATATCTTCCGCGATCTCCTGGTAGGACTTGTAGGCAAGCGCACCTTTGGGATCCACTTTCCCGTCTTCCACGCCCATGGCCCGCAGCACATAGTCGGTCATCTGCGCGTTGTCGTCCAGGTTGTTTTCTCGTAAAAACGCCGGAGTCACTTCCAGAGCCGCCTTAAGCCACAGGGAGAAAAAATCCACCAGGGTTCCGTCTTTGTCAAATAAAATTCCTCTGATCATATTTATGGTTCATCCATCATCTTATTTATTTCGCCGAATGTGCGATATCTGGATATCTTCTGTCCCTTGAACACAGGGTTCATGTAACCAAGAAGATGCTTTTTGCTGCTGCGGATCTCCAGACGTATCCACTGCCACTGCCTTTCTTCCAGGTCTGTCTCCGCCAGGACTTCCCAGGCGCCATTTCCCAGTTCTTTTACTTCCAGCTTCTCAAAGCTGCCGTTTTTCACAAGGGAGATCTCCGGCTGTTCAGAAAGGCCCTCCACGACAGCCTGTATGGTGACTGTCCTGGCTTCCTCCGGAAGTTCGTCCCCGGGCAGGAATGTTTCTCCTGCCGCATGGATCACCGGCGTCATTTTACAGAACCGGGTCACACACATATGTCCCGCCTTCACGGCTGTCATCAGATTTTCCGGTGACAGATCGCCGCAGTAGACCCATGTAGCCGGATCGCCGGGGATAGACGGAAGATCCGCCCCCTCGTAGCGCTCCTCCACCAGATTGTGTGAGTCGCTGCCTCCCACGCCGTAGATCCTGTGTCCGTCCTGCCACAGCGCGTCCAGAAAGCGCACCGCCTTCTCGTTGGAGTCCGGAGCGTCTGTGTACGTGGGATCATTGATGATCTCCAGGCAGTCTATGTCGCGCAGATCCGTCTGTTCATAGAGCCATTTCCAGATGGTGAGGAAAGGATGATTGATGCTTGTGATCCAGTGATTTCTTCTGGCCTCCTGTATGGTCTCCTCCATATAGGTATCCACGATCTCCTCCCCATTGTGAGCCACGATGTCCATGATGCGCTCCGGCATCTTTGTGATACCAAACAGATTCATGTGTCCTTTGTCCGTCGTCACTTCTATGCCGGGAAGGATACACAGGGATGTATTGCACCATCCTGTGTGCATCAGGTTGTGCTCTGTCGGCACGTAGAAATCCATCTCCATATCCTGTGCCTTCTTCATGGCACTTTCCAGGGACTCCTTGCCGTCAGACAGCCTTGTATGGGTGTGGAAATCGCCCTTGTACCACTGCTTTTTCGTTCCACATATTCTGTCCCAGCGGTACTTCTCCGGCGAGATAGCCAGCCCGTCATCCACCCAGCAGGTATCCATCGGATCTGAGACAGCGCCCTTTTCATCGGACACTGTCATGGTGATCTGTCCTTCTCTTTCCCCCAGTCTCTGATTCAGATATTCTGTGAAAATACCAAGTCCTACCTGCCATGTGCCCGTCTGGATCCTGCCGGGCACGCCTCCGATTGTGGTATCCTCCGGTCCTGCCCCGATGCCCAGGTTCTGTTCTCCCCAGGCAAGCTGCTTCTGCAGCCGGACGCGGCCGTCTGGATCTTCCACAATGATAAAGCTCATGTACCGGAACTCATCCGGAAGATCCACCTGGATATACAGGTTTTCTGTATCACAGGGAACCTGTAACGGTTCCCTGTGCAGATTGTCCGCTTTGCGGCTGATGGTAAATGTCAGTGTCTCTTTCATTTTATAACGCGTCCAGCGCCTCCTGTGCTGTTTCCTGTGCTGCGTCCAGCGCCTCCTGTGCCGGAACATTCTCCAGCTCTACCTGGTCTGCCGCGATCTTCAGTGCGTCAAGGATCTTGCCTCCCGTCGGGTCTACAAGGGCTGATGTGCCGTGCATGGACTGCTGCAGAGGTACAAGTGCATGGGGGTTCTCATCTGTGTAGGCTTTGAAATCCGGCACTTCCTGTGTGGACTCACGCACTGCCACGTATCCTGTAGCCATGGACCATTTTGCCTGGTTCTCCGGTGTTGTGAAGTATTTCATAAATTCATACACGCCCTGCTTCTCTTCATCAGAGGATCCCTCCAGCATAACAAGCTGCAGTGCGTCTGCTGTAGGTGCGGACGGATTGTCGCCAAATCCCGGCTGCTCGATGGCTCCCACAATGCTGAAGTCAAGGTCTGCCTGGTCTCCTGAGGATCCTGTGTATCCGCCGGCCTTGTTCTGGAGCACATCGTCAATGGTTGTATACCAGTACTCCCATCCCTGTCCGCCGGAATGTACTTTCATGATCTGGTCATCGTGGATCCACTGGCGGAAGCTCTCCCACACATCTACCCACTCTGGTGAGTTGATCAGACATGTCTCCCCGTCCTCGCTGAGGAGAGAAGCTCCGTTGCTGAGAGCTGCGTCCACAAGGTTCCCGTAGCCCCACATGGGCTCCCATCCAACCACGCTGTCTGTTGTGATCTTCTCTGCTGCCGCCTCCAGGTCCTGCCATGTCTTAATGGTGGTGGGGTCGATCCCTGCGTCTGCAAATATCTGTTTGTTGTAGTAGAGCACCTGTGTGGTCCCGTAGGCCGGAAGGGCAAAGAGCTTTCCGTCCGCGTCCACGCCCTGGTCATAGAAGACCGGAACGTAGTCCTCTTTGTCGAACTCGTCGTCAGCGTCCACAAACTCATTGATGTCTGCCACCAGGTTCTTCTCTGAGAGGTTCCTGGAATTGTCTGTGCCGAGAAGGGCCATATCCGGCGCGTTCTTTCCTGCGATCCCCGCCTGGAGCTTCTCGTAGGTCTCTGTGTAGTCTGCCTGTGTGGTGGTGGCCACCTCGTACTCATCCTGGGATGCGTTGAAGTCGTCAACGATCTCCTGGAACACGTTCACAGCCGTCTTTCCTCCGGAATACCACAGATCGATCTGGATCTTTCCGTCTGCTGTGGTAGTTGTCTCAGAAGCGGAGCTACCGCCGCAGCCAGCCAGAAGAGAGGTTGCCATTGCGCATAATAAAAGTGCTGATACAATTCTTTTTTTCATGTCATTTCTCCTTTTTTGTTCAATTCCTTTTTTACTTTTCCTTTATTCAGTTAAAAATAATCTATGTAAGAGGGACTAGCCCTTCATACCCGTATCTCCGCCGATGCCGTTGATAAACCATTTCTGGGTAAAGGCAAAGAGGATCAGAAGCGGCAGGACAATGATGGCGCTTCCCGCCATAACAAGGGGCCACTCGGTTCCGTAGGCGCCTCCTTCGATAAAGAACTTCCGAAGTCCCTGGGACACCAGCATTTTCTCGTCTGTGTCCGTGATAAGGGACGGCCACATGTAGTTGTTGTAACAGGTGATAAAATTCATAAGTCCCATGGTGATAAAAGAGGACTTTGTCATGGGGCACACCACTCTCCAGAGGATCTGCCAGTGGCTTGCCCCGTCTATCCTGGCTGCTTCGATCATGCCCGCAGGCACCTGCATGAAGGCCTGGCGGAGGAGGAAGATGCCGAATATGCTGACACATCCGGAGATGATCAGTCCTGTGTATGTATTCAGAAGACCCCCATTTGCCAGGATGATATAGCTGGGAATGTAGGTAGCCGCCGTTGGCAGCATGTAGGTTCCCATGATAATGGCAAACAGAACTTTCTTACCCTTAAAGTTCATAAACACGATGGCATAGGCGATCATGGCCCCTGTGACAATCTGTATCAGCAGTGTAAATGCAGATACATACAAGCTGTTTGCCACGTATTTCAGAAGCGGGGAGTTAAAGATGACTTCATAAAAATTCTGCCACTGAAATTCCGCCGGGAAGAAGGCAGACACATCCATAACCTCCGCCTTTGTCTTCAGCGCACTCAGCACCATCCAGATGAAAGGGAACACTGTAAACACGCAGAACACAAGAAGTATGATGATTTTTCCTGTCTTTTGAATTCCTGTTTTTATCTTCATATTTTTCCCTCTTTTCTAATAGTGGACCCATTTTTTGGATGCTGTGAACTGTATGGCTGACAGGAGCACCGTCAAAATGATCATGACAATAGCCACCGCTGTAGCCTGTCCCATATTAAATTCCTCAAATCCAAGCTGATAGTACATATACAGAAGCGTCCTTGTGCTTCCCGACGGGCCGCCCTGGGTCAGGATCTGTATCTGATCATAGGCCTGCAGGGAACTGACCATTGTAATGATCACCAGGAAAAATGTGGTGGGGGAGATACACGGCAGCGTCACATCCCGGAATCTCTGCCAGCTCTTCGCCCCGTCAAGGCCGCTTGCCTCGTACAGCTCTCCCGGAACTTTCTCCAGAGCCGACAGGTAGAAGATCATAGCGTATCCCAGGCTCTTCCAGACAGTCACAATGATCACCGCCAGCATGGCTGTCTCGGAACTTTTTATCCACTGCAGTGCCGGAAGATGCAGAAATTCCAGCACTGCGTTTGCAATTCCGGTGTCCGGATCATAGATCCAGGTCCACACAATGGAAATTGCCACTGTAGGCGTGATCCACGGGGAAAACAGAATAAACTTCACGATCCCGCTTCCTTTGAACGCCTTCTGCATCAGCAGCGCCAGGAGCAGTCCCAGTACGATGGTGGGAACCAGGGTTCCCACAGTAAATACAAGTGTATTCCACAGTGCATCGTAGAAACGGTCGTCCTTAAAAAGCGCTATAAAGTTGTCAAGAAATACAAAATTGTATGTTGGCGACATGTAATCCCAGTCTGTAAAACTGATGTAGACTGACCGAAGTATCGGGTAAATCCAGAACACGATCAGCGGGATCAGTGCCGGCAGGACAAACAGCCACACACTTCCCACCTTTCGGATATTAATCCTTTTTTTCATAACTCATTTCCTTTCTGTTTATAATTCCATAGATCACAAGCATTGTAACCGCCGTTGCGGGCAGTGAGATCCATATGCCGGACATCCCCACAGCCACCGGAAGCAGAAACAGGTACGCCGGCGAGACGATCAGACTTTCTGCAAACGTGAGGATCACGGCCAGCTTCGTCTTCAGCACTGCATTCAGATAGGACAGATTGAATTTGACAAATCCTGTCACAAGAAAGGCAAGTGCGCTGATCCGCATGCCGGTTTCAAAAAATACAACCGCCTCATCCGAAAGCCCGAACCACCGGGCCAGGTGCGGCGTACAGATAAACACTGCTGCCATGGTGATGACTCCCAGCACACCGGCTCCGACTCTTGCTGTCTTTCTGACCTGTGCCAGCTCCGCAGGCCTTCCTGCTCCGTTGTAGTAGCTGAGCAGCGGCTGCACGCCGTCTCCTATGCCGGTGAGAAGGTACTGTACCGGAAACACAATATAGGAGATCACTGCATAGCAGGCTACCGCCGCGTTTCCACCGTACCGCAGGCACTGCCAGTTGGTGAAGATCAGAGCCACCGTGGGAGCCAGGGATACACCGAAAGCCGTGACGCCGCTGCGGCAGATCCCTGCGGCCAGCTTTCCCTCCAGAGCCGGACGGGCTTTCTCTTTGTAAGCCTTAAGAAGAACCGCCACGCTGATGACGAGGACCACAAGCTGGGCTGTCACCGTGCCCCAGGCCGCGCCCCGTATCCCCATTCCCATTGGAAACATCAGATAATAGTTGACTCCGATATTGACCGCAAATCCGGTCACCATGCTGATCATGGCCGCGAAGGACAGGTTCATGTTCCGCAGGATGGGAGTGATACCGGTACCGCATACCTGGAGCACGCCTCCCGCGATAATGATGCCTGTGTACTTCTGTGCCTCTTCCAGCACCTCACCTTCCGCCCCTAAGATCTGAAGAAGAGGATCTCTCACAAGAAAGAGGAAAAGTGACAGGAGAATACCAGCCAGGACAAGAAGGGTCGCTGTGGTATTGAACATTCTCCTGCAGCCTTCCCGGTCCCCTTTCCCCATCATATTGGAATAGAGGACGCTTCCGCCTGTTCCGATTCCGACTCCCAGCGCAGTGATCACTGCCGGTATCGGCCAGGCGATATTGATCGCCGCAAGTCCGATGTCCCCCGCCGCTTTTCCCACAAACAGTCCGTCCACCACACTGTACATGCCTGACATCGTGAATGCGATCATGGTCGGGAGAGCCTGTTTTAAAATTCGTCTGAACATGGATTTCTTATTCCTTTCTCCTGCGTCCTTTCGGACACAACCCGGATTATAAACAATGATTTTTAAAAAATCTTCAAAGAAATGTAAAGTCTGCGTTAAGTCATTTTCTGCGGGAGAGCATAAAAAAAGGACCTCCCGGAGCAACGCTCCGAAAAATCCTTTTCCCCATTTTATTCTTCTTTATGATGCATATCCTGCTCAAACTCCTTCGTGGACTGTATCAGCATCCTGTCAAACCGTTCCGGATCGCTGAGCATGATCGCCCCGCACAGGGCGTCCACAAAAGCCATCTGAGAGATCCTGGATGAGATCCATCTGCTGATCTCCGAAAAATGGATCGTGGGCGTAATGAAAATGTAATCCGCGATCCGTGCCAGCTCTGACGTCTGGCCGCCTGTCACAGCCACCGTCACTGCCCCCGCCTGCTTAGCCGCCGCCAGGGAATCTATGACAGCCTGGGTTTCTCCGGATATGGAGAAACCGATGGCCACGTCCTTTTTCCCCAGATGCCCGGCGCTGACTTTCTGAAAGAACAGATCCGAGTAGTTCCGGCTGGTAAGTCCCAGATGAAGCATCCGCCCCGAAAGTTCAGCCGCCGCGTTGGCCGAGTTGTCTGTCCCGTATACATCGATGATCTTGGCCTTTTTAATGACTCTGACCACCTCTTCCATCTGTCTGAGATCCAGGTGTTTTGCCATATCGGATATCATGGTCAGATCATCCCGTATGATCTGAAAGACTGCCTCGTACTTCTTATTTTCACGCTTCTGCCCGGTCTGCTCACCGGACAGTTCCTGCTGCCCCTTCTCCTGCCACACAGTCTTCTGAAAGGCCGACCAGCTTTCATACCCTGCTGCCTGCAGCATGCGGATAATGGTGGCCTGCCCCACGCCGGCCCTCTCTGCCAGTTCCCGCACAGTCATGTTCCCGGCCGCCTCCGGATTTTCCAGAAGCAGATCTGCCGCTTTTTTCTGGTTACGGCTCAGCATGGCATAGCAGAGCCTCAGTTCAGTCTTCCACATATCTGTCACTCCCTTGTCCGGAACATCGCTCCGTTTTTTTGACTTTTTTCAATGTCTTATTTTAGCATTGTCGGCCGGACAAGGGTGTAGAAAATCTACAATTTTACAAAGATTTAACCTCACATTCGTGTTCTGTGTGCAGCAGCATATGTGCTTTATGTGACATAGGCTGCCCCATATACTCATCATAGAGCTTCAGGATATCCGGGTTTTCGTGTGAGAAGCGCACCTTATAATCCTTGTCCAGACGGTAGAGCTGCTTTCCTCTCTCAAAGGCCAGCTCCTGACCGTCGTGGATCGGCTGTCCGCCGCCGCCCACGCAGCCGCCTGGACATGCCATGACTTCCACAAAATCGTACTCCACTTCCCCTTTTTCCATTCTGTCAAGAAGAGTTCTGGTATTTCCAAGTCCGCTGACTACCGCCGTGCGCACTTTGATCCCATTGATGGTAAGCTCTGCCTCTGCCACACCGTCATTTGCGTTAAATCCGGGACTCCTGACTGCCTTGAAAGCGTCCGCGTCCGGATTTTCCCCGGTGATGATCGCATAGGCTGTGCGCAGAGCCGCCTCCATAACGCCGCCTGTCACGCCGAAGATGACGCCCGCTCCGGTTCCCTCCTGCATAGGAGAGTCCCCGGGAATATCCTCCAGCGTATCCGGACTGATATGGGCAGAACGCATCATCTTTACCAGTTCTCTTGTAGTAATGACTGCATCCACATCATGTCCTGCGTACTCTTCATAGAAGAGTTCCTGCTCCCGCTCGGCCTTCTTGGCCACGCATGGCATGACGGACACGGTGTAAATCTCCTCCGGCTTCTTTCCGATCTTCTCCGCGAAATAGGTCTTCATGACCGCCCCGAACATCTGCTGCGGGGACTTGGCCGTGGAGAGATATCTGACAAGATGAGGGTACTGGGACTTGATAAACCGCACCCATCCCGGACAGCAGGAGGTGAACATGGGGTGCCCCTTCAGCTCCCCCGCCGTAAATCTCTGTACAAACTCGTTGGCTTCCTCCATGATCGTAAGGTCCGCGGAAAATACCGTGTCAAATACGTAGTCCGCTCCCATTCTCTTCAGAGCGTCCATGATCTTTCCAATGGTGGCATCTTCCGGCGCAAGTCCGGTCTGCTCTCCCCAGGAAGTGCGGACAGCAGGCGCCACCTGGACAACCACGGTCTTCTTCTCATCTGCCAGGGCATCCCACACTTTCTCTGTGTCGTCCCGCTCACGCAGGGCTCCCACCGGGCAGTGGGTGATGCACTGTCCGCACAGGGAGCAGGGAGCATCCTCGATATTCATGTGCCCGGACACATTGACTGTGGTCCGCGAGCCGGTTCCCTCCACATCCCAGACAGACAGCTTCTGTACCTTGTCGCAGATCTGGATACAGCGCATGCATTTGATACACTTTGCCGAATCGCGGATCAGCGGGAAGTCCATGTTCCACTCTCTCCGGTCAATCTCCTGCCGGTAGGGAAGATCGATAATATTCAGATCATTGGCCACCTTCTGCAGGCTGCAGTTGCCGCTGCGGGCACAGGTGACGCACTGGCAGTCGTGCTGGGAGAGGATCAGCTCCACATTGGTCCGCCTGTCCTTGCGCACTTTCGGGCTGTTGGTAAAGATGACCATGCCCTCTTCCGCCACATTGTTGCAGGATGTGATCAGGCGCTCCTTCCCCTGCAGTTCCACTACACAGACGCGGCAGGCCGCGATCTCATTGATCCCTTTCAGAAAACAGAGGCTGGGGATGGGAATGCCGTTCTGTCTTGCCGCTTCCATGATCGTTGTATTTTCTTCTACGGAAATATGCTTTCCGTCAATCGTCAGATTTACCATATACTCTCACGCCCTCCTTTGAATATTCCGTAGCCGAAATGATCGCAGCGCAGGCACCGTCCTGCCTCCTGCTTCGCCTCGTTTTCCGTCATACAGTTTTCGACTCCTTCAAAGTCTTTCACCCGCAGACAGGCCTCGCGCTCTGTCAGGTTGACCCTGCCACACGGTGAGCGGTCTGAGAGATTGGGTTCCGGGATCTCCACATCACAGGAAATCTCGTGATGGTAGCCCAGATACTCGTCAATATTGGCAGCCACCACTTTGCCGGCCGCAATGGCGGTGATGACAGAAGCCGGACCACTTGCGCAGTCTCCGCCTGCAAAGACGCCGGGCATATTCTCAAAGGTTCCCGTGCTCTTTGTGCGGATCTTTCCTCTCTCTACCGGAATGCCCGCCTCCTCAAAGTGGCGCGTCTCAATGTTCTGGCCGATGGCTACAATAAGCACGTCGCAGGGGATGTAGAGGTCCTCTTCGCCGGTAGGCCGGATGCTGGCTCTGCCGTCCTTGATGGCGCTGACCATCTGGGGCGTCACATAAAGACCCTTCACCTGGCCCGCCTCATCCACGTCAATGGCTGCCGGTGCTTTCAGTGTCTGCAGCTCCACGCCCTCAGCGATGGCTCCCTCGATCTCCTGGGGCAAAGCGGTCATATCTGCCCTGCGGCGCCGGTAAACAATGCTGACTTTCTTGGCCCCCAGACGCTTCGCTGTACGGACAGCGTCCATGGACACGTTTCCGCCGCCTACCACGGCCACTTCCTTGCCGGTCAGATCCATGATGATATTCTTCCCTACATTTCTAAGGAACTGTACTGCCGAGAGTACGCCGTCCGCGTCCTCTCCCTCCAGTCCCAGCTTCTTGTCCGTGCTGGCGCCAATGGTGATGAGCACAGCGTCGTACTCCTTCCTGAGCTGCTGGATCGTAATATCCTGGCCGATCTTCATGCCGTATTTTACCTGTACGCCTGTCTTCAGGATACAGTTGATATCGTCCTCAAGCCGCTCCTTTGGCAGCCGGTAGTTGGGAATGCCGTACCGCAGCATGCCTCCCAGCTTCGGCAGCATCTCGTACACCACAGCCTGGTGTCCCATAAGCTGCAGATAGTAGGCCGCGCTTAAGCCTCCCGGCCCTCCTCCAAGGACAGCGATCCGCTTTCCGGTGGAAGGAGCACATGCCGGCGGGTCCACCTCGCCCGCATAGTCTGCCGCCATCCGCTTCAGTCCCCGGATGTTGATGGAGTCGTCCACCATATTCCGGCGGCATCTTGCCTCGCAGGGATGCTCGCATATGAATCCGCAGGTAGTGGGGAACGGGTTGTCCTTGCGGATCAGACGCACGGCATCTGCGTATCTTCCTTCGCCTACAAGAGCTATATACCCGGGCACGTCCACATGGGCCGGACACAGTGCCACACAGGGCACAGGCTGATTGTAGCTGCATGTACATCTTCCATTTTTTATGTGCTCAATATAGTCATCCCGATATCCGATCAGCCCTTTGTAGACCATCCGGGCCGCCTCGTAGCCGATGGCGCAGTCCGCCGACTCCATAATGGAGAGCGCTGTCTCTTCCATGTAATCCAGCGTCTTCATGGTGGCTTTTCCATCCAGCACATCCTTGATAAAATGGTTAAGCTGCCCAAGACCGATCCTGCACGGCACGCATTTTCCGCAGGTCTGGGCATGGCACAATTCCAGGAAGGCTCTCGACATGTCCACAGGACACAGTCCCGGCGGACTGGACTCGATCCGTCTCTCCAGATCTTTATAGAGACCTTCCATGACAATTCTGGCTCTGTTTGGAGCCTTAATCTCTAGTCTGCTCATTTTCTTCTCTCCTCTCGACATGTTTCCCCATAGTTTTTTTATTATAACACTACCCGGACCGGTTGTAACCAGATTTGCCGGAAGTAGATTTTTTAACAAAAATAAGCATAAAAAAGCGGCCGTCTCGCTAAGAGTCCGGCCGCGGTACTGTTTCCTTTACAGAGCCATTTATGACAAGCTCTCCCTCCTTTTTCTCCACCTCAAATTCCAGCGGATGCCGGAGCGCCCAGGAAGGGTCAGAAGCCGCCTTTTCCTTCCATCTGTAATAAGCCTCCAGAAAACCGCCGTGTATGAGCTCTTCTGCCTGCAGACGGACCTTCACCGCCTCCCCGTAATCCTGATACGTGCCAAGATAGAATCTCTGCCCTTTAAATCCTATGTTCACCCGGTATTTTCCGTTCCCGGTCCTGAACACGCCCCGGAAACCGCTGGTATTGTCCTTCCTGGATTTTCTCTTCTCAAGGATTTCCACACAGGTACCGTCAATGCGGTGCAGCTTCTCACGTATCTTACTCCTGTTCTCATTTCTCAGGCAGCCGCAGCTCATGACGCTTTCCCGCACGAGCGCGTCCTCTGTCACTTCCGCCACCCTGCCGCAGTCACACTGACACTCCCAGTATACAGAGCCCTTCCGGTCCCGCCTGTCTGTTGGGCGCAGAGCTGTCAGCCTGCCGAATTTCCGCCCGGTCAGGTCCACTCTGTTATGTCCGTGCTCATGGGAGCGGCAACCACAGCTCTTCACCTTTCCCGCTTTCAGGTCCCGGGCAGTCACAGCCTTCTCATTTCCGCAGTCACACCTGCACAGCCAGCAGGTCCGGCCATACTTGTTCTCCGCCCTGCCCAGCACAGTCAGGTGCCCGAACACGCGCCCCGTCAGGTCCTCGGCAATGCTCCCCCTGCGGGCACTGCTCCTGGGGATGCACCCGCAGTCCGCCACGGTCCCGTTCTTCAGCCGCTTGGTATTGACAAAAATCTCCTGCCCACAGTCGCAGCGGCATCTCCACACTCTGTATTTCTGCTCAGTCCTGTCCGTCTTTTCCAGGACAGTCAGGTGCCCGAAGCGCTGCCCCGTCAGATCCTTCTTATATGCCTGCTTCCTCATCTGTCCCTTCTCTTTCTCTTTCTCTTTTTCTTCTTCCTCCGTGTGAAAAGAAATATCACCGCCAAGAGAAAGACTGTCAAAAGACCTCCCAGGGCAATGAGATTTAACATCTGCTCTGTCCTTATATCCTCCTCCGAGGACTCATAGGGAAGTCCGTCTCCCAGCCTTGCCTGCAGCTCCTCATCACCGTCTGCCTGTCCTTCTCCCGCTCTTTTGCAGTACACCACATATCTCTGGTAATTCTGGGGGTAGGGATGACAGGTGATCAGGGTGACCATGTCCTCCCCCGGCAGGATCTTTACCGCATCCACGTCGTCCGGTTCAATGACGATACATTTTTCTACCTGATACTCTATCGTCTCCCAGAGGTTGGTGATCTCCACCTTGTCTCCCGCCTGCAGCACCTCGATCTCCCGGAACATGGGGATTCCCCCGTTGCCCCGGTGGGCTGCGATGACGCAGTTGGTATTCTCCCCGCCTATGGGCATGCTGGTCTGCCCCAGCACCACCGCCCCCTTCAGCATGTTCTCCCGGCTGGCGCCCACATACAGGGGCATCCGAAGGTTCATGGCGTCGATGGTAATGTAGCCCACCATGTCGTCAGGGAGCCCGGACGCCTGGAGATCAAAGGGGTTCTGTTCATAGCTCCAGGCGTCCACCAGGCCGCTCTGGCCGTTTTCATAGATACTGGCGTTGTATTCCTGCATCTGCTGCAGAAGCCCGCCATAGTCTGTCCCTGTACTCCCTTCCTGTCCGCTCCCCTGCTCTATCCGGAGCTTCTCATCCTGAAAACGGCTGATCTCCTGCCCGTTTTCATACTCTGACATGAGGCTCCTTGCGTGGGGATACAGGAGCAGCGAGGCTCCCGCCAGGAACAGCAGCACAGCCAGCGTGGTAAATATGACTCTTTTCATCCCAACCGTCCTTTCTGTCACCGCATATCACCGCATGTCACTGTCTTCTCCTGCGTCTCTTTCTCCCCCGCCGTTTTCCTCTTCTCCTTTTTGCAAAGAAGACAGCCGCCGCAATGGCCGCCAGGAGAAGAAGCCCCAGGAGGATCGCGTGCAGGTATGTATCCAGCCAGCCTCTGCCCTGGTCTGCTGTCCTGCTGCTGTCCTCTGCCTCCGTTTCCTCATAGGGTACTCTGGTCCCCCGTACAAGGAGGCGGTGGGTGTTGACCGCGTAGGGCGTGCACGTCAGGAGCGTGACCAGGTCCCTGTCCTCCTCCGGCTGCAGCAGGGACAGTTCCTCCGGCTCGATGACCTCGATCTGGTCCACCTCGTAAGCCAGCGTCTGGTCCAGCACATGGATATAGAACCGGTCCCCTGTCTCCATCTCATCCAGGCGGGTAAAGAGCTCCGCGCTGGGCAGTCCCCTGTGGGCGCTGATGACAGAATGCCGGTCCAGCCCGCCGATGGGCAGAGCCGTCATCTCCAGATGCCCGGCCCCCTCGGCCAGCACTTCCTCACTTGTCCCATGATAAATGGGAAGATACACGTCTATCTCCGGGATATCCACGTATCCCATGACGCCGTCTCCGTTGATGTTGAGCACCTGGCTGTAGTTATCCGGAAGGACATAGCCGCTGCCCATGACAAAGGGGTCATGGACCGGATCCCCCGCCAGGTTCTCGTTGTACTCCTCCGCCTCCGCCCACGCCGCGTCGATCTGCGCCTGGTCCATCTCACTTACCTTCGCCTGGTAGGTACGGATCACCTTCTCCTGCTGCCGCTCCGCCAGCATGTTACTGATGGCCGGATAAAGGAAAATCCCGGCGCCTGCTGCAAAAAGCAGCAGAGGCGCCAGGAGGAATAAAGGGTTCTTCTTTTTTTCAGTCGTCTTATATTCGTTCATGTCAGATAAACCCGGTTTTTCAGTCTTTTACACTTACGCTTTCTTCTTTCTCGCGATCACAGTGATCATGGTAACTGCGCCAGCCATGAGGATGATACCTGCGATGGTGAATATAAGAGTTCCCATGCCGCCTGTTTTGGGAAGGTTGAAGCCTGCCTCGTCAGAACTGATATTCTGGACATCAAAAGTAATCTTATTCGTATCGAGCGAAACCGTTCCATAGATAGTCGCTGTCCCATCGGCTGTCGCAGATGAGGTGCCAGCATCCAGCCTTCCGTCTTCATCCACATCACCAAGCACGATCGTGATCACTCCTGTCGGCAGTACACAGTTATCCGGCGCCTTTGTCTCTTTCAGAGTGTATGTCCCGACATCAAGGCCCTGGACCTGTAAAGACCCGTCCTGCGGAACTGTCAATGTTGTATTCCCACTGTCCGGATCATAATCATATATGCCGCCCGTGGAAGTCTCAGTGAATGTCAACACTCTGCCGTCAGCGGCAGAAAGTGTAAACTCTGCACCTGAAAGCGCATCTCCCTCTTTATCCACTTTGTCAAACTGGATGCCGTATGTATAGACGTCCTTATCTGTAGGTGTCTCATAGCTGTCATCTCCATATGGGTCATTGGCAAGCCCGAGGAAGGCATCATTTCCGAGCGCGTCTTCCACAAAGGCCTTTTCGTTTACAACAGCCGTGTAGGTAACATAAATTTTAACCCCCGGATTCCCCCTAACATAGGTATCTGTAAAGTTGATCTGGAACGTGCTTCCATCCGGAACAGGAGCTGCCACCCTGTAGTCTGTGCCCGCTGTCAAAAGATTATCCTGTGAAATACTCGTCTCATAGACACGAATGGAATTATCTCCCGAGTAATCAAAGCCTTCTCCCAGGCTGTCCCTGATGTAGAACGTAAGATTTGTTGCTCCCTCCGGGTAATCCGGAACAGTCGCAGAAATCTGATAAGTCACCGTATCTCCGATCGCAACCGTGTCATCCTCACCCTCAGCAACATCCTTTTCAATAGGGGGTGTTTCGCTTTTCATATCGACCTCGTCACTCTGGACCGTCCATGCGCCTTTGTTTTCAACAGGGATAACTTCCGCCGTGGCGGGACTGTAAACCCTTGTCCCTCCGGTTGTGAGCAGGATGTACTCGCCCATTGTCATATCAGCAAAGGTAACGCTGCCTTTGCCGGTCTCCTGTGCGGCTTCAGAAAGGTGGATTTCCCCCCCCGACCGTATAGTCGCTGCCATGCTCTCCAGGAAACCTGACTGCTCATCTGCAGTCACAGTACCGTCCAAACCGAAAATATCTTTTACCGCGTTATCCACATTTCTATCAATATAGCCTGGATAATGCTGCGCCACCCAGTCAGCCACTTCATCTGCCCATGTGTACATGGGATAGGTGGGCTGTTCTGACGCATTATCCACATTTACATCAATGATCTTGTACGCATGTACCGTGACACTCTGCTCGGTCTCCAGGCCGTTTACCGTAATCGTCTCTTTGTCACTGCTGGTTACAGCAAACGCCGTCATGCTCATTGAGAGTATCATCACTATTGCCAGGCACAACGCCAGGACTCTTGCCGCTTTGGATTTCTTTTTCATTTTTAGGATTCCCCCTTTTTGCTTCACTTTCTTTTCTATTTTCTGCTTTTATGGACATCTATTTTAAGGGCGGCGCTCCCGCCCATATCCACCGCTTATCCTGTCATTTCCTGGGCAAATCTTCCCCTTCTCCTGAGATGCCAGGCAGCTCCCGCAGCCCCGGCTGCCATCAGGATGCCGCCGACTATTAAGAACAGCCTGATCCCGGTGTTTCCGGAGAAGGGCAGCTCACCGGGCTTGTAGTTCATGATATAGTACCCTTCTTCGCTGGTCCCGATCGCTGGCGGATTGCCTACAGCGCTTTCACTGTCTACCGGTCCAAAGGACTTGCTATCCGTATCATAGGCAATCCTCCACTGGCCCCCAGGCAGTGTATATCCATCGGGCGCTGTCAGCTCCACAAGCCGATACTCAGAGGCATCTATGCGGAGCTCCTCAAAGGTGACCCGGCCGTCTTTGCCCGAAGTCACTACCTCTATCAGCTTCCAGCAGCTGGCATTCTCATAATCTGTAGCTATTTTGCCTGTTTCTGCATCAGCTATTTCTATCAGGCTGTCTTTATGCCCGTGGGAGGGATCTGTACAGGTCAGCTGGTATATTGCAAACACTGCCCCGGAAAGATGAGTGCCCTCATCCATGCCGCCTTTATCCGTCTTCGTAAAGCCAAAATCCGCTGTCGGTACATATGTATTTGTAAACGCCACGTTTACGCTGCCGATGTCGGTAATGACAAGCTCTCCTGTCTCTTTCCCTTCTTCAGCAGTTCCGTCTCCCACAACATACGTTGTGTCATATGTCTGCCCCTGTATATCCTCTTCTGTTATCAGGACCTTTGCGCCTGTGGGCAGGCCTGTGATCGTGATGCTTTGTCCGTCTGTAAGAGTCACCGTCGCCACACCCTCTGTAAACTGAACTGTTGCAGGATCAGGCGCCCCTGACCCTTCTGCTGCAAATCCACCAGTTAAAGGTTGACCCTTCGTATCTTTCAGGGTAATTGTAAAGGTAAACTCCTGGTCCTTCTCAACCACCCCGCTCTCATCCACTACCGTTTTGCTGAGCGTCAGACTGTTTATCCTGCGATTCTCCACACACACAGTCACGGTGCCTGAGAAAAGATTGGTCAGATCCTCGTCATTCAGGTCTGTCTTGTTCCCTTTGATCCCCTCATCGCTCTGGTGTGCTAAGCACTGCCTTACAAGCAGCTTTGACCATCCGCCCTCCACTTCAAAATAAGGATCTCCTTCTTCGCTTAGAGTCCCATACTCCAGAGCTTCATGCGTATTCTGGAACTGAAGATGAAGGTCATTGCCAGTGTCTTTATCCCAGTCACCCCAGGCAAAAGTCCCGTTCCCCAAGGTCCCGCTGACCAGCTCTGTCTTGATGTCATGGAGCGTGGCATCTACATCATCATCTGTAGCGAACTGGAGCATGCTCCTCACGATCGAGCCGACTCCTCTGCGTACACTGATTTCATCTGTGTCTGTACCTGCATCCGCATAGACGCCCGTATTGTCAACGATCACATGGACTGCCTTCTCCGATGCCCTGTATCCCTCGGGGGCATCTGTCTCTATCAGATAGTATTCTCCCAGCGGGATCTTGCTGAACATGGCCCCTCCCGTCAGCTCAAGAGGAACTGTCATGTCGCTGGTGGCCTGCGTATATGCCGGCTCTGCTGCGCTAGGAGAAGTATATGTACCATCGTCTTTCACAACCACATCTTCCGCATGATACAGGGCAAAAGTCGCTGTCTTTCCACCAGCAGCCGAGACAGGCATCCCGTTTTCATCCAGCTTCTGTACATACAGGTTGTTCTGTATATTGGGCACATAGAGATTCACAGAGAATACCCTCGCAAATCCATCGCTATCCACAAGCTTTGTATTATCAGCAGCAGCGTCGCTTATTGTTGTCGCTGTTGTATAGAAATAGCCGATGGTATATTCCGCCTCGTTTTTGTTTCCCTCAGACAGCATATAATAGTATTTTGTAATGTCCCCCGGTACATTTTCTACATTCACTTCATATGCGCCGCTGGCCGTAACAGTAAACCTATACGGGCTTTCTTTTGCAGCTTTAATGATACTTTCCAGGGAGCTGTCCTGAGCCACCTTCCAGCCAGTTTCCGGATTGCCGGAAACAGCTTTCCAATTTCCCGCTTCGCTCAGCCCGGCACTCATATCCTGTCTCTGCAGGACAACCGCGAACAAGGTCCCCCCGTTGGTATCCATATCCACCTTTGTTCCATCTGATAAAGCTATCTCTGCTCCGGTCTGCGCCGTTACCTTCGCATTGGCGTAAGAGCCGGTTTCCCACTGATTGGATGAAAGCAGGACCACATCCACATTCCCTGACTCTTCAAAGCGGAGCTTCATGTCTCCGGACTTCCTGTATCCCGAGGGTGGCGTCCCTTCCTCCAGAACCATATACCGGATACCATCGCTGTACAAATCCTCCAGGCTGACAGGCATTCCCAGGTCATCCACAAAGACCAGTTCTCCATTCTCATCTGTCACGCCGCTGCAGATTTGCTCCCTCTTATTATATTCCTCATCAGCCTCATACAACGTAAAGGCCGCACCCGGTATGTGGTTCCCCACCTGGTCCACTTTGATGATCCCACTTTCCGGTATAGTCACCAGGTTAAACTTCAAAAGCATATTAGAGTCTGTGTTCCCGCGTTCCAGATAGAAAAATTTCAACGTGTGATAGGTATTGTCTGCAAATGTATTCTCCTGCCAGGTTGTCTGGCCAGCTCTGTCAGCCTTCTCGTACATACTCTTCAGGGTTCCCGTCTCACTGCCATTAACGGAAATCTTGCCACTGCTAAAATCAATCTCCAGCGAGGCCGCGTCATGAATCCCTCCCAGGTCAGCCACCAGGACATCATCGATAAATACCCATACGTCATCATCGCCGCTGAATTCATAGGTTACTTTATCAGTCGGGTCTTCGTCTGTATAGCCTCCATACCGCTGGACAAAACGGGTTGTCATGGTCAGTCCAAAATAGTGATTGATCGATACTCCGGGATATTGCTGTCCTGCGTTCTCCCCGGAGTCATACTCCTCTACTGAATTCACATTGCTGGCCTGGATGCCTCCGTCTCCCGCCGCTTCAAACACCTCAGCGCCCGAATCAAACGGGAAGAACTGGCCATCCGGCGAGCCTCCTTTTGCGTAGACGGCCCAGGTATCATATAAGGTAAATTCTTTGGTCGCCCGATCCAGCTCTGCGAAGTTCTTCTGGCTGTTATAATAGAAATATCCCTCATCATCCACCTGGAGCAGCCCTGATGCATTGGGATAAGAAGCTTTGCCGTCATGCTCGAGCAGCGGATCAAAAAGATAGGCAAGCGAAGTACCGTCCAGTTTATCCTCGTTCAGGACCGGGTAACCATCACTCAGGGTAGAGCTGACAATTCCCGGGCGCACTGCCTTGCTGCTGGTCCAATCATTTACATTGTTTTTATCCAGATGACTTTCTGAAGTATTGCTATCTGTTCCTATACCTTTCCCAAATTTCAATACTTTTCCACTGTTGATCCCCTTATCGAAATAACTCTCAGGGTTGCTCTTATCGCTGGCATCCTGTTCATCCAGCCAATAGTCAAACACATTGATCGTCGTCCCCTGGGGCGTTTTGCCTTCTACTGTGTTGGCCTCCAGGATGTCCTGGCCAACAGCATGCAGCTCTGCTTCCCCGAGCTGTACTGTCACACTCAGTCCGCTTACGCCTTCCGCCATCTGATAGCCCTCCGGCAGGCTTGCCGTGAACACATGGTCACCGCTCCAGATTCCTTCTGCCGGGACTGCCGACAGATCCCACGCAATATCCAGTGTCACTGTCTCCCCTTCTGCTGTCACTGCCTGGATCTGCGCTGGAAGCATGGAAGATAAGGCATCCTGGGTCAGTGGATTTTCCTCGCTGGCTCCCGGCATACCGATTCCCCATACTCCGTCATTTTCCTGCAGGAGACCTTCCTGGTCCACCCAGCTCCACTCAGAGATGGTTGTCACTGTTGCTGCGCCGGTATCGGACTGCTCTGTCTCTCCCGCCGGCTGCTCTTCCGTGGCAGATTCTGTACTTTCCGCTGTCCCGAGGCCTACGCCCTGCTCCGCTCCATCCTGCGTTACGCCCTCTGTCTTCTGTCCGCCCGCAGCGCTCTGCCCGGTCTCTCCCTCAGCCAGTGCAGATATGCCGCCGGATGAAAGGAGAAGTGTGAGCGCAAGCAGACTGGCAGTCAGGCGTCTTCTGCACTTCCTCATTTACCTATCACTCCTTTATTGTTCTCTCATTTCAGGAACACAACTACATAACATTAATTATGTAGTAAATATTCCTTTTGCCAGAAGGGGTCCCTGTAAATCGTTTTATAGCGAAGCCGCCAGAGCATAAAAAGCTTATTAGGAGAAAAGGGACCTCTGCGAATACCAAGGTAATAGATATGTAGATGCACTGCTTATAGCCTGCTTCTGTCTGTTCTTCTGAAAGGATTGACTTTTGAAATCGTATATTATAGAATAAAAAATGTTAATTGGTTTTTATCCTTCAGGAGATTACATTTACTACATAATTAATGTTATGTTGCATTTTCAAGCAGTTCTATTTTTTCCAGATTTCTCTTCCACTCATTGATCCCATCCGACGCATAGTTTCTTGTGACTTCCAGGCTGCTGTGTCCCAGTATATCCGCCAGATTCAGAAGATTCTTTGTCACTTTATAAAAGGTTCTTGCAAACAGATGCCTCAGGTTGTGGGGAAAGACCTTTTCCAGCGCAATGCCTGCCTTATCTGCGATCCGCTTCATCTCTTTCCATATATTGGACCTGTTTTTTTCCTTTCCCGTACGTGTACAGAAGATAAGTCCGGACCGGATATGGTTCTTACTTATATATAAAATATATAAAAGAAGTCTTTTCCTCAGCGCCGCCGGGATGATCACTACCCTGTATTTCCCTTTGTTCCACACCCGCACAATGCCGCTCTTTATGCTTTCCACTTTAAAGAATTTCAGTTCACTCACCCGTATGCCGGTGGCGCACATGGTCTCCATGATCATGGCAAGCTGGTCTTTGCCCTCTGCCCGGGCTGTCCGTACCAGGCGACGGAACTCTTCTCTGTCCAGATGCTTTCCACTTCTTTGTATATCCGCCCTCTGCATGCGTATACGTTTTATCCGCAGGCGCTCCATGCCGATAAACACAAGAAACTGATTCAGTGCCGCTATCATAGAATTAGCGCTGTTCACGGAATAGCTGTTCATCAGCCACTCCTTGTATTCCAGCAGTCTTTCCTTCCCTATCTCCTGGTCTCCGCCGCAAAATCCCCAAAATTTTTTCATGTCTCTTGTATATTTTTCTATAGTCG
Organism: Claveliimonas monacensis; assembly: GCF_014982975.1. Lineage (GTDB taxonomy): Bacteria > Bacillota > Clostridia > Lachnospirales > Lachnospiraceae > Claveliimonas > Claveliimonas monacensis. Next base: position 131,023 of record NZ_JADCKL010000005.1, read on the forward strand.
CAGAAGAATTTTCCTTCTCCTGCAGGTATTCCCGGAAGTTCTCCATATCATGCTTTCTGATCCTGAATGTCTTTTTTTCCATAAATTGTTCCTCTTTCTTTTTTCTTTAGTATCTGTTTCTCAGTACAATACCATACCCCTTGACAAAAAAATAATTGCGCAGCGTGTACACTGCGCAATTACTTTCATCTCATCTTCACTTTTAATGGCACTTGCTCCATCCGCAGCTCTTGCAGATATTGCATCCTTCCTCAAATACAAGAGGCTCCCCGCACTCCGGGCAGTACATTTTATCCTTGTCCATCTCCGTGGACACTGCCTTCGGCTTCGGGACCTTCTTGACCTTCTTCACCGGCTTTTCTGCCTCGCAGTTCTCTTTCGCGGCCAGCTCCTCCTGCATCTCATTGTACATATCCATGAGCGCGTTGCCCACAGCCATAGGACAGCAGGCGCCCCTGCTTGTATCTTTCCTTGTCACCCTTCTTGCCGTGTAGGATGGGCAGGAGCCGCTGGAATTCAGCTGATCCACAATGGTCTCAATGCTGATGCCGCCTCTTGCGCTGATGGAGATCATACGGGACAGGCCCACCATGAAGTTGTTGCATCCGCCTGTGGAGCCCTTGCTTAAGTAAGTCTCCAGAAGAGCTCCTGTGTTGGGATCAAACAGGGCGATACAGTGCAGGCTTCCGCATCCTGTCACCAGCTTGCGCTTCTTGCCTACCACGTCGTCTGTGACAAGAAGGATCTCGCCTCTCTTCAGCCCCTCGCCTGCGGTGACTTCCTTCTTCTCTTTCTTCATATCTGTGTTGAGGATGCCGATCCTCTTGCAGCCATCCCGGAAAATGGTAATGCCCTTCAGCCCTTTCTCGTAGGCGTACATGTAGAGGCCTTCCGTCTCCTCCACCGTGAATCCGTTAGGCACGTTTACTGTGGAGCTGATGGAGGCGTCGATATGCTGCTGCCAGATGGACTGCATGTCGATCCTCTGACGGTAATCCAGTGTCATGGCTGTCACAAAGTAGTCCGGCAGCTCCGCGTCGCTCTTGATGCCAAACTGCTTCATGTAAGTTTCCACGATCTTTGTGTATACCTTATAGTAAACGTCTGTGCCGTGGAGAGACTCTGTCTTTCTCTCATAGTAATTTGCATAAACCGGCTCAATGCCTCCGGAAATGCCCAGCATGGTGGACAATGTTCCCGTGGGCGCGATGGTCAGAAGCTGGGAGTTGCGAAGCCCGTACTTTTTCACCAGCTCCCTTGTCTTCTCTGTCGTGTTTGCCAGGAAATAGGGGGTGCTCATAACCTCATCGATCTCACAGGCCGGGTAAGCGCCCTTCTCTTTGGCCAGCTTTGCAGAGGCGGCGATCGCTGAATCTGCCATGGCAAATCCGATCTTGTCGCACATGACCACAGCATCCTCCTCGCCGTAGGCAAGTCCCAGCTTGATGAGACAGTCTGCAAGCCCCATGATGCCAAGTCCGATCTGACGCCACTTTGCCACGCTCTCCTGCTGCTCCTGCAGAGGATGCAGGGGGAGTCCTTCCTCCAGCACTTCGTTCAAAGCTCCCACAGATACTTCCACGCAGTGTTTCAGACCCTCGAAGTCAAACTGCGCATGATCTGTGAATGGGTCTGTCACAAAGGCGGAAAGGTTGATGCTTCCCAGCAGGCAGCTTCCTCCTGCCGGAAGAGGCTCCTCCGCGCAGGGGTTGACTCCGGCGTAGGAGAACTCCTTTGTGTTGCTGAGAAGGTTCCAGCCCTCAATGCGGTCCCAGAACAGAGCGCCCGGCTCTGCATAGTCCCAGTTTGTCTCCGCGATCTTGCGGAACAGATCCCTGGCATTGACCTGCTTCTCGATCACCTGTCCTGTGGCCTGCCTTGTATAGTGAAGGAGATAGTCCTCGTTCTTCTTTACTGCCTCCATAAAGTCCTCGTGAATGCGGACGGAAATGTTGGCCTTTGTCACTTTCTCCAGATCTGTCTTCAGATCAATGAACTCCTCCACATCCGGATGAGAGCAGTCGATGGAGATCATCAGCGCTCCGCGTCTTCCGTTCTGTCCGATCAGCGCTGTCACAAGGGAGTAGAGCTCCATAAAAGAAACCGAACCGCTTGTCTCTTTTGCCGCATTGTTGATGCGCGCCCCTCTCGGGCTTAATCTTGAGATATCCACCCCGCAGCCTCCGCCGTAGCTGTAGGTCCGCGCCAGCTTTTTGGCGCAGTCAAAGATGCTCTCAATATTATCCTCCGGCGGGTCCACCACGTAGCAGTTGGAGTAGGTTACCTTCCTGCCTTCCTTGTCCAATCCCCTGTTGGACAGGATCCTGCCCCCGAACAGGAACTTTTTCTCGCGGATATACCGGGCGATCTCTTCATTTCCGCCGCTGATGCGCCCTACCCACTCATCGAAGCTCTCTCCCTCGTTGCAGTATTTCTTTGTCCATATGTCCGTGCCGAGTTGATTTTCTTCGCCCAGCCATTCTTCTACAGTCATTCCACGTTTCTCCTTTTTTCGTATTCAGCTATACCAGAATACCACTATATCATGTGCTTTTCAAGTATACATTATACATTATCTGCACTTTATCTATACGCCCTGCTTCTTGCAGATATCCTCCAGGCAGCACCTGTCGCAGTAGGGCTTTGTCCTTGCCGTACACACATCCCGTCCATGGTACACAAGCCGGTGGCACAGGTCGCTTCCCTCCTCCGGGGGAATGATCTTCCAGAGAGCCATCTCCACTTTTTTGGGCTCCTTGATGCCGTCCACCAGCCCGATCCGGTTGGTGAGCCGGATGCAGTGGGTGTCTGTCACAATGGCAGGTTTTCCGAATACATCCCCCATGATCAGGTTGGCGCTTTTCCGTCCCACACCGGGCAGCGCAAGGAGAGCGTCAAAGTCGTCCGGCACTTTGCCGCCGTACTCTTCCTTTAAAATCTTCATGCAGGCGCTGATGTCCCTGGCCTTGCTCTTTCCAAGCCCGCAGGGGCGCACGATCTCCTCAATATCCGCCACATCCGCATCTGCCAGGGCGTCCACAGTGGGATACTTTTCATATAAGACTTCCACGATCTTGTTGACTCTCTCGTCCGTGCACTGGGCTGCCAGCCGCACACTCACAAGGAGCTTCCAGGCCTGATCATAGTCCAGGGTGCAGCCTGCGTCCGGATATTCTTTTTTCAGCCTCTCGATCACTTCCAGGGCTCTCTGCTTCTTTGTCATCTGTCCTTCTCCTTTTCTTATTTATCTTCCGGTTTTATCTTTTTATTCTTCCAGTTCTCCCAGCAGCAGATCCAGGTCCTCCTGTATGCGTCCCTCTCTTCCCCTGCCACTGAAGAATCCGCAGTTTCTTCCCATCTCTTTTTCTTTCCTGCACCGGGAAACCATGAACCGGATGCGGAAGGTAAAATCCTCCGCCTCCATGGTAGTGAAGGGATGTTCCTCCGCAGCCACGATCTGCACGTTTCCTTTTGTGTAAACCGGGTATTTCCCGGAAAATCCCGCTCTGTGCAGCTTCTGATGAATCCGCTTTCTCTCGCCAAGGATCTTTCCATCCAGCTCCTCACCGTAAACTCTCTTTGGATATTTCAGAGAGGCCGCCCGTATTTTCTCATATATGTTCTCGTACAATCCCTGCCGGGCCGGGCTGCACAGCTTCTTTGCCAGCTTTCTCTTCAGAAAACCGGCCGGAAATCTGGCATAGATCCCTGCCAGCCTTGCGTATCCTTTATCCCCTGCCTCCAGGGCCATCTCCTTCATGCACAGGGCCCCCTCCCGGGTGGAGGGATACCGGTCATCCAGAGACTCGCCTACAGGGGACCAGTACCGGAAAGGCGAAAATTCGATGAGCCGCATAAATGCCTGCTCTTCCGTGTTACAGGCCGCATCTCCCAGATACTGGTATTTCTCATAGACAGTTCCCACCATATAGACAAGCTGGCGCCACTGCTCCTGACCCTGTACCCAGAAATGTCCGATCCTGTGGTACTGATAGCACTGGAACACCTCTGTCAGCTCCGCGAACCATATGGTGAATACATTTTCCTTTCCCTGTTTGACAATAAGGGCAGACTTATCGTCCCGCCAGGCAAGCTGTCCCTGTATGGGATATTCTTCCGGGTCAAGCTCCAGATAATCTCCTGTCATCCACGCGTCCCTGAGTACCAGATAGCACTCCAGGGCGTCGTTCATCATGTAGGGGATATAGAAATCTGTCTTCCTGCCCCTTTCCTCTCCCAGGTGCAGTTCAAACACCTGATGCTCAAAGATCTCCGCCAGTTTTCCGTAGCACTCCGGCATATCCTTCTGGAGCCCCGGCAGATAGCCTCTCAGCTCTTCATATCTCTCTATCATAAACCAAGCTTCTCCTTTACCTGCGCCAGCCGGGCATAGAACTCTTTATAGAAATCGTCCCCGCTCCAGGGCATCTGATAAAATGTGCGAAGCAGATACATCTGCAATATTTTCAGACTGTCCCCATCCAGCCCCTCCGACTCCCGCTCACAGAGCTTCAGAAAGCTGTGCCATTCAAAAATGTATGTCTCATATTTCTTAAGGTCGGGGATATCCAGCCATTTCCGCACCTTGATCTTGCTCCGGTCTTTTCTTTGGCACTCATGCACCTGAAGGAAATACCGGAAGCCTGTGTCCTCATAGTATCTGCCAAGCGGAAACATCCGACAGATCCCCGGCCTGAAAGCGTGGACAGAGCACCGCCCGTTCTCATCCAGGAACGTACAGGCCTCCTCTTTTCCCGCCATCCGAAGGCTTGGAAGGATGATACCGTCCGCCAGCCCCAGCTCAATATGTTCTGCCAGAAGTCCGGCAAAATCCTTCCCCGTACCCCTGGTCAGAAGCCAGATATCCCAGGGGTCCAGCAGGATGGAGCTGCCCATGCCATGGCAGCAGGCAGAGCATCCCTCGCAGCCCCGACAGTCTGCCTTCACCATATCCTCTGCCGTGTAGAGCTTTCCATCGGAAATGTCCTCCAGCCGTATATTTCTCCTCATCCACTCATCCTCCCGTTCTCAATCTTCCAGTTCAAAGAGGCGCATCTGATGACAACTCTCCTCTTTTTTCCGCGGTTTTTCTTTTTCCCGGAAAAGAGCGTTCCCGGAAAGATGCGCAAGAAACCTGGACTCCTCCCCGGAGCAGGTGAGGATCAGTTCCTCCTTGGCCCGGGTCATTCCCACATAGAGAAGTCTCCGCTCTTCCTCTTCGTCCGCCGGGCGCTTTTCATTTTCCAGAGGGATGTTCCCCTCTCTGGCCCCGTAAATGAACACTGCCGGGAACTCCAGACCCTTGGAACCGTGGAGCGTCATCAGCGTGACAGCGCCAGAATGATACTGTTTGCCACCGCATCTTCTGAGGTCGCTCTCCACCCCCAGCTCAAGGTCCAGAAGAAATTCCGGCATCGTCTTATAGAAGACGGTCATGCCTGCCATCTTCTTCATGGCCTCTGCTTTCTGAAGATCCAGGTCCTCCATCCACATTTCCAAGAATTTCCCAGGCTTCTTCTTCGCATAAAGAGGGCGGTATTTTTCTGCCATGGTACGCACCATCTCCTCTGTCACCTGGTTCCACGAAAGCTTCAGGAGAAGCTCAGCCGCTGTCCGGGCCGCAGACTGGTCTTCCGGATGCTCCAGGTACCGGAAAAAGCAGATGCTGCCCTGGACCTTCTCATCCGCAAGAAAACTCTCTCTTCCAGCCACAATGTAGGGGATCCCCTCTTTGCGCAGGCAGGCCTCCACCAGCTCCGCCTGCCGGTGTGTCCGGGATAGGACGGCAATTTCCTCAAAAGATCTGTGCTTCCTCTCCCTGCTTCCGGACAGCTCCTGGGCCTCCAGCATGCCGATGCCTCCGGCCATACGCCCGATCTCTTTTGCAATAAAAATGGCCTCTCCCATCTCGCTTCCGGCTTTCACCAGGCGCACCGGCTCGCCATCCGGACAGTTGGGATGCAGGGGCATGCAGCCCTGCATCTTTTGCGCCGCCTCAAGGACCTGGGGTGTGGAGCGGTAGTTTTCTGTCAGCTCCACTGTGCAGAACTCTTCCCCGCGCTTTTCCACATCTGCCTTCAGCCGATCAAAGCATCCTGCATCCGCTCCCCTGAAGCCGTAGATGGACTGGTTGGGATCTCCGATGACAAAGAGTTCTCTCGCCTGCCTGTCCCAGGCTTTCACAAGTTCATACTGGAGAGGATCTATATCCTGGAACTCATCGATCAGCAGGCAGGTGAACTGCTTTCCAGCCGGAGTGCCGTTTACCAGAAGGCGCAGTGTCTCCAGGAGCATGTCGTCAAAATCAAGGAGCTTCTGCTCCCGCTTTTTCTTTCTGTACAGCTCCTCCGCCCGCCGGAAGCATTCTCTGTTACTCTTCTCCCCGCTTCCGTCCGGCTCTCCCAGCTCTCTCTCCCATCCCGGCATGCCCGCCTGCTTCCGGGACAGGACATCCAGGAATTTACCGCTGCCGAAGGGCAGCCCCGCCTCAGACACCGCCTCCCCGGCTATGTTTTTACACTGGGTCTCTCCTGCCAGCGAAAAATCCATTCCCTCTCTTCGCAGGAAATGCAGGCAGATACTGTGGAAGGTGCCGATCTGCAGGCCGCTGATCCGCCTGGCTCCCAGCTCTTTTTTCAGGCGCTCCCGCATTTCCCCGGCAGCCTGGTTGGTAAAGGTGACCGCTGTGATCTCAGAGGGCTTTACTTTCCTGTGCTCCAGCATATACTGGATCCGGGATACAAGCGTCCGGGTCTTCCCGGTTCCCGGCCCGGCCATGACTGCCAGATGGCGGCAGATCTTCTGCACCGCCTCCTGCTGCCCCGGATTGAGGGACGCAGCTCTCCCTGACGTCTGGATCTCTGTCTGACTCTGATGCTGCTCTTCCGCTTCTCCTGGCTGGACAGACGCCGGCTCTTCCGGCTGTCTCTTCCCCATCGTTTCCGGCTCCACACCGATCAGGCTGAAAAAATCCATCTGCCCATCTGTATTCTGGATCTCCTCTGCCGTGAAGAGCCTGACCGTGCCGTACTCCCCGTCAAAGCCCGGTATTCTCTCTACTTTTCCCTGTCTTAGCCTCATGATCCCCTGCGCGATCCGATGCCCCGCAGCCCTCTGGATCTCCTCTTGGGGGATTGTCCTCAGGATTTCAAACTCCGGTCCCAGTTTCGCCAGCATCTCTTCGTACTCTCTCTGGACTTTCCGGCTGGCAGCGGAATGTCCCAGCGAAGCGCCGATCACCTCCGGCAGCGGCACCAGACTCTCGAAAGCTGCTCCCCCCGGCTTCACATAGTTCTCCGGTCTGTCCGCCAGCTCTTCCACCCGGTGGGATACGCCGATGGTGATCTTCCTGCCGCACACCGGGCAGAGGCCGCCATACTTTTCCGTCTCAGAAGGCGTCAGACAAAGACCGCATTTCCTGTGGCCGTCCATGTGGTATTTTCCCTCCTCCGGGAAAAATTCAATGGTTCCATAGAGTCCCTTGCCTTCCTGGATGGCACGCCGCAGCCCCTGGTAGGACATCTCGATATCGAGAAGATTGGCCTCACGGCCCAGCTTGGCCGGAGAGTGGGCATCTGAGTTGGAGATGAGGTGATACCTGTCCAAAGCCGACACCCGCCAGTTCATGGGCGGGTCAGAAGAGAGCCCTGTCTCTACTGCATGGATATAGGGTGTCAGGTCCTCAAAGCACTCCTCCACCGTGTCAAAGCCGGAGAACGCTCCAAAAAGGGAAAAGTGGGGTGTCCAGATATGGGCGGGCACATAGACACTCTCCGGGCAGGTAGTAAGCAGGATCTCCAGCAGATCATGGCAGGGAAGGCCCAGGATCGGCCGCCCGTCCGAGTGTATATTGCCGATCTCCTCCAGCCTGCCTGCGATCTCCTCTGCCTCCTCCAGTCCGGGCAGGAGGATCAGGCTGTGGACTTTGCGCACGCTTCCTCCTTTTTTGTAGATGGAGCTTATTTCCCCTGTAACAACAAAACGAGGAGTCATACTGCCCCTCACTGTCTCATCCTCTATCCTGTATTCATCTTTCAGCACGTACAGCCCGTCCTCAGCAGGCTTCAGTTTTTCCCTCAGTTCCTCCCGCCAGGCAGGGTGGGTAAAATCGCCGGTTCCCACAATGTGTATACCCTTCCGCCGGGCCCACAGATCCAGATGTTCCGGTGTACAGTCCCTGCTGGTGGCGCGGGAATATCGGGAGTGTATATGAAGGTCCGCTATGTACATGATCATTCCCTCTTTCGTCATCGCCCCTGCCCGGCTCCGCGCTGCCGGTTGTCCGGGCGGGGCTTATCTTGTCTATTATAATATGGATAGCGGAAAATTACAATTCCCGGGCTGCTTCATTCTGTGCCTTCTCCACTTCCCCCTGCGTCGCTCCGGTCAGCCCCATGATCTCTTCCGGGCTGGCGCCATTGTCCAGCATCTTTTGTATGATAGACTGCCGGCCCAGCTCCAAGCCCTGCTCCATTCCCTGTTCTAGCCCCTGTTCCAGGCCTTGCTTCATACCGCTCTCCAGACCGTTTTCCCAGGCGCTCTTCATAATCGCATCGTGGTCTCTTATGGCCTTCTGCCGGGCCTCATACTCCAGCCGGGCCCTCTCGTCTGCGCTCATCCTCTCCAGCTCTCTGTATGCCTCTTCAATATATTCACTTGTCCCTGCCATTTCCTCGAACTCCTTCCGGGTCTTCCCTGCCAGGAAGCGCATCCAGCGGATGACCTCATTGTCGCTCTGCAGTTCCTTCGGCAGCTTTTTAAGCTCCAGGATCTGCAGTTCTAAAAGGTCTGTGTACCTTTTCCCGGTCTGTTCATCACAAAGGCTGATGGTCCGGTAGCATGTATCATCCTCCGCAAACCGGACAAAGTCCAGGATACTCACATGGATACACTTCTTCAGCTTTTCGTAAGAATCTCCCTTGTTCAGCTGTTCTGTGTACATCTTACTCAGGTAGAACAGCGACCTGGCATCCCAGTGTTTAAACGATTCCACCTGCATTTCCATGTTGATCTGGGCCCCGTCTTCCATCATGGTGCGGACATCCAGGATCCCCAGTTTTTCATCCGGGTATTCCTGCCGCAGCGCCGTGGGAAGCAGGATCGTCTCCCGGACAGACGCCGGGTCAGCCTTCAGAAGAGCGGCGATAAAGCCTTTCCGCACTTTGGGATTGTACATCAATCCCTTAAAACACACATCCACGGTGGGAAGCATGATAAAATTGTCATCTTTTTTTGCCACAGTCTTCTCCTTTCCTGTAAGTTGCTGCAGGAAAGGGGGCTTATCTTTTTGCATATCCGGCCCGGGTCTCAAAGGCACGGCCCGCGTTTCCTGCTCTGTTCAGTTGTACAATATCGGGGCATGCCTGGAAATCAGGCTCCGAATAGATAGATGGGCGGCAGATACGCCGCCTCGACACATTTAGAATAACATAATTCAATCAGAACTGCAACAAAAAAGCCAAAATTTATCCCGGGTTTTCCCCGATCCTTCCATATACTTTCACTGCATCCAGCACATGGTAAGGCTCACTCTGGTGATCCCCCGGGGCCCCGGCCGTTACAAGGACATACTCCTTTCCGTTCACCACTGCCAGACTTGCCAGACAAAGGCCCGCCTCCTCCGTGTAGCCGGTCTTTCCTCCCAGGATCTCACCTCCCGGGACAGACGGGTCTGAAAGGCTGGCAAAGAGGGTGCTTGTCACGGTAAATCCCCCGGGATGAAAGGCAGTGGACGCCATAGTGCAGGACCTGCTGGTAAAGGCCTGCCGGAAGGCGTCATTTTTCAGGGCATACACCACAAGCCGGGCCATGTCCTCCGCCGTAGAGTAGTGCCGTCTGTCGTGGAGTCCGGTACAGTTGGTAAAATGGGTGTCCCTCATCCCCAGCTCCTGCGCCTTTTCATTCATCATCTCCGCAAAAGCGCTCTCGCTGCCTGCGATCTTCTCCGCAAAGGCCATGCAGCACTCTGCCCCGGAGGGAAGGAGCGCGCCGTAGAGGAGCTCTCGGTAGTATACCTCCTCCCCCGGCTCAAACCCGGCCATGGACGCGTTCTCCTCATAGAGCTGTCCGTAGAAATCTCCCGGCATGGTGATGGTCTCATCCAGGCCAGAGATATGCTCCAGCGCCACCACAGCAGTCATGATCTTTGTCATGGAGGCCGGATAGATACGCCTGCTCCCGCCGGATGCCCCCAGCTTCTCCCCGGTCCCGGCATCCACCAGAGCCGCCGATGTACTGTGCAGGTCCTCCAGGCAGGCGGACAGCCGTCCTCCGTCCCCGGAGCCAGGAAATCCCAGCCCCTCCATATTCATATAATTTCTCGCTCCAAGCCATATGAAGATCAGCATCAGAGCCAGCAGGATAAAGGCAAGCCGGTTCCTCCTGCGTCTCTGCAGCTTCTTCTTTCTTCTGTCCATAGCATTCTCTCCCTTCTTCTGGCTCTTAATCTACCAGAGAAGGGAGAGCGGAACTTTAATATGGAGTTGTTTGATCACTAAGAAAAGATTAAGACTTTGTGAGCATCTGAAAGGATTTTTCCGCAGCCGCGCCTAACACCAGGCGGGCAGGCGCACCTCAAACCTGGTGGTCCTCTCCTGGCTGTGGGCGGCGATGCTGCCGCCGTGCTGGCTGACGATCTCCTTCGCAATGGCAAGCCCCAACCCGGACCCACCCGACTCTCCTCCGCGGGCCTCGTCCAGACGGAAGAATTTATCAAAGATCATCTCCAGCTTTTCCCCGGGTATGGTGACCCCCGTATTTTCAAAAATAATGGCGATCTCCTCCCCTTTTCTCCGGGTCCATATCTTAATGGAGGTATCCCGGTCGCTGTAGGCCGCCCCGTTCTTCAGCAGATTGTTAAAGACCCGGGCCATCTTCTCCGGGTCGGCGTAAATGTACTCCTCCTCATCCACCTCATTTTCCACTCTGTTTCCGTGCTTTTCAAGTATGGGATAGAGCTCCTCCGTCACCTGCACAAGGAGGCTGCACAGGTTGACCCGCCGCTTCTCCAGGGGCATTTTCTGGAGGTTATACCGGGTGATGTCAAAAAATTCGTTGATCAGCCCCTCCAGCCTCTCCGCCTTGGAGAGGGCCGTGTGCAGGTATTTTCCCCGCTGCTCTCCCGGCATATCCGGCGCCTCATCAAGGAGACTCAGGTATCCGATGACCGAGGTGAGAGGTGTCTTCAGGTCGTGGGCCAGGTAGGCGATCAGGTCATCCTTCCGCCTCATCTCGTCCTCAATGACCTGGGCCTGCCTCTTCTGCTCTTCCTTCATGCTGTCCATGCTCTCCTGGGCCTCCCGCCGTATCTTCGCCGTATTTTTCTCTGTAAAAACAAAGACAAGGATGATGACAGCTGCCGCCACCACAGCCAGGCCCCAGAAGATAAAATTTTTCAGGGAAGGCCAGAATATCTCCTCACGCATGACTGTCGTCCCTGTCTGGGGATCGTACCAGGTCGGCACAGAGGTGACAAAATTTCTTGTAAACCACTCCACAAACACGCCATTGCAGACATAGTCCACAAAATCAAACAGAAAATAGAGCACAAGCAGGGACACAAGAACCCCTGCCGCCGCTTTCCAGTACTTTTTACTGCTCTTCAATTTTATAACCGCACCCCCAGACTGTCTTGATATACCTTGGATGGTCAATGGAGTCACCCATCTTCTCCCGCAGATGCCGGATGTGTACAGTGATGGTATTGTTCTTCCTACTGTAATACTCGTCCTTCCAGATGGCGTGGAACAGCTCCTCGGAGCTGACCACGCTGCCCTTCTTCCGGCACAGGATCTCCAGCACGGAGAATTCCGTCGGCGTCAGCTTCAGGTTCTTTCCGCCAAGGGTACACTGATGGGTCCGCACATTCAGGGTGAGGCCTCCCCGGACCAGCAGGTCCTCCTCCTGGCCGGTACAGTTGTATTTCTTGCAGCGCCGCAGCTGGGCCTTTACCCGGGCCACCATCTCCAGGGGCCGGAAGGGCTTTGTGATGTAGTCGTCCGCCCCCAGTGCCAGGCCATTGATCTTGTCGATCTCCTCCCCCTTTGCGGTGAGGAAAATAACCGGGTACGTATCTTTTTTCCGTATCTCCCGGCAGACAGTGAGCCCGCTCACTCCCGGCATCATGATGTCCAGAATGGCAAGGTCCGGCTTTTCCCGGCGGACCTCCTCCAGCACCTCCTGCCCGGAATAGCACACTCTTGTCTCATAGTTCTCATTCTGCAGATAAAGGCAGACGAGATCCGCAATATCCGGTTCATCGTCTGCCACTAAGATCCTCTCATGCATAAGACTTCTCTCCTTCCTGCTCTCCCATAAATAAAACAAATAGGAAAGGTACCACCTCCTGTGGGAAATGGTACCTTCATGATAGCAGGAAGACTTTAATGTTTTCCTTGCAAAATCTTAAGATTTTATAAATCCTTCTTCCCCTTCCTGTGCTTCACGCACTCTGTCAGGAGATACTCGATCTGGCCGTTCATGGAGCGGAAGTCGTCCTCCGCCCACTGGGCGATCTCATCGTACAGCTTTTTTGACAGCCGGAGGGGCACCTGCTTTTTTACCTTGGACTTATCAGCCGCTTTATTTTCTTTTTCCAAAAGCATCCCCCTCCTTTCTTACCGTTCTGTCAATTTAATATAAACTTCCGCTGTTCACAATGGGCTGCGCATCCTTGTTTCCGCACAGGACTACAAGGAGATTGCTCACCATGGCTGCCTTTCTCTCCTCGTCCAGCTCCACGATGTCCTTCTCGTTCAGCCTGGAGAGGGCCATCTCCACCATGCCTACTGCTCCCTCCACGATCTTCTGCCTGGCATCGATGATGGCCGCCGCCTGCTGTCTCTGGAGCATAGCTGACGCAATCTCCGGCGCATAGGCAAGGTGGGTGATACGCACATCCAGTATCTTGATGCCTGCATCCTCCGTCCTCTCCTGCAGCTCTCTGCTCATGATGTCCGCAATCTCCTGGCTGCTGCCACGCAGGGACTTCTCATCTGCCCCCTCACTCATATCATAGGGGTACTGCCTGGCTGTGTTCCGAATGATGGAGTCGCACTGGATGGACAGATAATTTTTGTAGTTCTCCACATTGATGACTGCCTTTGTGGGATTGACCACCTTCCAGATGACTACCGCTCCGATCTCCACGGGATTTCCAAGCAGGTCATTGACTTTCTGCTTTTTATTATCCAGCGTCATTGTCCGCATGGAAACTTTCTTTTCCTTATTCCCCACAGATACAGATACGGACTTTCCATTGCCCGATGCCGCCACGACAGGCGCTGACTTTACTGTCGGGTTGATGGCAGAGCAGAAAGGATTGACCCAGAAAAAGCCTTCTTTTTTCAATGTGCCGTAATAGTTTCCAAACACGGTGAACACATAGGCCTCGTTTGGGTTAAGAACCTTCAGCCCGCACAGAAGGATGATAGCTGCTGTAAGGACAAGAATCCCAAGGATCACGCTGACGACAGACAGCGCACCGCTTCCGACCCGGCTTCCTGCGATAAATCCCACGATCATAATAGCGATCCCGGCGATCATTCCCACAATGCCAAGAAGCAGCATCAGATAGCCGCTGACCGGATTCAGTATTCTTTCCTGCCTGACCTTTTCTTTACTCATAATCATTTCCCCCTTCTCCAAAATCAATTGCTTTATTTTAATATCATTTTGATATCATCATACTATCATTTCCAGGGGAAACTGTCAATAGCACGCCTGCGATATTCTCCTGTATGTCCGTGATAATGTGAAAAAGTACGGGCAGGAGATCTTCCCTCTCCTGCCCGCGTCTGTCTGTCTATATTTTTCCCTACACACCTCTGTCGTAGGGGAGCTTTTTAAAATAGTACTTTTTATCCTCCTCCGTGATCTTTCGGATCACTTTCGCCGGATTTCCTCCAACGATCACGCCGTCCGGTACATCTTTTGTCACCACGCTCCCAGAAGCAATCACACAGTCATTGCCTATGGTCACTCCCGGGTTGATCACACTTCGTCCGCCGATCCACACCCGGTCGCCGATCCTCACTTCCCTGGCGTACTCCCACTCCGTGCAGCGCGTCTCCGGATGGACCGGATGCCCTGCCGTGTAGATATCTACGTTGGGACCGATCATCACATCATGGCCAAAGATCACCTTTGCGCAGTCCAGTATGGTAAGGTGTACATTGGAATAAAAGTTGTCACCGAACACGATATTGCATCCGTAGTCACAGTAAAACGGCGCCTCGATCCATGTGTGCTCCGCCTGCTCACCGATCAGTTCCTTCATGATGGAGGCCCGCCTCTCCATATCCGCCGGATCACAAGTATTGTAAAGATATGTCAGATGCTTGGCCCGGATACGGGCCTTATGGAGCTCCTGGTCCGCCGCATTGTACAAAAGTCCGGCCAGCATTCGCTCCCTCTGCGTCATCTTCCCATCCATCAAAAATTTCCTCCTTATCTGTCACGTATATCCATCACGCTAAACATTACATCTTTACCGGTCAAAAAGCAAGTTCATTCTGGTATACGTCGTAAAAACATCTGGCACAGAGCTGTCCTGCACCTTCTACATAGTATCTTCTCTCCGAGATATGGCTTTCTCTCCACACCGAGACAGTGCGCCCGCACAGCACACATTTTTCCAGTCTCTCTTCCGGCTCTGCAGCCTGGCGATATACATCCTCCATCCTGCCTGTCCCCTTTCTGATCCGTTCTCTTTTTTACAGTTTATACCAAAAGGGGAACATATATACCACTTTCCCACAGCCCACTTCTACCTGCTCAGCCTTACTTTTATGTAATCATGATGCACGGCCTGCAGAAATTTTCCCAGCACATCCTCTGTCCGCAGTTTGATGCTGGATGTATTAATACAGGGGTGGCAGGAAAAATATTCTTCCTCCAGCACCTCTTCGTCGATCAAAAGCTGGACTTTATTTTCCGGGTCAAAGATCAGACCCATGATCGTAGCGGATCCGGGCGTCACATTCAGATATTTCTCCATATCCTCCCCCGACGCAAAGGACAGGCGTGAGGATGGGATCTGCGGCGACAGCTCCTTTGTCTGCAGATTTTTCCCGCCCGGCATGACCAGAAGATAGTAAGCTGTCTTCTGGCGGTTGCACAGAAACAGATTTTTGCAGATCTCTATCTGCAGTGCCTCATCCACTTCCCTGCATGCCTCGATCGTCATAACCGCCTCGTGGTCTGCCCGGACGTAGGAAATCCCCAGTTCGTCCAGAAGTTCATATACCCTCATCTCTTTTTCCATCCTGTTTCCGGCTGCAGCCGGGCGGCCTTCATAAATCTGCATCACTTTCACTCCTCTGTCTTATTTTTTCTGTTCTTTTCCCCATTATATCCACTTTTTTCTTCCATGACAACGCCCGGTTCCTGCTCCTTGCCCAGCACCGCCTGTATACAGTTTATACACACATGCGTCCCCTCCGGGACGATACTTCCGCAGATCACACAATAATCCATTCCGTCACTTCCTTCTTCTGCTCCGCAGCACCCATGTCATCAGGACAAGGGAGCCAGCTGCCGCTGCCGCAAGGCCGGGGATATAAGAAATGTCTCCTGTCCTCGGCGCCTCCACCAAAGGCTCATCCAACATCTCCACCTTCTGTTCTTCCCCGGTCTCCTGCAGGGTGAAGTCCACAGGCTTTGCTTTCGTATATCCCTCCGGCGCCTGCTCCTCTGTCAGCACATACTCTCCTGGAGGCAGCCTGTCAAACTGCTTTTCCTCCTCCCCGGAAGTCCAGCTCTCCACCAGCTCCCGCTCTCCGCTGTCCAGCTTTCGCTCCAGTTTCAGTTCAGCCCCCGGCAGATACTGACGGCTGCCTCCATCCAGCTTTGAGATCCGCAGCTTGGTATAATCGTTTTCACATCTCCATACACAGACAGCTTCTCCCTCTATCCGCCCCTGGGCGTCCACATAGATCTCATGGACTGTATCTTCCGGGAGATAACCCGAAAGGGTCTCCACCTCCTGTATACAGTATGTACTGTCCGGCAGAAGATAAGGAATCTCAATTTTACCGTCCTTGTCTGTCTCGTATATCTCTTCCAGCGTATAGTCCGGATCTGGGGAAGCTTCTTCTTCCCCATCCGTCTCCTGGCCCTCCTCCGTATGCTCCTGTTTCAGCCACACTTTAAACTTGACACCTGCCAGCACAGTCTCCCCTTCTGTGCCTTTCTCACATTTGCGTATTACAAGAGAAGTTGGTTCATTATAGACAGTCAGATGCTCCTCCACAACAGGTGTGGTCTGGTCTTTGTATTTCAGTTCCACCTGGTACGTTTCTTCCGCCAGGGCAAATCCCGGGATCTGCCTGGTCTCTTTGATCGTATACTTTCCAAGAAACAGCTCCCCAGATACCGTCTCTCCCCTCTCTGTCGTCAAAGTCCCGGCCAGCTCTCCCTTCTTCAGCCGGACAGTCCCATCCGGTGTCACAATATCCTCCGCTGCACGTATCTCAAATTCTGCGCCCGCCAGATGCTCTTTTTGCCCTGTCTCAAACTTCGCAACACAGATCCTTCCCATGGCATTCTCGTCTGCGAACCGGATTACCAAAGGACTGCCCCAGTCCTTTTCCTCCTCCACGGAAAAAGCCAGCTCTTCCTCACTGAGCAGGTAACCCTCCGGCGCTTTTACTTCCCGCAGATAGTAGCTCCCGTACTTCAGCTTTTCCGGGAAAGTAAAACGCCCCTGCTCATCTGTGACAAATGTATCATATACCTGATACTCTGGATAGCGGGCAGTCATGGTCACCACATGTTTGTCTGCGTCCAGCAGCTGGAACTGCGCCCCTGCCACCGGGATCACTTTCCCTGTAGAGACGTCCACCTTCAACACCTGAATGGGGCTGGTGATCAGGGTATCCTGCCGGTATATGCCGCTGACTGTCACTTGTTCTTCCGCTATCGTGACCTCAAAAGGCTCCACAGGGTTGTACCCTTCCGGCGTCTTTGTCTCTGTCACAAGGTACGTATCATAGACCAGCCTCCCCCTTGGCCAGTCCCTGTTCCTTGTCGTTGCTTTCCCCTCATGGTCTGTCACGATCCGGACCACTTCTTTCCCCGTAGTTCTGGATGTAAGAGTAAATTCCACGCCTTCAATCCCCTCCAGTACATCTTCCTTTTCTTCTTCGTTCTGGTAGACTTTGATGATCTCCAGGTCTCCCCGGATCACGTCCTCCGCAAAATCCGGCGTCTGGTAGGTCTGCACCTGTTCCCCGGTTCCCTCCGGTGTGATCCGCCGCAGCAGCGTCTCTCCACTTATGTTGTACCCCTGGGGCGCCTTCGTCTCCTGGATCGTCACCGTGCCGAGGGGAAGGAACCATGTACCGTTCCCATCCTTCCACACCGGGTCTCCTCCCACCAGGAATGCCTCACCCATGCGTACCTCCCCCTTCTCATTGCTTCGCAGCACCCAGGTCCTTGTAGGATCCACGCCCTCCAGCTCCTCCAGACTGTCATAGTCTCCGGGATAAAAGCGGAAGGTAAATTCAGCTCCCTCCAGAGAGGCCGCTCCCTGGGGAGCGTTTCCTTCTTCCTGAAATTCCACCTCCCTGTCGTACTTTTTCAGCAGGACTTCCAGCAGATTTTTCTGAGGAATGTCCTCTGCGTTTACCTGGGCCGTCTGTCCGACCGCCACTTCCACTTTGTACACAGTCTCATCCAGCGCATAGCCTCTGGGCGCCGTCTTCTCTTTCACATAGTAACTTCCTGCATCGACGGCCAGAAGGCCGCTTGTGCCGGAAGCATCCGTTACCAGCTCTCCCACCTGGGCTGTACACCCGGCGTCTGTGTATACTCCGTAGACAGCTCCCTCCAGGCTGTAGCAGGTATTTCCATCTGTCACGTCTGTCTGGGCAGATATTTTCCGCAGCTGTACATTCCCTTTCGGCCGCTCTTCCAGCCAGACGATATCCTGCTGGTCATTGTAGGCAATATATACCTCATAGCGGCCCAGATTGTCATGGACCTCCGGCGCCCAGGATCCCTGGACAGCAGCTGTGGCATAGTGAACCATATTCTTCACGCCATCCTGCATACTGGCGCTAAGCCCGGTAAGGCTCCCCTCGTAGGCATAGCTCAGCGCCGCATGGGCATAAGCGTAGGTATTGTTGTCCGCCTCGTTGTAGATGATCTTCCCATAGGAATCAAACCAGGGATACCCCGGCGCCATCATAAGGAGAGCCTTGATCACATCGTTGTCCAGTTTTGACACCTGGTAGGTTCCGGAAGGCGGCGGACTCATAGGCTGCACACAGTAGCCTGTGTACTCTCCCGTCTCGGCTGCCACATAAAATTCTCTTGTGAACCATCCCCCATAGCTGTGGCTGGCACCGTGCGAGATGGTGCACAGGGAGCCCACTGCCGACCTTGGCGTGATCCCACCCTCTGTCACTGCACACCTGTCTGTCTCTTCCCTTTCACTGTCGCGCCCCAGTGTCCAGATGATCTCGTCTTCCTTTGGCCCATTCTCCCCCTCACTCTCCTCTGCCGCCCGGAGATGGAGCACAGCACTACACAAAATGATTACTGACAAAAAAAGCACACACCATTTTACACGTAAAATTTTCTTCAATTATGTTTACCTCCGTTTTTCTATAAAATCCCTGTCATCAGAAGTCAAAGTGCTTTTTGCAGACCACCTCCCGTCTCGGCTGAATCTGAGTTTGTTTCTGGTAATTGTCCGGCGAAACGCCTGATTAAAAAATAGAATAAATGATAAAACAAGAATAGCAGAACTGCTTTTCTATACGTACAAAGTTAACATAGCATTTCAGAAAATGCAAGATAAAAATAAATTTATCTATATTTTTATAGCTGTATCTGGCGGCACAGCTATAAGAAGAGCATCCAGCCGCCCCGGCACTAAATCCCCAGCTCTTCAAACAGTGCGCGGAACTTTTCTGCATCCTGCATGGTGTGTTTCCATCCGTACCGTTTCCTGTCCACCTGCCATCCCTCTCGTGTCCACAAAACTTCCACGCCCTCTCCGGCCAGAAGATTTTTCTGCATGTCAAATGTGTCAAAGGCCGCCGCTCCGCTCAAAAGCCCCCTGCTGTTGACCACTCTGTGGGCAGGGACCTCTTCTCCCAGCCTTCCCTTGTTGAGCGCATACCCTACCTGCCTTGCATTTTTCGGCTTCCCGCACAGCAGGGCGATCTGTCCGTAGGAGGCCACTGTCCCCCGGGGAATGGCCCCGCACACAATGCCAGCTCTCTGATAAAAATCCACCTTTTCTACTCCTTTATAAATACATATTCTTCCGGTCCGGACAATTCCTCCCTGAATCGGTATCCCAGATGGTCAAATCCTTTTGCGTCCTCCGGATCCGCGGCGCCTGTCTGCGCCAGATAGCGGACCATTTCTCCTCTGGCCATCTTGGCCAGCGTGCCCTTCTGCCGCACCTTCCCGTCTGTCAGTTCCCCAAAGACGCAGGTCACAAACCTGTCGCCCGGAACCCGATATTTTTCTACACATCTGGAGTACTCTTTGGATGCCAGATTGAGAATGGTCCCGTCCCCCTCTGCCACTGCCCGGTAAATCCTGTCTCCCCAGAATTCATACAAATCCCTGGTTCCGGCAACCGTCGCCTTTGCCTGCATTTCCAAACGGTAGGGCGTGACACCATCCAGTGGGCGCACCACTCCGTAAAATCCCGAGAGGATACGAAGATGCTCCTGAATGTAAGAGATCTCCCTCTCCTCAAACACTGCCGGTGCCATATACTGGTACTGGATGCCCTCGTAGGAGAGGATGGCCGGTGTCAGTCCTCTCTCCAGATCCATATCCTGGAACCTTCGGAAGTTCTCCTTCGCAATGGCGTCACTGCACTTCCAAAGCTCCTTGGCCTCCTGATATGTCAATTTCTGTATCCAGTCCGCCAGCTGCCTGGCCTCCGCAAGAAAAACCGGAAGTTCCCGGCAAGGATACAGGTCTGGCTCACTTTTCATCTTCTTGGCCGGTGAAATAATGATCTTCATATTCGCTTTCTCCTATCCTGTTCTTCTCAGTCTTCTGCCCAATCTGCCATCTGCTCCGCCGGGCAGTTCGCTGACTGCAGGGACAGCAGCCATTCAACGCCCTCAGCCACACCGTCTTCATCATTGGAGCTGGTGACATGGTCCGCCGCCTGCAGGCATCCCTGTGATCCGTTGGCAACTGCGATCCCTATCCCCGCAAAGGCAAGCATGCCCCTGTCGTTGTCCCCATCGCCGAAAGCCGCGGACTCTGCCTGCTCCAGCCCAAGGTATTCCATCAGAAACCGAAGGGCTGAATCCTTGCCTGCATCTTTGTAGGAAATCTCCAGAAGCTGCGGCACAGAGGAAGTCACATAGATATCCGGCACCTCCTTCTCCAGAAGCTGCCACAGTCTGCGTTTTTTCTCCTCGCCCTTCACTACCACATCCAGACAATCCAACTTCCCCGCCGCTCCGCCAGTCCGGATAAACGTCTCCATGTCCTCCACCGGCTCCCGTGTCCTGCGTATATAATCAATAGCCGCCGGCATAGCTCCGAACCGCACCGGATCTTCCACATAGGCGCTTTGGGCGTAGGCTTTCCCGTCTATGAACGCCTCATAGGCCACCTGCTCATCCTCCATGAGAAGGAGGATCTTCTCCACCGACTCTTCTGTCAGCACAAATTTACGCAGATACGTTCCTGTATGTACATCCACCACTGCTGTTCCGTTGGAAGTGATAACATAGCGGACTTCGGGGATTCGCAGGATCTCCCCGGGCAGGGAGTCAAAAGAACGCCCACTGGCAGGGATCACACAGATGCCGCTTTGGGCCGCCCGCACAAGAGCCCGCCTTGTCCTTTCACTCAGTACACCTTGGCTGTTCAGCGTAGTGCCGTCCAGATCCAGGGCAATGCTTGTGATCTTCATGTTCTGGTCTCCTCCTGTTCTGTCTGCTGATGTCCGTGCTTTGCTGCTCAGATAAATTTATCATACCTTTTCTGCCCGATGTATGCAACAAAATCACAGATCTTCCTGCAACACCCGCATCATCTGCATACCTTCCGTATATTCTTCTCATCTGCATCCGGGTACAGCTCTCTGACCCGGTCCATGATCCTCTGCCCTGACTTCTCCGGCGCTTCCCTATAGGCCGCAGATACGATCTCATATCCCCACAGCGTCTCCGGTCTGACATAGACGGACGCAGCCATCCCGTAAGTCTGACCTTTGCGGTTCCTCTTCTGCCGAAAGTCTCTGGTTACCAGATAGGTCTGCATCTGCAGCTCTGTCACTATGCCACTGAAGTTCTTTTCCCCTCCTTTTCCAAATCCGGCATCCTTTTTCAGCTCATAGGACGCATACGTCTCCCCCTCATCAAAAAGATCCATGATCTTCTTACTTCGGTATCCGGCCAGGCCGTCCTCCCACCTGGCATCAAAGTCATAGCCATCCCGCCTGTAATTAGCGAAATACGGAAGCCATTTCAGGGAGATAAATCCCGCCTTTTTGTTGAAAAATTTCCCGTAGGCCACTTTCTCACTCCTGGCGATCATAGCTCTCCACTCCCAGGGATCCTGCTCCGGATCCCCTGTCCACCAGAAAAGCGGCGAGGTCTTCTCCTCCACCGAAAATCCATCCACCTCATTTTTAAAAAGGGGCAGAAATCCAACCTGCTCTACATAGTCTGTCAATTCTCTCCAGGACCGGATGCGCTCCCGGCTGTCCCAGTCCATTCCGTGAAGAATCCACTCTCCGTTTTCCACCGCCATGGTCATCATCTCCTCTGCAGCGATCTCGTTTTCAATCTATTTCTTCCACTTCCCCCAAGGCCCTGAGGAACTGCTTTCGCCCGTAGCTTACAAACTCCACCTCGATCATCATCTCGTCCCCGCCCACAATGACCCCTTCTCCGTATTTCCGATGGCGGGCTCTCCTTATCTTCCTTACCTCCGGATCAGTTTCTTCCCCATAGGACTTCTCCGGGCAGTGTTCCTCTTTGCAGGGCTTCTGCTCTTGCTGTCTTCTTCTCATTCCGGCCGCCACCTCTCTTCTTAGTTCCTGCAGGCTGGCTCTCTTCTCCTCCTGACTGCGCAGTTCTCTCCAGTCCAGAAGATGCTCCGGGATCATCCGCAGATAGGGACTGTATCCCTCCAGAACTCCAGGTTCTCCCGGGTTCGTGTAGTAGGACAGTTCCAGGTGATTCCTGGCTCTTGTGATCCCCACAAAGAAAAGCCGTCTCTCCTCTTCCTCCTGCTCAAAGTTCTGGCACCGCAGGGGGATCAGTCCCTGATTCATACCGATCAGAAACACCGTGTCAAACTCCAGTCCCTTGGAGGCATGGAGGGTCATCAGCCGGACGCCATCCCCTTCTTTTTCGTCTCCCTTTAGAAATTCCAGGCCATAGAGCATAGAGCTGTCCAGGAAACGGCGCAGATTCTCCATAAAGGTCCCATCCCTTCCCTGGCAGAACCGGAAGATATGCTCCAGAAGTCTCATCACTTCCTCCGCATCCCTTTCGCAATCGGCGGAAGTTGGGTGCAGCTGTTCCCTGAGGTCAAAGTAGTCAAACAGCCACTGGGGGCAGACCTGTCCCGGCAATTCTTCCACCGCCCCGGCAAACCCGGTCATCCGGTCCAGAAGAGGGGAAACTTCTTTCTCCCGCCCCTCCACAATGGCAGCCGCTTTTTTCAGACTGATCTTTCTTCCATACCTCCGGTCCGCCAGCACCTGTATCCCTGTCTGGCTGTCAGCGGGATTGACGGAAAACTTAAGGATCTTTACCAGATAGTCAAGCACCGGCACATCTCCCAGGGTCCTTTTCAGCGACAGACTGCAGGGAATACCCGCTCTTTGAAAGACCTTCTCAAGAACTTCGGCCTGTCTCTGGAGGCGGTAAAAGACGGCTATCTCCCTGTAGTCCAGGCCATCTGCGTGGAGCTTTTCTATCCGATCAGCCAGATACTCCGCCTCCTGGAAAGGATCGTAGTGGTTGCGCACGGCAATCCTTTCCTGTGTCCTTCGCGCACCCTCGATCTTTCCTCCGAACTGCAGAAAACGGTTGGCCGCCTCCAGGATGGACGCATTAGAACGGTAGTTCACCGGAAGGGAGAGTTCTTTTGCCTGAAATCTGTGTTTGAGCAGGAAGAACATATTCTCCGTCGTGCCCCGCCAGCTGTAGATCACCTGGTTCGGATCCCCCACCGCAAAGAGCCGCGACCGGCGCTCTCCCTCTCTGTCCGTTCCAAGTGCCTCCAGAAAGTCCAGCTGCAGGACGTCACTGTCCTGCACTTCATCCACAATGATCCACTCCGGGCAGTTGTCTTCTCTGCGCAGAAGAGCCGTGCTGACCTGGATCAGATCCGAAAAAGTCATCTTGTTCTGCCGCTTTTTCTCCTGTTCAAGCAGGGGAAAAAGCTGAAACAGATCGTCTCCGTATCTCGATGTCTTCCCCTGCTGCCAGGAGGTGCGCTCCTGCTCCAGCCGCTTTTTCAGCCTGTTTTTGTACTTGATCTTCAGTCCTCTCTGTGCTGCAAGACCCAGGGCCAGCTCCGTCTCTTCATCCGGGTCCATGACAGAAAAATCTCCTGTCCATCCTTCCCTCTCCAGAGGAAGGCAATTTTTCAGGAGAAAAAGCGCCACGCTGTGAAATGTCCCGAAACGGGCTGTCTCTTCCTCTGTGACTGAGGGTTCCCGCTCCAAAAGTCTCTGAATGATCTCGCCTGCCGCCTTGTTTGTGAACGTAAGTACCACCATATTCTCCAGGGGAACCTTTTTTTCAAAATGCAGATAAAGGATCTTCTCAATAAGTACTGTCGTCTTTCCGCTGCCTACATTGGCATTGACCACACAGGCAGGGCTCTCATCCAGCACTGCCTCCCTCTGGTACGCGTTTAACTGGTGTGTACGGATCTTACAGAACCTCTCTTTTTGTTTCTCACGAAAGTCGGTCATCGTATCTGCGCCTCAGCTTTCCCTTTGTCTTTTCCACTCGCTCCCCGTCTTCCTCCACGCGGAATTCCACCCCCATATCTGCCGGGCAGGATACGTAGCGGCGCAGGGTGCTTTCCAACCAACGCCGGTTGTCCGGATCATCCATCCACGTCCCGTAAAAGCGGCTTCCCAGCGTCAGGATCAGGCAGTGTCCTTCTACCTCCACTTTCTGGATCACACCCAGGAACGCGCCGCCTCTCTCTTTGCTTCTCACTACTGTGTCGCAGAAAGCTGGCCACTGATCCGCCAGGTTGAAAAAGGAGAATGCTTTCTCTAAAGCAGGCGCTTCCACCCCGGCCTTTTTGCCATGAAAATCCGGCGGCGCAGTCTGCTCTCTTAAATTTTCCAACCCCCACAGGACCATTTTCTTGTCCAGACTGTAATCCCCCACGCAGGCAGGACATCCATCCTCACAGGCACATCCTCCCACCATCCGAACAGCGGCGTCCACGATCTGGGGCACCAGGTCATAGATCTTCTCCGAGTACCCAAGCCCTCCCTCATATTTGTCGTAAATATAGAGACAGACTTCCTCTCCTGTCCTGCCATTTGGAATGAGGGCATTGTTGGATACGATCACATCAATGTCATCCCGCTCTGTCATGGTCACCATCATAGCCGCATTCTTTATAGCCCAGGCCATTCCCTCAAAATGATTGTTCAGTGTCAGCTCTCCGTTCCTTGCAGGCGCTAAAAGGCTGCGGTAGGTCCACACCACATTCTCCGGGATCGTGATCCAGGTACTTTCTGTGTCGTAGTCTTTCTGCAGGGGGACTGTCAGAGAAGTATAGCCCAGGTTCTGGTGGTTGTGAAACTGGAGCTTTTTGTACATGGAGACCACTTCATTTACATTGATGTCCCCAAAACAAATATGGCTCCTCTCAAAGTCCTCCTCCTGGAACACCTGCAGGATCCTTGTCTCCTGGGTTCCCCCAGGCACAGTGTAATAATTGCCCTCAAAGGGCACTGCCTCCGCTGTCCGGCTTACAAGATCCAGCTTCAGCACCTCGTAGAGCTCCCCGTCGTGCATGTAGACCGCCCCCGGATGGAGCTCGTGGTAGGCCTGGGACTCATCCATCTCGGTGATCTCACGCATGGTCCCGCTTCCCTCCTCGCAAAGAAGCAGTTTAAACCGGGTCTTATCCATGTTCCTCAGACTGTAATCCCCTGCCGGAAAAGCAGATCCTGACCAGGCAAACCGGCCTGACAGGGCGCGGACCTCCTCTGCATTCAGGAGCACAGGTATCACCTCACCCAGATCCGGAAAAAGGGCTGCATCGTCCAGAGAGAGGGGCAGCTCTGCCGCAGCTGCCCGGATATGCGACAGCTGGATCAGCAGATTATCCGGGTCTACGATCGCATTCTCGCTGCCTCCGGCAAAAAGCCAGTCCGGGTCAACGGCAATGTACTGATCAAAAGGCTGGTTTTCCAGGATCAGATAATTCACACACTTCTCTCCGTTTCTTCCGGCCCGCCCGGTCTGCTGCCAGAAGGAAGCACGTGTCCCCGGGTATCCCACGATCACTGTGGAGTCCAGCTTTCCGATATCAATTCCCAGCTCCAGCGCATTGGTAGACACAAGACCAAGCAGTTCCCCATTGGTCATCTTCCCCTCGATCTGCCTTCTCTCCTGTGGGGTATATCCCCCTCTGTATCCGGCGATCCGGGAGCTGTCCGCCCCGGCCAGAAATCCGGCCTCATCCAGTCTGTCCCTGGCCTCCTTTAAAATAACTTCCACATTTCTCCTGCTTTTCCCAAAGGCAATAAAATGATGCTCCTCCTCCGCAAGAATAGGGATCAATTCTGCTGCCACAGAGGACGCCGACTGCCTGCCATACTCCTTATCATTGCTGCCCTTAATGCGGGGAGGCTGAAGGATCCGGTACTCCTTTTCCGGAGCCGGCGCTCCGTCTCTGCTGACCAGAGCAAAGGACACGCCGCAGATCTTCCGTGCCAGCTCCACCGGGTTTGCAATGGTGGCGGAGCTGCACAGAAACTGGGGCTGGGACCCATAGTATCCGCAGACTCGCTTCATCCTGCGGAAAATATTGGCAAGGTGAGCTCCAAAGGCTCCCCGATAGCTGTGAAGTTCATCGATCACCACATATTTCAGATTGGCAAAAATAAAATCAAATCCGTATTTACTGTGGTTGGGCAGAAAAGCTCCATTGAGCATCTCCGGGTTAGTGAGGATAATGTTCGCATTCTTGCGTATCCTGCTCCTCTCTGCAGGCATGGTATCCCCGTCATACACTCCCGCCGAGATCCGTCCCTCCCCGAAATACTCCAGTACCGGGCGCAGTGCCCGGTACTGGTCGCTTGCCAGAGCCTTTGTGGGATAGACAAAAATAGCCCTCGTCAGAGGGTCCTTAAGGATCGCCTGCAGCACAGGCAGAAGAAAGCTCAAAGTCTTACCGCTGGCCGTGGATGTCGTGATCACCACATTCTCTCCACTGGCCGCCTTCTCGAACATCTCTGCCTGGTGGATATAGAGACGGGAAATGCCCTGCTTTTCCAGATAGGAGCCGATTTCCGGAAGGAGGTCTCCGGGGAAATCCGCATACTCCCCCGCCCGCGCCGGAACTGTCTTTGTATAGATTGTCAGGTCTTCGCTTGTCTGTTCTCGCACTGTAGCCACCTCCTTTTTCGAACATGTGTTTGTTTAAGTATCATAACATATTGTGTCGCCGGATACAATCCTCAATATATCTTAATATATCTTTTTTATCTCGCCGCTGATCCCGTACTGCTCCCGGAATTCTTTCAAGTCCGCCTCATTTCGTATAAGACAGATATCTGTAAATTTTCCGGTGGCAGTTTCCTGAAAGCCGGCTACCTGCTCGCCAGTGCAGATACTGCAGCGTATGGCTGGAATGTGTGTGGCCGGGTCGTAAGCTGACGTACTTTTCTTTTTTCTGTGAAACATATCTTCCTCCTAAAATCCGGCCCTTCCAAGCTCATCCATCATAGCGGATCTGCGCCTGTACTTTTGTTTCCATTCGTCTGCAATCTTCCGGGCAATGTCCTCTCCGTTCGGATATTTCCCTATCTCTTTTAAATATGTCATAATCTCCTTATACATTTTCCTGTAGGATGCCCTTCCGCCTGACTCTGCACATAGCTGATATACATCTCCCCTACTTGCTCCGAAAAATATTCCTTCAGTACCTTTTCATACTGATCTAGACGAGTAATCCAACCTTCTTTTTGTATTGCTTCCAGGAGTCTGCTCCAGACATTTCTCCCGGTATTCGTTCCATTCCTGTTCGGTACATACATTTTTTAGTCTCAGAAGACATTTCAGACAGCGTTTATCTCTATCCAGTTCTTTTTCCAGACGCACAAGCAGCATCGGATTCCTGTAGCCGTATTTTGTCAGAAGAGTATTGCAAAAAGGGGATCCTGACGCGCCAGGGCTATAACCTCCTGTATCTCATCCTCTTTTTTATTTTTACTTTGCTTTGCCGGACAGGTCACTCCTTCTACATCTTTCGGAAGCACGGTCTTTCACATTGCCCCCTTCCATCGCATAGAGCCAATCACAGTACATTTCTGCGATTTCATCCCCATCCAGCTCACTCTCTGCCTCATAGTCCTCTGTTCCCGACACAGTGGCCTGATAGCCTGTGGGCGTTGTGGTGAGAGACTGTACCGCTCTGTCTTCATAATAGTTTCATTGGTGTTCTCCGTTTAATATTTTCCCTTCATCCTCAACATATATATTAATATTTTTTAGTGCTGTTGCCAGTACTGTCAGCAAGTTCTCTATAGCATCATAGTAGAATTCCAAATCCGAAATTTTCATATCGTATAAATGGCCTTCATGGACAATTTTATTACGCCTATCCATAATTTCATCCAAAACAGATTCATCAATATCTTTAAATGTTAAAAGACATCGTAGTCTGCCAAGAACCTTTGATGGCCTCCCCGATAAAATTTTATTGGCAAAGCGTTCGCTCATAAGAGCTATATACTCTTCCTTTGTCTGACAGTTAATAAAATCTTTTAAGTTAAAACCTAACGTCTTTTCATAATCCGGATAAATTTTCAATATTTTTAAAAGTCTTTGTGGTTCATCGTTAATCAGACATTTCACGGTGTCTTGAATCACAAACTCATATCTGGTAAAAAGGAAAACGATAAATTGATTCTTTATCAGTTTCACTGCGTCGGCAAAATCGTTCAAGTAAAAATCAATCATTACTTGAGACATTATATCATGTCCTTCCCCGTTTTCATTCCCCCATATCACATCTCTGCTTTTCAGATAATCGATTTGTACACTCTGATCCGATGCAAATTCCAAAAAATTTTTGAATTGATAAAATCCGAAAAATTGCGTTGACCACAAAGTTGTAAAATCATATGTTGCCTTGTTTTTTTCATTTTGTGCTTTTTCAAACATTTTACTTTCCTTATCCCTTTATCCAGAATATAGTGTTTAATTGCTGTTGATCACGCAAACAAGATCAGTATAATCATTGTACCATTATTAAAATCAATTAACAAGAAACCCACATTCTGTCATCTATCCACAGTATAACAGAAAGTGAGTTTCATAAATTTCTTATAGACCTATTCCAACCGTCTCGCCGGAGCTATTCATCCTCTACTTCTTCCTCACCGGAAAATACACCTCCGTCTCCCACTCCTCCGGGGAAAGGGTGTCAAACTGGGTCCTGAGATAGAGCTCAAAGGGCTCCCCCGCCATCTCATAGCCGTTCTCCATGATCCAGGAGACCACCGCCCCGTAGGCCTCCGAGAGGGTGGAGTAGCTGCCCCTGTGGAGCGTCATGGCGCACAGGCGGGGCTCCATCACCTCATCCGCCTTGTCCTTCTCTTTTATTCCGATAAAGAGCTCAATGTCCGAAGATTCCCGGTCAAACTCCTTATCGTAGTACCTGGATCCGTTTATTCCGGTGGGGGTGACCCGCTCCTTTGGCACCCTCTCAAAGAGGGGGCTGTAGTACTTCCCGAATTCATCCACGCTCATCATGGCCCGGTTTGTCAGCACATTCATGGCCGGCGAGTCTTTCACTTCGATCCTGTAGCCTTTCTGGTATGTCATCATGTCACCTGTCCTTTCAAATACAGAAATATGCGTCTGGAGCTCGTTCAGGATGATGGCTCTCTCCTGCTGCTCCTGCTTGAGTCTCTCTTTCTGCTGCCGCAGCCTGACCAGCATTTCTCTATCATCCGAAAGGGTGAGGAGCTTTTGGATTTCATCCAGCGAAAAGCCGTAGCGTTTCAGGCGCTGGATATAGTTCATGGCATCGATCTGCTCCGTTTCATAGTAGCGGTACCCCGTCAGGGCGTCCACCTTTGCAGGCGCCAGAAGTCCGATCCTGTCATAGTGGTGCAGCGTCTTGACGCTCACCTGGCATATTCTTGAAAATTCACCGATCTGAAGCATGTTCCTCTTCCCCTTTCTGCTGGCATTGATCCGGATCTGATGACAGTGTATCCCCTGCCCCAGGAGGAGGGTCAACCCTTTTTTGAAATCTTTTCTTTTTTCTTTCAAAGGCTCCTTTCAAGGCCTTAGTCTACATTACAGTTCCCTTAAGCCGCCTCTCAAAGGCAGCTACCAGTTCTCCCTCGTTCTCATATCCGCCCACCAGCAGAAAGCTCCTCTTTCCTCTCTTTTTGTTCGGATATTCTACCTGACATATCACACGCCAGCCATTTCCCGCCATCCGCATCTTCTCCACTGACAGGATCTGTGTCTCCACCCCGGTAAGACTTGGCCTCTGCCGCATATACCTCTCCAGGATATGGCTTGTCTTCATATTTTTCTTTGCCTTCTGCATCTGAAAGAGCATCTGGACAAATCCGATCGCCCCCCTCTGGCAGCCGACAAATTTTCGGATGTCCACTGCAAAGAGCCTGCCCTCGTCATCCTGGCAGAACACCGTGCAGTACTGATGGACTTTCCGGCCGATCTTTCTTGCCAGAAAGACGGTCAGAGCCGCTCCCCCGATGCAGGCCGCAAGAGAGACTTCGGCTACAGGTCCGCCAAGGATCAAAGCCATCAGGGTAACCCCGCAGGGCAGCGCAATGGCCGCAACAGCCAGTCCGATCACGGACAGCGTAATACCCGCCGCAAAATGATCCTTCTCTCCCACCTGCTCTTCCATCCATATCCTCATAATTCCTGCTCCTTTCTCTCCTGCTCCAGCCTGCTTTGCTTTACATGTTTCCAGACTCCCGCTTACTCTGCTGCCCGGATCCGCTCCACGATGCTGCCGCCCCGCATCAGGATCTTCTGTCCCTCTCTTTTTTTCCTGTCCTCTTTTTGCATCTTGTCTCCCCTCTTTCCACTCCTTCTTCAGAAATCTTACAGTTCCCTGATATCCCTTAAAAGGGTCTCCACTTCCTCCTCTTTTGTGCTCCAGCTTGTGCAGAAACGGACACAGAAACGGCCGTCCTCCGTCCAGAACTGGTTTTCGAATATATGGTTCTTTGCCAGCTTTTCTTTCTGCTCTTCTGTCAGCAGGACAAACTGCTGGTTAGTCGGGCTCTCGATATAAGACGGTATGCCTTTCTCGGCAAAAGCCTGCCGGATCTGCATGGCATAGCGGTCCGCCTGCTCTGTGATCGCAAAATATGTGCCGTCTTTGAACAGAGTGTAGAACTGAAGTCCCAGCACCCAGCCTTTTGCCAGCAGTCCCCCATTCTGCTTCATATAATTGCGGAAATGATCCTTCAGCTCCTCATTTACGATCACCACAGCCTCTCCCATCATGGCACCGCATTTTGTGCCGCCGATGTAGAAAATGTCCGCTGCCGCCGCAATATCCGCCAAAGTCACGTCATTTCCCTCCGCGCCCAGGCCGTAACCCATCCTGGCGCCGTCCACCATCAGATAAAGTCCGTACTCCCGGCAGACCCAGCTGATCCCGGAGAGCTCTTCCTTTGTGTAGATGGTGCCGTACTCAGACGGGAAGGACAGGAATACCATCTTAGGCTGCGTCACGTGTTCCGGGACATCGCTTGTCCGGTAGCTCTCCGCCTCCTTCTCCACAGCTGCCGCCGTAATCTTTCCGTCCACTCCCGGAACCACGTGGATCTTGTGGCCTGTGTTCTCCACCGCGCCGGTCTCGTGAACCTGGATATGTCCTGAGTCAGCACAGATGATCCCCTGGTAAGGGCGGAGCGCAGCGGCGATCATTGTGTAGTTCACCTGGGTTCCTCCCAGCATAAAATGTATGTCCGCATCCACACCTCCCAGGTGCTTCCGGATCTCCCCGGCCGCCTTCCGGCACCACTCGTCCAGCCCATAGCCTTCATAGCTGCTGTCATTTGTATCTGCAAATGCCTGCAGGATAGCCGGGTGAGCTCCATGATTATAATCGTTGTTCCATCTGATCATTTTTTCGCCTCCCATTTCCAATCTATCCTCTATTTTATATAATATAACTCCCTCCCGCAATCCGAAAATTTTCCGTCTATCATTT
The DNA here is from genome assembly GCF_014982975.1 of Claveliimonas monacensis. Lineage (GTDB taxonomy): Bacteria > Bacillota > Clostridia > Lachnospirales > Lachnospiraceae > Claveliimonas > Claveliimonas monacensis. Next base: position 162,442 of record NZ_JADCKL010000005.1, read on the forward strand.
CCACGGTGTTTATGCTATCGTAAAGGCGTAAAAGAAAAATCATGCCGGTATCTCCCGGCATTTTAGAAAGGAATGGTACATTTATGGAACGTGATATCAGATCCATCATCAGCCAGATGACTCTGGAGGAAAAAGCCGGCATGTGCTCCGGCAAAGATTTCTGGCACCTGAAGGGAGTGGAGCGCCTGGGCATCCCGGAAGTTATGGTCAGCGACGGCCCCCACGGCCTCCGCAAACAGAACGAGAAAGCTGACCATCTTGGGGCAAACGAGAGCATTAAAGCTGTCTGCTTTCCAACAGCCTGCGCCACGGCCTGCTCCTTTGACCGGGATCTATTAAAAGAGTTGGGGGAAGCCCTGGGAGATGAGTGCCAGGCCGAGGATGTGTCAGTCATCCTTGGTCCCGCAGTCAACATCAAGCGCTCTCCCCTGTGCGGACGGAATTTTGAATACTTTTCTGAAGACCCCTATCTGGCCGCCCAGATGGCAGCCGCCCATATCCAGGGCGTACAGTCCAAAAACGTGGGCACCTCCATCAAACATTTTGCTGCCAACAACCAGGAGTACCGCCGCCTGTCCTGCTCCTCCGAGATAGATGAGCGGACGCTCCGGGAAATCTACCTGGCCGCATTCGAGGCACCGATCAAGGAGGGAAAGCCGGACACAGTCATGTGCTCCTACAATAAGATCAACGGCACCTTTGCCTCTGAGAACCACTGGCTCCTGACAGAAGTTCTGCGGGACGAGTGGGGCTTTGGTGGCTATGTCATGTCCGACTGGGGAGCCGTCAATGACAGAATAGAAGGCCTGAAAGCCGGTCTGGATCTGGAGATGCCCGCCAGCGGCGGACATACAGACGCGGAGATCGTGGCCGCCGTCAAGGCAGGCACGCTGGATGAGTCCGTCCTGGATACCGCTGTGGAGCGCATTTTAAGGATCATCTTTAAATTCGCAGACCGCCGCATGCCCGGAAACTTTGACAAAGAAAGGCATAACCAGCTTGCCGCGAAGATCGCAGAAGAGTCCATGGTCCTCCTCAAGAACGACGGCATTCTTCCCCTTCCCAAAGAGGGAAAGAAGATCGCCTTTATCGGCAAATTTGCCGCAAAGCCCAGGTTCCAGGGCGGCGGCAGCTCCCACATCAATTCCTGCAAGATCACAAGTGCGCTGGATGCCGTGAAGCAGACCCCTACGATCACCTCTTCTGTCACCTATGCCCAGGGGTATGATGTGGCGGAGGACCAGACAGATCCGAACCTTCTGGCAGAGGCAGTGCAGACTGCTTCTGAAGCGGACATCGCCGTCATTTTCGCCGGCCTTCCCGACGCGTTTGAGTCCGAGGGATACGACCGCACCCATATGAAGATGCCGGAATCTCAGAACGAGCTGATCAGAGAAATCCTCAAGGTACAGAAAAACACGGTGGTTGTCCTCCACAATGGCTCTCCCGTGGAAATGCCCTGGGCCGATGACGTAAACGCCATCCTGGAGTCCTACCTCTGCGGCCAGGCAGTAGGGGCCGCCCAGGTCCGTCTCCTCTTCGGCCTGGCCAATCCCTGCGGAAAACTGGCGGAGACCATTCCCCTGAAGCTGCAGGACAATCCCTCCTACCTGAACTTCCCCGGAGACGGGCAGAAAGTGGAGTACAAAGAAGGGGTATTCGTGGGATACCGGTACTACGACACAAAAGCGATGGACGTTCGCTTCCCCTTTGGCCACGGTCTCTCCTACACCACCTTCCAGTACAGCGACATGCAGCTCTCCTGCGACCAGCTGGCAGACGACGACACACTGACTGTGTCTCTCAAAGTGAAGAATACGGGGAACATGGCCGGAAAAGAGATCGTGCAGCTCTATGTGGCAGACCAGACCAAAGCCGCGAATCGGCCGGAGAAGGAACTGAAAAATTTTGTCAAAGTCTACCTGGAACCAGGACAGGAAAAGGCCGTGACCATGACGCTGGACAAGCGCAGTTTTGCCTGGTATAACACACAGATCCACGACTGGTACGCTGCTTCCGGCGACTACCAGATCCTGGCGGCCGCCTCCTCCAGAGACATCCGCCTTTCCAAGACCGTCCGCCTTTCCACAGACACAAAACTGCCTTTCCACATCCACCGGAATACTACCGTGGCAGAGCTCCTGGCCGATCCCAGGACAGCCCCGGTCATCCGCTCTATGATGGAGGATCTGGCCTCCGATATGATCGGGGGAGGAGACAACTCCTCAGAGGCCGCCTCTGAGGCCATCACCCCGGAAATGACGCTGAAAATGCTGGAGAACTCTCCGCTGCGCTCCTTCAAGAGCTTTTCCGGTCTGTCCGAGAATGAGCTGACAGCCCTGATTGAAAAGCTCCAGGCTGCAGCCGGATCGGATAACTAGTTCACCGTTATTCACACAGAGGAGCAGTCTCTCAGAGGCTGCTCCGATTTTGTCCGAAAATTTTATGTTTTATATACAAATTAAAAATTTTATATTTTTTATCCATCATATAAATCTGTTATCTTTTAAATAATTTTACTTTTTTCTGATTTTTATATTGACATTTTCTCTTTTACGGTGTATGATAAAACCATCAAAAGAAAAGGAGGACGGACCACCGAAAACTGAATCTTAAATCCAATTTTTAACGAAACTAACGAAAGAGGTAAAGACCAATGGGAACGTAATTTAAAACAAAAAAATTCACTATTTGAGATAATAGTTTCAAATAGATATCAAGTAAATAAGGAGGTAAATTCCAATGGATGGAATAAGCTGAAAATCCACTGTACCTTTAAAATCAAAAAGATACAGTGGATTTTTTTACATCTGTTTTCTGACTATCCTGTAATCGTCCCCGTTGCGGTAGTAAGGACAGGCGTAGTGACTGTCCGATATAAAGCGGATATACTCATCCTCGTCCATGTCCACATCGCAGACATAGGCGCCGTTTCCTTTTTCTTCACTTTATCCACTCCTGATCTGCCGGCTCCTTCTCAGTTAGCCAGCATCTCCTCCTTTTTCGCAAGGATAGCCTCCACAGCCGCGCAGGCCGGGCAGTCGCAGTATTTCGCTCCGGCAGCCTTGATCTGTCTTGCATGCTCTGCCACACCACCGGCGGCGTCTCCGAAAACCTTGACTCCCATATCAGACTCCGCAAAGGCGATGAGCCCCTCCAGCGGCATGATATCCTCTTCCAGCTCAGCGATGTATTTCTTTGTCTCTTCTGCTTCCGCTGCTGTTCCCAACGCATCAAGCCATGCCTGGGCTGCTTCTTTTGCCTCTTTGCTGCAGGAGGCTGCCTCCATCAGCTCGTGAGTTTTCTCTACAACATAGTCTTTCACTTCTGCGTTCATATGAAACACCTTCCCTTTCTTTATTTCTGTCTTTATCTTATCACAACAGCACTGATTTACAAGAGGCCAGTCTTGCCCGTCGGCATGATTATAAGCACTTATTATAAAAGCTAATAAAAGAATACGTGAAAATTAGAGCAAATTATAATTTTTGTGTTATAATCTGTTTAGCATGATATCCCAAGGCCGGATGCAGCCGCAGCGTGCAGGGATATCCAAGCGCCGCAAAAAGACGCAGCACCATCAACAGGTCATAGAAATGAGGTATACGATATGAAGCCAATCAAAGAAGGAAAAGTACGCGAGATCTACGACAACGGCGACAGCCTGATCATGGTCGCAACAGACCGCATCAGCTGCTTTGACGTGATCCTGAAAAATGAAGTGACAAAGAAGGGGACTGTGCTGACACAGATGTCCAAATTCTGGTTTGACATGACACAGGACATCCTGCCCAACCACATGATCTCCACAGATGTAAAAGATATGCCGGAATTTTTCCAACAGCCAAAATTTGACGGCAACAGCATGATGTGCCGCAAGCTGGAGATGCTCCCCATCGAGTGCATTGTCCGTGGCTACATCACAGGAAGCGGCTGGGCCAGCTATCAGAAAGACGGCACTGTGTGCGGTATCAAACTGCCGGAGGGCTTAAAAGAGTCTGACAAACTTCCGGAGCCTATCTACACACCGTCCACAAAAGCGGAGATTGGCGACCACGATGAAAACATCTCCTACGAGCAGAGCATCGCTCATCTGGAGAAATATTTCCCGGGAAAAGGCGAGGAGTATGCAGCCCGCCTTCGCGACTACACCATTGCCCTCTACAAAAAGTGCGCTGATTACGCTCTGACAAAGGGGATCATCATCGCAGACACCAAATTCGAGTTCGGTCTGGATGAAAACGGCAATATCGTCCTGGGCGATGAGATGCTGACACCGGACAGCTCCCGCTTCTGGCCGGCTGAAGGGTATGAACCGGGACACGGACAGCCCTCCTTTGACAAGCAGTTTGCCCGCGACTGGCTGAAGGCCAACCCGGACAACGACTGGACACTGCCGGAGGACATTGTACAGAAGACCATTGACAAATATCTGCAGGCATACGAGATGCTGACAGGCGAAAAGCTTTAGAAAAAACGGATGGCTCTAAGGAGAGTCATCCGTTTTTCCTTTTTCTGCTGACTGTAACCTCGTCACAGAAAAATTTTTATTTTTGTCTTACAATACAGTTACAACAAAAGCAGAAAGGGTGATCGATATGCATTTTAAACTGGACAAACGTCTGACAGACCATATGAAAGAAAAGGGCCACAGCCACATCCTGATCAGCCCCCACGTGTGCTCCACATGAGGCGGCCCGATGTTAAATATATCAGCAAGGTTTGTTGATCAGGACGAGGCAGCTGCCTTAAAAGAAAATGGTTTTCAAAGCTTTTCCCACGATTTCGGAGACATCTTCATCTACAAGACGCCTCTGAAATACAGCGAGACAGTTCAGCTGGGCCTGTCCCGCTTCTTTAAACGGATCACAGTAGACGGGATCTACTCCACGTAATTATCTTCTTTCTTGCGTAAGCCTCTGGATCGTCTCCTCCACAGTCAGATTGATCTGCCCGGCGATCTGACTGCTGATAATAAATCCTTTGGAAGTTCCGTGTGTTTTTTCTCTCACCTTTTTGGCCCCTGGAATGTATTCTCCTTGCAGGACCACTCCGGTATACAGCCCGTACAGTGCCTCCCTCGGAAGAATATAAAACTCTTCCTCCGTTCCGATCAGAAAGTATTTTGTCTCGTCCGGCTTCAATATCCCGCTGTCTACCCACACACCTTCCCTGGTCATTCTCTCCTGGTACTCTATATAGACATTCCCTGTCTCGCGCAGCTTCCTGTCACACTTGATCTCTATACCTGCCTTTGTCTCCCCCTGGGAGTACTGCTGCTGTTTTCCATAATAGAGACCGATGTCATATCCTCTCTGTCTGAAACAGTAGTCTATGTACACCTCAAATCTGTGGGATGTCTCCAGCTGGTTCAGATAATAATCCGTCTTTTTGCGGTCCGCCCATATGACAGGTTTCTCGTACTCCCATATTCTCTCGTGATATCTGGCCCGCCAGACGTCCAGCTCCTTCTTCATCCGCTCCGTGATCCTGAAGATCTCCTCTCTCCTGCTTTGATTGGACGGGGCATTATAGGCGTTGATCAGCTCCTCCGTAATGCGGAAAGATCGATAGTCCTTCTCCGGGTCTACATAGATATGGAAATAGTACCACAGCACAATATGGTCCTCACACGTCAGCCGCTTCTCATAATCAATAAACTCTACCACACGACCACCCCTGCTTCTGCCGTTTACTTTGTATATTTCTGCACGATCTCCTGCATGCGCTCAAACTGCTGTTCCATCTCGTCCACCAGGCGGAACTGGGTCCTGGCCCGGATCAGGTTGTGCTCCGGATAATCCGTCTTAAAATACGTGTCTCCCTGGAGATAATCTGTCAGGAAGCGGATACCGCACTCCAGCGTCATCAGACGCGCGCCCCACGGAAGACTTCCAATCTCAGCCTCTGTCAGGACATCTTTCGTCTCCTCCAGATATCCCTTCACATACAGCTCATAGAGAGAAATGTCAAAATGCATAAGATCCAGGTTTGGCTCGTCCTCCTCTGCGGTGGCAGCGCCAAAGCGGATGGAATCTCCGAAATCATTTGCCGCAAGTCCGGGCATGATGGTATCCAGATCAATGATGCACAGCCCTTTCCCCGTCTTCTCATCAAAGAGGATGTTGTTCAGCTTTGTGTCATTGTGGGTCACCCGGAGAGGAAGGATCCCCTCATCCTGCTGATGCACCAGCACGCCGCAGTCCTTCTCTCTGGCCAGCACAAAGTCGATCTCAGGCCGGCAGGAGTCCGCCCGGTTTTTCAGATCCCTCTTCAGCGCAACCTGGAATGCCTCGAACCGCCTGATCGTATTGTGGAAATCCGGAATGGTCTCGTTCAGCTTCGATGCCGGATAATCACTGAGCTGCTTCAGGAAATGCCCGAAGCTGCTGCCGGACTGGTAGAACTGCTCCGGCTCCTCCACAAGCTGGTAGCAGACAGAGTCCGGAATAAAGTTGTAGCATCTCCAGGGCTCCCCCTCGCTGTCCTCAAAATAATTGCAGCCGCTCTTTGTCTTGATATAGGAGAGGGTCTCTCTGTCCGGATCTCCGCCCTCCCTGCGGATCACATTCCGCAGATACTCTGTCACGCCGAAGATATTGTCCATAACTCCCGCAGGATCTTTAAATACATTGCTGTTCACTCTCTGCAGGACATAGGCCAGCTCGTCTCCGCCCTCCCCGGGCATGTACACAGCGTAGGTCTCATTGATATGACCGGCGCCAAAAGGCTTTACATAGCTGCAGCGGTTTCCAAACCCAAAAGCGTAGATGGCGTCCTCCAGGTTCCTGTCCTCCACGCCGTCAATCTTCCGTCTTGTGGAGAAGATCACTTCCCCGGCTTCCACTTTCACTTTGGGGGCAATGCTGCAGTTGGCTTTTACCACACTGCCAAGTCCGATATGGGCCCCGCAGCCGATATGGGAGTCGTGATCCACGACCGCACCGCTGTTGATGAGTACGCCGTGTTCCACTATCGTGTGCGTATTGACAACAGCCCTCTGCATAATAAAGCTGCCATTTCCAATAGATGCACTTGGGCTCACCACTGCCGACGGATGGATGATGGCCGGCACATGGTACCCTGCCTCCATCAGCTTTTCCGTCCAGTGGAGACGCATATTGTTATCCCCCAGGGCTGCCACAGCCGTGTCGTACTGCTGCAGAAAGCTCTCATAATCACAGCATTTTCCCACTACGTCCGGGCCTTTCACCGCATCGTCGAGAAAGACCGCTTTCTCATATCCCAGGAGCCGGGCTGTCTCCTGGATCATATGGCCGAAGCCGCCGGCTCCCAATATCAGTAAACTTTTCATAACTTTCTCCACAGAGGAATGAATCTGGACATCCTCTGTTTCCTTTCTTCTTATTGTCGGATAAACCCTATTATATCATATCCCGACAAAAAGGAGAACATATTCAGCAAACATACAAAATCAATCCTTCCTGGCGTATCCTGCCAGGATCTCCTGAAAGTCTTCCCTCTCTCTGAGAAATTGATACTGGTCATCCCTTTCTATCGCCATCAGGAGCGCTTCTGCTATCTGCTTTCCGAAATCCGGATCCATCTCCTTTGTGGCTATATGGGTAAACAGGATCGACTTCTCCATCTCCGACCGCCTGGACAGAGAGTCCAGCATCTCCCGCAGGATCTCCACACATCGGTCCGCGTCCTTTTCCTCCATGGCCACCGTAAATTCCAGCGCCAGCCCGCTGTAATCCCACCTGTAAATCTCCATCACCTTCCGGCTGTAGCCTGCGATCTCCCAGGCCCGCTCCCGTTCTCCCTAGAAATCTCAGCCACCTCGTTCATATACTGCGCGATCTCCTCACGGGTCGGGTCTTCGTGAAAGCACATCAGCGTGTTCAGGTCTGTCTTTAAAAGCCGGGCCAGGGCGGGGACGAGAGAGAGTTCCGGGTATGTGGCGCCGCTCTCCCACTTATTGACAGCAGGAGCCGACACGCCCAGATACTCCGCCATCTGCTCCTGGGTAAGATCAAGCTCCTTGCGTTTTCTGCGTATCACATCTTTCATCTGCATAACAGACTGTTCCTCCTCATTCTTTATTCTGAAGGCCTTCGTTACTGTTATTGTAGCAGATGGGAATTCCTGTGTATATTGAGCAGTCATTAAGTTTCAGGAAGTTTTTTTAACCGGCAGTTACGTTTTTTCCCTCCTACAGCATGCAGGTCATCTCATGCCAGCTCTCTCCGCCCCAGGAGGATTGGGACATACCCTGGTCTTTAAATCCCATCTTCTCGTACATCCCTACTTTCTCCTCCAGGCAGGTGAGAACGAGCATACTGCGGCCCCGCTCCCGCTCCTGCTGCGCATACTTTTCCATCAGCGCAGAAGCCAGCCCCTGCCCGCGGTACTGGGGCAGCACTCCTAAGCTGAGGATCATGACATTGGCCCCTTCCGGGTCGTGCAGGCCTGTCTGCCTGAAGAACGCGTCCCGCAGACTGGTCTCATCTGTCACCAGCCCGTTCAGATACCCTGCGATCTTCCCGCTCTTTCTGTCTGCCGCCACCAAAAACTGCTCTCCTGCCAGGGCCGCTCTTTCCTCCACGATCTCCCTCTTCCCTGCTTCATTGGGCGGAAAGCATATCCTTTCCGCTTCCGCCGCCTCCGCCGCCTCTTCCGGCCGGATCAGGCGGATCTCAAACCCCCCCTCTTCTCTTCCACTATCTATATCATGCATCTTCTGTTCTTCCTCCCTGTTTCAGTCTGTACTGGATGTCCTCCTCTAAAGGCAGCTCATATGCAAGGAGCCCGCTTCCATCCATATCTTCCGCTCTCATATCCACGGCCTGTATCCTGTGGTTGTCGTAGGTCTTAAAATAGTACACGCCGGTGCGGGCATTGACACAGCAGGAGTAGGTGGTGATATCCTCCCGACCTTCCTCAGTCAGTACCATCCCCCGAACCATCGCCACGCTGTCAAGAATGTGAAAAAACTGGGACACATTTGCCTTCTCCTCCCGCCTGGCTCTGGAGTTCCACTTTACAAAAGCGGCCCGCACAAACCGGGACGCCGGCGACGCATCTCCCGGAAGGCCGACAGCCCCCATTCCCTGGCCAAAGGGCTTCATATCTGTCCCCTCTCCAAAGCGATTCTCCGGAGCCTTCGCAGTCAGGTTCAGATACTGCTGCATGTTCATAAGATGGAAGGGAAAAGGCGGGTTGTTTGTCAGCACGCCAAAAGGATTTTCGTAGAGCTTAAGCCCCTCCTCCACCGGCTCCGCCACCAGGGCGCCGGTCTTGTCTGCCAGCATAAAATGCAGAGGCGCCAGGGGAACGTCCGCTGCGAATGGTATCCCCACAAGGTCTGCCTGTTCCAGGTACATGCGGGCCTCTCTGACTGTGGCACAGCATCCCAGTATCCAGGGGATCACCTCATAGGGTGTGACCTGGTACTTCTTTTTACCCTCCAACGGATAGAACGCATTGCCCGGAAAATTGAGCCCTGCCATGCCAAGCCCCTTCTCATTGACCGCCTCGGCGTACATAGGATATCCCCCCATCACCGACGCCATGCCGATCATACTGTAATGGCAATCCATCGCTGCCTCTTTTTTGAATGTCAGAGGATAATTTCTCGGTGTGATGACCACCCTCTCTCCAAAAGAATACTCCAGATCCAGATTCCTCCCAAAATAAAAGTCACCGTTCTCGTACGTGATGCAGGTGCACACGCCCGCCGCCTCCTTTCCCTGTCTCTTGTTTGCCAGTATCCGACTTAATATCCGGCTCCTGCGTCCGGGCTGTTTTTCACAATTTTCACCAGCCTGCTCGTGCCCAGCCGCTCTGCCCCGAGACGGATAAATTCTTCCGCGTCCTCAAAAGAGGAAATGCCTCCGGCTGCTTTTACTTTCACATTTTTTCCGACGTGGGTCCGCATCAGCTCCACATCTGCAGCGGTTGCACCTGCAGTGGAAAATCCGGTGGATGTCTTAATGTATTCTGCCCCGGCTTTTGTGACGATCTCACACATCTTGATCTTTTCTTCTTCCGTCAGAAGACAGGTCTCGATAATGACTTTCAGTATCCTTCCGCCGCAGGCCTCGTGGATCTGGCGGATCTCCTCTTCAATCTTATCATACTTTTTGTCTTTCAGGTGGCCGATGTTGATGACCATATCGATCTCGGAAGCGCCGTTTTCCACAGCGTCTTCTGTCTCAAATACTTTGACCTTTGTTGTGCTGTAGCCGTTTGGAAATCCGATGACTGTACAGATCGGAAGTTTTCCCTCCACATAGTCTGCCGCCTGTTTCACATAGGATGCCGGAATGCAGGCGGATGCTGTCCCGTATTTCATGGCATCATCCAGGATCTGGCGGATCTCCTCCCAGGTTGCGCTCTGCGTCAGAAGCGTGTGATCTACATATTTTAAAATCTCTTTCTTTTCCATTCTAAATTCCTTTCCATTTCTTTTCCAGTGTATCCTTGACCTCCGGGTCAAAGGCCGTCTCTGCCGCGTTTCGGAGCAATGTAAAGATCAGTTCATCGTTCCGCCCGTACTGTTCGTAGACCTTCGTCAGTTCTTTTGTCATGCTGGTGCCGCTGACTGTCCGGTTGTCCGTGTTGATGCTGACCTTGATCCCCGCGTCCAGAAACGAAAGCAGCGGGTAGTCCTTCCAGCCTGCTGCCGCCTTGGTCTGGAAGTTGCTGGTGGGACACATCTCCACACCGATCCCCTTTTCTGCGTATACCTTCATCAGCTCCGGATCTTTGCGCAGCGCAATGCCGTGTCCGATCCGCTTTGCCCCCAGCTCGCAGGCCTCGCGGACGTTTTCCAGATTGCCGGTCTCCCCGGAATGAATGACAAAGGGCATGTCCAGCCTTTTGGCTTCCCGAAAGACCTCACGGAAACCGGCTGTCGGGAAGGCGGACTCATCGCCTGCCAGATCCAGGGCGCAGATACCGCAGCCCAGGTATTCTCTCGCGCACCTGAGCATAGCCAGATTCTGTTCCAGGCTGTGGTTTCTCATAGCGCACACGATTATGCCATACTGCAAACCAAAATCCTCTTTTGCACGCTCCATCCCCCTGCGCACCGCTTCGATCACCTTTGCGCAGCTCAGGTCTGCGTGGACGGAGAGCATCGGCGCAAACCGGACTTCTATATACTCTACCCGCTCTTTTGCGGTCTCCTCTGCAAATGTATAGGCGCCCTCTTCCAGCCCCTCCTCATCCTGCAGGCATTCCAGAGGCAGGTCAAATTTCTCCAGGTACTCTGTCAGGTTTGGGCAATCCTCCGCAACAGTCAGTTCTTCTTTTATAACACTTCGCCCCAGATGGCGCTGGATCATGGATTTTGTCAGCGATCCATCCAGATGGCAGTGCAGCTCCAGTTTGGGAATTGTCTTGATATCCATATGCTCACGCCTTTCTTCGATCTTCCCGGAACCCTCCTACATCGTTTCAATGATCTTTGTCACAAGCCGTTTAAAATCTTTGGACACACGGTCCGCAGTCTCCTGCACTTCCTTGTGATCCAGTTTTTCCTTGCTGATGCCTGCTGCCAGGTTGGTAATGCAGGAGATGCCGCCGATTTCCATACCCATATGGCGCGCGGCCACTGCCTCGCAGGCCGTGCTCATTCCAACGGCATCGCCTCCCCAGATCTTGCACATCTTGACTTCTGCCGGCGTCTCATAATTTGGCCCGGTAAGCTGGACATACACGCCCTCTCGCAGGCTGATCCCGCAGTCAGATGCCGCCTCTCGGATCACGTCCTGTATCCTGCGGCTGTATACTTCGCTCATATCCGGGAACCGGGGTCCCAGTTCCTCCAGATTCGGTCCGATCAGCGGGCTTGGAACGCCTGTGGCAATATGATCGGTGATCATCATAAAGTCGCCTGGCCGAAAATGCTCGTTGATACCTCCTGCCGCGTTGGTGAGGATCAGTTTTTTTGCTCCCAGAAGTCCCATGAGGCGGGTCGGCAGCACTACATCGGTCATCGGATAGCCCTCATAATAGTGTACCCTTCCCTGCATGATTACAACCGGCACCTCTCCCACATAGCCGAAGACAAAGCGCCCTTTATGGCCTGTGACAGTAGATACCGGAAATCCTTCGATCTCAGAATAATCCACCGTGGTCTCGATCTGGATCCCATCTGCATAGTCTCCCAGCCCGCTTCCCAGGATCAGCGCAATCTCTGGTTTAAAATCTGTCTTTTCCCGGATGCTTGCAAGGCAGGTCTGTAATTTATTTTTCATCTTTCATCCACTCCTTCTATAAGTCTTCCGCCAGGATCTCAGAGATCATCTCCTTCATCCTGCGGTATTGTTCATAATTGATCGTGATATAGCTTCCCTGTGTCGTGATCATACCGTTTTCCTTGAATTTCTTGATGGAACGGCTGATGGTCTTCATGCACAGTCCCGTGAAATCCGACAGCTCCTGCCGGTCTCCTTTCATCTTCAGCACGCCGTTCTGGGCATATTTGCGGTACCGCTTCATCAAAAGAAACGCCACCCGGTCGGCTCCCTGGAGAAAGAGGAGCATCCGGCTGTCCCTGGCCTGTTCCAGCAGGTACTCTCCCATCAGACGGCTCTCCTGCTGCAGGGCCCTGATATCCGAGTCCATCCATTTTTTAAAGCCCTCTTTCGGGATCTTCAGCACCGTGCATTCCGTCACAGTCTGCAGGGTCGTCTGGTACTTGTCCAGGTTGATGATCACTTCCATCCCGCCAAAGGCATAGACTTTGTCAAATACAGTAAAGTCATAATTGATCCCATATATCCGATAATCTGTGGCCTTGATGAGCCCTTTCCCGATAAAGAAGATCATGTCCGCAGGCTCTCCCTCCTGCACAAAGACCGTCCCCTTTTCCAGCTCTTCCACCACAAAAGTATCCATCAGCCACATGGGTGCTGTCCGGAAATACTGTTCAAACTGTTCTCTTCTGTCCTTTTCAATCTCATTCAAAAACGGCAGAATCTTTGCCAGATAGTTGTTTTCCATTTTTCACCTACCGCCCTCGTTCAGATCACCTGTTTCCCTTTGATATATTTTGCATCCACGGAGGCGTCCCCGTCCAGATAGATCAGCCGCTCCAGGCGTTCCCGCACAGAGACCGGCCGTGCATGCCGTATCTTCCGATCGTCGATCACCACCGCGTCAAACTCATACCCTTCCTCCAGGCTGCCTGCTTTTCCGAAGAAAGCACCGCCGCCTTTGGTGGCCAGGTAAAAGACCTCCGTCGCCGTGAGCGGCGCCTGGCTCTGGTCCACAAGCCTCCACCGGAGTTTGGAGCACTGGACAGCCATGGCCATGGCCCGGAACATAGAGAGGGACGATCCGGCTGCCACGTCGGTGCCAAGTCCCATCTGCATGCCCAGCTCCATGTACTTTCTTACCGGCGCGATCCCGGAGGCAAGATTTGTGTTGGACTCCGGACAGTGGGCGATGAATACGCCCTGCTCTTTCATCATCCGGATCTCCTCTTCTCCGCTGTACACACAGTGTGCCATGATGGTGGGGCAGCTGCCTCCGAAAAGTCCGTGCATCCGGTACGCATCGCCATAGCAGGACGCCTCCGGCTGCAGCTGTCTTACCCAGTCGATCTCACTTAGATTTTCAGAGAGGTGGGACTGCACCGGCAGGTCATACTGCTTCTGAAGCGCGGACAGTCTCTCCATCAGTTCGTCCGAACAGGTGGGGATAAACCGGGGCGTCAGGATCGGCCGGACATTGGAAAGGCCTGCCGAGGCAAGGATCCAGCTCTCTGTCGCTTCCGCCGATGCCTCCGGGCTCTCCTCGCACAGCTCTGCCGGACTGTTCCGGTCCATATTGACCTTTCCCACGTATCCCGCAAGACCTTCCGCCTCCATCTGTTCCATGAGCCAGAGCGTCGCGTCCTTATGGCAGGTGCCAAAGACACAGGCCCTGGTGGTGGCGCTGTGGAGCAGATCATCCAGAAAGATAGCATACGCCTTCTGTGCATACGCCAGATCACCGTATTTTTCTTCTTCCGGAAATGTGTGTGTATTGAGCCAGTCGATCAGCTCCTGGTCCATCCCCAGCCCCCGGAAGGGGTACTGGGGTGCATGGACGTGCAGGTCGATGAGTCCGGGGATGATCAGCCGATCTCCGTAATCGTAGCAGGGGATCCCGCTCCATGCCTCCGGGAGGGTTTCAAATACGCCGGCGCTTTTCCCGTCTTCACACACCACATACCCGCGCTCCATGGTGCGTATCTTCTTTTGACTTTCACTATAGCAGATCTGCCCTCTGATCGCAAATCGTTCCATCTTGCTCTCTCCTTGCTTTGAAATTCTGTCTTTTTACCGCTGTCCTTTATCGTAGGGGATACCTTCCGCCTTGGGCGCCCTGGAGTTCCTTGAGAACAGAGCCAGCACCACAAGGGAAATGATGTAGGGAAGCATGTTGTATACAGCGCTTGGAAAGCTTTTTCATGTCTTCTTTTCCTCCTTTTCTCTCACAGGATCCTGTTTATTTCAAACAGGAAAGCAGGGATGTTCCGATCGTCTCCTCCGGCATGGACAGTCCGAAATTGTCCAGGATCGTTGCACCGATCACCGCAAAAGTGTCCTGCTCCGGCAGCATTCCATTTCCCTCCATGGATCTGGAGTACGCAAGAAACGGCACTTTCTCCCTGGTGTGGTCGGTGCCTGTGTAAGTCGGGTCATTCCCGTGGTCCGCCGTAATGATCAGAAGATCGTCTTCTCTTAACTTTTCCATGAAAACTGCAAGCTTCTCATCAAACTTCTCCAGTTCTTCTGCATAGCCTTCCGGATTCCTTCTGTGTCCCCACTTTGCATCAAAATCCACCAGATTGACAAAGCAAAGCCCTCGGAAATCTTTATCCGCAAGCTCGATGGTCTGCTCCATCCCGTGTACAGAAGACTGGGATTTATACGCTTCCGTGATCCCTTCCCCGTCGAAAATATCCTTGATCTTTCCCACAGAGATCACATCCAGCCCACTGTCCTTAAGGACATTCAGCGCTGTCCTCACCGGCGGCTTCAGGGCGTAGTCGTGGCGGTTGCTGGTCCGCTCAAACTCCCCTCGCTTCTTTCCCACATAGGGCCTTGCAATGACTCTTCCGACTCTCCACTCCTCCTTCATTGTCAGCTCCCTTGCGATCTCACAGCAGCGGTACAGCTCCTGCAGGTCAAAGGTCTCCTCATTTCCGCAGATCTGGAGAACCGAGTCCGCCGACGTGTAGACGATCATATGTCCGGTGGCAATCTCTTCCTCCCCCAGCTCCTCAATGATCTCTGTCCCGCTGGCGCTCTTATTTCCAATGACCTTGTGTCCGGTCCTCTTTTCCAGCTCCTCGATCAGTTCCTTTGGAAATCCGTGTTCTGTGAAGGTCTTAAATGGCTTTTTTGTCTCCACGCCCATGATCTCCCAGTGCCCGGTCATGGTATCCTTGCCGTTGCTCCTCTCTCTGAGGGCTGCCTGGTATCCAAGCGGCTCCTCCAGCGCCGGCACCTGGCGCAGATGGGTCAGATTGGCTATGCCCAGCTTCTGGAGCGCAGGGATCCGGAACGTATCCACAGATTCGGAAATGTGTCCCAGCGTATTGACCCCTACGTCTCCGAACTTTTCCCCGTCCGGCATAGCGCCGATCCCCAGGGAATCTATCACTATTACAAATACCCTTTTTGCTTGTTTCATATTCTGCCTACCTTTCTTCCAGATTGCCCGGGCCAAATCCCTGGGGCATCAGATCTTTCAACTTGTAAATCAGGTAATCGTCTTTTCCCTTTGCCAGAATGATCTGAAACTCCTCCGGCTGGCAGAATTCCATCATCACCTGTCTGCACACGCCGCAGGGAGGTGTATAATCCACAATCCTGCCCTCCGGTCCGCCTACAATGCAGATTGCTTCAAATTCCCGTACACCTTCGCTGACAGCCTTGAAGATAGCTGTCCGCTCAGCGCAGTTGGTGGGCGTATACGCCGCGTTCTCAATGTTGCACCCCGTATAGACCCGGCCGTTTTTTGCGAGCAGGGCCGCTCCGACTTTGAAGTGGGAATAGGGGGTGTAAGAGAAGGCAAGCTGTGCGGCAGCCGTCTCAATCAGTTCCTGGATCTTTGTCTCCGTCATTGTATTTCCTCCTTTTATCTTCCTGCCTTCTTGTCTCTCTCGATCAGCTTCCGGAGGGCTCCAACCGCCACCCGGATCGCCATGTCTGTATCGTGTACCACCGGATTTTCCAGTCCTTCTTTTTCCCGCTCCTGGTTGGCCACAACGAGGAAGCAGGATCCTGCCCGCACGCGCAAGTGGCTGGCCACCACAAAGAGGGCAGCAGATTCCATCTCAGATGCCAGGCATCCCAGCCGTTTCCATGCCTCCCACTTGTTCAGCAGCTCATAGCTGACGGGCATCCTTTCCGGAGAGTGCTGTCCGTAGAAGGAGTCTTTACACTGCACCACGCCCACATGATAAGGCGCTCCCATGTCCCCAGCTGACTCCATCAGCGCATTGACCACACCGATATCTGCCACTGCCGGGAACTCGATGGGCGCGTATTCCCGGCTCGTTCCCTCCATGCGGATGGCTCCGTTTGCGATCACTACGTCGCCGCTTTTTACCTCCAGCTGCATGCCGCCGCAGGTTCCGATTCGGATAAAGGTGTCCGCCCCGGACATCACCAGTTCCTCCATGGCAATGGATGCGGAAGGCCCTCCTATTCCGGTGGATGTGACGCTCACCTTCACACCGTCCAGATACCCGGTGTAGGTCACATACTCCCTGTTATCCGCCACCAGGACCGGATCATCAAAGTATTTTGCGATCTTGGCGCACCGCTTCGGGTCCCCCGGCAGGATCACATAACGTCCCACATCTCCTTCACCCACTTGAATATGATACTGCTTGCTTGCGTCTTCTGAATAATTCATAACCATACCTCACTTTCCCTGCTGCCTGTCACACGGACAGCCATCTTTCTCATTCTCCGCTCCAGCCAGGCAAATTGTCCTTGCATTTGTTTTTCTATCTGCATCTTAACCGCATTTTTTTATTCCAAAAAGGACTCCAGTCCCTTTTTGTTGATTTATGGGATTTTACACAATTTTTACATGTACTTTTTGTGTATTTTTCCCATTTCTCTGTCAGAAGGCACGAGGTCTTTGATTATATGTTTTACAAAAACAGGAGGAAGCACACAAAAAGAGCTGTAGAGCCCGGTAAAATGGGGCTTTACAGCTCAGATGAAACTATTTGGACTCGTAAACCAAATCTAATTCTATACAATTTTGTATAGGGCATTTGGTTCTATTTACTTTTATCTGTTTCCAACTGTCATGTTTCTATGGTCTGTCTCTGCTAGTGTTATCAATTCGTTATCATGTTTGTGTCATCACTCAAAAATTCTTGTAATATTTTGATATCGGTTGACCACACGGTAAATCTCTAAATACTCATTGCTCACCTTATAGATGATCACATAATCTTCCCATATGGCATATTTATAGTCTGTCCGAAAGCTGACTCTCTTAGAAAGATCTGAACCCATTCCCGGAAACATCTGGAGATTTTCAAATTTACCGTAAATTTCCTTTATGATCTTTACAGCATATTCCGCATTATCTTCTGCAATGTAATCTCGGATATTCTTTAGATCCTTTGCAACAATCGGATTAACCCGCAATTTTAACATCTTATTCCCCCACAAGTGCTTTCAATTCATCCAGATCCAGCCAACCTTCACCAGCTTTCACTGCTTCTTCAGCTTCTTGCAGTTTTATCAGAAGTTTTTTCTCTGCACGGTCACGCTCATAATCTTCAATATCCATAACTACAAAACGCCCTCTGCCATTCTTGGTCAGATACACCGGTTCCCCTTTGCGGCAGTTCTTCAGGACTTCATTGCAAATGTCAAGCACTTTTTTACATTGTTAGGTAAGATGTTTTTTACATCGTATGGTAAGGAGTTTTTTACATACCTTGGTAAGCAGATTTTTACATCCCAGTTTCTCCCTGCGGGTACAGGTCAG
>NZ_JADCKL010000006.1 GCF_014982975.1 Claveliimonas monacensis
ACCAGCTTGGTGGCGATGACAGCCCTCTGTCGGAAGCCATCCTGGACCGCATCAAGCATGATGCATACAAGATCAACATCGTCCCGACGGATCCGGCGAATTACAGATCCATGCGGGAGGTATATGGATTAGATCCTGCCTTAAGCGAGTAAACTCGCAGGTAACAAACAATTAAGTAAGTGCGGTATCCCTGTTCCGGAACAGCGGTTTCCTGCCGCCGGATTGGCGGTATCCGTTCCTCCGGAACAGCGGTACTCCCGCACAAGAATATTCACATAATCCGTTTGTATTTGTCAATACGGCTAGACAATGGTATCATCCAATATATCCTGGTACTTGTATCTTCAAGGCAGTAATAATGCGGTCTATTTCCCGCCTTATTTCCTTTAAGATACGGATCTTGCATATCTTCAAAAAATTTATCTTTGATAATATAAAATCCTGTTTTCTTCATTTAATTGTCCTCATTATGGAAAAAGTCCCTCGCCTTGCGGCGAAGGACTATACTTTCGACCCAACCATTTATATACCGCATATCGGTCAGCGGTAAACTTTCAACCCGACCATTTATATACCACCTATCGGTCAGTGGTAAACTTTCTTTGTGTTTATATTCTAGCAAGCACAAACCGGAAAGTCAATAGAACTCCCCTCTAAAATTATATGTCAAAATCCTCAAACTATTTATATAATCATTCGAACTCGCAAAGTTCTATTTGCTTTATAGTGTTTCTTCATTGTTTCAGTTTTAAAACCGTTCATTTTTGAACTGTTTTGTATGTGTTCGCTATGTCTTCATCCAATTGTATTGTCATTTTATTGTCAGCACTTTTTACTGAACCTTTCAAAATACATCTCCCAGCAATCACTTTTTTATTCTTATTTTTCCCATTATATTTTGATTTCCACACATTGCAGTCAAAAAAGCACAGTATTTTACGTCTCATGAGGTATAAATTCAATTAACTTGAATCAAAAATCAACAAATTACTCGATAATTTTACCAACTCTATCTAAACCTACTGTACATCCACCCTCACGGTATCAGAATGGTGTGTTACGGGGTGTAAATGGTGTTTTTTCATACTTTTTATGCCAAAAAATACAGATTTATCTTTGTGTACGTGTGATTTTTAAGAATTTTGTTATCACTTTAATTTAAGTTTCTCTGGTATGCTCTTTCTTACATTCGTAATTTCTTTATTTAAATCTTTTATGTATTCTTTACACACATCTATATATAATCCCGTTTTATATTCTGAATTGTCTATAAATCTTAGTTCGACCGAATACTTTGTAATCTCTGCAAGTAATTTTACAAATATACTTTTTAAATTATTTTGGCTCTCATCATCATTAAGACACACTTCCGAAACTTCCTCAAATTCAAATACTAAATAATCTTTTTTTTCTCTTTTTTCTAGATGTACATTAATTACTTTGTTTTCCTGATTCATAAATATCCTTTCTATCATAAAATGCAGTTTTTCCGCCTTCAAGAGTATGCATACTTTCTTGAGTCCAATTTTTAGTATCTGTTTCATCCTCTATGTTTCTGAGTTCATCATAAAATGGATTGCCAATATATGTTTTATATACTCCATTTTCGTGAGTTCTCAATATACTAATATATGGAAGCGTACCCACTGCAATGTTAGCATTATGTGTTGCTATAATTACCGTTTTTCTTCGTTTTGCTAGATCTGTTAACCTGGGAAGTATATTAGATGTTATATATGAATTCCCCATTCCTAACTCTGGTTCATCTAAAATATACACATCACTTTCTGAATCCAATAATTTCTGCATCAGTAAAATTCCTCTTTCCCCATTAGATGGCTTATAAATTTCTCCATTTTCCAATGCAGTTTCTTTAGATATTCCAATAAACGCTCCTATGTCTTTAATTCCATTATCAAAAAACTCCTGGAATTTTGATATTTCTTCTGATATATTCTCCCCTAAACATGCTTTCTTTATCTCGTCAATTACAGTTTTACAATTTTTTAGAATAGTTATCCCCTGTTTAAATTCATCTGTACGCGAATTTTTTGTTAACATTCGATAACGTGTTTGAATATAAATATCACCTTTTTCTTCAAGATTTCCTAAGTATTCTCTCTCTATCTTATCAGTTGCAGAAAATGCACTGCATATCTCATCCACATTTTCAAACAATTTGAATCTTTCCATTGCAAAATCGTAAAATCCTACACTACTAGGTTTAGATATTGTATCAGAACATTTATCCGCTATCGCTTTTATCTTATCAATACTCCAATTCGTCAGTTTAATACTTTTGTCACTATTCCATTTTTTTATTTTTGAATCATTAATATTATCACATAATTTTTCCAACAACTGCATTAAGGTTATGCAATCCTGTTCATTCAAATATTTTTCCATATCGATCTTTTTAAATGTTGATTCTGTGAATTCTTTTAAGTATTTATAATCAAGATCAAGTTTCCGATTACGCGCCCCCTCCTCAATATGTACACTTTCTGTTATTTTCATTCTACCTTTATTTTTATTATTGTCCTTAGTTTCCATCCAACTTACATATTTTTCAAAAGATGTTGGCAACTCCTCTTTCCAATTATAAAGATCTATAAACTGTTGTCGCATACTATCCAATTGAAGCTTCTCAGGTGTAGCTATTACATCATTGACCTTTAACATTTTTGAAAAATCAGCATCTTTTTCATTTCCTTTATAACTTTCCATTGCAATTCCATTTTCAATATAGTATTTCTTTAAAGATTCAAGGATCTCCGTTTTTCCCGTTCCTTTCTGTCCAAAAATAATATTAATATCTTCATAAAATGGTAACTTAAAATTTACTCTTTTATATGGCGACACAGTGATTTCCTTTTTCTTTTTTTGGTTAAGCAATGTATCTATGATTTGTGTGTCCTTCTTTGCCAACAAACAAAACTGTTCAAATGTTTGAACTGGAAGTCTTATATCTGCAAACTTGCTAGTTTCATATTTATCCCAATCCTGTACATCACTTCCTATAATAACACTGTAATCAAAATTTGAAAAAACTCCTAAACTTCGATAATCTGACGTTTCCTTAAATAATCGACTAGGATCTGGTAATAGTTCCCCTAATTCCTGAATATCTTCATCTGAAAGTTTTGGTTCCTTATGAAAATGTGGTATATAAATACAATCACATATTCCTAATGTTTCATATACTTTTTTCACACTAATCTGGAATTTATCTACATCTTCATCATTAATCAGTTCTTGCACTTGATCATTAAATAATTCTACATTTTTAGGATTAGCAATCACTATCAAATGGCCTCTTTTTCCATTTCCAGTTTGATCTGTTTTCCCTATAATGTCCAGTTCTACTCCAGGCCATATATCACAATATCCTTCTGTAATTTTTTTAAACTCTTTATATTGATCATAATCAAATTGATTATGATTTGTTATTGCAACAATTTTAACCTCTGCTTCAATAATTTTTTGAAAAAATTTATCCTCTGTAACGTTTCTTGTATAAGCATCTCCCGTCTTCACTTTTTTCGTATGACAATGCAAATCTATTTTCATAGTTTCCTCCCATCTCAGATATAAATATATTTTAACCTATCACCATACCCCATTCATTCCAAAATCTATCATTTTTTAACTTGCATATATTTTTTTGTTTTTCTTCAGGCAAGGTACTCAACTCCCATAATCGCATATATCCTCTACCACTATCAGAAACATTTAATTTTCTCATGTAAGTTACATTTTCTCTTACACTCGGATATCTCCAAGTGTTATCAATCTGTTATCACATTATAAAATCAATTTTATCTGTATTTCCTTTTTCTTTCTCTAAAAAGATAATCGCAACTATCGCTATAAAAAATCCAACAATACAAATTACAGTCCCGCTAAAGGTTATTTTTGAGTTTACAACTCCTGTAAATCCATTAACATACCACCAATGCAAACTTAGATATTATTGTATAATTCCTATACCAATAACTAAATGTGATTTTCCCATTTGCGCTGTATACGCTTTTATATTAATATCTTTTACTCTCTTATTTCAGTTATTCACTTTTTATAAATGACCACGCATATTCTCTAGAATCCACGTTTTGTGCCGAAAACGCCGCATCACCATGCATTGTAATGTCGTAAATAATATAAGTATCTTGCAATTCTGCTTCTGATATTTCCAACATGGATTGATAGTTTCCTTTTCCATTTCCTTCATACTTTTTGGATAATACAATGGAATAGTCATTAACTGTACCTATATATCCTGTGTAAATGGAACCAGATGCATTATATGTCCAATACACTTTCCCATCTTCAAAAATCTCTACTTTTCTTCCTGCTTTAGCTTCCCAAGTTCCAACTAATTCATTTGGTACATTATCGAAAGATTCTATTACATCTGGATTACTTTTATTGTTTATACCATTAAGTTTTACTAATAATACTACGTTTCCAATGAGTGATATTACTAAAAGAATGGTTAGTATCAATACTTTTCTATTTTTCATCGCTTGAACTCCTCAGCAAATAACATGAACGTAACATTTCTATTTTTTTAATCGTATATTACAATTGTTGATTCATCTACCTTAAATTATATCCCTCACCTCAAACACTGTAAACTAAAATCTTCTTTGTCATACAGCTAAGAATAAGAAAGATTTTCTCCCCATTCTTGACTGTTCCATTTATTTCTGCTTACCTTGCTCCTCTGTCCATCTTTCGTCTCTGTGCCCGTTTCTGCTCCTTAAGCGCCTGTTCCCTCTGTCTCTCCGCCTGAACTATTGTCTTAACAGTATCATGCCCCAATGCTTCCTTTACACGTTCAAAATCCTCTAAATTTTCTCTCAACATCCTGTTCTCATTCCAAAGTTCCTCTACACGAGTAGTAAGAGAATTAACCTTGTTCCCTGCCCTCTCGTACGACCTTTGTATATCGTTAAATCTTCTGGAAAGGTCGAAATAAGCCCGGTAGACTGACCGCAGTACCGTCACAATCTTCTTAATCAACGGTTTTGCTTTTTTCTCCCGATAGGATTTTCCTGTTTCCAGAGTTCCCGCTTCCGGCAATACTTCCTCTGGATCGGCAGAATATTTCTCGGCAAATCGTTCCATTTCTTTTACCATAGGCGCAATCTCCGTTAGCTTTTTCTCATATTGTGCCACATTCTTCTTTGCCTGTTCTGCCTTCTTATCGGCTTCTTTCCAACTTTCCCGAGCCGAAGATATGTCCTGCTCAATATTTTTCAAATGATCCAGCCATTTTTCATTTACTTCTTGCATAGTAGCATTATGCTCTTCTAAGTCCGCTTTCTGCTCTTCAAGTGCCGCCACTTCCTTTGCACGTTCCTGCTTTTCAAAATCCAACAAGGACAAATGCTTTTCATGTGTGCCTTTCTGTTCCCATTCAATCCCGTGATCCAGCATAATTGAGGCAAGCTGCTGCTTTTCAGCCGCCACCCACTGATTTAATTCTGTCTCCATTCTCGTACCGCCTTTGAAACCAAGCGCTGACAATGCCTGTTTCAATGATACCCTTGTATCCAGACCACGCTTACTTCCTGTTGTATATGGTACAAAATCTATATGCAAATGAGGTGTGGCCTCATCCATATGAAGATGAGCAGAAAACACTCTTAAGGTAGGATTTCTCCGCTGAAAATCCTTCATATATTCGTCTAGTATCCTCGCTGCCATCTGTCCCTCTTTTGTTGTCGCTCCCATATTGTCTTTATCCCCAATCTGCAGGATAATCTCGTGGAATGGCTTTTCCTGCTTTCCAGAACGGATCTTCTCATAATAATCTTCAATCTTTCGGTCTTTTCTAGTCTGTTTAGAATTATATCGATCAAGTGCCTCATCAAATAATTCATGGTACACTTCCCGGATATCCTGATTGCAGTATTCCACATTCCAGTAACTCCGTTTCGGATCTGTATTCTTTGCATGAAATTTTCTACTGTTATGGTTGACAGAACCTTTACCTGTCATAAAACTAATCGTTCTCTTCAATAACTCTCCTTTCTCCCTCTTAGGGTAGTATTCAGCGCCGGATACGGCGCATAAGCTTTGTTACTTTCGTCGAAAGTAACGCAAAAGCACTTTCGACGGCCTTCGTCCATCAAAAGTACCCTTGCGCCCTGCGGGGCTATTTCCGTTCAGCGATATCCTTCCGTCTGCATCATCTGATTCTTCTCTTTGTCCGTGATTTACAGGTGCGTGCCACGCTCCTGTTATAACTCAAACAAGAAGAATCCCTACCAACGAAAGTTCTCCGGTATTCCTTTCTTATCCAGATACTCCTTTCTGGCTTTTTCCCGCTCTTCTTCCGTCGCTGCTGTTTTCGACTGCGTATACAATTGTCTATTGACCAAATGATCCATCTTTTCTTCAAGTCCCTTACATATCTCATCTGAACAACTGTAATCATCCAGTAAATGATACGAGACAAGCTGACGAAATAATGTAAATGGAATCTGTACATTTTTTATTTCCATACACTTCTCCTTTCAAGGTGGCAAGATGCCCTGTTCTTAAGATATGGTCACCTTGCCATCTTCCTTTATTCTGATAATATCCAAAACCATTGGTTTCCCCGTTTGACCGAATCGATCTCCAGTTCCTGTTTTGCATTCCGCAGAGTTTTCTTCTTGATTCCCTGTTTGCTCGCTTCTTCCTCGATCTTTTTCTGTGCCATACCGCCATCAGCCAAAATATCCAACAGAAATTCCTTCGCTATCCGACTTTTTTGTCCTCTTGCATCTCCACTCAAAAGGTCATCTGCACTGATATCATACTCTCCAATCCACTGAAATCCTGTTTCTTTGTCTAATCGGAATGCGACGGATTTTCCTTCCGGTGCAAGGGAACTTTTCACATGGCACATTACCCTTGTCTCCGGTTCGTCCTTCAACCTCCCCACGATCAGGACACTTCTTGCCGCAGCTTGAAAATCAATGGATCCAAGGCCACGATAAGAAGATTTCCCATTGCTGTTTTTATTCATATGACCGATCAAAATAATCGCACAATGATATTTCTCTGCAAGGACTGCCATCCGCTTCATCAACGGACGAATTTCATTGGCTCGATGCATATCCACATCTGTTCCTAGAAATCCCTGTATAGGATCCAGCACCACCATTCTTGCTTTCGTTTGCATGATTGCTTCCTCAAGCCGGACATCCACCATAGTTAATGGCTGTTCTCGATCATCGATGACCAGCACTCTGGAACAATCTGCCCCAGCCGCAAGCAGACGAGGTTTTATCGTATCCCCCAATCCATCCTCTGCCGTCTGATAAATAACATTGACAGGCTGTATAGGGTTATCTTGCGATAACACTTCCTGTTTCAGATTCTCTTCGCTATCTTGCTGTGCTTCTTTTTGGGATTTCTTGTTCAACAAGATTGGTTCTCCTCTGGTCAGTTTAGCAATGATCTGAAGAACCATCGTTGTTTTTCCCTCTCCTGGATCCCCTTGTATGATCGTAACTTTCCCAAAAGGAATAAACGGATACAACAGCCATTCTATCTGTTCCACTTTCACCGATTCCATGTTGATCAATTTCAGCTCCGGCTCTGATCTTTTCCATTCTGCCTTCTTATTTTCTATCGTCTTCAATTCTATCTACTTCACCTCCTGCCCTTCCGGGCAAGTCTCTGATGAACAGATAATTGGGAATTGTCGTATCTTACAATCCGTGATATACTTAATCTGCGAAGATGGTATATCAGTAAATCTGATTATCAGAGAACTTGCTCAGATATTTTGTCTGGGCTTTTTCTTTTTTCCAGCGCCCATTTCTCCACCTCTCAAACAAACCGTCTTGTCGGAATCACTATAATCTCAAATCTGCTTCCATCCATCAATTCAATCAACACCACATGATCTGACTCAAAATCCACAAGGATAGAGGCAATTTCTAATTTTTTAGAACGATTCAAGATTTCATAAACTTTGTTGACCATCTTTTTGGTTTTCATCTGTATTTCTCCCTTCCGCAAATCCATTCAAAATTTCCAACATGGTTCTGATCGGAGTAAATAATTCTTCTCCTGCATCATTCAATGTGTTCAGACGTTTTAATTCTGTCTCAATATCCCGGAGCTGCTTTCGAAACTGCACCAGCATCAATGGATTACCAACAGCTGTGATCTTTTGATATAAAACGCTTTCAATAATGTACTCTTGTCTGGTTTGATATCCACAAAGTTTCACTCTCTTATCCAGTTCTTCATTTTCTTCAGGAGACATTCGAAAAGCAATTGTTACATTACGCCAACGATTCTTTTTATCCATATTTTTTTCACTCATTCCATGAATCCTCTCTTTCCTCATTTAACCTGTCTGCCATATCTTTCTGTATCGTAGGAAATAAATGTGCGTATCGATATGTAATCTCAACACTTTCATGCCCTACTCTCTCTGCAATTGCCACAGCAGAATATCCCATATTAATTAGCAGCGATACGTGAGAATGCCGGAGATCATGGATACGGATTCGTTTGACACCTGACAGCTTTACTCCCCGATCCATTTCATGATGGAGATAACTTTTAGAAATCTGAAAGATTCGATCTGTTTCCTTCAGTCCATACAGCATACTTAAGTAACTTTCTAGCTCTTCACTCAAAAATTCCGGCATCACTATAATTCGATTACTTTTCGGTGTTTTAGGATCTGTTATGACATCTTTTCCCTCTAAGCGCTGATAAGATTTATTGATGCGTATAGTATGGGATCGAAAATCCAGATCTGCAGGTGTTAAAGCCAAAAGCTCCCCCATTCTCAATCCACACCAATAGAAAATCTCAAATGCGTAAAAGGATATGGGTTTATCTGCAACCGCCTCAATGAACTGTGTATACTCTTCTTTTGTCCAGAAAAGCATTTCCTTTGATTTTTCTTTTCCCATGGATCCCGCCTTACGTGCAACATTACTTTTCAAATCATAAAAGTTAACCGCATGATTTAAAATCGCACTCATTTGATTGTGGATTGTCTTAAGATACACCTGCGAATATCCTTTTCCGTTAGCGTCTCTATGATTCATGATCATGTTCTGCCACTGACGGATATCTGCCGTCTTGATCTCCTGCAGTTTTCTGTCCGCAAAATACGGGAGAATTTTCTTATCGACAATGTGTTTTTTAGTCAGCCAGGTATTATATTTAATCCTGGGTTTAATATCGTTCAGATAAATATCCACAAAATCTCCAAATGTCATATCCAGACTTCTATTTTCCTTTAATTTGAAAGCCCTCTCCCAGTCTTGCGCATCACATTTACGCTTAAATCCTCTCTTTGTCTTTTGCTTTCTGACACCTGTCCAATCCTTATAATAGGTGCGAACTTCATAAGTATTAGTCTTTTTGTTTTTAATAACTGCCATTCATTTTCACCTTCTTTCTTGAACTCCCACATTATTTTGTTTCGCTCATACCATAAACACGTTCTTCAAAATATTTACGGCTAATTTTGCCCTTAACAACCACAAATCCCTGTTTTTCCAGTTCATCGTTCAGCTTGCGTACCAGACGATATGCAAAGGAATCAGATACTTCTAATTCCCGGGCAACTTCTTTCGCTGAGATAAATAATTTGCTCGCCATATTTTCTTCCTCCTTTCCCTTTTTATAAACTTCATCAGTTCATTTCTGAACGGTACGCTTGTATCATAACATTTCATTTTCGAAATGTCAACAGAATAATTTCAATATTGAACGGTTTGTTTTTATATTTCATTTTTGAACTGTTCATGCTATAATAAGAGACAAGAACTGTGAAGGAGCAATCAAATATGACTGTTGGAGATAAAATCAGGAAATATCGGTTAGAACAAGGATATACCCAAAAAGAATTGGCCATAAAGGCAGGACTGAGTGAGTCAGCTGTAAGAAATTATGAACTGGGAAACCGCACCGCTTCCCAAGATCAATTAGAAAAAATTGCCAATGTATTAAAAATCAGCCCATTCGCACTGGCTGATCCAAACTTTGATACCTATATAAGTGTTATGCATTCCCTATTCGCACTGGAAGACCAGTATGGACTCCATGCCTATAGAGATGAATCCGGGGTGCCTCAACTGATGTTCAAGGATAAAGGGCACGATTCATTAAATATGCTGGATCAAGTTGGTGAATGGGCAGATATGTACCAGAAATACAGAAACGAAGAAATTACGGAAGAGGAATACTTAGCCTGGAGAAGTAAGTACCCAAATAAGTAAACGACACTAAGGAGATTATGCTGATATGGAGAAAACAAATGACAGCATCATTAAAAAAGCACAAACCGCTATTACAAAATCAAAAGATTCCATAGTAAATGTAATTGATGCTAATGGCAATGGTGAAATTGATATAGAAGATTTTATTATTATTGGATTAAAAACTCCAGGCATAAAAGTGGATAGAAATGATTTTCTAAAAAAAGAACTTTTCAAAAATTATCCTCAAGATACCATCGATGACGCAATAGCCTATAACCCAGCACATGCAAAAATTCCTTCCAATGAGATAGATAGAATAGCAGACGAAGTTATTAAATACGAAAGGAACTGTGTTTCGGGTATTTCCGCGGCATTAGGTGTGCCTGGTGGTTTTGCTATGGCAGCAACAGTTCCGGCTGATATTGCACAATACTACGGATATATGTTGCGTGCAGCACAAAAACTTATGTACTTATATGGTTTCCCTCAAATTGACACTGAAGAGAGAAATCAAAAGTTTGATTCCGAAACCATGAACACCTTAATCATTTGCTTAGGAGTCATGTATGGTGTTCAAGGAGCTAATACCGCTCTAAAAGCAATGGCAACGGCCTTAGGAAAAGGTGTTGAAAAAAAATTGTTAAAAACCGCCCTTACTAAAGGCACAATCTACCCAATTGTAAAAAGTGTTTCTAAATGGTTCGGTGTTAATATGACAAAACAAGTTTTTGCTGGTTTTTTCAAAAAGGCCATTCCTGTAGTTGGCGGAGTTATCGGCGGTGGAATTACATATCTGTCTTTTAAACCCTGTTGTGACAAATTGCGTTCTACCCTTCAAGACACACTGTTAAGTAATCCAAATTATCATGCTACAGAAGAAGAAAAAAACATGGAAAAAGCCATTATAACTTTTTCCCTACAATAATTGATACTTGTAACGCTAATACGCAATGTTAGTTTCAAATTTCTTTTTTATTATAGACAGAACAAAGAAGAGGTGAACTAATATGAAACATCAAGAATGGCGCTCTCATATACAGCGCCGAACAGATTTTGCAACCAGAATAACTCACTTAACCAAATCTAATAATGGCTTAAGTGCTTTTCAAAATTTAATTAAAATCTTATCAGAAAAAAAATTATATGGTAGTACTCAAAAGTCTGGGTTTATAGTGGGTACGGAATCTGCGGTTTGCTTTCAAGACGTCCCCCTTTTGTCTCTTGCAGAAAATATTGAATATGAAAAAGAGCATTGTACAGGAAAAATACGATATGAAGCTTATGGCTTACGTTTTAACAAATGCCATCTATATCAAAAAGGTGCACGACCTGTCATTTATGGGGAAACAGAATATCTAAAAGAAATATTACCAGAAACCGAATACTGGCGAATTGTTAATCATAATCTAGCAGACGTTAATCATCTTATCGATTGGACACATGAACGTGAATGGAGAATTAAAGGTTCATTGGAATTTGAATATAAAGATATAGAAATCATAGTTTATAGTGATGATGATTATCAAAATATGGTAAAATATTTCCAAGACAATAATCCTTCTGCCCTTACAGAAATACACGGAATAATCCCCTTACAAAGTGTACTTAATTAAATAATTCTTTTAATTATTGTCATTTGATTGTCACGAAACATAGAAAAAGCCCGCAACCCCGCATAAATGCTGGGATTGTGGGCTTTACTCTCTTATTCTAGTTCTATCGTCCCTGGCGGTTTACTGGTCAGATCGTAGAATACTCTGTTGACCCCCTTAACCTCATTGATGATCCTGCTCATCACTTTCTGCAGAACTTCAAACGGGATCTCTGCCGCCTCGGCTGTCATGAAGTCAATTGTCTTCACGGCTCTCAGCGCCACAGCGTAATCGTAGGTTCTCTCGTCTCCCATAACGCCGACAGAGCGCATGTTTGTCAGGGCCGCAAAATACTGGTTGATCTCTTTGTCCAGTCCGGCCTTTGCGATCTCCTCACGGTAGATCGCGTCTGCATCCTGCACGATGCGCACCTTCTCAGCTGTCACTTCGCCGATGATGCGGATGCCAAGTCCCGGGCCCGGGAATGGCTGACGGAACACCAGATCCTCCGGGATGCCAAGTTCCAGTCCGGCTTTGCGGACCTCGTCCTTGAACAGGTCGCGGAGAGGCTCGATGATCTCCTTGAAATCAACGAAATCCGGAAGGCCGCCCACGTTGTGGTGTGATTTGATCACGGCAGACTCACCGCCAAGGCCGCTCTCCACCACGTCCGGGTAGATCGTGCCCTGTGCCAGGAAATCCACTGCTCCGATCTTCTTGGCTTCCTCCTCAAACACACGGATAAATTCCTCGCCGATGATCTTACGCTTCTGCTCCGGTTCTGTCACGCCTGCCAGCTTATTGTAGTAACGCTCCTGGGCGTTGACGCGGATAAAGTTAAGGTCAAAGTCGCCTTCCGGTCCGAAGACGGCCTCTACCTCGTCTCCCTCATTTTTGCGGAGAAGGCCATGGTCTACAAAGACGCATGTGAGCTGTTTTCCGATAGCTCTTGAAAGAAGGCCTGCTGCCACAGAGGAGTCAACGCCGCCGGACAGAGCCAGCAGCACTTTGCCGTCTCCCACCTTCTCACGGATGGACTCAATGGAGCTCTCCACAAAGGAATCCATTCTCCAGTCGCCGCAGCATCCGCAGACGCCACGCACGAAATTGTAGAGCATCTTTGTTCCCTCCTGGGTGTGGAGCACCTCCGGGTGGAACTGGATGGCATACAGCTTCTGCTCCTCATTTTCCGCTGCCGCAACAGGGCAGTCGGCTGTGTGAGCTGTGATCCTGAAACCGGGCGCCACCTGGGAAATGTAGTCGAAATGGCTCATCCAGCACACCGTTTTCTCAGATACATTTTCAAACAACTTGGAGCTGCGGTCCACCATCACTTCCGTCTTTCCGTATTCACGCACCGAGGCGCGCTCTACCTTTCCGCCCAGCACATGCATCATAAGCTGTGCGCCGTAGCAAAGTCCGAGCACCGGGATGCCCAGTTCAAAAAGCTCTCTGGAATAGGTAGGTGAGTCTTCCAGATAGCAGCTGTTGGGACCGCCGGTCAAAATGATCCCTTTTGGGTTTTTACTTTTGATGGTCTCGATATCGGTCCTGTAAGAATAGATTTCACAGTACACATTGCTCTCACGGACGCGGCGCGCCACGAGCTGGTTGTACTGACCGCCGAAATCCAGTACAATGACTAATTCTCTTTTCACCGCTTGTTCCTCCTTGTATTTTTTTCCTCAATGGAATAGTTCTATTATAAAGTAGCAGGGCTCTGTTGGCAACAAAAACCCGACATTTTCAGGCTACCGCCTGATGTTTCCACTTCCCGCTGAAATACCGGGCGATGAAGCAGATGCTCCGCACGATCCAGTCGATGATCATGGCCACCCACACGCCGAACACACCCATACCCATGTATTGTCCAAGTATGTAGCTGAAAATGATGCGGAAGATCCACATGGACAAAACGGAGATGAACATGCACATTTTTGCATCCCCGGAAGCCCGGAATGTGGCCGGTATGGTAAATGCCAGAGGCCAGATCAGCACACAGCATACGGCGTAGAAAATGACGATGCCTGTAGTCACTTCCGCCGTCTGGCTGGACAGATTGTAGGCTTTCAGGATCAGAGGCAGCACCAGGACAATAATCACATTGGTAACTACCATGCAGGCGTAGGTAATGCCAAGCAGCTTTTTCGTGTAATATTTTACCTGCTCATAGTCTCCTGCACCCACGCACCTTGCGATCACCGTGGTCACCGCCAGAGCAATGGCCATGCCGGGCAGCACCTGGAAAGAGGCGATGACATTGGACACTGCGTTGGCCGCAATGGCATAGGTACCGAAAGTGGAGACAAGGCTCAGCACGATGATCTTTCCAAGCTGGAACATGCTATTTTCCAGCCCGTTTGGAATGCCGATACCCAGGATCTTGCGGATCATGCTCCAGTCGGGTCTGTATCTGCGGGACAGCCTCACATAGATGGGCCGCCTCTGATCTGCCAGCAGGGCCATGATCAGGACTGCCGCCGTCATTCTGGATACAAGCGTGGGGATCGCCACACCTTCTGTCCCTCTGTGAAATCCGTAGATCAAGATGGCATTTCCCGCCACATTGATGATATTCATGACAATAGAAACCCGCATGGAAATCTCCGAGTTTCCCATAGTCCGGAAAATGGCAGCTCCTCCATTATAGAGAGCAATAAATGGGATAGAAGCCGTCACGATCATCAGGTACGTGTCTGCATGCCCCATAACGTCCGCCTCGATCTGGCCGAAAACGCCGTGGAGGATCCAGTATTTGCAGGCGTAGATGACGAGGGTGATCACCACCGCACAGATGGTGATAAACCACACAAGCTGCTCTGCCGCCTGGCAGGCCTTCTCCTTCCTCTGCTGTCCCAGATACTGGCCCGCCACCACGGCGCCGCCGGTCCCCAATGCGGCAAACACATTGATGAGCAGCACCATGATATTGTCCACCAGGGACACCCCGGACACGGCCGCCTCCCCCACGCTGGCCACCATAATGCTGTCCGCCATTCCTACAAGAACAGCCAGCATCTGCTCGATGATCAGCGGAATGATGAGGGCTGTCAGCGCCCGGTTGTCAAATAAATATTGTTTCGTTTCCGTTCTGTTTTTCAAAATTCTCCCAGCTTTCTACAGCCGATCCCTGTACGCTTTTACGGAAAATGTACAGATCAGCTCTTTTTCTTCTCCCCTGTAAACACACAGGCGCCCCTCTCCTTCTTCGCCTGTGGTGCGAATATAGCAGCCGGTCATGCCTCCTTCAAGAGCGATGGCGGCAGGGCCGCAGATCGCAATGCACCCTTCCGTCTCAAACCGCAGCACATCGTGAGCGTAGGGAACCAGATTCCCGTTCTGATCCACAGCGCGCAGGCGGACAGTCGCCATATCCCAGGTATCTCCGTCTACAAGTACGTCCGTATCACAGATGCCTTCCAGGTGGATTTGCTCCACAGGGGAGACCGTCACCGTGCGGGTGATTTGATCCCCCTGCAGGGCCTCAAACTTCCAGACAGCCGTCTCTTCTCCCCAGCTTCCCATATATTTTTCTTCTTCCTGGAGGGCAGCCTCTTCTTTCTCCACCTGCGGTTTGTCTCCCTCTCCAAAAACGGACAGATACAGTCTGCGCAGCCAGCCTGCCAGGCCTGTGCTCCGTCCCCCTCCTGCCTGGTTTGCATCTGCTTTATCCGTCTCCGCCTGTCCGGAAACCGGCGCCGCCGCAGACGGGTCATTCCCGATCAACACCGGGGGATGCGCAAGATGAGGATACTTCTTTGTGGGAAAATACTCCCCGGCCAGCGTGTCATTTTTGTAGAGACGCACCTTTTCTCCATTGGTAAATACCGCCACTTCCCCGATCTGCCCTGCCGGATGATCTCCGATACTCATGGTACTGCTGACCGCCAGTACCGGCCATCTTTCCTGGCAGGAGGCGTAGACACTGGCCGCCAGTTTGGGATTGCGGAACATATCCATCACTCCGTGATAACAGATCCTGTCCCCGCTGCCGAAATCCTTGTGGGTATTGTAGTCGAACATGCACCAGCCAAAAGTCCCGCCGATATCCTCATGCGCAGCGGCGCTGTCCAGAACCCGGACGTGCCGCATGGCATGCTCTTTCCTGTGCTCCTCATCGTCAAAGGCCTTTGTGGGATACATATGACCGCCATACTCTGTGATAAAGTACGCCTTCTCCATGTCCGGCGTCACTGCCTCTTTCGGATCGCAGCCCGGATTGTCTCCTGTATGGCTGAAGTCATTGTACGTATAGACATCTTCCAGAAGGCTGCTGTTTTTCAGGCACCGCACCCCGCCTGTAGGCCTGGAAGGATCCAGTCTGTGAGCTGCTTCCAC
Organism: Claveliimonas monacensis; assembly: GCF_014982975.1. GTDB lineage: Bacteria > Bacillota > Clostridia > Lachnospirales > Lachnospiraceae > Claveliimonas > Claveliimonas monacensis. The sequence continues at coordinate 16,163 of NZ_JADCKL010000006.1, forward strand.
GGTCCTCCTGTACAGGTCATCGTCATCCCTGCTTTCATTGATCCGGACACCCCACATGAAAATACTGGGATGGTTCCGGTACTGCCGCACCATATCCTCTGTATTTTTCACTGCCTGGTCTTTCCATTTTTCTCCGCCAATGTGCTGCCATCCTGGGATCTCTGTAAACACTAAAAGCCCCAGCTCATCACAGCGATCCAGAAACGCATGGCTCTGCGGATAGTGGCTGGTCCGCACTGCATTGCATCCCAGCTCATACTTCAGGATTTCCGCGTCCAGCCTCTGGGCTCTGGCCGGAGCCGCATAGCCCATATAGGGCCAGCTCTGATGGCGATTCAGCCCTCTGATCTTCACCTTTTTTCCGTTCAGATAACATCCGTCCTGCTTCATCTCGATCCTTCGGAAGCCAAAGCGCACCTGAGCTGTGTCCATGACATTTCCGAACTTCACAAGTTCCAGCTGGAGCGTATAGAGACAGGGATCCTCCGTATCCCACAGCTTTGCCCTGGGAACATGCATATGGAAATGATCCTGAAAATTCTGCTCTTCCAGCCGGGCATAGACCTCTCCGTCCTCTCCCAGCACCCGGGCCCGGATCTGGCAGTCCCGTGCTCCCTCTGCCTCTATCTTTGCTTCCAGATGTCTCCTGTCATCAGGTATGACAAAGACGTCCCGGAAATGCATGTTTTCCCGCACTTCCAGATAGGCCGGGCGGTAGATGCCTCCGTATGTCATATAGTCGATCACATAGCCAAAGGGCGGAATATCCAGGCTCTCCCGGCTGTCCACCTTGACCACGATCCGGTTTGTCTGGCCGTACCGCAGAAGCCGCGACAGGTCCGCCGCAAAGGCTGTGTAGCCGCACCCGTGGACGCCGGCGGACTTCCCGTTACAGTACACCTCCGCCTGGTGGGCCGCTCCCTCCAGGGTCAGTGTGACGCATTTTCCCTCCCAGTCTTTTGGGATATCTATCTCTTTAATATAGGCACTCACCATCTGGTAATCCTTCTCACTGCAGTAACGCAGAGGAAGCATTTGTACTGTGTGGGGAATCTGGACCAGCTCCAGCTCCTCCAGCTTCTCAGACGGCATGCTGTTCAGGCTTCCAGTGTAGTGCTGTGTAAAGTACCAGTTGTGATTGATCTGATAGCGCATGTTGCCCTCCTTTGTAAGTCTGCCTTTCGATTTCTCTGTAGAATATGATAGCGCAGGGAGGAGTATATTACAAGCGGGAACCCGGCTAAATGTTCCCTACACTCCGCCCAGAAGCAGCGCCTCTAAAAGCAGCAGTGCAAGAAACAGCACATTCCAGAATGTAAACACCTTCATAAAGCTCCCCCTGCTCTGGGGATACTCTCTTGTCACGATCTTGTAAGAGATGAGGCTGGCCAGGGAAGCGATCAGCGTCCCCAGGCCCCCCAGATTCACTCCTGTCAGAAGAGGCTGTATCCGGTCAGTAAATCCGGACAGAAGGATTGCTGCCGGCACGTTGCTCATGACCTGGCTGGCCAGGACGCCTGTCAGCAGCTCCCGCCCTTCCACCGCGGAGACAAGCGCCTCACTGACCAGCGGGATCCTCTTCATATTTCCCACAAAAATAAAGAAAAAGAGAAAAGTGAAGAGGAGGAAATAGTCTACCTCCAGGTACAGCCTCAGGTCCAGAAGCATCACGGCCACTGCCACGCAGAAGAGCACTGGAAGATAGGGCAGCATCCGAAACACCACCAGCAGGCAGAGTACAAGGAGGAGCAGAAAGGGAAGGATATCCCCGGCCAGTCTTTTTCCGGCCCTCCCGCTCTCCTTCTCCGCCTCCTTCTCTGTCCTCTTTCCCAACTCTACTTCCATCAGCGGCTCATCCCGGCCTGCAAACGCTGCCGCCAGAAGAAGCAGGAGTGAAAGTCCCGCATAGGGAAGGACAGCTCCCGCAAACTGGCCTGCCGTAAGCTTTGAGACCGAATACAGATACAGATTTTGAGGGTTTCCGATAGGGGTTGCCATGCTCCCCAGGTTGGCCCCTATCGTCTCCAGCACCACCAGCTTCACGATCCGCTCCTCATTACCGGTCATGCGGAATACCAGCATCGTAAAAGGGACAAAGGTGAGCAGCGTCACATCATTGGTAATGATCATGCTGGAGAAGAAGCAGAGCAGCACCATGACAGCAGACAGTGCCCGCAGGCTCCCCGCCTTCCTTAGGAGCACATGCCCCAACAGGGTGAACACACCTTTGGACCTGAGTCCCGCCACAAGGATCATGAGACAGAAAAGCAGAGCAATGGTCCGCCAGTCCGGATAACTCAGATAGGTCCCGTCCGGTCTCACAAAAAAGGCGGACAAAACCGCCAGAAGGAGGGACACACAGAATACCGTTTCATTTTTCAGGATATTTTTTAAGATCTTTTTCGCCATTTTTCTTTCTCCCTGCCCTGAAGAATTTTACAGGGCACACAAAAGCCCGCCGTCTCCCCGGCGGGCCGCTTTCCTATTATATATCCTGTCATCTGTTCATGCAACACCTGATCCGTCTACTCAAACTCCGACTGGACCGCATCATATCCGGTCTCTTTTGTCCGGATCTTCATGACACTCCTGATTTCATAGCTGAAGATTTTCCCATCTCCCACATCCCCGGTAAAGGCCGCTTTCTGAATAGTGTCGATGACCTTTTTCTCCCACTCCTCCGAGGATACCACGATTTCAAATTTAATCTTGGGCTGAAGGAAAATATCGATCTCCGATCCACGGACCACTTCCTTGTATCCTCTCTGAGCGCCGCATCCCATAACCTGGGACACGGTAATGCCGTTGACTTCTATCTGATTGAGGGCGTCTTTCACTTCCTCAAACTTTTCTTCTCTGACGATTGCTTCCACCTTGATCAGCATATATTTCTTCCTCCTCATGCTCTTATCAAAATATTTCCGTTTAGTCAAAACCATTGAAGGACGGGTAAGCGTTCTCCCCATGCTGGGTCACATCAAGTCCGATCATCTCGTCCTTCTCATCTACCCGGAGTCTGGTAAAGATGCGGATCACGCCTATGCAGATGAGCGAGCCGACCACTGCGACCGCTATGGTAACAATAATACTGATGACCTGAGCGACAAACAGCCCTGTCTCTCCGAACACCAGTCCGTCCCACTGTGCCACAGAGTTGATGGAGCTCTGTCCGAAAAGCCCGGTGGCTATGCCGCCCCAGATACCGCCGATCCCATGGCACCCGAAAGCGTCCAGGGAGTCGTCTATCTTCAGTCTGTGTTTGATCAGATTGATCATAAAGTAGCAGATGGGGCTCACGAGGGCACCGATGATAAACGCAGACCAGACAGGTACAAATCCGGCTCCCGGCGTGATCGCCACAAGGCCCACCACAAGACCGGTGCAGGCGCCCACCAGTGTGGGCTTTCCCTCTTTTGCCGTGTCAATGAGCATCCAGGAAAGAAGAGCTGTCGCCGCGGACACGGATGTAGTCATAAAGGCGTGGGCCGCAAGGCCGTCGGCTGCCAGGGCACTCCCCGCATTAAAGCCATACCACCCAAACCACAGAAGGGATGCTCCCAGAACAACAAAAGGAATATTGTGGATGCGGTAGGATGTCTTCTCATAACCTTTGCGCCTCCCAAGGTAAACAGCGAGCACCAGCGCGCTCACTCCTGAGCTGATGTGGACTACATTTCCTCCCGCAAAATCCACAGAGCCGAGGGCTGCGAGAAATCCTCCCTGCCCCCATACCATATGAGCCATGGGATAGTAGACGATGACAGACCAGAGAGCGATAAAGGCAAACAGCGCCTTGAATTTCATCCTGCCCACCACAGCCCCGGTAATGAGAGCCGGCGTGATCATGGCAAACATCATCTGGAATCCCGCATACACAAGATGGGGAATGGTGTCCGAATAAGGTCCTGCGTCCCATCCCACGCCGTTAAACGCCAGCCAGCCGAAATCTCCGATCACCCCGCCATGGTCACTGCCGAATGCAAGGGAATAGCCAAAGAGCACCCACATAAATACGGACAGTCCCATGATCGCCACGCAGGCCATCATGGTGTTTACCACATTTTTCCTCCTGACCAGACCTCCGTAGAAAAAAGCCAGCCCCGGCGTCATAATAAATACAAGCGCCGCACAGATCATCATAAATCCAGTGTTTCCTGTGTCCATAAAAATACCTCCCGTGTTTCCTTTAGATTAAAACGAAAAAACGCCTGACCGGTGGAGGCGTTTTTCCGTCTCACCGTCAGGCGTCTTTGTCTTGTGGCTAAGTCTAGCAGATGAAGGGTCTGAAATCAAGAAAAATCGTTTCAAAAATAGCAATTTTGTTGAAAATTAAATAATTTTTTCGAAATTTTCTTCTATTTTCAGCCAAATCTACAAAGCCATGTGGTGCGTGCCTTTGTACTTTTCCCGGGTAGCAAGTCCTCCCCGTATGTGCCGCTCAGACTTGTTTACATCCAGGATCTTCCTGGCCTCCGCCGCCAGGGACGGATTGATCTGGAGAAGGCGGTCGGTTACGTCTTTATGTATGGTCGACTTACTGACCCCAAACTGCTTAGCCGTCTGCCTCACTGTAGCCTTATGTTCAATGATATAACATGCGATCTCTACTGCCCTCTCCTCAATATACTCTTTCATAAAAACCCCTGCATACATTCTTTTTACAATGTATGCAGGGGAATAAAGAGTCATGCTTTTCTTTCAAAACCAGCTCATTACAATTCCTGTCTATTCTCCTAATCAGGAAATATTAGCCTTGTCTTCCCACCTCGATATTATGTGGCAGTTTGCTTCATCTACTGCTTTTCAGACACATTTTTATGGCCGGGAAGATTGGACGCAACCCGTTTTGGCATGTTTTGGGGCAAATTGATCTGTATTCCAAATAATATTCGAACAAACCAAACCATAAATAATAATACAACAATGGGAATTAAACAGGATGTGACCAACATTACAGCAATCATTTCAATAAAATGATTTAAAACCTTTTCACCTTTTTCCAATAAACCCGCTGCCCCATCTTTGATCTTTGACAATGCTTTATCGATTATATTACCTTCCGAATCTGTGTTTTCGTCTATTTCATTTGTTATCTCATCAGCCTCTTCCATGACCATTTCCACAGATGCATCGTACGTTTGCTCTATTATTGCCGAAGCCTTCATACTTATCGGGATAATCATAAATATAACCAGCGCAAAAGCTGCCATTTTTATTGCCAGCATTTTAAAAAATGTTCTATTCAGACATATTCCTATTCCCAAAAGGATACAGGCTGCTGGAATCAATATAGTAAACGCCGCATACCCAGTAAGTGTAACTAGATATTTTTCCAGGAAAACAACCATTAGAATGATCATAAAATATGAGGTCAGGTCTGCCAGTTTATTTGCTACAGGTGTTGTAGCATCTCCAGGGATTGCCGCAATTGCAGCAGATGCCGCCGCTGAGGCCGCTGTCAGTTTCAAAACATCTGCTTTCTTTTCATCTAAAGACTCTATTGTTTTCGTATGATTTTCCGGATTGCTTGCCGCCTTTGAAAATACATTTATTGACAGAAACGCCACTACAAAAAGCACCAATACCACCGCTATTCTTTTTGCACCTATCTTTTGTATTATCTTCATCATTTTCTTTACTCCTTCGCAAAACCTGCTCGTTGGATTTACTTATCCAATATTTCATCTAGAAGAATGCTCCTCAACCAGTCTGTTTTTCGACTTTTCACATGTTCTCACTGCATAAAAAGGCAGGGCGCACGCCCTGCCTGAAGCTCTCTTTAGTTGGAAGTAGATCCCGGTCCCTGTCCTACTCTGCCGAGTCACTGACTACCTGTATGCAGTTGTCAGCCAGCCACTCCTGCACGATCTGCTGAATCACCATATCCTTCAGCTCCTCCTCAGTGGCCGCCTCCTTCAGCGCATCCACATCCTCAAAGCCATAGGTCTCGGCCAGGTCTTTGAAATGCTCTTCATACTCCTCATCTGTCGGTGTCAGGTTCTCTTCATCCGCAATAGCCCTGGCAACATACTTCTGCTTGACGGACTGCTGCGCAGCTTCCTCAGCCTGGCTCTCAAAGCCGGACACATCCATGTTCATCTGGCTTGAGATAAAGTCCTCATAGCTCATGCCATAGGTCTCTGCTGCATCCTTGTACTGCTGGACCAGCTGATCCTTGATCTCATTCACTTCATCCTCGGGATACTTCTCCACCTCTGCCTTCTCAAGCACAGCATTCCAGGCCTCTGACTCCAGACTATAATTGTAATTTTCCTCTGCGGACTCCTCCAGCGTCTTCTTTACTTCCTCCCGGTACTCGTCCACAGTGCTGGACTCTTCAGACACCGTCTTTACAAAGTCATCGTTCACTTCCGGGAGAGTGCTGATGGAGTTGACTGTGATGGTAAAGGTCACCGGTTTGCCGGAGAATTCCGGGTTTCCTGTGTAGGGGTCCGGGAACTGGCCATTCCAGTCAAAAGTCTCCCCTGCATTGTGCCCGATAATGCTGTCCTCAAATCCATCGATAAACTGACCGGAGCCAATGGTCAGGTCATATCCCTGGCCGGAACCTCCGTCAAACTCCTGGCCGTCCATTTTTCCCACGAAATCGATGTTGGCAATATCACCTTTCTGTACGGGACGATCCGTCACCTGCTGGGCATTCTGCTGCTGTACAGAGGCAATATAGCTGTCTATATCTTCATCTGTCACTTCCTCTTTATCGGCCACCTTATCTACTTCTATCCCTTTGTACCCGCCGACCGTCACATACTCATTGGACGCCTGGTTGCCGCCGGAGCATCCTGCCAGTGCCGCGGAGCATGTCAGTATGCCAGCCAGTAAAAGCGCTGCTTTCCTTTTCATGTCTACACCTCTTAATCCTTGATTCTTTCTTCTGTATCCTTCATCCTTAGCCGGATACTCGTATCAGTATAGCACATCCCGCTTTTGAATAAAAGTGGCTTTATACTTTTTTCATTTCCTTCTCTCCGAAAAACAGGAGTGCAGGAAGCCAGAAAACACAAAATCCACGCAAGAAAAACATTGCGCATCCCCCTAAACAATGTTAAAATATACTGTGCATTATTACATAGTGAGGAGGTTTCCCGTGTCTACATTTACGATTGTTTTATTAGTCATTCTGATCGTTTTGATCATTGCGTGTATTGTGCTGTACTTCCTCGGCAAAAAGGCTGAAAAAAGACAGGCTGAGCAGCAGGAACAGCTGGAGGCTGCAGCGCAGACACTTACCATGCTTATCATTGACAAGCGCACAATGCGCCTGAGAGATGCCGGCTTTCCGTCTATTGTACTGGAAAACACACCCAAGTATCTCCGCCGCTCCAAGGTTCCGGTTGTAAAGGCAAAGGTAGGGCCGAAGATCATGACACTGATGTGCGACTCCAAGGTGTATCCCCTTATTCCTGTAAAAAAGGAAGTCAAGGCTACCGTGAGCGGCATCTATATCACAGCAGTCAGAGGCCTGCGCGGTCCTCTGGAAGCACCGCCGAAGAAGAAAGGCCTGATCGCCAGACTTCGGGACAAAATATAGACTGCGTCACACATCACATAGGAAGGACACAAAAAACTCCAGGTTTTGGAACCTGGAGTTTTTCTTTTTCATTTTTCTGCTTCTGCTGTTCGTTTCAGCTTTTCAAGATCCCGGACATCTCCGGCGCCTCAGCGCTGTGCACCGGTCTGATATGCACATCAATCTCACAGTCAGACAGGGGCTCGCTGTTGATATCCAGAGCGTAACTGATATGCACATCGATTCTGTCCTCGGCGACTTCTGTGGTGATGTCCCTCGTGTGGATCCCCACCATCATTTCGCCAAAGGGCGTCTGGTAGGAAGTCATATTCATCCTTCCCTTCTCAAACACCATGCGGGCATTGGCCAGCCCGCTCTTGCAAAGCTCAAACAGACTGTCCCCGTTGATCTTGATCGTATTTTTGACCGTACCGGGCACGCCCTCCACAACCTCGTCGTAGAGCACGTAGTGCCTGTCATTTTTCAGGTAATAGACTGCCGGCGTGATGATCTCCACCGGTTCACCCTCTCCGTTCTCCTCCTCTGTGCCGAAGTGGAGTCCGGAAATACTGATCAATACATCCTTTGTCATTTACAGTGCCAGCTCTCTTGCAATTTCATACTGATAAGCCGGGATACCTTTCTGCATGTTCAGGGCTTCGTTGATATCGAAGTCCACATACTCGCCTCCCCGGTATCCGACTACGCGGTTGCTTTTGCCTTCCAGAAGAAGATCCACTGCCTTTGCGCCCATAATGGAAGCATACACGCGGTCCTTACATGTGGGGCTTCCGCCTCTCTGCATGTGTCCCAGGATGGTCGCTCTTGCCTCCATGCCTGTAGCTGCCTCGATCCTCTTGGCCAGCTCGATGGATCCGCCGATACCTTCCGCATTGATGATGATATAGTTCTTCTTGCCGCGCTTCCGGCACTCTTTAATATCCTCGATGATCGCTTCCTCATCAAAATCGTGTTCCTCGGGAAGAAGAATTCTCTCTGCGCCGTTGGCAATACCGCACCAAAGGGCCAGCCATCCGGCGTCTCTTCCCATAACCTCGATGATGGAACATCTCTCGTGGGAAGTAGATGTGTCTCTTACTTTGTCGATCGCTTCCATAGCTGTGTTTACAGCAGTGTCAAATCCGATGGTGTACTCTGTGCAGGCGATATCCAGGTCGATGGTTCCCGGAATACCCACTGTATTTACGCCCAGGTTAGCCAGCTTCTGTGCACCTGCGAAGGATCCGTCTCCACCGATGACTACCAGGCCGTCGATGCCGTATTTCTTGCAGATCGCTGCTGCTTTCTGCTGTCCTTCTTCTGTACGCATCTCCTCACAGCGGGCTGTCTGCAGGATCGTACCGCCTCTCTGGATCGTATCAGATACATCTCTTGCTGTCAGATCTATGATCTCTTCATCAAGGAGTCCCTGGTAACCTCTGCGGATACCTCTCACCTTGACGCCTTTCCCTAATGCCGTTCTTACTACCGCACGAATGGCAGCATTCATTCCCGGCGCATCTCCGCCGCTAGTTAAAACTCCAATCGTACGAATTACCTTATTCTCTGCCATGACTTTTCCTCCATTTGTCGTGTATTCATAGTTTCGGATTTTTCTTTCTCTTATTCTTTACCATTCTACATTATCTACTTTAGGCTTTCAATGGGTTTTTCTACAACTTTTACACAACTTTCCCCGAAATAATTCGTCAATCTGCTCAGTATTCCTGGTTCGATATAAATATTCTTCCCTGGCGGGAGTCTTTTCACTGCTTTCTCTGCCCGGCAGTAGATAACCACGGAATCGTCGCCGTCGGAAGCCCGGAGCATATCAAAGAGATGCTCCTCGTCTTCCATGTATGCCGCTTTGTCCTTGTACTGGATCCAGAGCTCCTTCTTCGTCTGCTCAAAGGGCACCACATTCTCGCAGATCAACTTGCTGGGAGCGTCGTCCTCCTCTGAGACCCTGCCCCGGATAAACACCTTGTCATCCTGCCCCAGCATCCGCTGGTATTTCTCGTAATCCCTGGGGAACACCACGATCTCCACCGTGCCGGCCAGATCTTCCAACGTCAGGAACGCCATCATCTTGTTGTTTTTCGTGTGCTTGATGGTCTTGGCCGTGATCATGCCTCCCACCGTCTCCTTGACGCCGTCACGCACCTTGGAGCGCCCGGTCTCATCGTCGATCTGGAAGTCAAGGGTGGTCCTTGTGATATTTTTCTTCCACTTCTCCTCGTAGTCTTCCAGGGGATGGCCTGTCAGGTACACGCCGATGACCTCTTTTTCAAAGGCCAGCTTCGTCTCCTTGTCGTACTCTCCCACATCCGGCAAGGGAATATCAAACTCCTTCTTCTGCTCCTCATCCACCAGGTCAAACAGGGACATCTGTCCGGTCATGGAGTACTTTTTCTCCTGGTTCACCTGGTCCAGGATCTGCACATAGATGGCCATGAACTGCCTTCTCGTGCCGCCCAGGCCATCAAAGGCTCCCGCCTTGATAAAGTTCTCGATGGTGCGCCGGTTCACATCCTTTCCGGACATTCTCTCAATGAAATCTTTCAGGCTGCGGAACAGGCCGCTTGTCTCCCTCTCCGTGATGATGGACTGGATCACCGGCCTGCCGATGCTCTTAATAGCCGCAAGACCGTACCGGATGCTGCCTCCGTCCACGGAGAAATTCCCCTCTCCTTTGTTGATGTCCGGGGGCAGGATATCGATCCCCATCTGGCGGCAGCTGTAAATGTATTCCGCCACTTTTGACGGATTTTCAATCACGGATGTCATAAGGGCTGCCATAAATTCCACCGGATAGTAGTATTTCAGATAAGCTGTCTGGTAGGACACCACCGCGTAGGCCGCTGCGTGGGATTTATTAAAAGCATATTTTGCAAAATCGATCATCTCGTCGTAGATCTTGTTGGCCGTCTTTTCGTCTATGCCGTTGTTCACGCAGCCCGGCACGCCCTCCTCCGGGTTGCCGTAGACAAAATTCTGCCGCTCCCTCTGCATCACATCGCCCTTTTTCTTGGACATGGCGCGGCGCAGAAGGTCGCTGCGGCCCAGGGTGTAGCCGGCCAGATCCCGGACGATCTGCATGACCTGCTCCTGGTAGACGATGCACCCGTATGTGGGAGCCAGGATGGGCTCCAGCTGAGGGCAGTCGTAGGTGATGAGCTCCGGGTTGTTTTTCCCCTTGATGTACTGGGGGATAAAGTCCATGGGGCCCGGGCGGTACAGGGAGATCCCGGCAATGATGTCCTCCAGGCTCTGAGGCTTCAGCTCTTTCATAAAGCTCTTCATCCCGGAACTCTCAAGCTGGAAGACGCCGTCCGTCTTTCCGGTTCCGATGGAATCCAGCACCGCTTTGTCATTGTAATCAATGCTGTGTATGTCAATGTCTTTTCCCGTGCTCCTGCGGGCCAGCTCCACCGCGTTCTGGATCACGGTCAGGGTCCGAAGGCCCAGGAAATCCATCTTCAGAAGCCCCAGTTCCTCCAGCGTGGTCATAGTGAACTGGGTAGTCACGGAGCCATCCGAGCCAAGAGAGAGCGGCACATACTCGTCCACCGCCTTCTGGCTGATCACCACGCCGGCGGCGTGCATGGAGGTGTGCCTGGGCAGTCCCTCCAGCCTCTTGGACATGTCGATGAGCTCCCGCACCTGGTCGTCTTCCTGGTACAGCTTTTTCAGTTCCGGGTTCATGGCCAGGGCCTTGTCCAGGGTAATGTTCAGCTCCGTGGGAACCATTTTCGCGATGGTGTCCACAAAGGCGTAGGGCAGATCCATGACCCTGCCCACATCCCTGAGGACGCCCCTTGCTGCCAGGGTACCGAAGGTGACGATCTGCACCACCCGGTCAGAGCCGTACTTGCGCACCACATAGTCTATGACTTCCTGCCTTCTCTCAAAACAGAAATCCACGTCAATATCCGGCATGGACACACGCTCCGGGTTGAGGAACCTCTCAAAGAGGAGCTGGTACCGGATGGGGTCGATGCTGGTAATGCCCAGGCAGTAGGCCACAATGCTTCCGGCGGCGGATCCACGGCCGGGGCCCACCATGATGTTGTTGTCCCTGGCGTATTTGATAAAATCCCACACGATCAGGAAGTAGTCCACATACCCCATATCGTGAATGACAGACAGCTCGTACTTCAGCCGTTCTTTCAGCTCCTCCGTGACAGGGCTGTATCTCTGCTCCAGCCCACTGTAGCAGAGCTCATTCAGGTACTCCCAGGACGTGTGTCCTTCCGGCACATCGTATTTGGGCAGCTTGGTCACGCCGAACTCGATCTCCACATTGCACCGGTCCGCGATCTTCTGGGTATTTTCCAGCGCTTCCAGGGCGTAGGGGAAGAGCTCCCGCATCTCCTCTTCTGATTTGATGTAGTACTGCCCTCCCTCGTAGCGCATCCGGTCCTCGTCCGCCAGCTTCTTTCCAGTCTGCAGACAGAGCAGGATGTCGTGGGGTTTCACGTCGTCCTCATAGGTGTAGTGAACGTCGTTGGTAGCCACAAGCTGGATCCCCGTCTCCCTACTCATCCGCAGCAGCGCCTGATTCACCATCTGCTGCTGGGACATGCCGTGGTCCTGCAGCTCCAGGAAGAAGTTCCCTTTCCCGAAGATCTTCTCATAGCGCAGGGCCGCCTCCTTTGCCTCCTCGTAGAGGCCCTGGCCTATATCTCTTGCCACTTCCCCCGCCAGGCAGGCGCTCAGAGCAATGATCCCCTCGTGGAATTCCTCCAGAAGTTCCATGTCCACCCTGGGCTTGTAGTAGTAGCCCTCCGTAAATCCCCGGGAGACAAGCTTCATCAGATTGTGATATCCTGTGTCGTTCTCTGCCAGCAGCACAAGATGATAGTATCTGCTCTCGCTGTTTCCCCTGGCCTCCTTGTCAAACCGGGAGCCCGGGGCTACGTAGACTTCACAGCCAAGGACCGGCTTGATCCCCGCTGCCTTTGCCGCCTTGTAGAAGTCGATGACGCCGTACATGACGCCGTGGTCGGTGATGGCCACGCTGTCCATGCCCAGCTCCTTCACCCGGGAAATACATTCCTTTATTTTATTGGATCCGTCCAGCAGACTGTACTCTGTGTGGACGTGCAGATGTGCAAAACTCATATTTTCACCATATATCCTTTCCATTCATCCCACCCGGCAGGTGGTGAACCTGGAAACATTGTACTACGAATAAAAGGGAGGCGCAAGAAGCTCATTTAAGGCAGTCATCCTTCGGACAGATGCGATAAATGAGTACAAAAAAGACGGTCCTCTCTTCCGGGAGAACCGTCCGCAAAATCATTTCTAGCCGTTGATCATAAAATTGACCAGTCTGTCAATATCCTCTTTCTCGTATGCGATGATCTCCAGCTCCGGGATCTCGCCGCCTGAGAAGATGTTGGCCATGGACACATACTGGGACAGCTTGGACTTCAGGTTCAGTCTGTCTCCCTCGCCGGTCACCAGCTCCACTTTTCCCTTGCAGTCATCAATAACCTTGAAAAACTTGTCGATATCTGTAATGTTCTGTACTTTCATAGTTCTACATTCCTTTCTGCAAATTTGCTCAGCGATGAGGTTTTCCCCATCTACCCATCATTATAACCATATTTTACCGAATTGCAATGCTTTTTTCCCGGATCTCGATCTTGCCCTCTTTGAGAAGACGCCCCACCGCACGCTTAAAAGCGTTCTTTCCAAAACCGAACTCCGCGCGGATCAGCTCCGGGTCAGCCTTGTCCGTGAAGGGCAGCTCCCCGCCGTTCGCTATAATCTTTTCCATCACAGCCTCCGCATCTCTGTCCATCTGGATGAAAGCTTTCTCCCGCAGGCTTAAGTCCAGCTTTCCATCCGGCTTCACGTCCGTCACCCGCGCTTCTATCCGGTCACCCACCTTGTATCTGCCCGAGGCCTCCCTCTTGGGGATCAGCGCGCAGTACCGGTCGTCCACTGCCACAAAAAGGCCGAAATTCAGGCTCTTCTCGTAAATAATGCCTGTGACTCTGTCATCTTTTTTGTAGGGGGACTTTTTCTCCAGCTTGTCGTACACCTTCATGGTGGCGCACAGTCTCCCGCTCTTGTCCACGTAGAGGCTGACAAGACACTGGTCTCCCTTTTTCACTTTCGCCGTCTGCTGCTTGAAGGGGAGGAAGAGATCCTTCTCCAGCCCCCAGTCCAGAAATGCACCGATAGCTCCTGTGTCCTTCACCCGGAGAAGCTTCACTTCCCCAAGCTGTATTTTGGGCTCATTGGTGGTGGCGATCAGACGGTCTTTTGAATCCCGGTACAGGAAAACTTCTATCTCATCTCCCACCTGCGTGCCCTCCGGCACCTGCTTTCTCGGAAGCAGCACCCTCTCTTCCTCTGTCCCCAGATACACGCCGAACTCCGTCTTTTTCACAACGGCCAGCGTCTGTTTTTTCCCTAATCCTTCTTCTAACATCTCTTTTCTCCTGTCAGTTCCACAACTGCGTACGGTTTTCCCTCCGCATTGCACAGCTCCACAACTGTCCTTTCTTCTTCTCTTGCCGTTCTGGGACAGATCATGTCTCCCAGCACAGCGGATCTTTTGTACTCTACCCTTACCTTTCTCACAAGCATCTCTTCTCTGAGTGTCTCCAGGGCCATCTGCACATACTGGCAATTGTTCACATGCTCGTTGGTGTCAATATGATATTTGCGCACCGGAAAGGCGGTGCCTTCCTCCAGCTCCTCCGGAAGCCTGATCTTTCTGGATGCGTACTCCATCTCAAGGGGCGCCTCCGTACCGTACTTTTCGATGTCCTCCGGCAGGGGCTTTGCCGGGCGTCCTCTCTCCAGGTCCATAAAAGCCCAGATAGAATTGGCACAGGCCGCCCGCTCTCCTTTTTCATCCCACATACAGAAATTTCTGTGGCCGTAAAGGCCGTTGAACTCGGTGGCCCAGGTGCCCACTTTGATCTTCTCCCCGATCCTGGGATACCTGTCCACGATGATCTGCCAGGAAGTCAGCACCCACGCCCGCTTCTTTTCTTTCAGATAATCGATCCCAAGGCCGATATCCTCCGAGTGAAAAATGCTGCAGTCCTGGAAATAGTTGATGATCCCCGGAAGGGTGATGGTCTCGTGGTGGTCTGCCTCGCTGAACCTTACCCTGCTGTCAAATGCATACATGTTACTCTTCCTCTCCCTGTGCTATGTAGCTCTTCTCAGTCGTGATCACACACTGGTATCTGTGATCGATCTGCTGGAGCTGTTTTCTCACTTTTTTTGTCAGTTCTCTCTCTTCTTCCTCCGTGTAGCGGTAGGGGATGACCATGTCAAAGATCACATTGATCCGCTCCTTTCCCTCCACCACCCGCAGGTCATGGATGGAAACATCCGGGTCGATCCCGCTCACCGTCTCCTGCACCTGGCTCATGACGGCCAGGATCTTTTCGTCCTTTGTCTCCACCGGATCCATGTGGATGACGAGGAAGACGCCCAGCTGCCTCACCGCGTCCCTCTCGATCCGGTCGATGATCTCATGGGATGTCTCTATGTCCACATCGTTGGGCACCTCGGCGTGGATGGACGCCATATTCCGGCCGGGTCCGTAGTTATGTACGATCAGGTCGTGGCTCCCCACGATCCCCTCATAGCTCTCCACGAAACCGGATATCTTTTTGTAATCTGCCGGATCGATGGCCTCTCCCAAAAGCGGCTTCAATGTATCCCGGGCAATGCCGATACCCGCCCACATGACAACCAGGGACACGCACAGTCCGATGAAGCCGTCAATGTTCCGGCCCGTGAAGCCGAAAAACAGAAGGGAGAACACCGTGGCTGCCGTGGTGATGACATCCCCGATGGCGTCCGCCGCTGTGGCCAGCAGGACTTTGGAGTCGATCCTTTTTCCCAGCTTCCTGTTGAAAATACTCATCCACAGCTTGACGCAGATGGACAGCAGGAGGATCAGCACAGAGACCATGCCAAATTCCATGGGCTGGGGTTCTCTGATCCTGCCGATGGCGTCCTTGAAGAAAGTAAATCCCACCTCGATCACAAGGAAGGAGACCACCAGGGCTGTTATGTACTCCATCCTTCCGTGTCCGAAGGGGTGCTCACTGTCCGCCGGTTTTCCCGCCATCTTCACCCCGATCAGCCCGATGACGGAGGATGCGGCGTCGGACAGGTTGTTGAACGCGTCCGCTGTGACGGAGATGCTGTGCATCAGAAGTCCGATCACCGCCTTGGCCGCAAAGAGCAGCACATTGCAGAAGATGCCCACCACCGACGCCAGCGTTCCATACTGGGTGCGGACGGACACCTTCTCTGTCTGCTCATAGTCCTTCACGAAATGTCTGATCAAAAATTCTGTCATATCCTTTTCCTCTCAAGTATGCTCTCTCTCCACTGCCGCGCTAATCCCTGCCCCCGAAGAAGAACCATCTGAGCTTAAAATCCGAGTACGCTGTGATCATCTCGTATTCGTCCTCCCCCAGGACCCGGCCCAGCTGCTCCTTCTCCTCCTCGGGCACGCGGGCGGTCACCGCGTCTGTAAAGCAAAGGGATGGGTAGAGACAGCACCACCAGTTATGTCCCTGCCCTTCTCCGATACAGATGCGGAGGGCCGTGTACTCTCCCTCCGGAAATGTGACATCCCCGTAGGTCTTCTCCGGAAAATAGTCCCGCACGAGCTCTGCCCTGACCGGGTCACTGCAGCCCGCTTCCCGGAGCGTCTCCCCCGCGGTCTGCTCCAAAGCCTCCAGATGCTCCTGCACCCAGGAGCAGGTCTCCTCCAGGTCCGCATCCTGCGGCATAGCCTCGCCCATGTAAGCGAGGACCGCCTCCTTTACCTCCATCTTCCTCTGCTGGTCCTGCCGGCTGTCACTGTCAGCCAGCACATGGAAGCGGAGCACCTCCCGGCTCAGCTCCTGGCCGGCCCTCCTGGCCCGGGCCTCCACCAGCATCCCTCTCTGCACAAGAAGGAGCCCCGTCAGCAGCGCCCCGCACAGGAGGGCAATGCCAAGACAGATGGCTTCCTTCTTTCTCTTACCGATATTTCTTCTCATACTATGTACCTCCTGACCGTCCCCTCCCGGGGGATCTATCAGGAGTCTTCACAGTTTTTCAGGTCTTTATGCAAAGCTGCCGCAGTTTTTACTTTTTCATCCGGATCGTATCCATCACGGCCTCCACCTGATTGTCCACATGCTGGCACACGACCTGCACGGCCCGGTCCTTCTGTCCGCTCTCAATAGTCTCTATGATCTCCTCGTGCTCATCAATGAGCTGCTGGTGAAAATCTGACCGCTTCAGATATTCCACCCTGTAACGGTACATCTGCTCTCTCAGATTGTTGAGCAGCTGGATCAGCTTCTGGTTATCTGTGGCCATGTAGATGACATCGTGGAACTTTACATCCGCCTCCGCAATGCGGGTGATATCTCCCTCTTTCAGGGAGGCTTTAAAGTCCTCAGCAGCGCCCTTCAGATCCTGGATCTGCTCATCTGCGATCTTCTCACACACCAGCTCCACCGCCAGCTCTTCCAGCGCCCGGCGCACCTCCAGCACATCCCGCAGGCTCTTCTCCGTGATCTCCGCCACCTCAGCGCCCTTGCGGGGGATCATCAGCACAAGTCCCTCCAGTTCCAGCTTCCGGATGGCCTCCCGGATAGGCGTCCGGCTGACCCCCAGCTTGTTGGCCAGCTGGATCTCCATGAGCCGCTCTCCAGGTTTGAGTTCCCCCCTCAAAATGGCCTGCCGCAGTGTGTTGAATACCACATCCCGCAGAGGCAGGTACTCATTCATACTGACTTCAAAATTCGGTTCCTTCATTTATTTCCTCCTGACATTGTGTACATTCGTGACATAGGCCTGCTTCACAGGCGTCTGTCTCTTCAGCCTGGCTGCCGCCGCCTTGGCCTTACCCCGGGATGTAAAGATCCCGAACACAGTCGGGCCGCTTCCGCTCATCATGGCATTCAGGGCGCCGGCTCCTATCATCACGTCCTTGATCTTTCGAAGCACCGGATACTCCTCCAGCATAACCTGCTCCAGCACGTTTCCCATGCTGTCTGCCACCTGCTGCAGATCTCCCTTCTGAAGTCCCGCAAGGATGCCGTCGATGTCCGGATGGCTCCCCACGCCCTCCTTGTCGATCTTCTCATACACGGTCTTTGTGGACGCAGAAAGGGGCGGCTTTGCGATCAGCACATAGCACTTTGGCAGCGGAGGAAGAGGCGTCAGGATCTCGCCGATCCCCTCTGCCAGGACCGTCCCCCGCATGATGCAGTAGGGCACATCCGCGCCCAGCGTCACGCCTCTGTCCTTCAGTCCCTGCTCAGACAGTCCCAGATCAAACATTCGATTCATGCCGAAGAGCACAGCTGCCGCGTTGGAACTTCCCCCCGCCATCCCGGCTGCCACCGGGATGTGCTTCTCCAGCGTGATCCGAATGCCCTCTCTGATCCCAAACTCCCGCTGCAGAAGATCTGCCGCTTTGTAGGCAATATTGTTTTCATTGACCGGAAGATAGGACAGATTTGTGGATATTTCGATGCCCGGCTCCCGCGTCTTTTCCAGGGTCACGCGGTCGTAGAGATAGACCGTCTGCATGACCATCCTGACATCGTGGTAGCCGTTTTCCCTCCGGCCCAGGATATCAAGTCCCAGATTGATCTTACCCAGTGCTTTCAACTCCAGTTTATCCATTGTACTCTCCTTGTATCTTGTATACAGTGTACTTACAGTATACCCATGTTTTCTTTAAAAATCAATAACCTGTCTCCCGGCCTCAATGTTCCTTCTTTTATATCGTTGACTTCTCTGATCCCCTCCTCCGTGGTATTGTACCGCCGGGCCAGATCCCACAGCGTATCTCCCTCTTTTACAATGTAGCCCACAATGCCGGGTGCATTTTCCAGTTCTTTTGCGTCCACCGGCTGCTCGCTTACATCCAGGATGTTATCCACCCTCTCCGGCTTCCTCAAAAATACCTGGAAGGAGAGAGCCGCCTTTACCTCAGCCTCCCCGTTTCCCAGGAGGCTGACAGAGAGCTGCTCCAGGCTACACTCGATATCACAGCGCATCTCCTCAGAGGCGCCGCTGCACTCAATGGAGTGGGAGAAAGGTACCATTCCCTGCCAGATGCCGAAGGGCTGTTCATCGTCCGCCCTCACATACAGGAACATTACATTCAGGACGCCTTCCGCCCGGATCTCCCCGTCCTGGATCTGGGCCGGCTCCATCTGCAGGAAGCCGCTGCTGTGGCAGATCTGTAAAGTTCCCTCCCGGATCTCCGGCAGGCTCAGCTGCTCTGTCAGCCTGCACTTCGAGTGGTTCTGCATGACAAGGCTTTCCAGGATCACTTCCTCCCTCTCAGGTGTCAGCTTTCTCCCGGGCGCATACAGATCTTCCAGGATGCGGATCTTCTCCTCTCTGTAGACCGTGCAGCGCACTTCCAGGGACGCCTCCACGCCAAAGATGCGCACCTCCCCGTCTTCGTCCAGCCGGGCCTCTATGCTGTCATCTCCCAGGGAAGCGTACACACAGTGGTACATCTCCTCTCCTGCTCCCTCGCAGGACAGGCGGCCCTCAAAGGGCACGCTCTGCTCCACCCACTCTGTCTTCATATTCTGGGACTCATAGAGACAGAAGACCTGCAGCTCGCCCCGCAGCACCAGTCCCCCATCTTCCAGCCTGGTATCCAGTTTCCGAAGGGCGCTCTCCCCCAGAAGGAGGGTGCCGATATTTTCCCTGGCTGCCGGCAGATGGATCTCCTCCTTGATGCGGTACACATCTTTCTGTACCGTGCACAGTTCCAGGATCTCCCTCTCGGAAAATTTCTTGTAGATGGTGGACTCTTCCTCCATGTCCGCCGTGATCTGTTCTTCCTCCGCCCCCTCAGACCCGATGGTCAGATCCACAGAAGCCTTCAGATTCATCTTCCGGGAATTGATCAGGGTTACGCTGACCTCTGCCGTGGCCCCCCGGACAAACAGCTGATCCTTTGGCTCCTCCTCCATGTATACCATCTCCTCAAAAGGCAGCCTGCCGGCAAGTGAGGACAGCTGTTCCCCGCCATCCTCCGTCTCATAGAGGATCTGATAGGATAGCCTCCCTGTCACTCTGGCATAGTGTTCAGCCGGACGTATATCCTCCACATGGATTCTTCCACTGCCGTACACAACTCTGGCGGCATCGTACTTCGCCTCCGGAATATTGATGTCTTCATCTACATAAAACTGATCTGTCACACCAGGTCCGATCCGGCCTGCCCGGACCGTCTTTTTGATCTGCTCCATTTTTACTCCTCCTTACCTCTCCCACAGAATTCTTTTTTCCGTATACTCTGTCGCCACGGTCGCATATGGACAATCCGGCTCCTGCGACACCTTCTCCCCCTCATCCGGCCCTGTCAGGCAGGTGCGGATGCAGACTGCGTCTTCCGTCTCACAGACCTCTTCTATCTGGATACTGTACCCGCCGCTCTCCTGCTCCCCATAACCCATAGCTATGTACAGCTGCTCGCCGTCCCCGTATGCCAGGAGAAAGGGCTCCTCTTTTTTCTCCTCCACTTCCTTCCAGAGTTTCTCCGGAATCCCCAGGCGATCCAGCGTCTTATAATCCAGATCCTGCTTTTTCTCCCCGTCTATGCGGCGGACGCTGCACCCGGACAGGAGCAGGACCAGCACAGAAAACACACACAGTATCCTGCGTCTTTTCATGGCTTCACCCTATGGATATTCTCTCTATTATCATACACGCCACCCCTTTGAAAAATGACAGTTTTATGGTAAGATGCTTATGATGTACACAAAAGAAACAGAAGAAAGGTTTTCGAAATCATGATAAGATTTATTGCTATTGCGATCGTACTTTTTTTTTATCTCATAGTCGGCATACCGGTTCTCATCGTGGAATACTTTGTGGGGCTTGTGAACCGGAGAGCCAAAGATTACTCCTGCCTTCGGATGGTGCAGTGGACGTTCCGCCTGATGCTAAAGATTGCGGGTGTGAAAGTAACCGTCATCGGGGAGGAGAATGTGCCCGATGAGCCGGTCCTTTATATAGGAAATCACAGGAGTTATTTTGATATCCTTCTGACCTATTCCAGATGTCGGCGGCTGACCGGGTATGTGGCGAAAAAGGAGATGCTCCGCTATCCTCTGCTGCGGGACTGGATGAAAAATCTGTACTGCCTGTTCCTGGACCGAAGCACTCCAAAAGAGGGGCTTAAGACCATCCTGCAGGCCATAGAATATGTAAAAAGCGGTATCTCCATCTGCATTTTCCCCGAGGGTACGAGAAACACAGGGGAGGAGCTTTCCATGCTCCCCTTTAAGGACGGGGCTCTGAAGATCGCCGAGAAGACCGGCTGCGCCATCATCCCCATGTCCATGAACAACACCCAGGCCATCTTTGAGGGACATCTCCCCTTTGTGCGCAAGACCCACGTGGTGCTGGAGTACGGAAAACCCATTTATCCCGACCAGCTTGACAAGCAGACCCGGCGGCACCTGGGAGACTACTGCCACAATATCATCCAGGAGACCATCATCAGGAATCAGTCCCTTGTATAATTTTTACTTTGTTTTTACTTTTCCCTCTTATGGTGCTATAATTGGGATAACTTTTTCAGCTACAACAAATACAAAGGAGTTTAAAAAAGAGAACAATGAGCAGACATGATTTGACCCTGCTGACGGACTTCTACGAGCTTACCATGATGCAGGGATACTATGAAAAAGGGCAGAACGAGACCGTCATCTTCGATGTATTCTTCCGCCAGAACCCCAGCAATGGAGGCTACTCCATCTGTGCGGGCCTGGAGCAGGTCATTGAGTACGTAAAAAATCTGAATTTCACATACGAGGACGTGGACTACCTGCGCAGCCTGGGTATGTTCAGCGAAGATTTCCTCCACTACCTGAGCGGGTTCCACTTTACCGGAGATATCTACGCCATCCCCGAGGGGACGGTCATCTTCCCCAAAGAGCCCGTCATAAAGGTCATTGCGCCTATCATGGAGGCCCAGCTTGTGGAGACCGCCATCCTCAACATCATCAATCATCAGTGTCTCATCGCCACAAAGGCCTCCAGGGTCGTATTTGCGGCGGGCGGAGACGGCATTATGGAGTTCGGCCTGCGCCGGGCTCAGGGTCCTGACGCAGGGCTTTACGGCGCCAGAGCCGCCATCATCGGAGGCTGCATCGGCACTTCCAACGTACTGGCAGGTCAGCGCTTTAACGTGCCTGTGCTGGGCACCCACGCCCACAGCTGGATCATGAGCTTCCCGGATGAGTACACGGCCTTCAAGACCTACGCCCAGCTCTATCCGGACAACTGCATCCTTCTGGTAGACACCTACGACACACTGAAGTCCGGCGTTCCAAACGCCATCCGCGTGTTTGAGGAAATGCGCGCTGCAGGCATCTCCATGAAAAAGTACGGCATCCGCCTGGACAGCGGCGACCTGGCATACCTGTCAAAACAGGCACGGGCCATGCTGGACGAGGCAGGATTTACGGACGCAGTGATCTCCGCGTCAAACGACCTGGACGAATATCTGCTCCACGACCTGAAAATACAGCAGGCAGCCATCACTTCCTGGGGTGTGGGCACCAACCTGATCACCTCAAAAGACTGCCCTTCTTTTGGCGGCGTTTACAAACTGGCGGCCATCCAGGATGAGTCCGGTCAGTTTGTGCCCAAGATCAAGATCTCCGAGAACACAGAGAAGATCACCAACCCGGGCAACAAGACCATTTACCGGATCTACGACAAGACCACAGGAAAAGTAAGAGCCGACCTGATCTGCTTTGTGGATGAGACCTATGACACAGACCAGGATCTGCTTCTCTTTGATCCCATTGAGACATGGAAAAAGACCCGGCTTCCGGGCGGCACCTACACCATGCGTGAGATCCTTGTGCCTGTGTTCCGGAACGGAGAGTGTGTCTACCAGTCACCCTCTGTCATGGAGATCGCGGAGTACTGCAAGCAGGAGAAGAAGACTCTGTGGGAGGAGACAAAGCGTCTCTTCTACCCCCACCAGGTCTACGTGGATCTGTCTGAGAGCCTCTATGAGGTGAAAAAATCTCTGCTTGATCAGATGGATATGGATTAATCGGATATAGTTAAGGAGGACTTATTGTTATGAATATTATTGTACTGGCAGGCGGCTACAGCAACGAGCGGGACGTCTCCCTGAGCTCAGGCGGAAGTATCTGCCGTGCGCTCCTGGAGCGAGGACATAACGCCTACCTTCTGGATGCCTTCCTCGGACTTGAGGATGCGCCCGAGAACCTGGAGGATGTGTTCACCCTGCCGGGAGGCGGCCTTGAGATCGCCACTGGCATCCAGGTGTCCGAGCCGGACCTCGACGCCCTCTGGGCATCCCGGCCCGGGGACTCCCCCAGCTACCTGGGCCCCCACGTGCTGGAACTGTGCAGTCTGGCCGACATCACCTTCCTGGCCCTTCACGGAGGACTGGGTGAGAACGGCAAGCTGCAGGCTGCTTTTGACACTCTGGGGATCCGCTACACAGGTCCCGACTCACTGGGATGCGCGCTCTCCATGGATAAGGGCGTCACGAAAGATCTCTTCCACTCTGCCGGCGTCCCCACTCCCTACGGCACACACATTTCCCGCAGGGATAAGGACATTTCCCTGGAAGCGCTCCAGATCCCCCTTCCCCTGGTAGTCAAACCCTGCTCCGGGGGATCCAGCATCGGCGTGCACTTTGCCCACACGGAGGAGGAATTCCGGGAGGCCATGCGTCTGTCTTTTGAAAAGGAGGACGAAGTAGTCATTGAGCCCTTCATCGATGGCCGGGAATATGCCTGCGGCATTTTTGACGGCAAGGCACTTCCCCTTGTGGAGATCATTCCCGACGGAGGCGTGTTTGACTATGTGCACAAGTACCAGAGCGGCGGTGCTTCCGAGATCTGCCCCGCTACCTCCGTGGACAAAGAGACCACAGAGGCCATACAGAAGACCGGCGTGCTGGCCGCAGAGGCTCTCCGCCTGAACGTATACTGCAGAGCAGATTTCATCGTGGACAATCACACAGGCCGTTTCTACTGCCTGGAAGTCAATTCACTGCCCGGCATGACAAACGCCAGCCTCCTGCCCAAAGCGGCAAAGGCAGCCGGATACGAATACGGCGAGTTCTGTGAGCAGATCATTGAAAAATCTATGGACGCCAGATACAGATAGGAGAGAAACATGAAAAATCTCACAATAGAAAATATAACCAGGGCCTGCCGCGGCACATACCACGGCAGCGACAGCCTCCTCTCCCGGGAGGCCGCCCACGTGGTCATCGACAGCCGGAAAGCCGGCCCGGAGGATGTGTTTGTAGCCATCAAAGGAGAGCGGGTGGACGGACATTCTTTCATCCCCTCTGTCATGGACGCAGGCGCTCTGTGCGCCGTGTCTGAGCAGGATCTGGGCGAAGTCCCCTTCCCCTATATCCGGGTAGAGTCCACCGCCCAGGCCCTTCTGGACATTGCAAAGCTGTACCGGGACTCTTTTGACCTCAAAGTAGTGGGCATCTCCGGCAGTGTGGGAAAGACCAGCACAAAGGAGATGATCGCATCCGTCCTGGCGCAGAAGTTCAATGTACACAAGACCCAGGGGAACCTGAACAGCGAGTCCGGCCTTCCCCTGACTGTCTTTGACCTGAAGGAGGAAAATGAGGTGTCTGTCCTGGAGATGGGCATCAACCATTTCGGTGAGATGCGCAAACTCTCCACCGTGGCCCAGCCTGATGTGTGCGTGATCACCAACATCGGTGTGGCCCACCTGGAATTCCTCAAGACCCAGGAGGGCATCATGCAGGAAAAGACACAGATGTTCCAGGACATGAAGCCGGGCGGCTCCATCGTCCTCAACGGAGATGACCCTCTCCTGTCCACCGTCGGACCTGTGAAGGGCGTAACCCCCCTCTTCTACGGCACATCGCCGGACTGCGATGTGTATGCCACAGACATACAGTCCCAGGGCCTGAAGGGCTCTTCCTGCATTATCCACACACCCGGCGGACAGTTTTCCTGTCTGGTCCCCACCCCCGGATCCCACATGGTATCCAACGCTCTTGCAGGGGCGGCAGTGGGATACGTGCTGGGTCTTAGCAGCGAACAGATCAAATACGGCATTGAGCACCTTCCCTTCCTGCCGGGCAGGAACAACATCATCCAGACAGACAAAGTCATTATCCTGGACGACTGCTACAACGCCAACCCGGTTTCCATGAAGGCTGCCATCGACGTGCTGGGTCTTGGGATCGGCCGCAGAGTGGCTGTCCTTGGAAAAATGGGCGAGCTGGGTCATAACGAGAAAGAGCTCCACTATGAGGTAGGCACTTACCTGGCCGCATCCGGGACAGACATGGTGATCGCCGTGGACGAACTGGCAAAAGAGATCATCCGGGGCATAGAGGATGCCGGTTCCCGGATAGAGACGCACTGGTTCGCCACAAAGGACGATCTCATCCCTCATCTCGGGGAACTGATAAAGGAGGGGGACAATGTCCTTGTAAAAGCCTCCAACAGCCTTGGCTTCAGCGGGATCGTACAGGCGCTGCAGGAGCTGTAGGAGATTCCACAAAGGAGAACAGACCATGGATTATCAGGTTCTCGTCCTTGATCTGGACGGCACACTGACCAACTCAAAAAAGGAGATCACGCCGGCCACGCTGGAGGCGCTGATCGACATACAGAAGATGGGGAAAAAAGTAGTCCTGGCAAGCGGGCGCCCCACAAGAGGCGTAGTTCCCCTGGCCCGACAGCTGCATCTTTCTGACTACGGCAGCTACATCCTCTCCTTCAACGGAGCCCGCATCACAGACTGCCGCAGCGGGGAGGTGATGTACAACCGCTGTCTGCCAAAGGATGCGCTTCCGGATGTCTTCCGCCTGGCCTCCGCCTTTGCCCGGGACGGCGCGGACATCCTGACCTACACGGAAGACCACATCATCTCCGGGATACATCCCAACCGCTATACACAGTTAGAATCCAGGATCAACCACATGCCTGTCCTGGAGCGTTCGGATTTCCTGTCTGCCATTCCCCCGCAGGCCAACAAACTTCTGGCCACCGGGGAGCCGGAGGTGATCAGCCGGATGAAAGATGCCATGGCACAGCATTTCCGGTCCTATCTGAGCATCTACTGTTCCGACCCCTTCTTCCTGGAGATCATGCCAAGAGGTGTGGACAAAGCCCACGCGCTGGTGAAGCTTCTTGGCAGCATCGGCCTGTCCACAGAGCAGATGATCTGCTGCGGGGACGGTTACAATGACATCACCATGATCGAGACCGCCGGCCTGGGAGTCGCCATGGCCAACGCCCAGCCTCCTGTGCTGGACAGCGCGGACTACATCACAAAGTCCAACGATGAGGACGGCGTTCTGCATGTGATCAATACATTTATGCGGCGCAGCTGAGGTTCATTCCCGCCTGCGCGTCCTGCATGCAGGACTTTTCACAAAGCAAAAAGAGTTCCACTGTGGAACTCTTTTTTTATGTCTAAGCTGTCTTTCCTTTATTTTTCTCATGCCACTGGAACAGCCGCTTCCCGAATTTTCCGATGGCCTCCACAAGAAAGCTCAGGTAGCGGAACACGGGCTCCGCCGCTATGGAAAAGACGATGAAGAGCATGATGCACTTAGTGGACATGGCTGTGATGGCAAACAAATCTCCCAGGTAGATGCTGGAGAACACAAGCGCAATGCCGCAGCCCACCAGAACAGCGATCCGGATGGGGTTCATAGGCTGGCTGATCTTCCACAGCACCATAAATCCCACAATGGCAAGCAGGATGGTAGCCGCCGTGGCAATGTCCTTCTGTCCCACCTCAAAGGTCTGTCCGAAGATCACCAATGCTCCCACGATCAGCACATCTGTCAGTCCGCCGGGCAGGGCCTTCAGAAATACATTGGGCAGGAAATGTCCCTGTATCCGGTTCTTATTGGGCTCCAGCGCCAGGAAGAAGGCCGGCACACCGATGGTGAACATACTGATCAGCGAGATCTGGGAGGGCTCCAGCGGGTAAGTGATCATAAACACCGCCGAGAACACGGACAGAAGGAGAGAAAATATATTTTTCACAAGGAACAGGCTGGCTGACCGCTGAATGTTGTTGACCACCCTGCGCCCTTCCAGCACCACCGAGGGCATGCAGGAGAAATCTGACTCCAGCAGCACGACCTGGGCTGCCTGGGAGGCGGCCTCGCTTCCCGACGCCATGGCGATGCTGCAGTCCGCATCCTTCAGGGCCAGAATGTCGTTGACACCGTCCCCTGTCATGGCTACCGTGTTGCCCTGGCTTTTCAGCACATTCACAAACTGCCGCTTCTGATTGGGCGTCACCCGCCCGAAGACCGTGTACTTTTTCATGGCTGCCGCCACATCCTGGTCCGTCTTCAGCGTGCCGGCGTCCACATAGTTCTCTGCCCCCGCTATGCCGGCCTGGGAAGCCACTTCCGACACAGTGACCGGGTTGTCCCCGGAGATCACCTTGATGTCCACGCCCTGCTCTGCGAAGTAGGCAAAAGTCTCCGGCGCATTCTGCCGGATGGGGTTGGACAGCATCACGTAGCCCAGCGGCGTAACCTTCTCTGTGAGGGGTTTGCCGTCGATCTCCCCCGCATATTTTCCAAAGACGAGAACTCGGTATCCCTTCCTGGTAAACTGCTCGATCTCCGCCTCGTAGAGCACGTAGTCATCCCGCAGCACCATCTCAGGCGCACCCAGCACATAGGCCCCGTCTTTGTAGGTGACGCTGCTGTATTTTACCGCCGACGAAAAAGAGGTGAGGCTCACCGGCTTTTTCCCGGTGTTCTCCTGGAAATACTCTTTCAGGGCAGCCATTGTGATATTGTCCTCGCTCATGGCCGCCGCAAAGTCTCCCAGCATTTTCTCAAGAGGGGGATACTCCTCCTCTTTCTCCCGGTAATCCAAGGTGGGCTCCACCCGGTTCACTGTCATGGTATTTTCCGTGATCGTTCCCGTCTTATCCACACAGAGCACATTGACCCTGGCCAGCGTCTCGATGCTCTTCATATCGTGGAGCAGCACCTTCTGGCTGGCAAGCCGCATGGCGCTCACTGCCAGAGCAACACTGGCAAGCAGGTACAGCCCCTCAGGGATCATGCCGATGACTGCTGCCACCATGGAGGTGACGC
This sequence comes from Claveliimonas monacensis, assembly GCF_014982975.1. GTDB lineage: Bacteria > Bacillota > Clostridia > Lachnospirales > Lachnospiraceae > Claveliimonas > Claveliimonas monacensis. Next base: position 43,846 of record NZ_JADCKL010000006.1, read on the forward strand.
TCTGGGCAAATCCTTCATGGTTGAAAAAGAAGCTCTGGGAAAACAGGATCAGTCCGATGGGAATGATGATGATACCCACCCATTTGACCAGCTTGTCCAAAGACCGGATCATCTCCGACTGTTCCTGGTCGTCCATGGCCTTGGCCTCTATGGTCAGCCGGGAGATGTAGGAATCCTCCCCCACCTTGTCCAGCCGGGCCCGGCATTCCCCGGACACCACGAAACTGCCGGACATGAGCTTGTCCCCCCTTCGCTTGGTGATCTCATCAGACTCTCCTGTCAGCAGGGACTCATTGACCTGCACCTCCCCGGAAGAGACGACAGCATCCGCACAGATCTGGTTTCCTGCGCCGAAAATGACAATGTCATCCAGCACCAGCTCCTCCGAATTGACCTTTTTTATTTTGCCGTCCCGCACCACCCTGGCGTGAGGCGCATTCAGCATGCTCATCTTTTCCAGGACATTCTTGGAACGCACTTCCTGCACGATACCGATAAGGGTGTTGATGATGACTACCGGCAGAAAGGTCAGATTCCGAAAGGATCCCACCAGGCAGAGCAGGATGCCCAGCACGATAAAAATCAGGTTGAAGTAGGTAAACACATTCTCGTGTATGATCTCTTTTGTCGTCTTTGCCGGAGGATCTACCGAGATATTGGTCCACCCGTGCATCCGGTGCTCCTGTACCTGCTGAGAGGTAAGCCCCTCCTGCGGATCCGGATCATAGCGGGTCGTCTGTATGCGTCGGCTCCTCCGCTCACTCTGCTCCTGTACCTTTGCTTTTGTTTTTCTTTTTTTTCTCGTCATGTACATTTACGTCTCCTTTATATCCCCCTATTATATACCCGTCACCTTAAGATTTCTATAAAGGTTCTCTAAAAAAATCTTAAAAACGCAGGGCGGGGCTCCGTCTCCAGATGCCCCGCCCCGCGTTCTGTTTTCTTTCTGCAGATCAGCCCAGAGCCACGTCCAGGATCATCATAAGGATAAATCCCGCCGCAAACCCCAGTGTTCCGATATTGCTGTGCTCTCCTTCGTTGGCCTCCGGAATGAGCTCTTCCACCACCACATACAGCATGGCCCCCGCCGCAAAGGACAAAAGGAAGGGCAGCACCGGGGTGAGAAGCCCCGACAGAAGGATGGTGACAAGAGCGGCAGCCGGCTCCACGATACCGGACAGCGTGCCGTACAGGAACGCCCTGCCTCTGCTGACTCCGCCCTCGCTCTTCAGCGGCAGGGAGATAATGGCTCCCTCCGGAAAATTCTGGATGGCGATCCCGATGGAGAGGGCAAAGGCTCCCATGAGAGAGATCTGGGCATTGTCCGCCAGAAGACCGGCAAACACCACACCCACAGCCATTCCCTCCGGGATATTGTGGAGGGTCACTGCCATCACCAGCATGGTAGAGCGCTGCCAGCTGCTCTTAGGCCCCTCCGGCTCTTTGTGGTCCATGTGCTGGTGAGGCACCCTCTTATCCAGAAGGAGCAAAAAAAGCATCCCCACAGCCACCCCTGCCGCCGCAGGGGCAAATGCCAGCTTCCCCATGTCTGCGGACATATCCATGGCCGGGATGAGGAGGGACCACACCGAGGCGGCCACCATAACGCCGGAGGCAAACCCCAGGAGCCCTTTCTGGATGTGGGGCGGCATCTTCTCTCCCCGCAGCAGAAAGACGCAGGCAGCCCCAAGTGTGGTGCCAAAAAACGGTATCAGGATACCGATCAATATATTACTCATATTCTTCTCCTTACATTGTCTAGTTGAAATAGACCATCTCGTCCTGGGGCGCCTGAGCCTCCTCCACATACTCCGCCTTGATCACCGGGCCTTTTCTTCCGTAGGCGCGGGTGTATTCATAGCCTACGGTCCCACGGACTTTTACCCACTGGCCGGGCGTAAGTTTGGGCGCGTAGGGGCTGCGGCATATATATCCCAGGAATGTGGTGTCATCCGCGCAGCACGTCATGGCCATCCTGCCCGCCACGAATTCCTTTGCCGCAAATCCTCTCGGTTTGAGCACTTTCGCTTTGTACTCCACTGTTTTCTTTAAATATCTCTCCGGGTGGTCCATCATATCCACATACCAGATCCCGTAGTCCATATCGTCGATCTGCACCACGGGGGCATCCAGATCGTAGGGCATGGCGTCTTCAAAGATATTGTCGATCTCCCCGTCCTCACCCTCGAAGATGATCTGGGCGCTCTGGTTGACTACCTTCACATTTCTCCGGTAGGACGCAAGGGGCATGTCCCTGGTACAGCGGTTGAACATGACAAGCTCCGCATTTCTCACCATCTCCATAAAAAGAGGCTTCATGTTCGCAATGTACGTTCCGAATGTAGAAGCGTCCACTGTCACCAGTTTCTGGACCAGTCCCCATCCTGCCGGCACGTCCATATCCTCGATCTTACTCACCGGACACATGCCGTTGCACTCGATGATGACCCTCTCCGGGCGGTACTTCCTGTCCGCCTCCTGCAGCCACTCCAGCGTCATCTCCTCCGGGTCATCCACGGTAAGGAGGGTGGTGTTTGTCCGCTTCAGCAGTTCCTCGCCGTACTCCTCCTCACCCTCCTCGCAGAGGATCAGCAGGGTGTTCCCGTCGATCTCAAAATACTCCTGCCCCAGCGTATACCGGAGAAAGCTGGTCTTTCCGCTCTCCAGGAAACCTGCCATAAGGTACACCACTACTCTGGCATTGTCTACCATCTGCATATGTTCTGTCACCTGCCCTTTCTATTCTGCCGCACCTGCAAACAGATCTTTCAGCGCCTCTTCTTTCAGCTTGGAGCCGATCACGCAGATGCGTCCTGTGTAATCCGGCTGTCCTTCCCGAAGTTCCACCTCGCCGGGCACCATGTCAAAGTAGATCCAGGTTCCCTTGTCGCCTTCCACCATTCCCTTGGCACGGAGTACCATGCCGTAGGTGTCCGCATCTCCAAGAGCATCAAGGCGCACCTTCAGATCCTGGGCATTGTATTTTTTCACAGTCTCCATACCCCAGCTGCCGAACACTTCATCCGCATGGTGGTGATGATGATGACCATGGTCATGGTGGTGGCCATGCTCGTGTTCGTGATCATGGTGGTGATGGTGCTCCTCGCCTGGCGCATGGTGGCCGCCGCACACCTCACACCTGGTCTCCTCCATAAGCTCCTCCTCCAGAGACGGGGCGTGCTGCTCCATGATCTCCAGGAGCTTGGCGCCGTCGATCTGGTCTTCCGGCGTCGTGATGATGGGCGCCTCCGCGTTGAGAGCCCGGATCTGTTCCACAGCCTGCTCCACCTTGGCATCGTCCGCAATGTCTGTACGGCTCAGGATGATAGCTCCAGCCGACTCCACCTGGTTTCTATAGAACTCGCCAAAGTTCTTCAGGTACATTTTGCATTTCTTTACATCCACCACTGTGGTGGCGCTGTTCAGCACCACATCCGCATCTGTCTTCACGCCCTCAACCGCTTTCTTGACGTCGGAGAGCTTTCCGACTCCGGATGGCTCAATGAGGATCCTGTCCGGATGGTAGGTGTCAATGACCTCTTTCAAAGAAGCGCCAAAGTCCCCCACAAGGGAGCAGCAGATACATCCGGAATTCATTTCCCGGATCTCTACTCCGGCCTCCTTGAGGAAGCCTCCGTCGATGCCGATCTCACCGAACTCGTTCTCAATGAGCACGACCTGCTCTCCCTTAAAAGCCTCTTTCAACAGCTTCTGGATGAGCGTCGTCTTGCCGGCTCCCAGAAAGCCTGAGATAATATCTATCTTTGTCATTTTATCCACTCCTGTTCTGTTTATATTTAGTCTTCAGGACATCTGTTGCAGTGTCCAGAACCTATTTTGTCACAGCTTGGAACAAATTTCAAGGAGGCATCCGCAAGATTCTTTCATCAATGCCTTGCAGAAACTGTCTGTACATTTTATAATAGCCTTGTAATGGTATCAGACATTACAATGAATGCTAACAGGAGGAAAAAACTATGCAGAAATATGTATGTGAACCTTGCGGTTATGTTTACGATCCGGAAATCGGCGATCCTGACAGCGGCATCGCACCGGGCACAGCATTTGAAGATCTCCCGGAAGACTGGGTATGCCCCATCTGCGGAGTAGGCAAAGATATGTTTGTTGTGGAAGGCTAATTCCCTCACACCGTCTTGTCTGAAATATGATCGAGATATTTCCAAGCAGGAGCTCTGCCGCGCAGGGCTCCTGCTTATGCATATTTCTCTTTATTCTTTTATTTTCATACACATTTTATTTGACATTCTGCCTGGAACTTGGTACTATTTTCAAGATAACCTGATAATCGTTTTCATTTTGTATAAAGAAAGAAGATCTGAACATGGAACTACTGGAACATATTTTCTTACACACAGTGGAGGACAGCCTGCGCATGCTCCCCTTCCTGTTTGCGGCCTTCCTTCTCCTGGAAGGGCTGGAGCACTACTCCAGCGCGTGGATCCGCCGGACTCTGACAAAAATTGAAAAAGCCGGCCCTGTTGTGGGGGCTGTCTTTGGCTGTATCCCCCAGTGCGGGTTTTCTGTCATGGCCGCCAACCTGTACTCTGGCGGGGTGATCTCCGTAGGCACACTGCTGGCCGTCTTCCTGGCCACCTCCGACGAGGCTGTGCTGATCCTCGTCGGCCACCCGGGTAACGGGACCGCCATCTTCTCCCTCCTGGCTGCGAAGCTCATCATCGCCATCGCGGCCGGATACCTGGCTGACCTGTTCTTTGCCAGGCTGATCTCCACCAAGAAGGAGATCGAGGATCTCTGCCACCACTGCGGCTGCCACAACCATCACGGGATCCTGCGCCCGGCGCTGAACCACACGGTCCGGCTGTTTGCCTACATTTTCCTCTGCACCCTTATCCTGAACGGTGTCATCGAAGCTGTGGGACTTGATTCTGTGTCCACCTTCCTTTTAAATGGAAGCATCCTGCAGCCTTTCCTGGCAGCTCTCCTGGGATTTATTCCCAACTGCGCAGCCTCCGTGCTACTGACAGAGCTCTACCTTGGCGGCGCGCTCTCCTTTGCCTCTGTCATTGCCGGCCTGTGCACCAATGCGGGTGTGGGGCTCATTGTCCTTTTCAAAGTCAACCCGGACAAAAAGGAATGTGTCAAATTCACCGGCCTTCTGTACGCCTGCGCAGTCATCGCCGGCGTGCTGCTGCATCTGGCCGGGTTTTAATGCAAAAAACCGGCGCATAGATTTGTATACAAAAAAGCGATGCCGAACAGATCCGCATCGCTTTTTTTACAGCTTTTTTGTCTTATCTTTCCTGGTCGTATTTCACAAAAGCGTCCACTTTTGGCTGAGAAGAGCAGCCCGGAACGAACTCGTTTCCAAGGAAGGCGTCCACCATAAGCTCTCGCACCTTGTTTCCTGTCGTGAACGCGCCCATGCAGGCGATATTGGCATCGTTGCTGAGTCTTGCCCTCTGAGCGGAATATACGTCTGACACAAGGGCCGCGTAGGCTCCTTTTACTTTGTTGGCCGCGATAGACACCCCGATACCTGTACCGCAGATCAGGATCCCTCTGTCGTACTCCTTGGAAGCCACAGCCTCGCCGACTTTGATGGCAACATTGGCGTAGATGGGGTCATCGCTTCCAAAGTCCGTCACTTCCCCGTACCCCTTTGCCTCAATGTACTTGATGATCTCTTCCTTGGCTTCCTGGGCGTTGGGATCACATCCAATTGCAATTTTCATTTCTTCTTCCTCCTTATCCCTGTTTTGTTTCATTTTTCTTTATTTTATCATTTCGATATTCTTTTGTCCACTTTCGTTTTCTTACGTTTCTATCTTTCTTTATTTTCGATATCCATGATCATATCGACCCGTCTCTGATGTCTGCCTCCCTCAAATTCTGCGTTCAGCCACTCCTCAATAATCATTTTTGCCAGCTCAATCCCCACTACCCTGGCTCCCAGCGCAAGGATGTTGGTATTGTTGTGCTGTCTGGACAGGCGGGCTGAGTACGGTTCACTGCACACTACGGCCCGGATCCCCTTTACTTTGTTGGCTGCCAGGGAGATGCCCACGCCTGTGCCGCAGATCAATATGCCAAGATCCACTTCTTTTGACGCAACAGCCTGTCCCACTTTCTCGCCGTAGACCGGATAGTCACAGCTCTCCGTGGAATCTGTCCCGTAATTGATCACTTCATAGCCAAGGTCCTGCAGGAATTTCATGACTTCCCGTTTCATCTCCACCGCCGAATGGTCATTTCCTATTCCTATTCTCATATGTCTGGTCTCCTTCTCTGCTCAAAATTCGCTTTGGCTATATTATAAGCTCTTCCCCTTTGAAAGGCAATGTCTATTCTCCACATTCATACCTGACCATTTTATTTTGCACATTTTCCTGTTTCGTACTATAATGGGAAAGATCCTTTTTGACTACAGCTTACTATTTTACTTATATGGAGGACAAAATATGATAAAACTGATTGCCAGCGACCTGGACGGAACTCTGCTGCAGAACGGAGCGCAGGAGCTGGATCCCCTTATATTCGACCAGATCCGGGCATTAAAAGAAATGGGCATCCATTTTGTGGCCGCCAGCGGGCGCCAATACCCCAATCTGCAGAGACTTTTTGCGCCGGTGCAAGACGAAATCTCCTATATAGCGGAGAACGGTTCGCTCTGCATTCACGATGGAAAGACACTGTCCAAAGGCCTGATCCCCCGGGAACTGGGCAACCGGATCATCGATGCCATACACAGCTGCAGCGGATGTGAATGCATCGTCTCAGGAGAGCAGGTCTGCTACAGTGACTCTGTAAATGAGGTGTTCCGGGATCACATGCTCCATGTGATGAAGAACAACATGCAATTTGTGGACAGCATGGACGAGGTCCGGGAGCCCTTTCTGAAAATCGCTGTCTGCAATTTTAACGGCACCAAGGACTGTCTGACCTACTTCCAGAAACTGTTTTCCAGTGAGATCAAGGTGGTCACCTCAGGTAATATATGGGTGGACTTCATTGCTCCGGACGCAAACAAGGGCACGGCCCTGCAGACCCTGCTGGATCACCTGCACATTCTGCCGGAAGAATGTATGGCCTTCGGGGACCAGTACAACGACGTGGAGATGCTGCAGCTTGCCGGAACCAGCTACGCCATGTCCGGCGCCGCTCCCGGCATCTCTTTCTACGCAGACTACACAACCGATTCCGTGTCAGATGTGCTGAGCGAGCTGATCTCTTCCACAGTGATCTAGGAGAAAAAATGAAAATGGCATTGGAGATGTGTGCTCCAATGCCATTTTTTTGTCTTATACCAGTTTTCTGACAGCCTCCTGCTCTACAGAAAGGCCCTCTTTAAACCGCTCGATGAAAGTCTCAAAGCCGGCCATATCGCCTGCATCCGGCTCCATCTTTACGCCCTCATCTCCGCCGAATACTCTGCTGTTCAGATAAGCCTCCAGCGTCTCGCCCTCTTCTTTGTGTACGGCATAGGAAGCCAGCAGTGCGATGCCCCAGGCTCCTCCTTCACCTGCCGTCTCCATGACAGAGACCGGAGCCTGCATGGCTGCTGCCATGATGCGCTGTCCCACTCCGGGCGTCTTAAACAGTCCGCCGTGTCCGAGGATCTTGTCAATCTGGATCTTCTCCTCTTTCACCAGGATATCCATGCCGATCTTCAGTGTGCCCAGCGCCGCATAGAGGTGGGTCCGCATAAAGTTTGCCAGATTAAATCTACTGTCCGGTGTGCGCACAAACAGAGGTCTTCCCTCGTCCACAGGAACGATGCTCTCCCCTGAATAAAATCCGTAGGACAGAAGTCCGCCGCAGTCCGCGTCGCCCTCCAGCGCCCTGTTGTACAGGGTAGCGAAGATCTCATCCATATCCGCCTTCACGCCCATGGCCTCTCCGTACTCTCTGAAAAGAGAAACCCAGGCATTCAGATCTGAAGTACAGTTGTTGGCGTGGGCCATAGCCACAAGGCTTCCTGTGGGGGTTGTCACCATATCGATCTCCCTGTGCACTTTAGACAGTTCTTTTTCCAGGACGATCATGGCAAATACCGATGTTCCTGCTGATACGTTGCCGGTGCGCACCGCCACGCTGTTTGTGGCAGCCATGCCGGTCCCTGCGTCGCCTTCCGGCGGACACACGACTGCCCCCGCCTGCAGCATGCCTGACGGGTCCAGAAGGGCAGCCCCCTCCTCTGTCATTGTGCCTGCGTCCTCACCGGCAAGCAGCACCTTGGGCATGATCTGGCGCAGCTTCCAGCCATAGCCTCTGTCTGCCACCAGCTGGTCAAACTGTCCGATCATGCGCTCATCAAAGTCTTTTGTCTGGATGTCAATGGGGAACATACCTGACGCGTCTCCGATCCCCAGCACCTTCCTGCCTGTCATGCGCCAGTGGATATAGCCGGCCAGGGTGGTGAAGTACGCCACATCCTTCACGTGCTCTTCCTTGTTCAGTATAGCCTGATACAGGTGGGCAATGCTCCATCTCTCAGGGATATTGTACTGGAACAGCTCTGTCAGCTCTTCCGCCGCCTGCCCTGTGATCGTGTTTCTCCATGTCCGGAACGGAACAAGGAGCTTGTCTTCTTTGTCAAAAGCCATGTATCCGTGCATCATGGCGCTGAACCCGACGGCCGCGATTTTTTTGACATCCACGCCGTAGGTTTCCTTTACATTCTTCACCATATCCTGGTAGCTTCCCTGGAGCCCTTTCCAGATGTCCTCCAGAGAGTAGGTCCAGATATGCCCGTCCAGCCTGTTCTCCCAGGCGTAGCTTCCCGAAGCGACCGGGATATGCTCTTCATCGATCATCACGGTCTTGATCCTTGTAGAACCAAGCTCGATGCCGACAACTGCACGTCCCTCTTCAATCATCCGCTTTACATTCTCTGCATTTATACTCATTTTCTCCTCCTTAGCCGCACTTGCGGCTACTCTTCATTCTATGCTCCATATGGTTTTACAGATTCCCTCTCAACAATGGCCCCCTCCATCTCATTGACCTCCGGCACGGGCTCCCCCTGAATCATCTTCAGGATCAGCTCTCCGCTCAGCCTTCCCAGCCTGTGCAGGGGATTGTGGACCGTGGTCAGCGGCACGGAAAGGTCCCTGGAGATATCCGCATCGTCGATGCCCATCACAGACAGATCATCGGGAATCCTGATCCCGCTTTGCAGACAGATGTCCATCAGTTTGGAAGCCACTGTGTCGTTGTAGCAAACGCAGGCCGTGACCCCTTTCAGCCTGGCGAGATACCGGGACTGGTCGCGCTCCATCTCCTCCACATCGCCGGTGGCAATCCACAGGATGTTTTCCTCCCTGACCTCGATGCCTGCTTCCAGGAGCGCTTCCATATACCCCTGGTACCGCAGATGTCCCTGGCCGTCATCCGCTTTAAAGACAGCTCCGATCTTTTTATGCCCCTTCCTGATCAGGAACTGTGCCGCTGCCCTCCCGGCCTGCCGGTCATCCATGGACACATGGGGCGCCTGAAGGTCCGGATAGTAGGAATTGAGGAACAGGACCGGGATCCCTTTTGCCATCAGCTCCCTGTACAGTCCTGTATTGGGGTTAGGAAGGGCGCTTTTGGTAGACTCGATGATCAGCCCGCTGACAATATTTTCATCCGACAGCTTCCGCAGGATCCGGCGTTCCATCTCCACAGAATTATGAGTAAACGCCACCTGGAGCGTGTAGTCCTTCTCGCTGACTGTCTCTTCGATGGATTTTATAATCTTGGGAAAGATATACTCATCGATGTAGGTTGTCACCACTGCGATCTGCCTGCTTCGCACCGCCGGGCCGTCCTGCCCGCCTTTCTCACTGACATAGGTCCCGCTGCCCCGTCTGCGCACCACCAGGCCTTCCGCCTCCAGCCTGGACACAGCCTGCCTGACCGTCTGGCGGCTCACCAAAAACATCTGCATCAGTTCATTTTCGGAGTAGATCTTCTCGCCGGAAGCCAGCACGCCCCGGCAGATCTCTCCCTTCAGCCGGTCATATATTTCCATGTATTTGGACTTCTGCCTCATTTTTGTCAAACCGCCTTTCTTGCGGGCCTTCGCGGAACTAGTCTTCTGTCTTCTGGCCGTAGTATGCGTTAGCGCCGTGTTTTCTGTAGTAATGTTTGTCCTGTAGCTCCTGAGGCGCCGGCTTGTTGTCCGGATTGATCATCTCACACCTGGCAGCCATCTTGGCCACCTCCTCAAGAACGACTGCGTTGTGCACGGCCTCGTGGGCGTCTTTTCCCCAGGTAAAGGGGCCGTGATTCTTGCAGAGTACCGCCGGCACTGCTTTGTAATCTTTCTGGCGGATCTCAAACTCATCGGCGATCAGGACGCCTGTGTTCTTCTCGTAGGCCTCCTCGATCTCATCCTTTGTCAGGTTGCGGACGCAGGGCACCTCGCCGTAGATATAGTCCGCGTGGGTCGTGCCGTAGCAGGGGATGTCCCGCCCTGCCTGCGCCCAGCTTGTAGCCCAGGGAGAGTGGGTGTGCACGATCCCGCCGATGTCTTTGAAACGGTTGTACAGGACCACATGGGTGGCTGTGTCAGAGGAGGGGTTGTACTTTCCTTCCACTTTGTTTCCCTCCAGGTCCACCACAACCATGTCTTCCGGCGTCAGCTTGTCGTAGTCCACGCCGCTGGGCTTGATGACAAACAGCCCCTTCTCCCGGTCAATGCCGCTGACATTTCCCCATGTGAAGGTCACAAGGTTGTACTTCGGCAGCAGCATATTGGCCTCATACACTTCTTTTTTCAGTTCCTCTAACATGTCTCTTCCTCCTCACTGATCTGTGATCTACTTTCTGTATACCAGCTCGTTCCAGTTCAGCTCGTTCTGGAACTGGCGGATAGTCGTATCTTTATCGATATAGACGGCCTCGATTCCCATATAGGCAGCCCAGTCGCCCATCTGCTCTGCAGTCAGGTCGTAGGAGAACGCAGTATGGTGGGCGCCTCCCGCCAGGATCCAGGCTTCGGCTCCGGTCTGCAGGTTGGGCTCCGGTGTCCAGAAAGCGGTGGCTACCGGGAGTTTGGGCATGGGTTTCTCCGTCTTCTTGCAGTTCACATCGTTGATGATCAGGCGGAATCTGTCTCCCAGGTCGATCAGGGATGTGGCTACAGCCGGGCCTGTCTTGGATGTAAATACAAGCCGGGCCGGATCCTCCCTGTCACCCATGGAGAGGGGCTGGCACTTGATGCCGATGGGGCCCTCCGCGATACTTGGGCACACCTCCAGCATGTGGGCCTGCAGGATGCCCTCCTTACCCGGCACGAGATTGTAGGTGTAGTCCTCCATGAAGGAAGTTCCCTTTGCGTCCTTCATGCCCTGAGTCATAATCTTCATAATGCGCACCATGGCCGCTGTCTTCCAGTCGCCCTCTCCGCCGAATCCGTATCCTTTTTCCATCAGTCTCTGGATGGCAAGTCCCGGAAGCTGTTTCAGAGAGCCAAGGTCTCCGAAGTGGGTCACGATAGCCTGATAGTTCTTTTCCTTGAGAAATCTCTCAAATCCGATCTCAATGCCTGCCTGCACAGCCACGTGCTCACGGAATTCTTTCTCGTCTCTTCCTTCCAGCAGGATTTCATATTTATCGTAGTACTCTTCCACCAGTGTGTCAATATCTGCCTGGGACACTGCCGCCACAGCCTCAGCGATCTCATTAACAGGGTAGGCGTCCACTTCCCATCCGAACCGGATCTGGGCCTCCACCTTGTCGCCCTCTGTCACAGCTACGTTGCGCATGTTGTCCGCGATCCGCATAACCCGCACATGGCTGCTCTCCAGCACGCCCACCGCGGTGCGCATCCAGGAGCCGATCCGCTTCTGGACATCCTCGTCCTCCCAGTATCCCATGACCACCTTGCGCACTTTTTTCAGGCGGCTGAAAATATGTCCGTACTCCCGGTCTCCGTGGGCTGCCTGGTTCTCGTTCATAAAGTCCATGTCAATGGTGTCGTAGGGGATCTCCCGGTTGAACTGGGTATGGAAGTGGAGCAGCGGTTTCCTGAACTCCTGCAGTCCCAGTATCCAGGATTTCGCAGGTGAGAATGTGTGCATCCATGTGATCACGCCCGCGCAGGTGTCGTCCATGTTCGCCTCGTTAAATGTCTTCCGGATCAGCTCGTTTGTGATCAGCGTTGGCTTCCACACGATCTCATAGGGGAGATTTCCCGACGCGTTCAGTACCTCCACCATCTTCTGTGAATGCTCTGCCACATGAGCCAGGCATTCATCCCCATACAGATCCTGTGACCCTGTGCAGAACCAGAACTTGTATTGTTTTTGTTCCATAAAATGTACCCTCCTTTTTCCAAATTTGTACTTATAACTATACTATATATCACATTAGTTGTATTTACAACTCGTTTTTTCATTTCTTTTCCAAGGTCAGAAAACTCCAGGAAAATCGCCGAAAAAGAAGATTGCAGCTACAGGATCTCCCATAGCTGCAATATCTCAAAACTCTTTTAATATCCTGCCTATTTTTTCTTTTTAATATTTCCGAGAATCGCCTGCAGGATGATGAAGAAGCAAAGCAGTGCGGAAAGCACAATGCGCACCCACCAGCTGGACAACGTACCCTGCGTTGTGATCAGAGACTGGATCGTACCTTTGATCAGCACGCCGAACAGTGTTCCGAAAGGAACGCCCACGCCGCCGCTGAGCAGCGTGCCTCCGATTACGGCTGAGGAGATAGCATCCATCTCAAGACCTTTGGCCTGCTCCACAAATCCGGCACAGCTGTTCAGACAGAACAGGAAACCGCCAAGGCCTGCCAGAAATCCGTCCAGGATGTAGGCTTTGAATTTTGTCTTTTTTACATTCAGACCCATCATCAGGGCACTCTGCGAATTTCCTCCGATAGCGTACACAGAACGTCCGAACTTGGAGTACTTCATCACAAGGATGATGATGATGAGTATGAGGATCGCGATCACGACCGTGGGATAGATGTAAGCCGGGATAAACTTTCCTCTCTTGCTGTAGGAACCAATAGGAAGGTTGATCTTAAAGTTTGCCCAGGCCAGGAACAGCTCGTTCTTGATGGAGATCATCTCTGTACTGATAACAGCTGTCATACCGCGGCCAAAGAACATGCCGGCCAGGGTGACGATGAATGGCTGGATCTCCAGATAGGATACGAGAAATCCCTGTATCACGCCGTATGCAAGACCGATGGCCAGTGCAGAGGCCACTGCCACATAAGCGCTCATGCCCATATTCTCCATCTCAAATGCAGAAACCATACATACAAGTGCTGTCACGGAACCAACGGAGATATCGATCCCACCGGTAATCATGACGATAGTCTGCCCAAGGGCGATGACCAGAAGCCCTGCATTGGATACGAAAAGGTTAAAGAACATCTGCGGTTTCGCAAATCCCTTGTCTGAGAAAACAACCATACCAGCTGCATACATCACAACGAAAAGAGCAATCGTGATGATAAGAAGGAAGCCAGTTGCACTGATTTTCTTTTTCGGCATAGCCGTCTTATTCTTATTTCCCATTCCTAGTTACCTCCTTCCGCAGCAGGCTTTGCGGCCTGACTTTTTGCTTTTCTGCTGGCCAGCGCTTTCTGGAATACAGGGCTCTGCAGAACAACGATGATGACAACCACGATGGCCTTGTATACCGGGAGCTGATCGGAAGACACGTTCATTCCGTAGAGCACGGTTGTCAGGGCCTGGATCGTGTAGGCGCCGATCACAGATCCCATCAGGCTGAATTTACCGCCGCCAAGCACGTTGCCGCCGAGGGCTACCGCAAGGATGGCATCCATCTCTAGGTTCAGTCCGATGTTGTTGGCGTCCGCTGAGTAGATACGGCTGGAAGCCACAAATCCCGCGATACCTGCCAGAATACCGCAGATCACGTAGGTGAGGAACTTGATCATAGTAGAATTCAATCCCACAAGTCTTGACGCTGTTCCGTTGATACCAACACTTTCGATATAAAGCCCGAGGGCTGTCTTCTTCAGGATCAGATAGGTAATGATGACCACGACCACTGCTATGATCACCGGTGTGGGGATTGGGAATTTCCCGATGTAGCTTCCGAATATCTGATAGGAATCCACACGGATGTAGGTGATCTGTCCGTTTGTGATCAGCTGCGCAATACCACGTCCTGCCGTATAAAGGATCAGCGTGGCGACCATGGGCTGAATGTTCAGCTTCGCCACGAGGAAGCCGTTAAAGGCACCGCACAGTGCTGATGCTGCCAGCGCGGCGAGGAATGCCAGGATGATGGGAGCTGCAAGGGAATTGACAGACACTTCTCCGCCGGAGAGGATCTGACAGCACACAGCTGCAGCTACCGCCATAACGGCTCCCACGCTGATATCCTGTCCGCCTGATGCCGCCGTTACAAGAGTCATACCCACAGCCAGGATCACAAGCTCAGACGCTCTGTTGATCACATCCACCGGATACCCGTAAGGTACGCCGTTCTGGAACGATATTGTCAAAAATCCCGGTATGGTAATCGTTGCTACGATGATAATAACCAGCAGACAAACAATCGGCATAAACAGCCGCATGGATGTTATTTTTTTGAGTCCGGATTTCTGATTACTCATCTTCTACACCTCCTGCAATCGCTTTCATAATTCCTTCCTGTGACAGCTCGTCGCCGGAAAGTTCACCGACCTTTTTCCCATCGCGCAGGATCGCCATACGTGAACATGTACGGAGCATCTCTTCTACCTCAGAAGAAATGAATGTCACAGCCATTCCCTTGTCCGCCAGGTCAAGCACCAGTTTCTGGATCTCTGTCTTTGTACCGATATCGATACCTCTTGTAGGCTCATCCAGGATCAGGTAGTCCGGGTTGGTGAGAAGCCAGCGTCCGATGATCACCTTCTGCTGGTTACCGCCTGAGAGGCTCTTGATCGGCGTCTCACGGCTTGCCGTCTTGATCTGGAGCATATCGATATATTTGTCAGCCGCCTCTTCCATCTCTTTTCTGCTCATAGGACGGAACATACCTCTCTTGGCCTGCAGGGCAATGATAATATTCTCACGCACAGACAGATCCGCGATGATACCGTCTTTCTTTCTGTCCTCCGGCAGATAGGCCATGCCAAGCTTCATGGCATCGATAGGCGCTTTGATCTTCACTTCTTTTCCGTTTACTTTCAGTGTACCGCTGTCTGCTTTGTCCGCGCCGTAAATCGCGCGCACCAGCTCGGAACGTCCGGAGCCAAGCAGACCGGAAAGTCCCACAACCTCTCCCTTATGTACAGTAAAGTCGAAAGGTTTGATCGTTCCCTGATGTCCAAGGCCCTCAGCCTCCACCACGGGGATGAACTCCTTGAGGCCTTCGTGGGCGCTCTTGATATCCGCAAGATCGTCAAAGTCTTTACCCATCATCTTCGCCACGAGCTGGACTCTGGGAAGCTCTTTTACCTTGTATTCGCCCACCAGCTCACCGTTCCGAAGTACGGTGATTCGGTCACATACCTCGTATACCTGCTCCAGGAAGTGGGTAACGAAAATAATTCCCACGCCCTGTTCTTTCAGTCGGTTCATGAGTGTAAACAGCTTCGCCACCTCGTCATCGTCCAGGGAGGATGTGGGCTCATCGAGGATCAGAACTTTACACTGCATATCCACAGCACGGGCAATCGCGATCATCTGCTGTCTGGCAAGAGATACATCCTCGAGCTTATCTGTAGCATTGGCATCGATCTTCAGATCCTGGAGAAGCTCCGTGGACTTTTTGTTCATCGTCTTCCAATCGATAAATCCTGCCTTTCTCGGTTCACGGCCGATGAAAAGGTTCTCTGCCACAGTCAGGTTCGGACAGAGGTTGACTTCCTGGTACACCGTACTGATTCCGTTTTTCTGCGCTTCCTGGGGAGATTTGTTGACAATCTTCTGTCCGTCCATCGTGATCTCACCTGTCTGGAACTCATGCACTCCTGTCAGGACTTTGATCAGTGTGGATTTACCTGCACCGTTCTCTCCCATGAGTGCATGGATCTCGCCTTTGCGGAGCGTGAAATCAACATGCTGCAGCGCTTTTACGCCAGGAAATGTCTTGGATATATCCTTCATACTTAATACAACATTTTCTTCCATATGGCTCTCACCTGCTTTCTCTTTTCTCTTATCTACCTTGATCAACCAGTTCCCATTTTTTCATAAAGAGAGCGTAGCAGCATACCCGGAGTACCCCGTTTATTCCACTACGCCCCTTCTTTTTCAGAACACAGCGCTATACCGGCTGTATATCTTTTTTAGTATGCACGTCCGTCGATGATCTCCTGTGTGATCACTGTAACTGCATAGTCGCCTTCTTCCTCAAGGCTGTTTGTAGCTGTAACGCTTGCTACTGTGTCGTCATATGCGAAGATCTCTTCGTCTACGTAGTTGAGCTTCTCAACTTCTTCGCCAGCCTCGAGAGCTTTGATGAGCTCCTCTGCACGAGGTCCGTGAAGCGGATTACACTCTACGTCACATACGATCTTGCCTGCCAGTGTGTCAGTAAGACCTGCGTTTGTTGTATCGAAGGAGATAACAAGGATCTCACCGTTTGCGATATCTGTTCCTACTGTCTTTCCAGCTGCCTCGATAGCATCGATTGCGCCGAATGCTTCGTTATCATTCTCGCAGTATACTACGTTGATGTTGTCGTACTGTTTCAGCATGGACTCCATAACTTCCTGTCCTTTAGCCTGTGTAAACTCACCGCACTGCTGAGCTACAAGGTTCCATCCGTACTTCTCAACGCCTTCTTCAAGACCCTGTGTACGTCCGATCTGAGCTGTGGATCCCATTGTTCCCTGGATGTGAGCGATATTCAGCTCGCTTGCATCCCATCCCTTAGCTGTAGCGTAAGCGTTCAGCCACTCAGCTGCCTTGCGTCCTTCCAGCAGGGAGTCTGTACCGATCCATGTTGTGTACAGATCATCATTTGATACATCTACCATACGGTCAACGATGATAACCGGGATATCTGCGTCATATGCTTCCTGGAGAACTGTGTCCCATCCGGACTCTGTAACAGGTGCCAGAAGTATGTAGTCAACTTCCTGCTGGATGAAGTTACGGATAGCTGTGATCTGGTTCTCCTGTTTCTGCTGTGCATCGTCGAAGATCAGCTCATATCCGTTCTCCTCTGTAAATGTCTCCTGCATGGACTCTGTGTTGGCTGTACGCCAGTCAGACTCAGCACCAACCTGTGAGAAGCCGACTGTGATCACATCACTGCTGCCGCTGTCCTCTCCGCTGTCTGAAGATGAATCTCCACTGCTGCTTCCGCATCCTGCAACCATGGCTGCTGTCATAGCAACGCACAGAAGCATGCTCACTACACGCTTTTTCATATTTTTGTTCCTCCTTTTTCTTTATAGGGGATGATCCCTCCCCTTAATTTGTATGTATATAATAGCAAGAAAAAAGAAAGAAGGATACAGAATATCCTCCTTACTTTGTAATTTTTTTTACGAAATTGTAAACATTTTATGAATATTTGGGTGTTTTTTTATGATTTTTGTTCGATTATTTTTGCCGGTATAATAATTACCGCCTCTGTTCCTCTGTTTTCCTCGCTCTCAAAGAAAATTCCGTACTCTTCGCCGTAATATCTGTGAATTCTCTGATTCACATTGCCAAGGCCGAACCCCTGCTTTCCGCCGTCCTCGCAGCCGGCAATATATCTGCGCAGCCGGGCCAGCTCCTGCTCTGTCATCCCCTTTCCATTGTCTATCACTTTCAGAAGGATCTTGTTTCCCTCCAGCTTCCCCTCGATCAGGATCGTGCCGCCGCCTCTCTTCTTTTTTATGCCATGGTAGAGCGCATTTTCTACCAGCGGCTGCAGCGTCAACTTGGGGACTGTATAGTCCATGATTTCCTCGTCCATCTCTATCCTGTAATCCATGATATCCTGGTACCGGAACTGCTGGATCTGCAGGTAGCTTTCCACATGGCGTTTTTCTTCTTCCAGAGTAATATAGTCCTTGCCTTTACTGAGTGTGGTCCGGAAAAACTCTGACAGATAGCTGGTCATCTTGACCACTTCCTCGTCCCTGCCGGACTCTGCCAGCCAGACGATGGTGTCAAGCGTGTTGTACAGAAAATGAGGATTAATCTGTGCCTGGAGAAGTTTGGACTCCATGTTCCTTATATTTGCCTGCTCCTCCTTGATCCTCTCTACCAGCCGCCCGATCTCCACCGTCATATCGTTAAAGTTGTCTGCCAGCACCGCGATCTCATCCTTGCTCTCCACATCGCTTCTGACTGTAAAATCTCCTTTGGCCACCAGCTTTGACGCCTCGCACAGTTTTCTGACAGGCTGCACCACACTTCTCTGGGTAAAGTTGGATATGATCGTCGTCAGAATGCCCACCACGCACACGATCAGGATACTGCTCTGGAGAGTCTTTCTGGTGTTTTCCATCATCGCTTCCTTTATAGCAGTGAAGCTGGCGTTTTCATCATTGATATAGTTCTGGATATTTTCCTGCACCAGATCTGTCAGGCTTCTGACATCTTCCAGCAGTTCCTCATTTTCATCGTAATGTCCGCCCTCATCCATGTTCTCCTCTATCTCTTCTATGATTTTCTCCAGAGAATTAAGCGTATTGACAATCCTGTCCGGAAGATATCGGTTGCTGTTTACTGTGGCAATATCCGACATCTCGGTGCAGGCCGCGCGCATCTCTTCTATATAATCATAGGGATAGACAAGCTCCACGCCCCCCACGGAATAGATGCCCTCCCGCAGCTCACTGACCGGTTTGTCCCACACAGTGGCATAATACATGCTGTAGTCCATCCTCTCCTTGAATTCCTTCACGTACTTGCTGGCATAGTTCACACTGTTGGCCACCCGGTCAAAGGCCTGCACCGTGGTGTACTGGGTATACAGAAGATAGCCAATGAGAGCTGTCAGGGGAATAAAGCAGGACAGCACGATCATAAAGATCCTGGAGCGGAGTGAAAGACCTTTTTTCCTCTTTTTCTTTTCCTCTTCCATGCTACAGGTCACCTCTTCTTGCGCGGTACTCCTTCGGCGAACATCCCTGAGTCTTTTTAAAAATGAAGCTAAAATAATGGGAATCCTTGTAACCAACATCAAAGCCGATCTCCGATGTCTTTTTGTTGGAGCACATGAGCATCTCTTTTGCCTTTTCCATCCGTATATCTGTCAGATACTCCACAAAAGTCTGCCCTGTCTCCTGGCTGAAAATGGAGCTGAAGTAGCTGGAGCTCATACCCACGCTGGCCGCCACACTGCCAAGAGATATCTCCTCCGACATATACCGAGTCTGCATATAGCTTTTTGCCGCCTCAATGATATCTTTGTATCTGTTTCCTGATGTCTCATCCCGGAGCTTTAAGGTACCGCTGATCAGACGGTTGATATAGTCAAGCATGTCTTCTACGGAGTGTATATGATCAGCAACTTTTCTGATATCCCCGCACTCCTTCTCAATCTCTTCCTCTGTGACACCGATCTCTTCTCCAAAAGAGACAATGCTGATGTAGAGGTCCATCATCACGTACTGCCTCATCATCATGGACTGGACATTCTCTCCCAGGATCTCTTCAAAGTAAGTCTTTACAAAACTCTCTGTCTCTTCCGCAGTTCCGTTCCGCAGGAACTTACCGATGAGACTTCTGTTCTCCTGCATGGAGCCCAGCCCCTTCACGTCAGGCTCTTCTTTATTTCTTCCGTGCAGCTCCTCCCACGTCAGGATCTGATTTTTCTCTGCCACAAATCTTCCCGCAAAAGCCCTGTCCGCCTCACGAAAAGAGTCCCGCAGCTCCCTCAGCCTGGAAACGCCGATGCCGATCCCTCCAAAATACTCCACTTTCTGGAATTTTTCCATGGTCTTCTCTAATTCCGCCTTGCACGTCTCGATCCGTTCTTCCAGTGACTTTTCATTTTCTGCCAGGAGAAGAAAGGCCCAGCCTTTGACATCCCTCTGAAAGCAGTACACGCCGGGCAGCTTTTCCATGCAGGCCCCGACCTCCATGTAGGCGGATACGAGCTGCTGCTGCAGATCCGGCACCCCGTAATTGGTCAGCTTAAAGAGGATAAAATTGTACATGCCGGCGCTTAGATCCATTCCAAGCTGCTTGCCCTCATCCAGAATGTCCGTCATGGGGATGTTCTCTGTCAGTATCTGTGTCAGGAATTTCTGTTTTTCAAATACGATATTGCCCTGGAGATCCTCCTCATACTTGCTCAGAAGCTCCCTTTCTTCTCTCTCTTTTTCTATCTTTACGGCCACTTCCCCCACTGCTTTGAGCAGCTCACCTGCGGAAATGGGCTTCAAGAGATAGTTGGTAATACCGATCTCGATCCCTTTCTGGGCAAACTCAAAATCATTGTACCCGCTCAGGACAATGATCTTGATGTCCGGGAGCTTCTTTTTCACCGCGGCGCTGAGCTCCAGGCCGTCCATAAAGGGCATTTTAATATCCGTCAGCAGGATGTCCGGCTTCTCCTTGAGGATCAGGGGATAGGCAAGCTCTCCGTCCCCGGCTTCTCCCACAAATTCATAGCCCTCCCGCTCCCAGTCTATGCTGTTCTTTATACCGTCACGGATGATCACTTCATCTTCAACCAGAAATATTTTTATCATATCGTCCCTCGCTGTCTCCTTCCGCCTATCCGTATCACATTCCAGGACGCTCTGTGCAGCCTGCTGGTCATGATCCCGGCATCCAGAGATGATCTCTGCACTTTCTGCGGAAATACAACCTCTCTTCCTGGCCCGTTACACAGTTTCACATAGCTGCTTTCAAGGACAATGTGCTCTATCAGATGATAGCCTTCCATTCCCCTCACATCTGCTACCAGTTCCACATCTTCCTCTGTGTTGCGGTTTACCGCGAAAATAGTCACCTCATCCTTTTCCTCATTATAGACGGCAACACTCTCCACATCCGTCACATTTTCATGCTGTGCCGTGTCGTGCACGCCGGTGCTGATGACCGGCCTGAGTACAGTGCCCCGTCCATATCTGGAGGCGTGCATAAAGGGATAGAAGATCGTCTGCTTCCACGCCGGTCCCCCGCCCTTCTCTGTCATGATCGGAGCAATGACATTGACAAGCTGCGCCAGACATGCCATCTTTACTCTGTCTGCATGTTTCAGCAGAGTGATCAGCATCAGCCCCACAAGAAGGGCATCCTCAAAGGTGTAGATATCCTCCAGCAGGGAAGGCGCTGTCTGCCACGGCCTGTTCTCTGTAATGTCCATCTGCTCTTCCTTTGAGTGGAACCATACATTCCACTCGTCAAAGCTCAGATTGATATTTTTCCTTCCTCTCTTCTTCGCCTTCACATAGTCGCATGTGGCAATGACCGTGCGGATAAACTCCTCCATGTCATCGGATTTGGCCAGGAAATCTGACGTATCATTGGCCTCATTCCCGTAATACTGGTGAAGGGACACATAATCCACATAGTCGTATGTGCGCTCCAGGGTGACCGCTTCCCACTCCGGGAAGGTGTCCATCTCCCGGGAAGAGCTTCCGCAGGAGACAAGCTCAATGCCCGGATCGATCAGCTTCATGGCCTTGGCCGTCTCCTCAGCAAGGCGGGCGTACTCTCCCATGGTCTTGCGCCCCACCTGCCAGTCTCCATCCATCTCATTTCCAAGGCACCACACCTTGATGTTGTGGGGCTCTTTGATCCCGTGGGAGATGCGCATGTCACTGTATTTTGTCCCGCCCGGATGATTGCAGTACTCCAGGAGGTTACAGGCATCGGCGATCCCTCTGGTGCCCAGGTTGACTGCCATCATGACCTCAGAATTTACCTTCTTCGCCCATTTTGCGAACTCGTTGATCCCCACCTCATTGGGCTCCAGGCTGCGCCACGCCAGTTCCAGCCTCCTGGGCCTTTGTTCCACAGGCCCCACGCTGTCCTCCCACACAAAGCTGGAGACGAAATTCCCTCCCGGATAACGGATAATGGGAACTCCCAGCTCCCGCACAAGACTGATCACATCCCTGCGGAACCCGTCCTCGTCAGACAGCGGGCTTCCCGGCTGGTACAGGCCGTCGTAGACCGCCCTTCCCAGCTGTTCCACAAAAGAGCCGTAGATTCTTTTGTCCACCTCGCCGATCTTAAAATCTTTATCGATCACCATTTTTGCCTGTTTTGCCATCCTGCAGAACCCTCCTTTATCTGCTTTTACAATATTTTTCCCATCTACTCCTGGTCATTGGTCAGCTTCAGCCGGTCAAGGACGTAGAACACAAGGCTTAAAGCCATGCCGGTGATGCAGGCCAGCACCATGCCGGTGAGCTGGATATTTCCGATATTGACCGCAATGCCCGAAAGGCCGGTAACAAAGACTACGCTGGTCAGGGTCAGGTTCCTGGAGCGTCCATAATCCACTCTGGAGTCCACCAGGATGCGGATGCCGGATGCCCCGATCATGCCGTACAGAAGGAAGGAAATCCCCCCTATAACAGGACCCGGTATGGTCTGGATCAGCATGGACAGCTTGCCCACAAAGGAGCAGATGATAGACAGCACGGCGGCTCCCGCAATGACCCGCACGCTGTACACTTTGGTCACTGCCATGACGCCGATGTTCTCCCCGTAGGTGGTAGTGGGCACGGACCCGATAAGACCGGAGATCATGGTGGACAGGTTGTCCCCCAGAAGGGAGCGGTGAAGTCCCGGATCGCGGAGCAGGTCCCTTCCCACGATCTTGCTGGTAACCACCTGGTGTCCGATGTGTTCTGACGTGATGACAAGAAGCACCGGCAGGATGGTGACAATGGCCTCCACGCTGAATTTGGGCAGCATGAAATGTGGAAGGGCAAATACAGACGCCTCTGCCACCGGGGCGAAATCCACGATGCCGCACAGGATGGCCGCCACGTACCCTGCTATCACCGCGATCAGGATGGGGATGACCGCAAGGAACTTTCGGAACAGGATATTGCCAAAGACAGCCACACCCAGTGTAACCGCAAAGACAATGACATTCTTTGGATCAATGGTCTCATCCAGAAGTCCCGCATTGCTGGCCGCAGAGCTGGAGAGCTCCAGTCCTATGAGGGCCACAACAGGCCCCATGGCTGCCGGGGGCAGCACGATGTCGATCCAGTCGCACCCGAACCTGTAGATGATAAAAGCCAGGATGCATCCGCAAAATCCAACCACCACAAAGCCGCCCAGGGCATACTCATATCCCATCTGGTCAATGATAATGCCGCCGGGAGCCAGAAAGGCAAAGCTGGAGCCCAGATAGGCCGGCGCCTTCCCCTTTGTGATAGCAATAAATAAAAGGGTACCCACTCCGTTCATGAACAGCACAATGGCCGGGCTGATGCCAAACATGAAGGGCACCAGCACAGAGGCGCCGAACATGGCGAACATGTGCTGGATGCTTAAGGGTACCAGTAATTTAAGGGGGACTTTGTCCTCCACCTGTATGATCTTTCTTCCTTCCATTCCTTTTCCTCCTCATTGTTCCAACCCACGCATGACGCAGGATGCGCAGGTATAATAACCACATCGTGGTTATTATACCATTCTATCCCTCAGAGGAAAAGGGGAACCTCCCGCTTACGCCTGCATTTTGTCCAGGGCGTAGAGGGCCGCCCCGGCAGCGCCCACGATCTCCGGTTCCGGGCAGATATAGAGCCTGGACTGGATCTTCTCCTCCACTGCCCGGACTACTCCCGGATTCTTGGCCACGCCGCCGGTCATCATAAAGGTCTCCTCCAGGCCCACTCTCTTCATAAGAGAGTAGGCCTTCCCCGCAATAGCGCGGCAGACGCCCCAGGCGATATCCGCTTTCTCTTTATTGTTGGCGATCAGGGAGATCACCTCTGACTCGGCAAAGACAGAGCACATGCTGGTGATCTCTATATCCTCCGTGGACTGAAGAGCCACCGGCCCCAGCTCGTCCACATCGATCTCCAGGGTGCGGGCGATCATCTCCAGGAAACGCCCAGTGCCGGCTGCACACTTGTCGTTCATGACAAAGTCCGTCACTTCCCCCGCTTCGCTCAAGTGGATGGCTTTGCTGTCCTGTCCGCCGATGTCCAGGATCGTGCGCACCTTCGGGTTGAAATAATGCGCGCCCCGTCCATGGCAGCTGATCTCGGTCACATTTTCATCGGCAAAGTCAATGCTGACCCGCCCGTATCCTGTGGACACGATCCAGGCGATCTCCTCCCTTGCAAGGCCCGCCTTCCCCAGGATCTCTCCCAGGATCTTCTGGGCGCTCTCCCCGGATTTGGCTCCGGTGCGCACCACCGCCGATGCCACGATCTTTCTCTCCCCGTCCATGATCACTGCGTTGGTGGACGTGGAACCGCTGTCTATTCCCATTACATACATGTCTTTCTTCTCTCCCTTGGGGGCCGGCCGTCTCTTCTCCTTCCCCGGAGCCAGCGACTCCAGAAAAGCCTCGATCCGTGTGAGCACCTGCCCGTAACTCTGTTTCGTGTAGTCTGTCTCAAGCTGGAGCATAGGCCCCGGCAGCACCTTTTTCAGCCAGGCGTACTCGTAGGAGTAGTTGTCGCAGAACTGGACTGTATGGTAGATGATGCCGTCCACGCTCCGGGCATATTTCTCTATCAGTTCATCTCTCCCTGCCGCCGCTTCCATGCGCATGCAGGGGAACTGGCTAAGAAGCCCTCTTGTGTAGCCGGTCATCACATAGTCCGGCTCCAGGAGGTATTTTCTCCGAAGGCCTGTGCAGGTGATATCAAAGGCCACGTTCGCCCCTTTTTCCTCCAGGATGCGGGCGATATTCTCATTGGCTCTGGCCCCCACGATACCGATGTTGAGCGCATGCTCTTTCAGAGAGATGGCCTGCTCTTTCTGTCTGGTCTTTAAAAGCTCCGCCAGCCTCTCCTCCTCAAAATGTTTCCCTGAAAATGCCTCGTACGTCCGGATCATCTTCCATATCCGCTTCTCATAGAGCGTGATCCCGGCATCCTTTGTGATCCTGGGAGTGTCCAGAATATAGATGAATTTATCCGGCAGCTCCTCTGTCAGCACATCGTAAAGCCTGCGGATGCTGTCGCAGCAGGTGGTCAGGATGACGCCCTCGTAGTCCCCCGCCAGCACATCCTCCAGCACTCCCTTGGCAAAACTGCATATATTGGGGTGCATCTTCATGTCCGCCTGGGTGAAATTCGTCACCTCCGGCTCGATCCGCTTCATCTCCACACCCATGGACTGAAAGACCTCTATGGGCGCGTATTTACAGATATATCCTAACATGCTTCTCTTCCTCCTGTCCCGATCATTTCCAGGAACGCCTCCAGCCTTGTCTTGATCTGGCCGTCATGGCTGTTCCGCTTGTCTATCCCGTCCCCGTCCAGGATCAGCATGGGGATTCCCTTCTCCTGCATCTTTTCCTTCAGAAGGATGCTCCCGCCTGACGCCTGCTTGCAGCCCCAGTGACAGAAGTGGATGACCGCGTCAGGATGGAGTTCGTCCGCCAGCCGGCCGATCATCTCCGCCTTGTGGGCGTAGGAGCCGTTGTACAGGTTCCTGATGATCTTGCCAGCAAGGGCCTCAAAGGGGTGTTCTGCGTCCAGCTCATCCATGTAGTCCAGGATGATGTCACTGGCTATGATCTGATACTCCTGACTACTGTTGAAATACTCCTTCAGGCTCTCCTGATAGAAGGGAAGGAGGTGGATCCACAAAATCTTTTTCCCCCGGAACACCGGTCCTTTTTGTATCTCCTCGTTCATAAAGCGCAGAAGCTCCAGCAACTCCTTTGTGCCTATGAGCAGATGCATGCCCATCATCATGTAGAGATGGCTGATCAGCTCTCCCGGATAATAGTAAATCTTCTGATATTCGAAGAAACGCTTCAGCTCCCTCCGCGTCTCATTCTCCGTGCGCAGGATGTCCTTCAGCTTCTCCTCCTCAAACCTGCGACCGGTCCGCTCCTCCAGCTCCCCTGCCAGGTCACGCAGCTGGTCTGCCAGGTAAGCCACAGACTCCCGGTCGGAGGCGTAGGGCACATCCAGAAACGTGAAGGGCACATTCGCCTTTTTCTCCAGATAGCGAAAGGTATTCAGGTTTCCGTCGCAGGAGAGGGAGGTGGTCACTCCGTATTCCGGCTTCTGCACCACACCGCTCTCCACGCCCCCCACAAAAGTCTTGTGGTAGGAGCACAGCGTGGGGGCGATCCCCATGTTCTGTGCATAATCGATAAAATAGTCCTCCAGGTGGTACCCGCTCATGTAGCAGGAGAGACACTCGATGGACAAAGTGTTCAGGCCAAAGCACTGCATCAGCTCGCAGGGAGCAAAGATATTGCCCCACACGTAGCTTCCCTCCCTGGACAGAGAGTCCGCCACCAGGCTCATCATCATGGACTCCAGCCGGTGGTAGCCCTCGGATATATTTTTGTTGGGGAGGAGCTTCATCCTCCACTTGTTGGCCTTAAAGCCGAGGAGGATCTTGTCCCAGCTCTTCTCCGGGCGCCGGATGGCCTCCCCCCTTACGTGATCAATGTATTTATCTACGATCTGCATGTCTATCTCACCTCGTCTGTTTCGCCGCTGTCCGCCGCAGGCCTGGCAGGCAGATACAGCACAGCAGCTAAGTATAAAGTATAGCATATCTGTGCGCAAAAAGAAAAGGGGCAGGACTACTCCTGCCCGGATTTTCCGTCTTCTTTTCCGTACAGCCTCCTGCCGTACTTTTTCTTCAGTTTCTGCAGCCTCATCAGTTCCTCTGCCGCCTTTGGCTGTATGCTGTCTGACAGAGCCAGCACAAGGGCATCAATAACCGCCACAGCAGAAGACATTGTGTGAAACTCTTCTTTTTCTCCCCGGTATACATACAGATTCACATCCGCCCTCTGTTCCTGGGGCGCATAAAGCCTGCTGGTAAAAGCCAGCGTGCGGCAGCCCGTCTCCCGCGCGTAATCCAGGATCATACGTCCCTCCTCCGACACTTTGGAGAAGCTGAAAAGGATAATCAGATCCCCCTCTCCTGCACGGGCGATCCCCTCCAGGACCTCAGAACCGCCGGAGGGAATGAGGGATGCCTGGAAGCCAAGGCGCCTCAGCCGGAAAAAGAGGAGTCTGGCCGCCGCCAGGGAGGCGTTCTTGGCATGGATATAGATATTCCGGGCGCTGCCAATGCGCTGCACCGCCTCCTGGAACTGCCCCATGTCCAGGTTCTCTCTCGTCCTCTCGAGACACTCCCGCTGAAAGTCAAACCAGTTCTCCACATCAAATCCCTGATCCTTCATCAGAGTGCCTGCCAGCTTTCCGGCTGCGCCCTTGCCGGCTTTTTTCTGGATCAGATCATTTTTCATCTCCTTGAAATCCCGGTATCCCAGATGTCTGGCGCACCTGGACACCGTAGCCTCGGACATACCCAGCCGTTCCGCCAGCTGTCCGATACTCATAAAAAGGAACTCATCTGTGTAGTCCTCCACAAAATCCATGATACGCCGGTCTGATTTTGTGTATTTCCCTTCCGGTTCCTGCACTGAAAATCCCATATTACATCCTTTCCCTTTTACCGCTGTACAGCTCCCTATCCATCTCATCCCAGACAATCCCCAGGAGCTCCTCCCGGATACCGGGCGTGCCTGCTGCCACCTGCCGCTCATCAGCCTGTATCCAGCCGCCTGCCTCCCGGAGGATCAGGCCCGCCGCCCCGTAGTCCCAGAGCTTCAGTCTCTCCTCAAAGAACCCGTCCAGCCTGCCGCAGGCCACGTAGCACAGCTCCAGCGCCGCGGAGCCCACCCGCCGGATATCCTGGCACCGGTCATACACAGCACGCATTTTCCGAAAGCTCTCGTCCGCCCTCTCCCTGTGCCCCGGGGAGGTTCCTACAGCGATCAGGCACTGGGAGAGCTCCGCCGCTTTGCTCACAGAGACAGGCCTCTTATTGAGAAAGGCACCCCACCCCTCCTGTGCCTCAAAGCATTCCCTTCTGTAGGGGTCATAAACAATGCCGGAGGTGATTCTTCCCCGCTCCGAGCAGGCCAGGGAGACGACACTGTGCTGGAAATCGTGGATGAAATTAGTGGTGCCGTCCACCGGGTCCAGGATCCACACCCGGCCATTCATGTCCACGCCGCTGTTGTCCTTCTCCTCCCCCAGGAACTGGGCGCCCGGGTCTATCTTTGAGAGCTCCCGGAAAATGAACTGCTGCACCCGCACATCCACCTCCGTCACATAGTCTGTGTGCCCTTTTTCCTTTATATGGTCCGCGCCCCTGCGGCCGGTCAGCTCTCTTCCCGCTGCCAGCACGATCTCCAGGGCCTCTCTGTGAAATTCCATCTGTCTCTCCTCCGTTTCCCGCCCCGCGTGACCTGCCGGCCTTACACCGCGCAGGGCTCATCCACCAGCACGGACACATAGTTGCCGCCGATGGCGTGTATCTCCTTCAGGGCCTTTTTCAGCAGCCCTGCCGTCTTCACCTGGAAGGCCGCGTAGTCCGAGACGCTGATCTCGTACCTGACCGCCTTCATCTCCTCATAGAGATCATACACCGTCCGGACTTCTTTTTCAAATCCTGTTCGGATACAGCCGTACTGCACTGCCTGGTGGGTGTCGCTGCCGCCCACCATGGGGATGCCCAGCTCCCCCGCCAGGGCTCCTGTCTTCCTCCTGGTGCCTTCCTCGTCCTGGGCAATGTCCTTCCCGTTAAGGTCCAGGAAGTCAAAGCGGCGAAGCTGCTCAGCAGGGAGCTCCGGTATATGCCCTCCCTCCCGGAAGGGGTGCCCTGCCCCCACGATCACCGGGTACTCGTCAAAGAGATCCCGCAGCTTTGCAAAGGGAAGGAAGCGCCCCTTCTCCTTGTAGGGCTCCAGCCGCCGGTTCAGCTCCAGGATATCCTCCGGCTTTCCGATGGACAGGACATGTCCGCCCTCCGCAATGTCCGTCTCCATGCCCGCGAAGATGCGGAGCCCGTCCCCGGTCACCAGGGTATCTCCCTGCCGGTCACAGACAGACATCAGGTAGCCGTAGAGCTCGTCAAACTGCAGCGTGTTAAAATGTTCGGTGAGGCAGAGGGCGTCAAGCCCTGCCCTGCGGGCCTCCCCAAAGAGCCAGTCTGTGTAAACAGTGGAAAACGGCAGCCTTTTTGCCAGTTTCCCGTGGGTGTGAAAATCTATATACATCTTTCTTCCTTCTTTCTTCCGCTTTCATTCATGCAGGTCCATACAGGCCTATACGAGGGTGCCCGCAAAGATGACGACAGCCATCCAGAGAAATGACACTGCCAGGAACAGCAGGTCATCGTAGGTGACCTTCAGGGTAGCCAGCTTCATTTTCTTCACCTCTTTATTCACCGCCGCATACCGGTAGCCCTTGATCTCCAGCGCCTCCACCGTGGTCCGGGAGCGCTTTGCCGTGTTCAGCATGAGGGGGTAAAAGGAGTGGATGATCACTTGTATCTGGTAGATCAGATACCGCACCTTTCCCGCAAGGGTGTCATGCTCCGGCGCGTTTCCCCGCAGGCGGTAGGACAGGAGCACATTCTGGAATTCCTCCATCAGCATGGGCAGCATCCGGTATGCGTAGGAGATGGAAAAGGACAATTTCTCCGGGCACCCGAACCACATCAGGCCGTTGGAGAGCCGGTCCGGATCCAGCCCTGAGAACACGGTGATGGACGCCAGGGACACGCTGGCCACCTTCAGCGTCAGCACCAGAAGGGGCACCACGGTCTGTGCGTTTCCCCCAAAGATGAGGGACACTACAAAGAGATAGCCAGTCTGGGAAAATACTCCCAGACAGAACAGGACCAGCACCAGGGGCGCCACCTTTGCCATGACTGTGGTAACTGCCACAAGGACGAAGCAGCCCAACAGAAAGGGCAGGTCGTCCACAAACCAGGGCGCCAGGGCAAAGAACACATACCACACAAGGAGGATCCTGGGGTCTCTCTTCGCGATAAATGTGTCGTCATTGCCGTAGGCATTTTTCAGCACCTGGTTCCTGAGGAAATCCATGGACAGCTTGTCCAGTATGTTTTCCGACAGTTTCTTCTTTATACTTTGCATTTTACTTCACCCTTTCAAATCCATGCACAAACTCATCAATGGTGTAGCAGAAGGCCCTCTCGTCCAGCGCCTTCCCCATCTGGAAGATTTCCGGCGGTCGGATGCCCACCTGTTCCACCACGTCCCGGTTCCCGAAGACCTCGTCCCTGGTGCCGTCCGCAAGGACTCTGCCGCCGCTAAGGACGATGATCCGCTCCGCCCACTCGCAGACAAGCTGCATATCGTGGGTGGCGATCATGACCGTGTCCGTGATCTCCTTCATGTCTCTGAGCGTCTTCATGATCTCTTTTCTCGTCGCAATGTCCAGATTGGCCGTGGGCTCGTCCAGGAGCAGGATCTCCGGCTGCAGCGCCACGCCGATGGCAAGGCTGGCCCGGCGCATCTGGCCCCCTGAGAGGAGACGCCCGTCCCTGTCCTTCAGCTCTGTCAGGCGGAACCGTCGAAGGAGTTCTTCGGTCCGCTCCTGCCAGCCCTCCTCATTTCTCACCTTCATGGCGTAGGCTATGTCCGCCTCTATGGAGTCCTTGATAAACATGTCCTCCGGGTTCTGGTAGACTAAGGAGACATACCGGGAGAGCTTCTCCGGCTTTGTATCGCCCACGCTCTGTCCTTTCAGCACGACTCTCCCATCCGAGGGCTTTAAGAGCCCCACCATCAGCTTCATCAGAGTGGATTTGCCCGCGCCGTTGGAACCGATGAGGGCGATTTTCTCGCCCTTGTACAGTTTCAGGTCAAGGCCGCTGAAGATCTGCTTGGGCTCCCCCTTCACCGAGCGGTAGGAGACAGACACATTTTCACAGGAAACAGTCTCCTCCTTCTCTCCGGCGGGGGAAGGCTCCCCACAGTTCTCTTTTCTGCCGGTATAAATGAAATCTGCAAATGTCTTCCGGCCTTCTTCTACAGTGGAAGGCAGCTTTCCTCCCTCTGCCAGCCGGCCCTCTGTTCTCAGCCTGTAGGCAGCCCGGGTCACCTGGGGCGGAAAAATGTCGCTCTCCTCCAGCTCCTCCACCCTCTGGAGCGCCTCGACCACGGGCAGCTTCCATTTTATTTTCCCATCCTTCATGAGCACTGCGTGTTTGCAGTAGTTGCCGATGTATTCCGTGTGATGCTCGATCACGATGATCGTCTTGCCGTGCTGTTCATTCAGCTCTTTTAATATCTCGTAAATGGTATCCGCGTGGTGGGGGTCCAGCTGGGCGATGGGCTCGTCCAGGATCAGCACCTCAGGACTTAAGGACAGGGCTCCGGCCAGAGCCAGGAGATGGGTCTGGCCGCCGGAGAGCTGCCAGATATAGTCCTGTTCCTTTCCGGAGAGACCGCATTTTTCCAGGGCCTCCATTCCTCTCTCCCTGTAGTCCTTCATCGCATAGTTCATGCAGGCGTAGGAGGCGTCGTCCAGCACGGTAGGGCGGACGATCTGGTTTTCAAAATCCTGGTACACATAGCCCACCTTCCGGGCCAGGGTCCCGATGTCTGACTCCCTCGTCTCCACGCCGGCCGCCTGCACGCTTCCCTCGAAATCTCCTGTGATAAAGTGGGGGATCAGGCCGTTCATGGCCTTGCAGAGAGTAGACTTCCCGCAGCCGTTATTTCCGATGATGGCCACAAAATCTCCCTTCTCTATCTCCAGGTCCACGCCTTTTAAAACAGGGGTCTTGGCCCCTGGATAAGAAAATTTCAGGTCTTTGATCTCAATGACATTCATGCCCCTACACTCCCTGCGTGGCTTTGGAGGACTCTGCCCTCTTCTTCATAACAGCCAGCACGATGACAGCCACCACAGCAGCCACGATCATCCCGGCAGCCAGAGCTGTACCGCTTCCGGCCCAGTCCGCCTCCCAGTCGATGAGGGACATGCCGCTCTCTGCCAGCATCTCCGCACAGACAGCCACGGCAAATGCCACCAGCGAACCGAGGACTACCTTCGCGTTTACTGCGCCCAGGGCCGTCTCCTTTGTCCTGGGCCTCATGCCGATCAGAGGCTCGATCTTCCCGTAAAGCCTGGGCACAAGGAACAGCGTCGGAAGCATGCAGAACAGGATGCCCGAGAAGACCACGTCATTGAGGCAGGCAAATCCCTCTGTGGCGAACACGCTCTGGGGAAGTCCCGGAACCGCCTCAAAATCCTGCACCGCAAACTGTACCTTCAGGATGTCCACGATCATGCCCAGCACCTGCTGGATGATAACGCCGCTGATAGCTGCGATTCCCACCATTTTCCGGTTTCTGGGGTCTCTCACCATTCTCCCCGCAATGTACACACCGATCGTCACTGTGATGAATTTCTCCAGCTCTCCCAGTCCTCCGAACTGTCCCAGCATGATCTCGCTGAAGACAAGCTCGCCGGTAGCTGCGCCAAGGGCTGCTGACATAGGATCAAACAGCATGGCCAGCACCAGGGGGATGAACAGGAAATACTCCACTGAAAATTCCACGATGCCCACCTGGATAGATGGGATGAGTTCTGTAAATAAAGTTGCCAGTCCGTAAAGGGACATTGTGAGCACAAACACCATAAGCTTCTGTGACTGCGTCGCATTCTCTCGCTTTGTCATTTTCTCTTACCTCCTGATAACAGTTCTTGTCGTTATTGATGATCATCATCTCTCATCATCTACTCCGTCATCATAGCAGAAGGAGGTTAAATGCATCCGCTCAGTATCGTAAAATGTAAGTTAATTTTCATTTCTATTTATATAATGAAAATATTTTTACGCATTTTAATCAGCTGCTCTTCCTATATTGCAGAAAAAAAGAGCCCCATCCTCAGCAATGTCATTTAGTTAAGGCACTGAAATGATAACTCTCTTTTAGGCAGAACTTGGGGATTCCCAGCTCTGCCTATTGTTTTCCTTTTTAGGAAAAAGTTTGTCTGTGTTCAAGCAGCATAAAAAGACAGATTGCCATCTGTCTGAAAAAGAGATATACTTTTGTAGAAGTTAAGCAACTCGATACAGGAAACTTATTGCTGACTTGGGTTTGACTTTGCGAGGGTCTGAACGCCCAGGTCTGACAGGTAAAAGATTCTTCCGTATCAGTTCCTCAACGTTAGGTGGAGAAATATCATTCCGAAGGAAATATCGGCATACATGGATTGCTATTGTGTAGTTCATTTGATAAATATGTTTTGTATCCTTTTGATGGATCATCACGTGTATCGTGATGATTTCACAATAGTTATAAAGGATCAGACGTGCATATATTTCCTGCATGATATACTCCACCTTTTTTGAATGAAAACAGCTTAACCCAATTGAATATTTCAATTCCCGGAAAGAGGTTTCTATCCCCCATCTCATCGCGTAAATCTTCTTTATCTCTTCTGCCGGAAATTCTTCTATGGGGAGATTTGTAATAATGCACTCATATGAACTCTCTGAAAGAGTAAACCTGACCACCCGAAAATTTAAGGTATAAAACTTTTTATGGTGTAAATCCAGATAGTCAAAAGGGCTTGATTTGGGGAGGACCTTGTATTGTTTTGGATTGGATTTTACTTCGTTGGTCTGTTTTCGGGTCAGTACAAGCTGCATGGTATGATCAAATTCATCCTTATCAGGGAGCGAGAAACTTCCTGTCATGCTGCCCCGGCCGCCATCCTTTACGCGAATCAGATAGTACATCTCTTTTTCCTGGACATGGGCAAAGATGTTATAGGTTTCATACCCTCTGTCAGCGATAAAAATAGTTTTCTTTTGTCCACGGTAACGGTCGATCATCTGAGTCATTGCAAGAGATTCATTTTCTTTCCGTGCAGGCTGTATCACAACATCGGTATAGCGCTTTTCACACAGGTCATAAAGCGCGTTCAGGTGGATCTGGTTAAAGCCTCTATCTGTTGACAGCGACTGGAAATAAGTGTCCGTATCTTTGGGGTTACGGGGAATATTCAGGTCAGACCCATCACAGGCTAACAGGCGATAGCCATTATAATTCTTTTGGAGTGGAAAGAGAGAATTAAATTCATGGAACAAAAAAGGGAATGTCTCCGGAAGCAGCTTGCTTCTCTGCTGGTGAAAGGCAGAAGCGGAGGGTGTATCAACGGAAAACCGAAAAAAATCCAACAATTCATTTTTCAAGCCGCCATTTTCCATAGAAAGAATACATTGGATTGTGGATGCAAAATCGAGTTTTCTGTTTCTTGAAAAATCAGCCGCAGGATTTTTTGCAAACAGCCATGGGAGCGAAGCCATTTCCTGGATCAGTGACAAAAGACTGTTTTTTACATGTTCAGCAAATATCATAAGCGTTACCTCCAAAAATGTAATACATTTAAGGGGCTTCGCCGCAAATTTTTCTATGTATGTCAAGTGTTTTTTGAAAAATACGTAAAAAAAGAGCAGGGTACATATCTCTTATATACCTTGCTCTGTAAGAACCGCTCCGCTAATGTCTTAACTAAATGACATTGCCATCCTCAGGGCTCTTTCTCCGGTCTATGTTCTGTCCGCACTTCTATCCATACACTTCCTCCCGCCTGGCCGACAGAAGGGGCAGCTCTCTTCGCACTTTGTCTGCATAGGAAAGATCAATGGTATTGACAATGACACCTTCTTCCTCCCCCATCTCCTCTATCACATCTCCCCACGGAGAGACGAGGAGCGTATGTCCCCAGGCCACATAGTTGGCCTGCATATCCCTGGCGCAGGAAGTTCCAGCCACAAAGCACTGGTTATCCACCGCCCGGCTGCGGAACATGAGCTCCCAGTGCGCCGGCCCGGTCGTCATGTTGAAAGCCGCTGGCACAAGGATCAGGCGGGCCCCCTCAAGGACCATTCTTCTGGCCAGCTCCGGAAACCGGAAGTCAAAGCAGATACACAGGCCTATCTTCCCGAACTCCGTATCAAACACCGTGCAGGCATCCCCCGGTGTCAGCGTCTCCGACTCCCGGAAGTGCTGTCCGCCCTCCACCTGGATGTCAAACATGTGGACCTTTCGGTGTTTTGCGATCTGACGGCCGTCTCTGTCAAACACATAAGCCGTGTTGTAGACCTTGCCCGCCTCATCTCTCTCCGACACGGATCCGGCTGCCAGGTAGATGCTGTGCTCTCTGGCCAGGCTGCTCAGTCTGCTCCACACAGGGCCACCCTCATCCTCCGCATAGGACGGGAACAGGCTGGTCTCGTAAGGACAGCAGAACATCTCCCCCAGCATGACCAGATCCGGCTTCTGCCCATCCAGCTCTCTCAGGCGGACTTCCAGCTGTTCCAGGTTCTCCATCTTCTCACTGTACACATGGGACTGTATCTGCGCGATCTTCATATCATTTCCCCTTTCCGCTGGCCCTACACATTCCGGGCCTTTTCCACTTCCTTCTCCGTAGCCCCGGTAAGACGCTTGATCTCTTCCGGACTGGCACCGCCCTCCAGCATCCGGCGGATCATGGACAGTCGCCCCTGTTCAATGCCTTCCTGTCTTCCCTCTTCCCTGGCTTCTTCCCGCTCCTGCCTTATATGCCTCGCCTGATCATACTCGTATATGCTCATCCTCTTCGCCTCCGCTCGATATTTCCTCAAAAACTCCTCAAGGATCCCCTCCCGGATACATTCTGTGATGGTGCGCTCCACCGCCTCTTCTATGGGCATCTCCGCAGCATGCCTTCTTATGCAGGCCGTGTACCTGGCATAGTCTGCCAGGGTCCTGCACGCTTTCATAAGCTCCGGATTATGACCTGCGTTAATGTTCAGCATCACCGCCTCCAGCTCCAGTTTATGCTCTTCTTCCTCCACCTCGTACAAATCCGACAGCTTCAGTACCCGCCTGTCAGGCTGCGCCTCCTCCCCGTTGTAAAAGATGATGAACCGGGGCGGCGGGAGTTTCACTTTTTTCCTTCCATATAGATTTTCGTTTTTGGTCAGGTCCGCATACAGATCTGCCAGATACAAAAGCATCCGCAGCGGAAGATTGGGGCTGTAGGTGGACTGGTGCTCGTACAGGGAGAGCTGAGAGTCGATCACAAAGGACAGGTCGTTCTTGATGGCCATGTAGATCGCGTTCTCCAGTGTATTGACACGCAGCGCCCCTGGGTCCTTATACTGTTTTCCGCTTACCGCATTATAAAGTCCCAGCAGCTCGGCCTTGCTTCTTCCGGCCCTGTTTCTTTTGTTTTCTGCTCATAGGCACCTCCTTTTTGAAGAATCGCAGGAGGCAGCCTGTTAAAGCAAAACATGATCTTCAGGAAACCTCTCTGCTTTATTGATGGGAATAAAAAGCATCGAGATTTCTTTTAGATCTTTTGATAGATTTTAGATACGGCTTATGCCGCCAGAAACTGCCAGAAATATAATGCTTTGTGCATATAATAGCATATATCCCAAGAAGTTTCCATAAGCATTTTTATTAAGATTAACACACAAACGTGTGAAAAAACCGCAGTCCCAAGGGACTGCGGCTGTATTTACATGATTAAGCTGTTGCTCAAAGATTACTCGATGATTGTAGCAACACGGCCTGATCCTACTGTACGTCCGCCTTCACGATATCAGACCAGTGTATTACGGTGTGCAAATGGTGATTTTTCGTGTGATTCGTGGAGGAAAGTCCGGATTTTCCGCTGTGTCCGTGTGGTTTTCTGGAATTTTGTTATCATGATGTTATCATTGCATTTTATTCAATATAACTAAAACCTAAAACAACACTATTAAAATCATCCCCTAATTGCAATGGCTTTTTATTATTATCTTTCTTCTCCAAAAGTAATTGATGTTCAAATTCATAATGTGAAAGAAGACTATACACGACTTCTAACGAACTATATCCCTTTCCTATATAAAAAATTATTGTATCTATTAAATTATCTACATAAAAATGCAGATTTTGTACTATTAAATCAATATATGGAAAATGCGATCCATCATGAACTATCATGTTTCTATTTCTATATATACGCATAATTTGCCACTCTAATCTTTTCCTATGTTTTTCAAGAACATTTTTCACTTTGCTTCGATCCGAAAACTGTTCTGCATAATGTTCTATTCTATACCTCAACAACGGATAATTATATATTGCAGCTTCTAATTCCTGTTTATTTTGTGCATATTCAGGAAGAACAAGTAATGCTATCATTTTTTCTATTTCATTTTTTCCTTTTACTTCTTCTGATAAATAATCATTAAACTCACAACAGCAATGTTTTAAGTCAAATAATAATTGTTCAATTAATGATTTGATATATGATGCATTCAAAACAGTGGTCAATGCATTACTAATCTGAGTAATTTTTACATAGCTATTTTTCTTATCTACTTCTATTAGCACTTCAATGATTGTCCATAAATTAAGTAACTGATTACTGACATTCTGATCTTCCATTGCAGATGTATGTAAATTAATTGCATTTATCATTTTATCCCCGATAACAGGAAAACTATTAATTATTTCCGCTATTCGCGCATAAGTTTGTTGTTCTGTTTTTCCACGTTCCCTAAGCAATAGCAATGCTGGTTTTTTCAAATAATAATCTTTTCCTGTTTCTAAATCTTTTACTATAGCCTGATTTGCATAAAAAGTTTTATTCGTATGACTATTATATTGTTTAAGTGATACACACAAACTTATCACTGCATGTGCTTTACGCCTTGCATCTTCTGGCTCTAATGATTCTATTTCTATGCCTACTATCCATGGGCTTGAATTTCCAAACAATCCGTTTTTATTTTCACTCACCTCTATATTTTCAAAAAGCTCTAATAATTTTTTAGCGTCTCTCTTTTTTACCGGAAAAGTCACTTTATATTTTTTCATTTGAAAATCAAATAAATTCAAAAAATAAGTAATTTCTGTTGACACATCTTTTATTTCATGTTTTCCAGAATAATATCTTTCTTTAATTTGTGAATAAATATATTCTTGACTATAGCCACGATTAATCAATTCCGTAAGCAACACCCTAGACAACGCAGATAATTTTTGACAATTCTGTACATTAAATTCAAAATTATTTATACACTCTTTAATTTCCGTTTTTAGAGTCTCAAAATACTTATCTTGAATCATCATATCGTCTATTAAAAAGCGAACTGTTCTTTTTATCCTTTTAATCGAAATATCAGAACCTGGATCTTTTTGAAGTTTTGAAAAATCTCTAGAATAATCTCCCTTATCATCTTTCATAAAAAACAATTCTTGGAAATTTGTACCATATAGCTTTCTTGCAATATAATCATTTAAATACATTTCCTTTAATTCATCATAAAGCGGGCGCATATTTCCTTTATCCATAATTTCTTGCTCCATTTTTTGAATACTGTTATAAATTTCCACACACAAATAATGAAAATTCAGTGTAGGAACTTTATACGAATCATGTCCATAATGAAACAACATTTCTTCCATACTTTGAACAAAAAACAAAAATGGCATTGTACTCGAATTTATATCCCATTTTTCAAAAGAATCTGCTTTCATTAATCTTTTCCCCCGTATATCTTATCTCGGTCCCATAAATTTGTCACCATTCAAATGTATCATATGCTCCGGCAATTCGGCTATCCATACTTCTGTATCCCATGCCAACTCTTCCGAAAACTTTTTATACGTTTTAAAATCCCAAAATGCCGTAACAAATATTTTTCCAGCGGTTACATCTTTTGTCATTTCTGTAATTTCCAGAATACGTTTTGGATCCATTGGACCTACTGAAGTCACTGACTCAATAAAATAAATCCAATTTTTGTCTTCCCTGTACAATACGACATCCGGCATTTTATCATGAAGTGTAATCTCAAAGCCCAATTTCTTCAGTTTATCTATATTTTTCACTAAATCTTTCTCTATCGTATCTCCTACATATAGACACTCTGCATTCTCAGCGAATCTCGGTGCAAACTCCTCTATAATTGCTTTCTGTAGTTCATTATGTTTCCCCGGCGAAAACTTAAAATCATCCCCATTTATTTTCACAGGCATCATCTTCATTTCCTTTTTCGATGCATAAATGTCAACTAGTCTTTCATGGTACATCATATATCTCGATGATATTTCGTTCCAGCCAACGCTTTGATAGTGTTTCAACAATTCCAATGTTTCATCAGTTAAGCGATAACGATAATTTGGACTATTCGTTGCTTTCCCATTATCTTCTACTAATGCTGCTGTTCTAAATCTGTGTAATGCTTGCTTTCTAAATGTTTCTCTACTATTTTCTGCGTAAGTGCTTCCATAATTTGAATTTGTAAACTGAATAATATCATGAATTCTAATCCACTCATTTGTTGCATTTCTCCATGACATATCTGGTTTTATTCCAGCCATCGCTAATAAAACATAACAACATATATCTGCCTGCTGTGCTTTTGGCATTCCTACAAATTTCAATATTTCGCGTGCTTCTTCAATCTTATCCACAGTACCCCTCCAATATCATATTACAATTTTTTTCTGACATATCTTTGCTTTTCATTATTTTCCTTCCCATTTCCTGAATAATATTAATATCAGGAACTGGCATTGCATTAATTTCAGTTGAATTAACCTGTGTTGAGCCATTCAAAATCCGGTAATATTCATCATAAATCGTTGAATTAAACAGCACATACAAACCATACACCAGGCACTCAGACATATTTGTAAGTAGCCCATCAATAAAATTAATCTTATTTTGTGTACTTATCTTTGAATACTGCGGAAATTTTTTCGACAAATATACCCCACACTGCAGTCTTCTCGGTTCTTCCTTAGCTGTAAATCTCTTTACAAACAAATAGTTATGATTATCCTGCATTAAACCCTTCTGTTCTGTCACAACATATTCATGCTCCTTTTTAATAGGGAACTGAACTACACCTTCTTTTATATGTTGTGAATAAAATAAAGGTATCGCTCCCTCTTCTGCATCGTCTCGTAAAATATCCCGATTTCTGAAATCAACAGTCAACCCTGTTTTCATTTTTAATCCTATGTCCGGAAGTGTTTTATCCCACTGATGCAGCTTTTGCAATACTGAAATTTCTTCTTCATTTGTAACCAAATATACATATAATTCTTTTCCAGAAACAACAAGATTATATGGAACTACCAATGTGGTACACTGGTCAAAATCCTTATTTGTATGCGTAGACGTAATAGTAACATTATCTGGCTGCACCTTTGTCTTTTTAACTTTTACTATAATAGTTTCCTGTAAAACATTTTCTTTATCGAATACTTTATTTCTACTACCAAACAAATGTATATGAATGAGCTTTCCTTCTGACAGGAAATATTCTCTGAATCTCTTAAAATACGCTCCTGATGTCCATGATCTTGGAATTATATAAACCATTTCCCCATCATCTTTTAAATTAAATAATCCCATTGATGCAAAAATGAAATACATATTAGGGGCTCCATAACAAACTGACGGCATTGCTGTCGCTTCCGGAGCATCCTTTGATATTTTCATATACGGGGGATTTCCAATCACCATGTCATATTTTTCCGGATTCCAATTTCCACCTAACATATGATTAAAATCGAGATACTGACTGGTTATATAATTCTCAGTTATAATTTTTATATTTATTTTTTTACTTGAGCATTCCCGCATATAAAGAAGATTTTCCTGTAATAATGGTAATACATTCTCATCGTTCTCATAACAGGTTACAATAATCTCTTTAATATCCTCTATTTTATCTAAGCGTTCGATCATGGCACATGTTAAAATTCCAGATCCTGCACCAGCATCTAGCAACGTAACTGTAGTCTGTTGCGGTATAATAAACAATCCAGCCATATATCTAGCTGTTTCAATGCTCGTAAAGAACTGTCCGTATTTTTTTCGCTCTTTTTTGGGCATTTCTTCAATATATTGATTAGTTTTGTCTACAATTTGTTCTAACATCAACTTCCACCTATCTATTTTATTTCTAAACAAAAGCTACGTCTTCACGCCTTTGAACTTTTTTCCTTTTTCTCATGTTACGATAATAACGATTTCTCGCCAACAAGTTTAAATCATCTTTATATTTTTCTACAAATCTATAAATTTCTGGAAATATATCAGGTTCTATTTGTCTGGCAGAAATAAGTAACCCTCTTAGCTTTTCAATCTCAATTATATCCTTATTCTTCAAGCAGGTTTTATACATTCCAATAATCTCATATCTTTTTTGATTTGGAACAAGCAATTTCCCTTTTTTTATTCCCACTCCTGTCACTTTCTTAAACGCGTTGTTTTGATAGTAATGATCTTTTTTCGCCTTTGCATGTAAACAATAACTATTCAAAAGTTCTTCAACATCTTTTCTCAATTGTTTTGATATACCAATATTCGATGAAAAAGTCATATCATCTACATACAACGTAAACTCACATTTATATTTTCGTGCAATTTCATATATATTTTCAAACATATCACTATAAGACCAGTATACCACAAGTTGGCTCGTTGGACTTCCTGTAGGTAACGTTCCTCCACACATAACTAGATCTGTCATAATCCAAGCGATATCATCTGCCATTAAAAACTTTTCTTTAAACATACTGTATACATATTTTCTTTTTGCCGAATCATAAAATTGTGAAATATCCATTGTTTTCACATTATAATTTCTACAATGATTTCGGGCATTTGAAATATAACTATGTTTCTTTTTTCCAGATATTACCCACTCAGGTGTTTCTATCCTACTCATTAATTTACAAATTCTTTTTTGAATACTTTTTAATTCTTTTTCCGGGACCGTGAAATTTCGAGTTCCAGTACCATTAGGTTTTGGTTCCGAAAAATGATTATATTTGTATGTATGATTTTGCTTAAAATATTTTTCATCCAGCTTCAGTACTCTGGCCAACTTTCTTCTGTTTCTCATTCTATATAATGGACTAAATTCTATAGAGTATGTTTTACTCATCTTCAAATTCCCCTACCTTTTCCAATATTTTAAGCAATTTCATTCCGGCACGAGCAATTCTTTGTTTTTTATCATTTTTTATTTCTTCACCTTCTAAAGATTCCGCAAATAGCATTAATGTTGATTTTTTCATTTCAAACACTTTCGCATATTTGTCTAAAACCTCCATCGTAGGCTGTTTTTTCCCATTTTCCAATTCTGACACATAGCTCTGTGATAATTCCAGTTTTTTTGCTAATTCTGCTGATTTATATCCATTAAATATTCTTAACAATCTTAATGCCTCACCCATTGTATCCTCTTCCATTTCTGTAAATAAAAAAATAGATTAGTTGGTATTAAGAGTAGTTATCTAATAAATATTCGATAACTGTTTTGCATACATAGATAACAAACTTACCAGCCAATCTAGCAATTGTACTTTTATGTTTCTTAGAAAATGCAACAACATTCTCAATACCGGATTTGAAAAACACTTTAACTTTTCTGCAAAACATATCTTTTGCCTCCTTTCTCATCTTTGTAAACAAAGACGCCATCCAAGAAAGGAATTATGAATAAGGTAGTTTTTCAAATCACTGACTAATCTATCATTAAAGCGTGTTCCATCCACACGCTTAAGACGTAACAACCTCGTATCACAGTAACACATTTACTTGGCATCACTGTAGGTCATCTACTCTTCCTAGACCATTACGACATTGCCCGGGTTTAATTTAAGGTCGTCCAACCTTCCAAGCATTTCTGCTCACATTACATCTTCTGGATGGATATACCTTCGTTAAAGTAGCTTTATTATACCCAACTTCACATTTTATGTCAAGATATTTTATCGCTATTAGCGATATTTACATTTATTTATATATATCCTTTTCTACCATTTCTTCCGCAACACTCTTAATATTATTCATCCTCCGCACCCACTCCATCTGATCCTGCATCTTCAGTTCTTCTGTCACTCCCCACTGTTCAGCCATCTGCTCCACCAGCATCTCAACTTTTTCTCTGACCTCTTTATCAATTTGATTCAAATGCTCCGTCAGTTTCCCGGTCAGTACCAGATATTGATACCTGGCACTCCTGTGTTCCTTCAAAAACTGTTTTCGCATTATTCCATACTTCCCATATGTAGATTCTTCCTCATTGATTTCCAGGTTTGGCAGATAATAATCTCCATGCAGTGTGTAGTTCAGTCCGTTCTTTTCATCATAAATCTGTTTCTTCATATTCTTACAACTCCATTCCTCTGTACTTTGCTTTATTCTTCTTAATTTTTGCATTGTGTTCTTCACTTCGTTCTCTTGCCCATTGTATACGGTCACCTATTTTTTTCGGCATCTGCTCTTTCTGTTTTTTCGCTTCAAGTTCCGTCTGCATTCGGATATCGTCCTGCACCAGTCGTTCTACCATATCTTTCCCCAACATGCGTAAAAGTCGGTTATACCTGTCTGCAATTCCCTGCAGTATTTCTTTCTCACCAGACAATTTCTGATAATCTTTCTGAACTTCTGCCAGTTCCTTTTTTGTTTTTTCATGCTCTTGCTTTTTCTTCTGAAACTTACTTTTCCAACTATCTCTTTCTCTTGTGAGTTCTTTCACCTGTGCAGCCATCGCACCAATTTTATTCTTCATTTCAATGAACAAGGGTTTTATTTTCTTATCCCGATAAGTTACCGCACGTTCCAATGCTGTAGCTTCCGGCAAAAATGTTTTGATCATTCCATATTCTTTTATTTCCTTACTGACATTATCCATCACTGGTTGCAGGAATTCTCTTCTGTCCTCCAGTTTTTTCAATTCCGTTTCTGCTTTCTCCGCACGTTTTTCCGCTATCTCTTTATCTTTCTGGAACTGAATTTTTTCTTCTTCCAGTAGCTTAATATCTGCCCTTGCGTCCGCAATCTGAGAAGTCAGACCTTCATTCTCTGCTGTCAGATTTTCTTTTTCCTGTTCCAGTTCATGCACTTCCTTCTTACGTTCTTTCTTTTTGAAATTGTAAACATCCAGATGCTCTTCATGTGTACCTTTCTGCTCCCATTCAATTCCATGCTG
This sequence comes from Claveliimonas monacensis, assembly GCF_014982975.1. GTDB lineage: Bacteria > Bacillota > Clostridia > Lachnospirales > Lachnospiraceae > Claveliimonas > Claveliimonas monacensis. Next base: position 87,707 of record NZ_JADCKL010000006.1, read on the forward strand.
CATTGCAATTTCTGCCAGCACTTCTTTTTCATGATTTATCCACTGGTTCAGTTCTGTATCATGCTTATTTCCACCTTGAAATCCAAGACTTTTCAATGCCTGTTTCAGTGAAACTCTGGTATCCATTCCTTTTCCCTTCCAGTTGGTCACATAAGGAACAAAGTCAATATGCAGATGCGGAGTAGCTTCGTCCTGATGCAGATAGCAGCTAAATACCCGAAGTGTCGGATTCCGTTTCTGAAAGTCTTTCACATATTCGCCCAGTACCTTTACAGCCAGATTTCCTTCTGACGTTCCCACTGCCATATCCTCACAATTACCAATCTGGAATATCACTTCATGAAATAACTTCTCCTGTTTGCCCTGTCGGATTTTTTCATAATAATTTGCAATTTTCCGGTCCTTTCTTTTCCCGACATTATATCTCTCAACCGCATCGTCAAACAGTTCTTTATAAACTTCCTTCAGATTCTCATTCTTATAACAAATGTTCAGTTGTACTCTGTCCGGATCTACATTTTCTGCTACAAAATCCCGTCTGTTATGAGCCAGTGAACCAGCTCCGATCATGCCACTGATTGTTCGTTTCATCATAAATTTTCTCACCTCTTTTCTGTTTGAGTGCCAGATATGGCACATAATTTTTATTTACGCCAGACATGGCGATATTTAAGAAACTTTCGTCGGATACGGCGGTTTTGTTACTTTTGTCAAAAGTAACGCAAAGGCACTTTCGACAGCCGTACCGTCCATCAAAAGTCCCCTTGCGCCCTGCCGGGGGCATAACGTCCTTATGGACGTCTGTTCTGCACCGACCGAAGTGGATCATGGATCTGTTTATTCTGGTATCCTCGCCTGCACATATTCCAAATCTCCACAATAAGGCGTTCCCACCAGATACCATTCTCTTGCCAGATTCATCTCCATTCTGGTCTGTACCCATTCATCATCTACCAGCACTTCCAGTCCTTCTCCGCAGTGAAATCCTGTATCAATCCATAGATCCGATGCTAATAATCCATACCTACCATTGCTGCTGTTATATCCTAATCTTCCCTGTTTCATCATTTTCTGCTCCTTTCCAGTCTGTAAACGGAATCTGTAAACGGAGTTCGAAAGATTTTAAAAGTTAACGTTTTAAGTTTTTTCTTCAAGTTCCGTTTACATCGTTTACAATAATCTTTACTCAAACGGTATTTCCAACTGTTTCGGTACTTCTACAAATCCGTCTTTATCTTTCTTCACCGACTCTTCCATCCGTTTCCATGACCGCTGTATTCCATATTCCTTTCCGAACCGATGTGTACCATGTGGTTTCCAGCCTACAATCGCATTGTTCATAATATTGGCAATTTCTTTACCTTCCCACTGTTTCATTTCTCCGGTTCGATGTAGCGCTTCATCGAACAGAATTCTTGTACATACATAATCGTCATCGTAGTCATCAAGAAATGCCTGTATGATTCCGGCATTGGTATCTTCCGGCATAAATTCTTTCTGCAGACGCTTTGCCTCTTCCTCAATTTCCTTTGTAAATCCTAAGAACACATTTCCCTGTCGATACAGTACCATTGCCTCTGCCCAAGCCTGTTCGATATAGGCTTTGCTCTCTGCCTCATTGTCCAGAATATGAACTTCTGCTTTCGACATATCTGTCATCACCGGAGCAAATCGTCTGTTTCCGGTTCTGTCCAGAGGAAGAAAATTCAGATCATTTGAAGTACCGCAAAATACACACTGTCTCGGTCTGTCTTCCGGGTGAACTTCATAAGGTACCTTGTAGGTTTCTTTCTGTCTGCTCAGAAACGATTTTATCTGTTCAATATTCTTTGCTGTGACAGTTGCCTTCATTTCTCCCATTTCAATAATCCAGTGGTTCTGCAGTTTTCTGTAAATGTTTTCATCATCCAGATGATCCAGATTGTCACTGAACCATTCTTCTTTTATCGCCAGATATTTGAAAAATGTAGACTTTCCGGCTCCCTGACTTCCAACCAGACACAGCATAATGTCATATTTTATTCCCGGTTCATAAATTCTCGAAATCGCTGCCACCATGTGCATTTTCATTACTCCGACTGTGTAGTTGCTCTTTTCTGCTCCCAGGAAATGCGGAAGCATATTTTCTATTCTTGGAATTCCGTCCCAAACCAGGCTCTCCAGATAATCTCTGATTGGGTGATATTTATTTTCATTGGAAACAATATCTACTCCCGCTTTGATCACACGCTCGCTTGTCAGTTCATAATTTTCTTCCAGATACATCTTCAAATTATTTTCATCAGTATCTGTAACCGTAGGACTGTTATTTCTCCGTTCCCAGGGCACCTCTTTCACAATGTCCATTCTTCCGGAAAGCTCATTTCGTTTAATCGCTTTTTTCAGCACTGGATCTTTTTGTAATACGGTTACACAATTTCTGATTGTCTGCTTTGTTCTTCCTTTATCCGTATGCTCCAACATATCATTGACATCTTCTGTTGTAAGCATCTCCTCGTTCACAATATCTTCTAATTCCATTAAGGACTTCTCGCTGATATTCGTTAATTCTTTCTTCAATTTTTTCAACCTCCCTTCTCTTCATCTTGAAAAACTCTACAATCTCTTCTCCTGTTCCAAACATCAGCACGTCCAGATAGTCATTTATCTTTCTTTCATTTGCCAATGCCTCCGTAAATAATTCGTGCCACTCTTCTTCTGGTTCTGGTCTGTAAAACTCTTTCCAAAACTGAATCCATTTCAGATATCTGATCAGCACGTCTGTTGCATGTTTCAACCACTGCTCCAATTTTTCTCTGATCATCACAACTTTAGGTTTCTTTGATATCAAAGTATTCCTGCTTTGGTGCGTCCTTTTGTATTTGTTTCTGTCTTCGACTTTTATATCCAGTCCAAAATCTTCTATCAGCTTTTTCGCAGCTTCATACTGTGATATTCCAAATAACCTTGCTGTAAAATCTATTGCATCACCACCCACTCCACATGCAAAGCAATGATAGATTTTATCTGCCTTCATACTTGGGTGTCGGTCTTTATGAAACGGACAACATGCCATTCCATTTCCCTTTACTTTAATCCCGTAATGCTCCGCAGCCTGTCTCGCTGTCACACATCCTTTTACCTGTTCAAATAATGTCACTTCTACCTCCTGCCCCTCCGGGCAAGTCTCTGATGAACAGATATTCGGGAATTGTTGTATCTTTCAATTCGTGATATACTGAATCTGCCAAGATGGTATATCAGTGAATCTGATTATCAGAGAACTTGCTCAGATATTTTGTCTGGGCTTTTTCTTTTTGTCTGTCAGTAGTCATAGCTTTTGCTCCTTACACAAATCTCCTTGTAGGAATAATGATAATTTCAAATTTGCTTCCGTCCTCTAATTCAAGAAGAATCACATAATCTGAATCTCGATCTGGTAAAACGGAACTTATCTTCAACTTCTTACTGTAGTTAATTGCATCAAATATTTTTCCGACTACTTTCTTTGTTTTCATTTGCTTCTACCTCCGTATTAACGTTTGTTGTCCAGCATCTCAGCTACTTTTTTCTGTTGTGACGGGTACAGATGCCCATAAGTGTTCAATGTCATCTGAATATCTTTGTGTCCCAGTCTCTCCTTGATAATCAATGGCTCTACGCCCTGATAGATCAAATATGCCACATGGCTATGCCGGATATCATGCACTCGGATTGGTTTTACACCGGTCGATGCTTCATATTTCTTGAGACGTTTCTGCAGTGTTCTCGCTACAATCGGAAACAACCTCTGATCTTCCGGAAATCCATAATGTTTTTTCGCATACTCCTGCACCTCTTCCTTAAGAAAATTCGGAATATCAATGGTACGGACCGAATTTTCTGTTTTCGGAGTATCGATCACATCTCTTTTCCTGATCCGGTTATAAGTCTTATTGATATGCAGGAGATTACCACCCATATCAAAGTCCGAAAGATTCAATGCCAGAAGTTCTCCTTCCCTGATTCCTGTCCAGAACAGAATTTCAAATATCAGATAATCTTCACTCCCCGGCTCAATCCCGGCAATAAATCTGTCGTATTCTGCCTTCGTCCAGAATTCCAGCTTGTTGGCATCTGATTTCCCCATCTTTTTTACTTTCTTACATGGATTTTCCTTCAGATTGTAAATTTTCTGTGCATGATTAAACAGTGCATTTAACTGATTCTGGATCATACGCTCATAAGTCTTGCTGTATCCTTTTTCCTGAATGGTATTCTGCCACTGGATAATCTCTGCCGGTGTGATCTCATTCATTTTTCTTGTTCCAAAATACGGAACAATGTGCTTGTTCAGCATGTGCTGCTTGTTACGGATTGAATTTTCTTTCAGTTCATTCTTTTTATCTTCAAAATAGACCTGAATAAAACTGTTCATCTCCATTTTCATATCCGCCGCAGTTTTTCTTATGAATTCCTTTTCATAATTCAATGCTTCTTTCTTTGTCTTGAACCCTCTTTTCAGCTTCTGTATTTTCTTTCCTGTCCAGTCAATATAACGGAAGCTCACATACCAGGTTCCCTGTGTTTTGTCTTTGTAAGCTGACATCTTAAATCCTCCTTCATACTGCTCTCTGAGAGCATCCATAAAATTTTGTTTCCCAGTAGGGACGTGGAATCTTTCCACGAACTGCTACATATCCTTCCTTTGCCAGTTCATCATTGAGCTGCTTCAGAATAGAATATGCTTTACTGCGTTTCACACCTAATTCTTCCATGACATCATCAACAGTCATCATATAATTAGTTCTCATATCGTCCTCCTTTCCAGTCACTTTTGTGACTCTTTTGGTGTTTTCTACTATAATTCACTTTTGTGACTTTGTCAATAACCTTTTGCGAATTTTATTTTTATATTCCATTCTACATTTTCAGGCTCAGTAAAAATCAACCTCTTTCGTATCATTCACTTTTGTGCTAGAATAGAACCACAAATATAATTAAGGAGGCAGCATTATGGTAGGTAAAAAAATCCGGGCATACCGGGAATTCAGAGGGTACAGTCAGATACAGTTAGCCGAGCTGTCCGGCATTAACGTAGGTACGATCAGAAAATATGAACTTGGAATCCGGAATCCAAAACCGGATCAGTTAGAAAAGATAGCAACTGCACTGGGATTAAATGTAAGTGTTTTTCTGGATTTTAATATTGAAACAGTCGGAGATGTACTCTCCCTGTTGTTTTCTATTGATGATTCAGTAAACCTCTCGCTTGCAGAAACACCTGATCAGAAGGTTTCACTGACGTTCGATAATCCTACAATGCAGGACTTTTTCAGGAAATGGTGTCAATTTAAAAATGTCTATGAAAAGGAAAAAGCTGAAATATTAGCTATCGAAAATGAAGATAAAAGACAGGAAGAACTAGATAAGCTGAACGCTACTCAGGAAGAATGGAAACTGCGTGCTATGGGAACTACGATAGGTTGTCATACCATCGTTAAGAAGGGCACTGAAGGTAATGACATTAAGACGTATGATCTGACTTAATCCACAGTCACATCTCTGATTTGTGGATAAATCCACTTTATCTGTTATCATATTTGCGAAAATTATATATTTTGTTATCATTCTGTTATCACAAACGGTTGTCAGGACACTCTCCCGGCAACCGTTTTTCTATACTGTTCGTTATTCTTTTCCACTCTTTTTTTTATTTCCAGGCAACAGAAAAACCCGTAGAACCGAAGTTCTACGGGTATCTTACGTTTGGACACAACGTTATCTTACGATAACAAATCTATATTCAGATTGTATTACTCGATGATGGAAGCAACACGGCCTGATCCTACTGTACGTCCACCTTCACGGATAGCGAAACGAAGACCCTGCTCCATAGCTACCGGGTGGATCAGCTCGATTGTCATCTCTACGTTGTCACCAGGCATGCACATCTCTGTTCCCTCAGGAAGCTCGCAAACACCTGTAACGTCTGTTGTTCTGAAGTAGAACTGAGGACGATAGTTGTTGAAGAACGGAGTATGACGTCCACCTTCATCTTTTGTCAGAACGTAAACCTGAGCTGTGAATTTGTGGTGGCATGTTACTGAACCGGGTTTGCAAAGAACCTGACCTCTCTCGATCTCTGTTCTCTGAACACCACGGAGAAGTGCACCGATGTTATCACCAGCCTGAGCCTCGTCAAGCAGCTTACGGAACATCTCAACACCAGTTACAACTGTCTTCTTTGTCTCCTCGTGGATACCAACGATCTCAACCTCGTCAGATACATGAAGTGTACCACGCTCTACTCTACCAGTAGCAACTGTTCCACGACCTGTGATAGAGAATACGTCCTCTACAGGCATAAGGAACGGCTTGTCTGTGTCACGCTGCGGATCCGGAATGTAGCTGTCAACAGCATCCATAAGCTCCATGATCTTGTCGCCCCACTCTCCTGAAGGATCCTCAAGAGCCTTCAGAGCAGAACCCTGGATGATCGGAGTGTCATCGCCCGGGAACTCGTACTCGTCGAGCAGTTCACGGATCTCCATCTCAACCAGCTCAAGAAGCTCCTCATCGTCAACCATGTCACATTTGTTCATGAATACAACGATGTAAGGAACGCCTACCTGACGGGACAGAAGGATGTGCTCTCTTGTCTGAGCCATAACACCATCTGTAGCAGCAACTACAAGGATAGCGCCGTCCATCTGAGCTGCACCAGTGATCATGTTCTTAACGTAGTCAGCATGTCCCGGACAGTCAACGTGTGCATAGTGACGTTTCTCTGTCTCATACTCAACGTGAGCTGTAGAGATTGTGATTCCACGCTCTCTCTCTTCCGGAGCCTTGTCGATGTTCTCGAAATCTACAGCAGCGTTACCAGCAACTCTCTCTGCAAGAGTCTTTGTGATAGCAGCTGTAAGAGTTGTTTTACCATGGTCAACGTGGCCGATGGTACCAATATTACAATGCGGTTTTGTTCTTTCAAATTTAGCTTTTGCCATTTTGAATATCCTCCTTATTCAATCGCCCTTAGGGCATTTTTCATGATTTTATCAGTTTACTCGGCTATTTCTGATTATATTTCATATCCCCTTGTTTTTCAAGCCTTTTTCACACTTTTTTAGCTCAAAACAGGCTGAAATTAATCATTCTTTCCGGATAACACTTTTTCCTGAACTGATTTCGGAACAGGTTTGTAGCTCTCGAAGAACATGGAGTAGTTTCCACGGCCCTGTGTTCTGGAACGCAGGTCTGTAGAGTAACCGAACATCTCGGAAAGCGGTACATGAGCACGTACGATCTTTCCGCCGCCCAGGTCATCCATACCCTCGATCTGGCCACGACGTGAGTTCAGGTCACCGATGATGTCTCCCATATACTCTTCCGGCATAGTTACTTCCACCTTCATGATAGGCTCAAGAAGTACCGGAGCTGCCTTCTTCATAGCATCTTTAAATGCGAGAGATCCGGCGATATGGAATGCCATCTCACTGGAGTCTACCTCATGGTAAGATCCATCGTATACAGTTGCGTGGATACCAACAACCGGGAATCCACCAAGGATACCGGATTTCATAGCTTCCTCGATACCCTCGCCTACAGCCGGGATGTATTCCTTCGGAATAGCTCCTCCGACTACGCTGGACTCGAACTTGTATGTCTCCTCGCCGTTGACATCCATAGGCTCGAATTTTACTTTACAGTGTCCGTACTGTCCACGTCCACCAGACTGTTTTGCGTACTTGCTGTCCACGTCAACAGCCTTTGTAAATGCCTCTTTGTATGCAACCTGCGGAGCACCTACATTAGCTTCTACCTTAAACTCGCGAAGCAGACGGTCTACGATGATCTCCAGATGGAGCTCGCCCATACCAGCGATGATCGTCTGGCCTGTCTCTGTGTCTGTATGAGCACGGAATGTCGGGTCTTCTTCTGCAAGTTTTGCAAGAGACTCTCCAAGTTTGCCCTGGGAAGCTTTTGTCTTGGGCTCGATAGCCAGCTCGATAACCGGCTCCGGGAACTCCATGGACTCAAGGATAACCGGATGCTGCTCGTCACAGATTGTATCTCCTGTTGTGGAGAACTTAAATCCGATGGCAGCTGCGATATCTCCGGAGTAAACCTTATCCAGCTCCTGTCTCTTATTTGCATGCATCTGAAGGATACGTCCTACACGCTCCTTCTTGCCCTTTGTAGCGTTCAGTACATAGGAACCTGAATTTACAGTTCCTGAGTAAACTCTGAAGTATGCAAGTTTACCTACGAATGGGTCTGTCATGATCTTGAATACCAGAGCGGAGAACGGCTCTTCGTCAGAAGAATGTCTCTCTACTTCCTCTCCGTCCTCATCCACACCCTTGATAGCGGGGATGTCTGTCGGAGCCGGCATATACTCAAGGATCGCATCCAGAAGTTTCTGAACACCTTTGTTTCTGTATGCAGAACCACAGCATACAGGAACAGCTGTACACTCGCATGTAGCCTTGCGCAGAACAGCTTTCAGAGCGTCAACGGACGGCTCCTCACCTTCCAGATACTCCATCATCAGATCGTCATCCAGCTCACAGATCTTCTCTACCAGCTCTGTGTGGTAAAGCTCTGCGTCGTCCTTCATGTCATCCGGAATATCTGTAACGGAAATGTCGTCGCCCTTCTCATCATTGTAGATATAAGCCTGCATCTCCATCAGGTCGATGATTCCCTTGAACTCATCTTCCTTGCCGATGGGGAGCTGAAGGCAGATTGCGTTCTTTCCAAGTCTTGTCTTGATCTGCTCTACAGCGTTGTAGAAGTCAGCACCTAAAATGTCCATCTTGTTGATGAAAGCCATACGAGGTACGTTGTATGTGTCAGCCTGACGCCATACGTTCTCTGACTGAGGCTCTACACCACCCTTTGCACAGAACACGCCCACAGCGCCGTCAAGTACACGGAGTGAACGCTCAACCTCTACCGTAAAGTCAACGTGTCCCGGAGTATCAATGATGTTGATACGATGCTCCAGAGCGCCTTTTTTCGGCTTTGTCTTCTCCTCCAGAGTCCAGTGACATGTGGTAGCGGCTGAAGTGATGGTGATACCTCTCTCCTGCTCCTGCTCCATCCAGTCCATGGTAGCAGTACCTTCGTGAGTATCACCAATTTTGTAGTTAACACCAGTGTAATACAGGATACGCTCTGTCAGTGTCGTTTTACCGGCATCGATATGAGCCATAATACCAATATTTCTGGTTCTCTCCAATGGATATTCTCTTCCAGCCAAGGTTTTTTCCTCCTATTAGAATCGATAGTGAGCAAATGCTTTGTTTGCTTCTGCCATCTTGTGCATGTCTTCTTTTCTCTTCACTGCTGCACCTGTGTTGTTTGCAGCATCCATGATCTCATTTGCCAGTCTTTCTTCCATTGTCTTCTCGCCTCTTGCGCGGGAGAAGTTGGTCAGCCAGCGAAGTGCCAGAGTCTGTCTTCTGTCAGCTCTTACTTCGATCGGCACCTGGTAGTTAGCTCCACCGATACGTCTTGCTTTTACCTCAAGTACTGGCATGATGTTGTTCATGGCCTCTTCGAATACTTCGATAGCCGGTCTGTCAGTCTTTGCTGCGACCCTGTCAAATGCTCCGTATACAATCTTCTGTGCGATACCCTTCTTACCGTCTAACATGATGTTATTGATAAGCTTTGTAACCACTTTGCTGTTGTATAACGGATCCGCTAATACGTCTCTTTTCTGCGTATGTCCTTTACGTGGCACGGTTCTTCCCTCCTTAAACATTTTGATTAATTCATCGGTACTCACATGTGTCTTTCTAATGATACAGTGTAGTGCACAGGCCATACACACAGAAGAGCGTTTCTTCTATCTGTAACACCTGTAACTTACTTCATCATAGTTCTGTTTGTGACTACAATTTGTCGGCCCTTCGGACTCAGAGAAGTTCTTCTCCGCTTTGCTCCGAAGAACAAAGTAATCTCTAACTTCGCGCTGCGCTTTTGCTTGCGCTCACTAAGAGCTTACTTTTTAGCGTCTTTCGGTCTCTTAGCACCGTATTTGGAACGAGCCTGTCTTCTCTTAGCAACACCTGCTGTATCCAGTGTTCCTCTTACGATGTGATACCTTGTACCAGGAAGGTCCTTAACACGGCCTCCACGGATCAGGACAACGCTATGCTCCTGCAGGTTGTGTCCCTCGCCCGGAATGTAGCTTGTCACTTCGATTCCGTTTGACAGACGAACTCTGGCGATCTTACGAAGAGCTGAGTTAGGCTTCTTCGGAGTAGCTGTCTTAACAGCTGTGCAGACACCTCTCTTCTGCGGTGCAGATGTGTCTGTTGTTCTCTTTTTCAGGGAGTTGTACCCTTTCTGAAGTGCCGGAGCTGTAGATTTCTTTACAGAAGTCTGACGTCCCTTTCTTACTAACTGGTTAAATGTTGGCATTTCTTTTCACCTCCTACGATAAAAATAAGTTACGGGTTTAAACTTTTACAAAGTTTAAGGCGTGCGAAATACTGCGTATCCCTATGCACGCCAGACTATTTTATTATGGATATTCCCAAAAGTCAAGGGCCTGCGGGATTTTTTTAGCCCGCAAGCCCCGGTTTTTACGTATTTTTTACAGACTGCTGCCCTCTTCTCCTCCTTTGCTCTGCAAACCGGTAGATCATATACATGACCGCACCGCCTGCTGCCACGCCGCAGGTATCGATCATCCAGTCTGTGATCTGGCAGCTCCGCCCCTGCACAAACAGCTGGTGGAACTCATCCGTGGCCGCATACAGAGAGCCGGTCCCGGCGGCAAGCAGAAAGAGGCGTTCCCCCTCGTGCCCGTAAGCCCGGTACATGGCAGTAAGGAGCAGCCCCAAAATGGCATACTCTGTAAAATGGGCTGCCTTTCTGACCCCGTGATCGATCTCTTCCTCAAAAGCCTCCTGCCTCTCCTGGTGCCAGTCCTCGTACCCATCCACAAAAAGCAGACCGGCCACATGTCCCACCGACAGGCTCATCCGTTCCGACTGGTCTGCCGGCTGGGCCGAAAACCAGAAAATAATGCCCATCCACAGTAAAACCATTAATGTAAAAATATTTCTCTTCATTTGCTGTCATTCCTTTTTATATAAACTCTGCTCTCTTGACCCACTCCCGGGCTATGATCTCCGCTCCCCGCTCTGTCAAATGGATGCCGTCTACCGTGATCTGGTCATACCCCGCAGCCTCCGCCTCCCGGTTCAGCATCTCATGGAGGGGGATAAAAAGAGCGCCCGCTTCCCTGGCAGCTTCCTGTTCTGCCGCTTCTATCTCCCGGATCAGCGGGATCCAGTTCCTGTACTCCAGCGGACACGGAAAAATGAACGGGCCCATGCAGAGGATCCGCGCCCGCGTCCCCTCCCTGATCCTTTTCAAGAGCCTTTTGTAGCTTTCCGCAAACCCGGTCTCATCCAGCGTCCTTCCCGTGTTCATGCAGACAGCCGCATCATTGCAGCCCACAAGGATGCTGACCACGTCCGGAGAATGTCTCAGGCAGTCCCACTCCAGCATCCGCAGCAGCCCCTGGACCGTGAAGCCGTCATGCCCGGCATTGCGGATATCCGCCTCTTCTGAGCGCAGCATAGCAGCGATCCGCCGGACATAGCCATCTCCAAGGCCTAGCTCTCCTTCCCGGACCGGCTGAAAATTGTGTCCCGCATCCGTGATGCTGTCCCCCAGAAAAATGATCTTCTTTCCGCCCGGCATCTTTCTTCTCCCTTCAAAACGAGCTCTCTGGACAAGGAATCCAGCATCTCAGGATGCCCCGAATCAAAAAAACTGCCAGAGATCACGTGCTTGATGTATATAGTAGCACATATCCCTGACAGTCTCTATAAGAACTTTTTCTATTTTCCTCCTGATGCGCCGGCCTCAGCCAGCCACCTCTCTACAACCGCAGCGGTCTCTCCCACCGCCTGAGCAATCTGCTCCGCTGTCATACCCATCTCTGCAAGCCTGGCGGCTACGATTTTCTTTTCTTCCTGTCTGCCCTCATTCCGCCCCTCACGTCGGCCCTCGCATCGGCCCTCACGTCGGCCTTCATCCCAGCCTTCGCTCCAGCCCTCTTTCCGCGCATCCTCTCTCTCTTGCCGGATATGCCTTGCCTGGTCATATTCATATATACTCATCCTTTTCGCCTCCGCCCGATTCTTTCTCAGAAACTCTTCAAGGATTCCTTCCTGGATGCACTCCACGATCGCACATTCCACTGCATCTTCTGTGTCCATCTCTTCCGCATATTTTCTTATGCATGCTGTGTACTCCGCATAGTCCGCCAGTGTCTTGCAAGACTGCAAAAGCTCCCGATTATGACCTGCGTTGACATTCAGCATCACCGCTTCCAGCTCCAGCTTATGCTCCTCTTCTTCCACCTCGTACAGATCTGACAGTCTGAGTATCCGCCTGTCCGGCTGTCTCTCCACACCATTGTAAAATATGATGAACTGGGGCGGCGGGATCTTCACCTTCTTCTTTCCATACAGATTTTCATTCTTTGTCATGTCCGCATACAGATCTGCAAGGTACAGAAGCATCCGCAGCGGAAGATTGGGGCTGTAGGTGGATTGATGCTCATACAGAGAAAGCTGGGAGTCTATCACAAATGACAGGTCATTCTTGATAGCCATGTAGATGGCATTCTCCAGCGTATTCACCTCCAGAAGTCCAGGATCCTTATAATCTTTTCCGCTTACCGCATTATACAATCCCAGCAGTTCCGTTTTGTCGCTGAACAACATGGTGAAGCAGGAGGTATCCTGAAAAAGCAAAGTGTTGCAGCCAAGAAACCTCTCTGCTGTGTGTAAAATGGAACGAAAAGCATTGAGATTTCTTTTAGATTTTATAAATTGTAAGACACGGCCGACGCCGCCAGAAACTGCCAGAAATATAATGCTTTGAATATATAGTAACATATATTTTTCAGAGTTTCCATAAGCAATTTGCCATCAAATCCTCATTCTACAGGTCGATCTTCACACTCACTTTGTCCGGAGAAGCATCACTTTCCGTTGTCAGTACTTCAAACCGTTTTTCCAACTCTTTTTTATGCTCTTTATTTGGACGATCTTCGTTAACATCATCTACACAGCAGATCACCGCCTTATCACCTTTCACCAACGGCTTCCCCGGACCGGTTATTTTTATGTAATCTGTGTGTTTCGACCCATGATGTGGCACGATCACATCATCTATTTTTGTCTCTGCAAATAATTTTTCTCCGGCGTTGGAACGCGCATTGTCAAATGATGTATAATTTACATCTCCCAGCATTAAGACAACTCGATCATTCATTTTATCTCTGTACTCGATCATGATCCCTTCGCAATTTGCTATGCTTGCATCACAGCTGGCTTTATCCCCCATATAAAACAAATACTCATGACTGATTTCATTGATACTGCCAATACGACGTGCCACTGCTTTTCCCTTGGGACCTGACCGTCTGTCCACAAGATATAACTGATCCTTCAGATCCAGATATTTGGCGATCCGACGCGCTGTTTGAACTGCATCATAACAATCCGGAGCAATCCATGGTTTTTCAAAAATGGATTTCCCAATCGCAACGCTACCGGCAATATGATCCATATCCCAGTGAGACAAGACCACCATCGCCGGCGATCTGGAAGAAATCGCTCTCATTGCATCTACATAATTATAAGATGCCCCAGAAGTGATCTTTTTAGGCTTATGTCTGCAGTTGTATCCCACGTCATAAAAAAAGCATTTCTTTGGATCATTTTCAGCCGCACAGACACAATTCCCGTTTCCGATCCTATATATATCCATTCTATGGAGCGGCCCGGATGGTATATGTTTTTTGATCACATCAATGATCGCATTGTCACTTTTCAGACAGCATCTTCGCATCTGGTAACAATCCAACTCTTTCCTTAGCTCTTTTAGCGTTTTACCAGGTGTCTCAATGATGTTTAAAATATGCTTCCGTTTTGTAATATGGCTGGCCGCTTCTACAACATAACCGTCAAGCTGCAAATAAACCTGCTCTTTATTGTCACCCTGATCGAGCATACACAGAAACCAGCGGTAGGACCCGCTCTCTTCAGCTTCCGTTCCAGATCCATATACTTCTTCCTGAAGCAGACAAAGCTGCCTATATTTTTCACGATCGACCTCCGCAACGTATCCAAAAATATACGGGCAATAATATTTTTTTGCGGCATCAGCATATGCTTCATCTTCGGAATTTTCCATGATGTCGAACATCATAATATCATAATCGAACATCTGAAGGGTCGCCAGCGAAAAATAGAGGGTGACCTTCTCTTCTTTCTCAAACTTTATCTTTCCGCGGGACAGCTCCTCCATCTGTATAAACATCAGAGAACGGCCGCTGTATGCATTCCAAAACATCTCATGGCAGAGTTCATGGTTATTCGGCTGCTGATGACCAATCCTCTCACCGTGTCTTCCCTCTCGCCAGGCACGCTGCATGATCGCAGATCGTTCTTCTCTGTCATTCCATCCCTTTTTTGGATCAGTACCTCTTTCCACGGAAGAAATTCCTGATACAGGCCTTAACCTTGTACTGATAAATTTTTCAAGTTCCAGCTTAAATCTCTGTTTCCCACCTATATTCATCATTTTACCATTCTATATCATGATTTAAAAACAGTCATCTTCTACAGTAAAATCACTCTCGCTCAGATATAATGTGTCGTCAACTCTACAATTATCTGAAACACTAGAGCCTCCTCCTAGAATATCTAACATTATACCATAGCCTCTTTTCAAAACAAAATTAATTTATATCCTCTTTTTGCACTTTCATTCAAAACGGCCAGCCGGTAAACTGAATATCCCCTCTTCTCCGTGCAGCACAGTAGCAATCCGCCGGACGTATCCATCTCCAAGGCCCGGCTCTCCTTCTCGGGCCGGCATCTTTCTTCTCCCTTCAAAACGCTCTCCAGGCAGAAGATCCGGCATCTTAGGATGCCCTGAATCAAAAAAACTGCCAGAGATCACGTGTTTGATGTATATAGTAGCACATATCCCTGACAGTCTCTATAAGAACTTTTTCTATTTTTCCTGCGATGCACCGGCCTCAGCCAGCCACCCCTCTACAACCGCAGCGGTCTCTCCCACCGCCTGAGCAATCTGCTCCGCTGCCATACCCATCTCAGCAAGCCTGGCAGCTACGCTTCTCTTTTCTTCCTGTCTGCCCTCATCCCGGCCTTCACTCCAGCCCTCTTCCCATGCATCCTCTCTCTCCTGTCGGATATGCCTTGCCTGGTCATATTCATATATACTCATCCTTTTCGCCTCCGCCCGATTCTTTCTCAGAAACTCTTCAAGGACTCCTTCCTGGATGCACTCCGCGATCGCACATTCCACTGCGTCTTCTGTGTCCATCTCTTCCGCATATTTTCTTATGCATGCTGTGTACTCTGCATAGCCCGCCAGTGTCTTGCAGGACTGCAAAAGCTCCCGATTATGACCTGCGTTGACATTCAGCATCACCGCTTCCAGCTCCAGCTTATGCTCCTCTTCTTCCACCTCGTACAGATCTGACAGTCTGAGTATCCGCCTGTCCGGCTGTCTCTCCACACCATTGTAAAATATGATGAACTGGGGCGGCGGGATCTTCACTTTCTTCTTGCCATACAGATTTTCATTCTTTGTCATATCCGCATACAGATCTGCAAGGTACAGAAGCATCCGCAGCGGAAGATTGGGGCTGTAGGTAGACTGGTGCTCATACAGAGAAAGCTGGGAATCTATCACAAATGACAGATCATTCTTGATAGCCATGTAGATGGCATTCTCCAGCGTATTCACCTCCAGAAGTCCAGGATCCTTATAGTCTTTTCCGCTTACCGCATTATACAGTCCCAGCAGTTCCTTTTTGTCGCTGAACAACATGGTGAAAATAGACGACTTGTAATTCCGGTTAGGCACAGGATACATTTTCTCTTCCTTGCTCCTGCCCTGCTTGTTTCGCCTCTGTTTCTTTTGACTTTTGCTCATGTATACCTCCTTCATCCTGAAAATTTGCAGGAGGTATCCTGAAGAAGCCAAGCGCTACAGCCAAGAAACCTCTCTGCTGTGTGTAAAATGGAACGAAAAGCATTGAGATTTCTTTTAGATTTTATAAATTGTAAGACACGGCTGACGCCGCCAGAAACTGCCAGAAATATAATGCTTTGAATATATAGTAACATATATTTCTCAAAGTTTCCATAACTAATTCTTGCTTATTTTTTATCATTGCATTGGGACGCCTGCTATTTCACAGCATTTGCAGGGAGGATTTTTACTCCTCCCACGCTGGATTACGTTCAGAGGTGATTTCCCTGATATCATCACAAAGGATCGCAAAATCTTCTTCCGATATCTTGCCATGATCCTTCATACATCTGTAAAACTTCTTAATGCTGGCCGCCATTTCCTTCCGTGTACCTTCTGTACCGGCGCATTTCCGCATATAATAATCATCCAGAAAAATAGAAACACTGTTCAAACCCTTCTCCATCGTCAATGGCTCATGCAGGAGAAGATACCCATTAATATAGAAGTCTGCATTCTCCAGATGCCTGCGGATCGTCTTTTCTGACAAACCTCTCATATCCGCTTCAAAAAGTCTGAACAGCTCTTGATTTGTACTGCGGATCTCGTCACATTTCTTTTCAAATTCTTCCAAAGTATACTCGTACTCCATCACATTTCCTCCGTGTTAGAAGAGGCCCACTCTGCCTCCTTTTCCTTAGTCCCTGCGGAACAGATCTCTGGTGTATACTTTCTCCTTCACATCATCCAGACAGCTGTCATACCGGTTGGCAATGATGGACTGACTCATCTCCTTGAACTTCTCCAGGTCATTAACTATCCGGCTGCCAAAGAAAGTGCTGCCATCCTCCAGTGTGGGCTCATATATGATCACGGTAGCCCCCTTGGCTTTCACCCGCTTCATAATCCCCTGAATGCTGCTCTGGCGGAAGTTGTCAGAGTTGCTCTTCATGGTCAGGCGATACACACCGATAACCACCTCGTGCTCCTTGCTGACATCATAGGCGCTGTTAGCCTCATACCCTCCGGCCAGCTCCAATACCCGGTCTGCTATGAAATCCTTCCTGGTACGGTTGGACTCCACAATAGCTGTCATCATATTCTGGGGTACATCCTCATAGTTGGCCAGGAGCTGCTTTGTATCCTTGGGCAAGCAGTACCCGCCATAACCGAAGGACGGATTGTTATAGTGAGAGCCGATCCTTGGATCCAGGCACACGCCGTCTATGATCTGCTTTGTATCCAGCCCTTTCACCTCTGCATAGGTGTCCAGCTCATTAAAGTAAGATACCCGCAGAGCCAGATAGGTGTTGGCAAAGAGTTTCACCGCCTCCGCCTCTGTAAATCCCATAATCAGAGTCGGGATATCCTCTTTGATGGCTCCCTCCTGCAATAAGCCTGCAAAAGTGTCTGCTGCCTTCACAAGTCTTGCATTTTGTACATCCGTTCCTACGATGATCCGGCTGGGATACAGATTATCATAGAGAGCCTTAGACTCCCGCAGGAATTCCGGGCTGAAAAGGATATTGTCACAGTGGTATTTCTCCCTCACCTGGGCAGTAAAGCCAACGGGGATAGTTGATTTGATCACCATGACAGCGTCCGGATTGCACTGAATCACCAGCTTGATCACATCCTCCACCGCACTGGTGTCAAAGAAATTCTTTTTACTGTCATAGTTAGTAGGCGCTGCAATGACAACAAAAGCTGCCTCTTTATAGGCAGCTTCCGCATCCAGCGTGGCCGTAAGGCGCAGATCCTTATGGGCCAAATATTCTTCTATATAGTCGTCCTGGATAGGCGATTTTCTCTGGTTGATCAGCTCCACCTTCTCCGGCACAATGTCTACCGCCATGACCTCATTATGCTGCGCCAGAAGTGTGGCAACAGACAATCCCACATATCCTGTTCCTGCTACTGCTATCTTCATTTTTCTTTTCTCCCTTATTCATCTTCAACTACAATATTATTAATATATCCTTCAGTGGCATTCTCTTTGTGTTTAATAACACAAGGATTACCGAATACAACAGAATGACTCGGCACATCACAGTTAATAAAAGTGTTAGGAGCAATCATCACATCATCTCCAATCGTAATTTTCCCTACAATGGTACTGTTAATGCCTATCCATACTCTATTTCCTATCGATGGAACCCCTTTCCGAATCCCTCTATTCTCTTGACCAATGGTTACTCCTTTATGGATATTAATATTTGCGCCTAACTTACTTTTTTCATTTATTGTTATGCCAAAAGCATGGCCTATATATAATCCAGGTCCTATTTCTGTTTTATCGGATATTTCTATCCCGCGCATGTTTCTGGTAATTCGAAATAAAGTTTTATATATAGCCTTTAGCATGGGATTGTTTGTATTTTGTGTTTTCCGGTAATATTTTTGGAACATTGGAGGATTTGTTCCTGTATACCGTATCTTATCTTTCTCTAATACCAGTGTTTTCAATATTAATGTCACCTCGTCATACACATTTCTTCATATAAAAGCTATAGTACCATTGGGCAAACTTCCGCAGTCCATCTCGCAAACTAGTACTTGGCTTAAATCCGAAATCTTTCTCTAAAGCGTTTGTGTCCGCATAAGTAACTGGTACATCTCCAGGCTGCATGGGTACAAGTTTTTTATGGGTCTCGAAATCATAATCTTCAGGCAATACCCCCGCACGGATCAACTCCTGCTGCAGGATATCCACAAAATCCAGAAGATTCTCCGGGTGGTTATTCCCGATGTTGTAAATAGCATAGGGCGGGACAGGAAGCCCATCTTCCCCGCTCTTCTTCTCCGGAGGAGATTGCATCACCCGCTTCACCCCTTCCACAATGTCATCCACATAGGTGAAATCCCGCTTACAGTTACCATAGTTAAAAATCTCTATATTCTCCCCCGCCAGCAATTTGTTGGTAAAACTAAAATAGGCCATATCCGGTCGCCCGGCAGGCCCATATACAGTAAAAAATCGTAATCCTGTGGAGGGGATATTATATAATTTCGAGTATGCATGAGCCATCAACTCATTACTTTTCTTAGTGGCTGCATAGAGTGACACCGGATTGTCCACCTTATCCTCCGTGCTATAAGGAATCTTTTTATTGGATCCGTACACACTGGAAGAGGAAGCATAAACCAGATGCTCCACACCCGCTTCCTCGTCATCATAGGAATGTCGGCAGGCCTCCAGGATGTTGTAGAAGCCGATCAGATTAGCCTCAATATATGCATCCGGGTTGGTGATGGAATAGCGGACCCCTGCCTGAGCCGCCAGATTGACTACAATCTGTGGTTTATATTCGTCAAAAATAGATTGGATCAGTTCCTTATCGGAAATAGAAGCTTTAATAAAAGTCCATGTAGATTCCGGGCGGGATTCTACCATGGACTTGATCTGATTGAGCCGATATTCTTTTATGGATGTATCATAGTAGGAATTTATATTATCAATTCCTATGATATAGACTGGTGAAACACTTCGCAAAAGTTCTACAGCTAGGTTAGCACCGATAAAACCGGCAACACCTGTGATTAAAATTGTCTTATTCGTTAATTGTATTTGTTGCATTAAAAATAACTCCTTCTTTTTCAAAACTAATTTTGAGTAAAAACAAACAATTACCTGATAAACTACTGCAGAAAAAGTCTGTGAAAACATCATAATTTCCAAATCACATTACAGCATTCTAGTTCTATAAAGAGCATCTCTGCAAGAGACTTTTTATCCCCACTTAAATACTCTCTATTGTATCACTTTCCCTTCCTTTATAGTTCTCATAAATATCTATATATTTCAGACCGTCTCTAACTTTTCTTTATGGTCTGTGACTTTATCCTCAGATGTCTTTTCATTAGTTAATACTCCCTATCCTTTTGGCGAAACTTCTGGAAGTGTTATCCATTCTCCAAACTTTCTATCCCAATACTCTGGCTTAAATGGAGTCATCCCGCTCCAATGGAAAAAAGTAAGTTCTCCAAAATAAATTTCTCCGTCTACTTCATAAAAATCAACTCGTATCTGCGGAATATTCTTTGATAATTCTGCTGCAAGCTCTTGCATTCGATAAAACATTTTAGGTTTTTCTGGACATCTAGTAGCATTCGGATAACCATTGACTAATTTCATATGATGAAAATCCATATCAAAAAAATCACTTTTGGGCTCAACTACTTTGTTTTCTTTATCAGACGTAATTAGCAGCACTTTGGGTACTCCATCAAAACAAAAGAATTTATAATCATGTAATTTTTTTGTAGTATTGTCTTCCATATATTTTTCTGCAAGAATCCGTGGCTTAACATTTTTATATGGCCACTCTCGTCCTTGCAAATAAAATTTTTGTCTGAGTGATTTATTTATTTTTCTTTTTGCCACTTCTACATTAAAGTTCGTTTTATCTTTACAAATAACAACTCCTCCGGAATCGTGTGTTGTTTTTAGTACAAATTGGTCAGGCAATATTTCAAAATTGATATCCTCAAAATGATTCCACACCCCATATGTTGGAATTATGTATTTACTCCCAATTTTCTCTTTTACATACTTCTTAACCTCATATTTATCGACCATTTCTGTATATATTTCTTTTCGATCGTATAGTTTTAGCCACTGTAGCTTCTCGTTAAATGTTTGCGGATTATCTAAATTAAGCCTTTTACCCGTTTTAGCTCGAAACATCAATTTCAAATACCATTCATCATTCATCCAGCCAAACCACCTAAAACAAGTAGCTACATAAGGGAACAACATCCACGGATCATGTCCGATTTTTTTTATATTAATCATTATAAATTCTCCTATCCTTATAGTACTTTATTTCCACTTATGAAAAGTAAAAGGCACCATGCTGAACTGCATATTTTTATCTATCCCCCAGTTTTCCTCTTAAGAATAATACTCGAAACCATATCAGCCCAACGCTTTTATCGATTTTTCATACTCCCATTACACTTTTAAGCAGAAATTCTAGTCATTCTAAAAGAATTCTTATCCGGTATCTATAGTACTAGACTCCACGTTTTCCTATTTATTTTCTCTATTCCACACTTTAATTCAGCCATAATTCCCTATTTTCATAGTACTTTAAATGTCTTAAGAATTTCCCTGTTAAATAAAAGTGAAATAAATATAAAAATAGCCACTGTTTCGCAACCATAAATCAAAATCGCCAAAAAACTATTATCTATTGGCCAATATATCTTGCTTAAAATTATTACGATAACTGTAATGCTCATTACTATAATATTTTTCACTAACGGTTCAATAACCCTTATCAACGAAATTTCAAGCCCTATTTTCCTCTTAAAATTAATCGTTATTACTACCAGAGATAATAAAGACGCCCCAACAGTTCCTAATGCAATTCCATAAAATCCAATAATACGAACCAATATAATACTTAGCAATATATTAGTAATGCTTACCAATATACTATTTCCTGCAGGTGTTTTAGTATCTCCTTTAGCATAAAAGTATCTATATATCAGATCCCTGACAATATTTATTTGCTGTCCTGTAATATAGATAAGTGAACCTATAAAAACAGCGTTGGACGCATCGGATCCAAATTTACCGTGTTGAAATAATACAGTAATTCCCTCGTGACCAACAGAAACGAATCCTGCGATAATCATGCAGACAATCAAATGAAAAAGTCCTACCTGGTTCCAAAAGACTTTCTGATTGCCTTTCTCTTCAATTTTGGCAACAATTTTGGGATAACAATATAATAATAAATTACCTATAAAAATTGTATTAACCATGTAAGCGACTTGATTCGAATAATTTAGTACCGTCAACTTACCCGTATCTAATCGCGATGCAATAATTGAATCTACCATTAGGGAAAATTTATAAACACCAGAGCTGTATACTATTGGTAAGAATAGCTTAAACATTTCAATTACTTCCTTGTTTCTGACTTGAAAACAAGGTTTATATCTCCATCCATCTTTTATGGCAAATAAAGCATCAATCAGAAAATTACCGCACAATCCAAAAGCAATTACCAACGCATACTGTTCTATAGATATGTTTTTTTTAATCAATAACACGACTACTACTATTGCAGAAAAAAAATAAATTTATGATTTTAGGTGTATTATACTTCCCATTACACTGGAAGTATGCAGCCGTAATATTAGAGACAGAAAAAAAATAGTTTGCAAACAATAAAACAACTAATATGTAGCATGCTATGTTAACAAATTCTGCCTCTCTACCACTAAATATTTCAATTAATGGATAACGGAATAATATAATAAAAACCGTAATCGTCAACATACAACCATACAATACCGTGATAAAAGTATCTACATTGTTCCTGTCTTTTTTATGCACATAGCACGGAATCACAATAGTCGTAATACTAGAAGAAATAAAACCAAACAGAAAGGAAGTTATACTATTAGCAAAATTATACGCATCCATTTCTATTTCTGTTCCAAATATTCCGGCAACAACAGACGATTTCATCAGTGTTACTACCTGTGCAATGCATGTGATACATATCATCAAGGCCAAGGCCCCCAAATTTTCATATCGCTTTTTCATTACTGACACAGTATTCTCTCCTCACAATATCCATATGCGCTCTCCTATATTTCTTTTGCGCAATATATCTTCTTGGTTTGATTTTTTATAAATATCTATATTTGATAATAGAAGCAGAATTCCCTCCTACCCAGCACACTCAGAGACATCGACTATCACGACCGAACCCTCACGGATTACCACACCATCACCTATATATACACTTAGCGAAATTGATACCCCTTCACTCCCAGGAATACTTATCTATCACAACTTTTTTATTATCAAATCTTTCATCAATAAGGCAAAAACTTTATCTCCATCAAAATCAAAATAATGATTTTGCGAATAGATTTGAACATCATGTACAAAAACTGTTCCCTTGCCAATCGTAATACTCCCCCCAAAATGGGCAATTTTGTTGAATATGTACCTTAGTATTAATAGATATTCTCTCAGGTCAGATTAGTTCGACATTGTTTCCAATATATACTTTTAAGCCACAAACATTTAGTTTCCCTTTCAACCTATCAATTCTCTTTTTTCGAAATACCTTCTAATCACATCAGCTACTTCTTTTCCAGTCTTCCTTAGAAATATACACTTCATAAATATACTGCCATATATTAATTAGTATCCTATATGCTTTTTTTAATAAATTTATCCAATACTTTAAACTGCAACTCTGCGTCTGATTTTACTTTCTCAATCATAGGCAAATTTGTTATACTTTTAAATGCTTTTAATAAATCATCTGCTATTGCTTTTTCTCCCTCCAATAAATTCCAAACATAATTTTGATATTTCAAATCTTCTAAAATATTCATCTGCTTAATGCTATAAATTATCGGAATAACTTTTTTCCCCATAACCCATCCCAATACCATTGCATGAAAACGGGTTGCAATTATATATTTGCATTCCGCAAATTTGTTCAGGAAGCAATCAACATCTCCTGTGTAACGTATTACTCTTATTCCCTTTTTCGAATCAATCTTTTCTAATATTCTATCAATTGCTATCTGATCTTTTTCGGCTTCGCAAAAACTAAATAGCGTTACAGGTATATTTCTAATCTGACACAAAACACATACATTTTTAATGACGCTTTCATATTCATTTTTCCAATGACTCAAATTCTTTCTACTTTCCAAATTAATTACACTAATCCCAATCCCATTTGTCTTGTTACAGTTTAAAAAATCTTTGTAGCCAAACAAAACATCTGGGGCATATCTTACTGATTTGATATTTTTAAAGTGTAAATATGATACTGTATCTCTGAAACAACAATCTTTGGCACACATAAGTTCTTGACTAATCGCATTATCAAATTCGGTAGTGTAGCTTGGTCCATAATTTGCTCCAATTATAAAGATATTGTCGTTCTCAATACTCTTTCTATCCATTCGCCAATTGTCAGTTTCTATAAAAATTGAACCTCCAATATGTACAACTGCTCTTGCTTTTCTCTCAGCCAAATGGTTAATAATGTTACCATTTTGTTTGGTTAATTTCCTACAAATTCTTAACCAGTTGTACATAATAGTATTTATTCTAATAACATTTTTTTCTTTTCTAAACGCCTTTAAAAATTTAGGAGCACCACATAAATAAAATTTTTCATCGGGATACCTTCTCACTAATGAACGCACAAAAAGATCATCTCCAAGATTATTTTTTAAATACGCTCTGATATATATCATATAAACCCGTCCTTCTAATTCCAAATTTTATAAACTCTATGGCTGCTAAATAGCATGTTAGTAATTTCCAATATTTTAAATAAAATAATTTTAATCCTATTTTCATATACTTAGGTATTTTTATTTGACACAAATAACTTTTACTTTTTTTTACTACATCATATGAATATATCACACCTAATCCTTCCTGCCATTCTGCTCTAGTCTCCCTCCCCCTAAATAGGGCAAAAAGACTTTCCCACAAACTCACTAATCCTCCTTTAAAAAATAATAAAATATTATCTTCTATGTTCCCTCCCATTATTCCTATATACTTATATAGCACCGGAAAAACTCTGTTTAACGCCGTATATTTCATTTTATTATTTTTATTGGTAATGCTGTCCGGATTAAATCTATAAAAATAAAGTTGTTTCTCTAAATAATATATTTTTTCTGCTTTAGACACTAAATCCAAACTTTGAAGAAGATCCTCTCCATGTCTTACATCGTAGAATTGCTTATAATCTGCATTGACATCAAACAAATCACTTTTACATATTTTTAGACACATCGTATTTAGTAACGATGTGTCTAACATCTTTTTAAATAAATCTGCTTTGCATATTTCCCCATCTTTGAATAAATTATTAGCTTTTTCAGGTATAAGTTCTCCATTCATCTTCACTCGTTGCCACTGAAAAATTATTATTTCTGGTGATTTTGTTTCAATCGTCTTATACACTTGTTCTAAAGCATCCACTCGCAAATAGTCATCTGCATCCAAATAAGAAATATATTTCCCTTTAGCAATTTTTAGTCCTTCAAAGCGAGCTGAAATCTGACCTTGATTTTCTTTGTGCAACACAGTGATAATTTGGGGATATTCTTTCCCATATTTATCACATATATCAGCACTTTTATCATTAGATCCATCGTTTACCAAAATCACTTCGTAATTTTTAAAAGTTTGTTTTAATACAGAGCCTATACTCTCATCCAAATATTTTTCTGCATTATAAACAGGAATTATAACACTAAAAAATGGATCCATTTTCTCTCTCCTCATTCCAAACAGTATATAAAGTAATCGTCATGCTAGCACTTATATTTTGCATATATTTTTCCACATATAACACAGTATATCAATGTCATCAAGCACTGTTCATATATCATGTTTATACTAACTGACACAGCATCCGCAAAAAACATTCCACCTAATAATGCAAGTGCCAAAACAATCTCTTTTTCTTTAAATAAGTCTTTTCTCCTCATTAACTTTATTCCCACATACACCCTCGGATAAAAATATAAAATAAACCCTATTATTCCCGTATCTACTAAGACTTCTATATATGTATTATGAGCATAGGTGATTTCTCCTCTTAAACTCCCATAAATATACTTAAAATTATCCAATCCATATCCCCACAAAGGATTTTTCTTAAAATAATTCCAACCTATTTCGATCATATCTTCTCTCATTGTTGTACTTCGCCCTGTTACAGAAGTTGCACTATTAAACAGAACATTGAAGAAATCAAATAACCTCTCCCCTAGTATTTCATATGCCCAACTAACATTTTTCAAGATCCACATTATCACAAATAATGTAATAGAAATAATTATTAAAGACTTTATTATTGTTATAAAACTGATTTTTTGATTGACCACATAATATATACCTATAATTATTATAAACAACAGAATCCCTGACTTTGACCCTGAAATAATAATTAATAGAAAAAACGGAATCAAAGGTAAAAGAAATCTTTTATCTTCTTTATCTGCCAAATATAAACAAAATCCTGATGCATACGCTAAATATATTCCAAATCGATTAGAGTTAATCACATCAATGTTTAATCTCTCTAAAGAAATATTCTCCAACCCTATTACACTCACTATATAAGCAGCTAATATAATTGTTGATATCAATATTATTTTAGCAATTACAATAATGTCCTTATAGCTCGTGATATAATGGGGTAAAGATATTGTAGCTATTGTAGCCATTGCGATAACAATCAACATTTCTATATTAATTTTTTCATAAACCCAAAAAGATGATAATGCCGTCCAAATAAAAAAAGCACTGTACCAACGTCCATAGGTTGCAATGCTTATTTTCTCTATTCTTTGTATTACGTAAAACAAAAAGAATAAAATATATATGACTATCATTACTTTATAAAGAATATTATTTATATAGACCATGCAGATACTACCAAAAAATAGAAGTATCATAAGAATATTGTTAATAGAAAATTTTATTTTTCCGATACAAAACTTCACCTTCGTTACCTCTTTTTACCTATAGCTATGCCACGCTTATTCTTTTTCAGATTATCTATACCTTTTTCCTTATCATATACTTCTTTAATATATAAAATCCAACGCTTTGTTACACTATCCGGTGATACTTTTGTTAAAATTTTCTTTGCATTACTTCCATACCGCACTGCTAATCCATGATTTGAAGCATAACATTCCATAGCTCTAGACAAAGCTTTTACGTTTTTAACCGGAGTCAATATCCCCATATTTTCATTTGATATCAGCTCTGCGGGCCCTCCACATGGACAATCTGTTGAAATTACTGGAATCCCTAATGCCATCGCTTCTATTAATGCATTAGGCATCCCTTCATAATCTGAAGAAATCACAAAAAATTCTGCTTCCAATAATTTTTTTTTAATATCTTTAACTCTTCCGCATAAAAATACTCTATTCGTTAGATCGCATGCAGTTATCAATTTCTCTAATACTTCTCTTTCTGGTCCTTCCCCATATATTTGAAGTGTATAGTCCGGATACTCTTTTGAAAATTCTTGAAATGCTTTTATTAACAATTTGAAATTTTTTTGGGCATCTAACCTTCCAACCGCAATAATTTTACGACTTAAAGGATATCTATAATCATCGCAAATATATTCATCTGCTACTGGATTTGCTATGACAATGGATTTTTTTTGGAGTTTTATAGGGAAAAATTTTTTTTGCTCCTCTGTTTGGAATACTGCTCCTTCTGCCTTGGGATACAGCCATTTCATAAGACTACGATACACAAAACTCTTATATTCTTCTTTGGGATCATTCCTTTGACATATAATAACAGGGATTCCAATTTTTCTTTTGACAAGTAAACTTCTGAAACATGGTTCTGAAAGAAATGAAATCAATATATCGGCATTAAACTCCCGAACTTCCAAAATTAATCGCTTTAACCTCTCAATATTCTTTGTTATTATTTTAGAAGATAATTCCTCCAGACGATCCAACGACTTTATTACTATCCTTTCATCTAAATAATAAACGCTAGGCTTTCTAACAGATGTCAAAATCATTAATCTATTATTATCACATAGACGATTGCATAAATTTGCCACTACCCTTTCAGCACCACCATTATTCATACTTCCAAGATAAAAAATAATATTCATCCTACCTTAACTCCTGATAAAAGCATTCCATATATTTTGCTATCTCATTTGAATCAAATCCCGCTTGTTTTACAATGTCTGATGTATCTTGTCTTTCATAATCCATAAGTTCTAAAATTTTTTCCGCCCAAGTATCAGATGATATTAGAGAATATTGAATCACTAATTCTGGAACAACTATGGCTTCTTTTGTGATTACATCACTTACTAAACACTTAATTCCAGAAGTTTGAGCTTCAACAAGTGTTAGAGGAAGACCTTCATAAAGAGATGGTAATAAAAATAAATCTGCTGCCGATAACATATCCGCAACATTATCCAAGTTCCCTAGAAAATGAATGTGCTCTGCACTCGAAAGCAGTGAAACTCTTTTCTGTATATGTTCTTTTAACACTCCATTTCCTAATAATAACAGCTCCAACTGATTATTTTTTTGAAATGCCTTATCAAATGCCTCTATTAAAAACGCATGATTCTTCTGTATATCAAATCTCCCAATATGAATGCAAACCTTTCTATTCACTATTCCCAACTTTTTACGAACTTCTAACCGTACCTCATTCGAAAAACGATATTTTCTTGTATTTATGCCATTATTTAGCATTATATAATCTTTGTTTCCGAAATTATACTTAGCTGCTAAATCTGAACATGCAAACCTTATATTTGCTTTTTTTGCTGATTGTTGTTCCATCAAGTATCTAAGTTTTGCCCTTGCTCCTGATTCTCGAGCGGAATTATGTGCATGATAAATCAGGTTATTAATACCTACTTTCTTCGCAGATTTAAAATAATAATACCCGACACAAGAATAATGTACATGAACTGCTCTATAGTTATTATGTTTCGAAAAAAAAGTATCTGTTGCTTTTTGTAGTTTGAACAAATTAGAAACTCTTGCACTTGGTAAATGATATATTTTCCCACCAAGTTTTCCAATTTCATCATCATATGCCCCTGGTTCATTGGAATGTACGCAAAAATCAAATTGAATTTTGTTTCGATCAATGTTTCGATATATATTCATAATAAGTGTTTCCATTCCTGCCCTATGCATTTTCCCTACAACTTGTAGTATCTTAATCATAGTTTGTCACCTTTAATCCATTCATTTTCTCAAAAATATCCTGTATATCAAATTCTGCACATTAATTGGCATCAAATACATTAATGTCTGTGCTCCAGCCACAATAACAAAATCAAAAAAACTAGAATATCCTATTCGCCAAAATCTTCGAATAGTCTCTATGTAGCTCCATGTGTTTTCCCAACTCTTTCTTCTTTTAGCTAAATTTTCATCTGAACGAAACCATAACAAAGATTCTTTAAAATTAGTAGCCTTACACCCCCCATAAAGCATCCTTCCAAACAGATCTACATCTTGATTTCTTCTTAGAGTACTGTAACCGCCAAATTCTAGCACTTTACTTTTTCTATACATAACACTTGGATGATTAAATGCACTTCTTCTTTTGGCAAACTGATAGATTTCTATGTAATCAGATGGAACCGCTCTGCATCCTGTTATATTATCAGTATTTCCATAAAATTCTTCTACTGCTGATCCAATAATCGCACAATCAGGGAACCTTTCAAATGCCTTAACTTGTTTCATACAACGATTCGGCTTTGATATATCATCGGTATCCATACGGGCAACTAAATCATTTTTACAATGTTTCAATCCATAATTTAGCGCGAATCCAAGGCCCATATTTCTTTCATATCCAACTATATTAAAAAGTTTAGGATATTCTTCAGTATAATAGTCAAGAATTGCCTGTAACTCTACTGTTATTTCTCCATCTTTTACTATGACAATCTCATCTGGTTTTAATGTTTGTTCCACCATACTTTTAATAGCCAAATTTAGATATTCCGGCTTTTCTTTTATGTATAATGCCATCAATACACTGTATGACTCCATTTTTTCACCCCGCACTACAAATAAATACTATGTATCATTTATATCGTGTTCTCTCATTTAGCAATTCATCCGCCTCTTTCTGTTTTCTATCATATTCTTCTTGACTTATTTTTCCTTTACTTAATAAATAATCCCCTAAATCTTCAGAGGTAGCCATATCGCCTGTCGTAATACCCTCCTGTTTTACAAAAGCTTTCATAATAGTTTGAAATATAATCCCTATATCTCCAAAAAATGTAACATCCTGAATATATTTTAAATCCCACTCTAATTTATCTTCCCAATCAATACCATTACGTCCATTAACCTGCGCGAGCCCACTTAAGCCTGGTTTTACAGTATGACGCATTCTCTGTTCTTTGGTCATAAATACCATATCCCGAACAAGTTGAGGTCTTGGACCAATTATACTCATATCTCCTTTTAAAATGTTAAAAACTTCTGGTAACTCATCCAATGAACTTGCTCTAAGAGCTTTTCCAAATTTTCCAAGCCGTTCCCTATCTGGCAAGAGTTTCCCTGCCTCATCCCGTTCATCAGACATAGAACGAAATTTATACATATAAAAAATTCTCTCTCTCCCTGTTTTTAAATCAAATTCCCCAGGACGAGGTTGCTTAAATAACACGGGGGATCCAAGTTTTAATCTAACCAATACTGCTACAATAATATAAAGCCACCCGAACAAGACAATTGCTAAAAGAGCACAGATGATATCTACTAATCGTTTAATGTACGATTCATAAATTCCACCTGTTCTCTCCAAGCGAATATCTATAATATTATTATCAACATGCTCCTGCTGCATTAATTTTCTCCTACTACAAAAAACATCCCTTCACAATCTCAATGACCTGCTCCTGCTCTTCCACCGTCATCTTATTATCACTTGGCAGACAAAGCCCTCTCTGGAAGATATCCATCCCCACATCCAGCGGCTTTCCGTCCTTTCCAAGCGCTCCGCCTCTTATGTATGCATTAGTCTTGGCTCTTCCGTTTCCTTCTCTTGTCACAAAGGCATTCATTCGGTAGATGGGCTGCATATGCATGGGCTTCCAGATGGGCCGCCCCTCTGCGTTGTAGGATGCCAGTGTCTCCAGGATCTCTGTGGGACAGGATTTTCCAGGTTCTGTAATATACAAAGCTTCCTGTTCTCCCCTCTCCTGGCGGCACATAGCCTCCGGTTCAATGAGCATACAGGAGAGCCAGAAGTTGGGCTCGCTGTTCTTGGCATCATACGGGTTCATAGTCACTGGCAGGTCTTTAAAGCCTTCCCTGTACCTCTCATAAATAGCCTTTTTCTGTGCAATGTGCTCTTCCAGGTAGGGGAACTGTCCTCTGACAACCCCGGCGATCACGTTGCTCATGCGGTAGTTGTATCCCAGCTCCTCGTGCTGGTACCAGGGTGCGTTCTCTCTGGACTGGGTAGACCATTTCCGCACTTTATTGGCCGCTTCTTCATCATCTGTCAGCAGCATGCCGCCGGAAGAACCGGTGATGATCTTATTTCCGTTGAAGGAAATGCAATTGTATGCCCCAAAGGTACCTGTCTGCACGCCCTTATAGGTTGCTCCCAGAGATTCTGCAGCGTCCTCGATGATGATCGCTCCGTGCCTGTCGCAGACTGCCTGCAGCTCTTCGATTTTTCCGGGAGTGCCGTAGAGATGTGCCATGACTACCACTTTTACCTCGGGATACAGCTCAAAGGCTTTCTCAAGTGCTGTCGGATCCATGTTCCAGGTGTCATATTCTGTATCGATAAATACGGGAACTCCCCCCTCGTAGACCACCGGATTGACAGTGGCGTCAAACGTCATATCTGAGCAGAATACTTTCTCCCCGGGTTTGACTCCCGCCAGCTTTACTGCCATATGCAGGGCAGCTGTTCCTGCCGAGAGGGCCACTGCATATCTGCAGCCCACTTTCTCACAGGCCAGTCTTTCTACCTCATTAATGTTCTTTCCCACGGTAGACATCCAGTTCGTCTCGTAGGCTTCTTTCACGTATTCCAGCTCAGGGCCATGCATGGTCGGGCTGGAAAGCCACACTTTGTTTTGAAATGGAACTATTTTATTCATTGTCTCTTTCCCTTGTTTCCCTTTAATTTTCCCCACAAAAATAAGAGCCCCTCCGGACTCTCATTTTCATTCTCCATATTCCCTATCTCTTCACCACAACCTCCAGCCCCACCTGGGTCTCCAGCTTCCTGCCAAACATCTCCATCTCCAGGTAGGCCTTCCGCTTGTGGCGGTCTATCTTTTTGATCAGCCCCTCATGGCCTTTGAGAGGACCTCTTGTGATGATGACCTGTTCGTTCTCAATGATGCCCTCTGACATCTCCACGATCTGCTCATCTTTTCCAAACTCCAGGAGGAAGTGGACCTCCTCTTCTGTGAGAGGCACCACTTCGTCGCCGGTGCCGATCAGCTTGGTCAGCCCCATGACTTTCTTGAGCTGGAAGAACAGCTTTTCCTTGTCCGGGCTGACAAGGAAGATGTAGCCTGGGAAAAGGATCTTTGTCTCCTTGTGCCATTTCCCGTGATACCGTTTCATCTGCTCGCAGTAGGGGATGAAGCTTCGCTCCAGCGTCTCCTTTGAGATCAGTTTTTCGCATTGCTTCTGGATGTCCTCCTCGGTCCCTGTTCGGACCTGGACTACATACCACATGGGCAGTCCTTTCTGCTTTGCCTGTGTAAGATTTTGTGCCTGGGATCCTTATCATACATAGTCTTACAGACCATGCATAAAGATGGAGTTCCGCTTGCGGAACTCCTGCGCGCGTGCAGGCTGCGTATGCAGCACCTTCATTTCTGCATGCTGCGCATCCCTGGGTCATCCCTCTTCGCGTTGTGTAAGGGGCAATCCCTCCGCACAACGCAAAAAGGGTATGCTTCGCCATTTTGACCGCGCACATCACCTCTGCCTTTTCCTTCTCTCAAGTATGGTATGAGGTGACTATGCATGCTCAAAAGCAAAGCATACCCTTATGACCCTTTTTGGCTCCAAACGCGGCAAAGCGACGATTTGAAGCCTTGAAGTTTTGTCTTCCTGTTTGGGACAAGTGTCTGTTCTGTCCCTATGACATTATATATAAATCTTAACTGTTTGTCAGCTGTTTTTCTGCTGCTGGCCTTCCGTTTTTTTGTACTGGTAGGTGGGGACGATCTGGGCCACCAGCTCCTTGATCCGGTCAGACTCCATACGGCTGGCCTGATCCAGAAGATCCAGTTTTTTCTTGAAGTCCTCGTCGTCCATCTCGATGGGTTTTCCGATGAAGATCAGCTTGTTCTCTGTCTCTGTCATGCCTTCCTCGTCCATGAGCAGCTCCTCGTAGAGCTTCTCACCGGGACGAAGGCCTGTGTATTCGATCTTGATATCCTCATCCGGGACATAGCCGGAGAGGCGGATCAGGTTTCTTGCCAGGTCGTCGATCTTGACCGGCTCACCCATATCCAGGATAAAAATCTCGCCGCCGTGTGCATAGTAGGCGGCCTGCAGTATCAGGGATACTGCCTCCGGTATGGTCATGAAGTAGCGGATGATGCGCTTGTCTGTCACAGTGACAGGGCCGCCCTCTGCGATCTGCTTTTTGAAGAGCGGGATCACGCTACCGTTGCTTCCCAGTACATTTCCGAAGCGCACAGCCACAAAGTCTGTATCTGACCGGCGGTCCATCATCTGTACCACCATCTCGCAGAGACGCTTGGATGCACCCATGATATTGGTGGGATTCACCGCCTTGTCTGTGGAGATCAGTACGAATTTATGTACGCCGTATTTCGCGGCAGCCTTGGCCACTTTATACGTTCCTTCCACATTGTTCTTGATCGCCTCGTTGGGGCTTTCCTCCATGAGGGGCACGTGCTTGTGCGCCGCTGCGTGGAAAATGATTTCCGGTCTGTACTTTTCAATGACCGAATTGACTCTCTTTGTATTTCTCACAGATCCGATCAGGGTGACCAGATGCAGATCGTGATACTTCCGTCTCAGCTCCTGCTGGATCTCGTAAGCATTGTTTTCATAGATGTCAAAGATGATCAATGTCTTTGGCTGGGCTGAGGCGATCTGCCGGCACAGCTCGCTTCCGATGGAGCCG
This sequence comes from Claveliimonas monacensis, assembly GCF_014982975.1. Lineage (GTDB taxonomy): Bacteria > Bacillota > Clostridia > Lachnospirales > Lachnospiraceae > Claveliimonas > Claveliimonas monacensis. Next base: position 121,407 of record NZ_JADCKL010000006.1, read on the forward strand.
CCTCCGCCGGTCACCATGACCACTTTGTCTTTGAGCACCTTCATGATCTCACAGTTGTTGACCTTGACCTGGGCTCTTCCTAAGAGGTCCGTAATCTCCACATCTCTGAGCTTCGTCACGCTGACTTCCTCGTTCAGCAGCTGGTAGACACCGGGTACGGTCTGCATCTTGCATCCTGTGTCCTTGCAGATGTTCAGGATAGCTTTCCGGTTGGCGCCTGTGGTGGCCGGAATGGCATACACGATCCGGGTGATCTTGTATTCTTTGACTTTCTCCACAATATCGTTGCGGTTTCCCACAATGGGAACGCCCTCCAGCACTCTTCCCTTTTTGTTGGGGTTGTCGTCGATGACGCAGCAGACCTTAGTATTCAGATGGTTGCTGCTTATCATCTCCTTGATGACAGCAAGGCCGGCCTGTCCGCCGCCGATGACCATGACTCTGTCCGCCGGTTCCTCGGCCTTCTCTTTGTTATTTTTCTTCGTCCATGAGGAAAGCAGCCTGTAGGCTATTCTGCTCCCCCCTGTCAGTACGATACTGAGGACATACCCCATAAAGAAGTAGGATCTGGGCATGTGCAGCCGCATGAAAAACATACCTGCCACATAGAGGATCAGAAGAACGATGTACGCCTGGATCAGGGTCTTCAGCTCTTCAAATCCGGCAAACCTCCATATACTGTGATACAGACGGAATGCATAAAATACAACAACGGTCACAATAACCCAGTAGGGCATAGACCAGATATAACCTTCTATATATTCTCTTGGCACAGCCGAGAAGATCAGGTCAAATCTCAAAAGCAGAGCAAGCAGATAAGAAAGCAATATAGATAACACATCTATAAACGCCAGTACGATCGCCCTCTGCATCCATAAATGTTCCGAAAAATACTTTTTCATATTCTCATTTCCTTTGGTATCTATATTTTATCTTTTTCTGCAAGCCTGCGCTTGACAAAAAGCCCGATTCCGGCTGCTGCCGCCAGGGCTGCGGCTATGATCGCCATCATAGGATCGACACTCATTATGTTTGCCCCCTCCCCCTATTTCTGCCGTCATTTATATATAATACGATTTATCCCGTCAAAAATCAAGGGCTTCCCCTTGGTTTTGACAGTTTTAACCTCTATTTTACACTGCGTCCTGCTGCCGGTCTACTGTCCGCTTAAGATCTGCTGCATCTTGCTGCTCAGAGATGCAACGACTGCGTCGTCCGGCCACATGACGTAGAGTAGCTGGCTGCCGGATGAGAAGCAGGCCTGGTTGTCGCCGGTTCCTGTGGCTGCCTGGGACTCGATGCTCCAGCTTGCTCCGTCAGAGAGCTGCATGTTGATGAACTTCGCCATATCCTCCTGGGTCATGTTTGTCTCCACGCTGTCGCTGACACTGGCAATGATCTGGTTTGCATTTGTCAGGATGGCAGGCGACATGGCTTTCTGCAGGATCGCTGTCAGTACAGCCTCCTGATTCCTGCCTCGCTGGTTGTCTCCCTCTGTGAAGCTGTAGCGCTCTCTTGAGAAAGCCAGAGCCTGGTCGCCGTTCAGCGTATTGATCCCCTGCTGGAACTGATAGCCGCCGGCCTCAAAGGCATATTCTGAATTGACATCCACACCGCCCAGGGCGTCCACAATGGTGACAAGGGATGTGAAGTTCACCCTTGCATAGTAGGTGATGTCAATACCGTAGAGATTTTCCAGCGTACTCATGGACACATCCACGCCGTAGATGCCCGCATGGGTCAGTTTGTCCCTGGACTCTCCGGACACACCCGGAAGCGTCACGTAGTAATCACGGGGCGTTGTAGTCAGAAGGATCTTCTTGGTGTTCGGATTCACGGTCATGATGATGTTCACATCACTCCGGCTGTTTGTGGTGATGGGTCCAGATACATCGATACCGCTGATGTATACGTTGAAGGGCTCCTCCACATTTGTCTCTTCCTGCTCAATAGGTGTGTCAATTCCGTACTGGTAAAGGATCCTTACCTGATCGGAATATCCCTCTATGGAATCTTCGATAATGCCTGCAAAGGCTTCATTGTAGATCGCCGCGTCAATGGTTCCATCGAGAAGAGCCTGGGCCTCCTCCTGGATGCTGGGGTACTCTACCACGAGCAGCTCCCTGCCCACCGCGCTCTCAATGTCTTCCTTCATAAGCCGGGTATTTTCCTGGTCCACAGCTGTCTGTGTGCCGAAGCGGTAATTGCCTGCATCCAGAAGATTCTGCGCAAGATCGTCTTTTTTTACCACCACGATCATGTTGTCGGTCTTGTAGGTCGCGCCTCCCACGTCTTCCAGAAGCCTGTTCGCCTTGGACAGATAGACCACGCCCACTGCCAGGCAGATACTGATCAATACACTCAGCACGATCCCCAGAATAAAGATCTTGTTTTTCACATACTGCAGACCAAAGGTCAGGGCAAACAGCAGGAAAAGAACTACGATGACTGCGATCAGATATTTCACAGGCACCATGCCGCTGTTCCACGCCACGATGATAAATGCGACGGATAAGATCAGCTGCACAAGTGCGATCAGCTTTCCTGCCAGGTGTTTTTGCTTTTTTCCTCCTCCATGGGAGTGGCTGTGCTGTACCATTTTATCTATCTCCTTTTACTGTACGGTAAGGGTAAACGCAATGGGATCTGATGTGTTGCCGTCACTGTCCATCACATAGAAACTCAGGCTGTAATTACCCGGCACCGCTGTGTCATATGTACCGTCTACCATGATCTTCTGGGAGAGGACGTCCACGCTGTCCTTGTCGTCCACCATACCCTGGATCACGCTCATGGGGTCAAAACCAGTCCCCACCGCCACGGTAGCCGCTGTCGTGTTCAGAGCCAGTACAGGTCTTTCGCCATTTGGTGTCAGTTCCGGGGTCTGGCTGGCCTGCTCTTCCCCTGTCTGCTCCTGAGCCTCAGCGTCCTGCTGTTCTTCTGTCTGCTGGACAGTTTCGGCTGTCTCCTCGGCAGACGTCTCGTCTGCTGCCGGGATGTAATGGATCTTTCTTCCCTTTGTGGCTACATTTTTCGCGCTGTCGATGGCCCCGTAATAGACCATGGCTGTGTCATCCCCGGTGGGGATCACTTTGTCCACGAAAACCTGATCCGTCAGATCCCCGTCCTGGTCATCCTCCGCGGTGACTCCCTCCATCAGGGCGGTGTAGGCCTCCCCCTCCGTGTAGGTGATGTCAGCCTCTTCTATGGTGATCTCGGGGGCCGTGTGATCCTGCCCCATATATAAGACAACAGATATAATTCCAAGGACTATGCAGCCCAGTAAAAGGACCGCTCCCGCTGCGTGTAGTTTCTTCATCCTTTTATCCTCTATTTTTCCCCGTAGTTCCCGTAGTATTTTCCGTAATATTTTCCATAGTATTTGTTCTGCTTCATATTTACTTTGTTCAGAACAACGCCCAGGATCGGACATCCTGTCTTCTCCAGCTGCTCTTTCACAGTTCTGGCAAATTTATAGCTGACTGCATTGGCCGCTGTAACGAGAACAGACGCATCGCACACTCTTGCGATGACAGCGGCATCGATCACGCTTCCCAGCGGAGGCGCATCGATGATGATGTAGTCGTACACCTTCCTTGCGCTGGAGATCAGCGCCTCAAACTTTTTCTGTCCCAGGAGCTCAGAGGGATTGGGCGGCACCACGCCTGCAAACATGACGATCAGCCCTTCCTCCTGGGTCTTGTACATCACTTCATCCACCTCAGCCTGTCCGGAGAGGAAATGGCTCAGTCCCTTGACTTCCTCCGCCACTCTGTGGCGTCCTGTCAGGACGGACTTTCTCAGGTCCGCGTCAATAAAGAGAACTCTCTTCCCGCTCTCCGCGAGGGAGATAGACAGATTGAGGGATACGGTACTCTTTCCTTCATCCGGCGTGCAGCTGGTCAGCACGATCACCTTGTTGTCAGCGCCGGAGAACTCAATGTTGGTCCGGAGCGTTTTGTACGCCTCGTTGCTCCGGTAATCTTTTGTGATATTTTTTAATACAATTTCCTGCATCTTCTACATCCTCCTAGCGCTTCATCTGCTTCTGCAGCTTTTTAGAAGACAGACCTTTCACTTTTTTGGTTTTCTTTGCCCCTTCCTCAATAGGAATGGATGTCAGTACATTCAGTCCGAGATAATGCTCCACATCGTCCGGTGTCTTGATGGTATCGTCCAGGATAAAGATCAGGATAATGATGCCTGCGGCGATCAGGATACCCAGCAGGGCGCCGATGGCAATGTTGCGCATCACATTGGGAGAGGAAGGCGCTGTAGGAAGGTTGGCCTCCTCAATCGTATTCACCGCGTCCGCCTCCATGATCTCTGTGATCTTGATGCTGACGGACTCACGCAGCGCATCGGCGATCTCTTTTGCCATCTTCGGGTCCTCATTCTCCACACTCACTGTCAGGATACGGGTGTTGGCCGCATTCTCCGTTGCAATGGATTCGCTCAGCTCTGCCGTCGTCATGTCCAGATTCAGCACGGCGATCACCTGCTCCAGGACCGGTCGGCTCTTTACCAGCTCCATGTAATCCTGGGTCAGCTGTGTACCTGTCTGCAGATCGTTATACGTTACGCCGCTGCTGTCCCCTGTCCTTGTGAGCACATACATGCTCGTCGTGGATGTGTACATGGGGGTGATCAGCAGCTTTGTCCCGGCAAAGGCCACGAAGGCCATCAGGATGCCCGCCAGGATGATCAGATGGATCTTGCTCCACAGAGCCATGAAAAGCTCTGTCAGGTCAATAGTAATTTCTTCATTTTCAAAATCACGACTTGTTACTTTCTCTTGATTCATTCCTCTTCTTTTTCCTCAGCATCTCTGCCGCGTTGCTGAAGAAAATCCTCCTCGCATAATCTTCGCCATATTTTTTCTTCACGTACTCAGCCGCCTTTTTCATATGAGGCGCCCTCTTCTCATTGTCATGGGCGTCGGTCCCCACACAGAAGACCATCTCGCTCTCCAGAAGGGCTTTTACAAACTTCTTGAGTTTTCGTCCGCCGCTTCCTGTAATACTTCCTGCATTGACCTGGATCAGCACGCCCATCTCGTCCAGATATTCCACGTTGTCAAAATCTTCTCTCAGGCACTCATAGCGCTCCGCATGGGCAAGGATCACGATGTATCCCTTCATCTGGATACGCTGTATTCCCCGGTGTATATACTCAAAAGGATCGGACGGGGAAAACTCCACTAGCACATATCTCGTCCGATTCATTGTAAGTACACTATTCTCTTGCAGTTTTTCGGGAATGTCCTGCCCAAAATAGATCTCTGTCCCAAGAAAGACCTTCAGGCGATCGCTGATCTTCGCGGCTTCCTCACGCACTTTTTTCAGCTGCTCGCGCAGCTGCTGCGGCGTTGCCCTCCCCCTGCGGGGATGGTGGTGGGGAGTCGCGATGATATACCGCACTCCCTCCTGGTATGCCGTCATCAGCATCTGCCGCGTCTCCTCCATGCTCTGAGCGCCGTCATCGACTCCCGGAAGGATATGACAATGCATATCAATGTATCTGTCCATCCGCAGCCTCCTCTGCTCATGTGTGGATTTCATTATACGCTGAAATTGATCCACATTCAATAGATTATCATACCACTTTTTGTGGGAAAATTCTCTAATTTTGAAGAATTCACTTATTTTTAGCAAAAATAGCCAGTTTTACCGTGTTTACAGGCCCAGCACATCAGCAATAGCGCCCATTTCTTCCAGGGCAATGTCGATCAGATCATCAAGAGAGAGACCTGTGAATTCGATCATCTCCATGTAATCCCGGTTTGCCCCCTTGGCAAAGCGTGATTCGTTGAACCTCTTGATGACAGATTTATGCTTTACGCTGGCAATCTTTTTGTCCGGATAAATCTGCGCTACAGCTTTGATGAAACCGCTCATGGGGTCTGCCGCAAGCACAGCGTACTGGAGGTTTGTCTTTGCCTTCATGCCGCACTTCGGGTTGTGTGCCTTTATGGCGTCGAACAGCACCGGATCTTCGATCCCCTCTTTCTTCAGGATCTCAACCGATGTGGGGCCGTGTACACTCATGTCGTGGGCCCAGTCACACTGCTCCTCGTCAAGGTCATGGAGAAGTCCTACGATACCCCAGTACTCCACTTCATCCGGAGCCAGTCGTTTTGCCAGTCCCTTCATAATAGCCTCCACCGCATAGGAGTGGGTGATGTAGTTTTCGCCCTGCATGTATTTCATCAGTATTTCATGCGCCTGTTCTCTGTTCATATCCTGTTCCTCCTGTCTTTTTCATCCGCCCTATATCTTAACATATTTTTCCTGAAATGATAACCTGTTTCACGAAAAAAATGGCTGCAGCCGGTTGACCTGCTCCTTTTTGTACTGGAGGGTTGTGTGACAGTAAATATTCAGCGTAGTCCGGATGTCCGCGTGCCCCAGAAGTTCGCTGAGAGTCTTCGCGTCAATACCTGCCATGAGGCAGCGGCTGGCAAAGGTGTGCCGCAAGGTGTGGAACTTCCTGTATGGCACTTCCGCCTCCTCCAGGTACTTTTTATACCGGTACTGGAGCGTTCTGGGATCCAGAGGATCTACCTCGGAGCCGGAGAGAATGTACCCCTTCTCTTTTCCCGTCTGGCGGAATCCTTCCAGCTTCTCCCGCATAAAATCCGGAAAGGGAATGACCCGGTCCGAAGAGCTGCTCTTTGGCTTTCCCATGACAAGGACAGTCCTCTTGCTCTCCGGCTGCCGGCTCTTAAGCCTCTGCAGGGTCCGCTCCACACGGATATACCCCTCTTCCATATTAATGTCCTGCCAGGTAAGGCTGCACAGCTCTCCAATCCGAAGGCCCGTATACAGACACAGGTAGATGCAGGCCCTGCTGATGTCCGAGTGGCTGCTTAAATAAGCCTCCAATCTTCTCTGTTCTGCCTCTGAGAAGACCTGGATCTCGGTCCGGCTTCTCTGACACTTCGCTGATATCCGCATCGCGTGGTCCAGGAACTGCTCCCTCTGCGCCTCGGACAGTCCCCGGTTCACCAGCATGATGACGCATTTTACCGTACTTCCGGACAGCGCCCTTCCGCAGCGGCAGGCTTTTCTGCTCTCCAGCTCTCCCCTGAACTGCTCCAGAAGCTCTTCTGACAGGTCGGAAACTTTCACTCCCAGAAAAAAAGGGCGGATGTGATTGGTGTAAAGCTGGTAGTACTTTGCATAGGAGGACGCAGCCAGCTGTGTCCCCTGCGCCTCAAACCATCTTTCCAGCAGCTCATTGTAGTAGATTTCTTTTTCCATTTTCTGACTCCTTTCATCCTCTGTTTCGTGTTGTACTACCAGTATAAAAAGGAATACAAAAAACTGTGCACCGGCAGATCCTTTCTCTGTCGGTGCACAGCTGTTTTTGTCTGTTTTTTTGTCAGAAAGATGGATACCCTCTTACTCCAGGATGATCTCCTCAGAAGCGGCCTCTGTCTCCAGTTCCGGCTCCTGCTCTAAAAGATCTGTCTCCTGCGCCGGCTGGCTCTCCGGGATCTCTCCGGCGGAAGCCATGTCGTCTGTCAGGATCTCATCATCCTCTTCCTCGATGGCCAGCTCTGTGCTGAGCTTTACATCGCGGTACTTTCTCATACCTGTACCAGCCGGAATGTGTTTACCGATGATGACGTTTTCTTTCAGACCTACAAGCGGGTCGATCTTGCCCTTGATGGCAGCCTCTGTCAGCACCTTGGTTGTCTCCTGGAAGGAGGCAGCCGACAGGAAGGAGTTGGTTGCAAGAGATGCTTTGGTGATACCCAGCATGATCTGCTCGCCTGTTGCAGGCTCTTTTCCTTCTGCCATAAGTTCTTTGTTCTTGTCTTCGAACTCCAGCGCATCTACCATTGTGCCCGGCAGATAACCTGTGTCTCCGCTCTCTTCCACGCGGATCTTCTTCAGCATCTGGCGCACGATGACCTCGATGTGCTTGTCATTGATATCAACACCCTGCAGACGGTATACTCTCTGTACTTCCTGGATCATGTAATCCTGTACAGCGCGCAGTCCCTTGATCTTCAGGATATCATGCGGATTCACGCTACCTTCTGTAAGCTCGTCGCCGGCCTCCAGCATCTGTCCGTCCTGAATCTTGATCCTGGATCCGTAAGGAATAAGGTATGCCTTGGACTCGCCTGTCTCGTCGTTGGTAACGATGACTTCTCTCTTCTTCTTTGTGTCGTTGATGACAGCTTTTCCTGCAAACTCGGTGATGATGGCAAGACCCTTCGGTTTTCTCGCCTCGAAAAGCTCCTCCACACGGGGAAGACCCTGTGTGATATCGTCACCGGCCACGCCTCCGGTATGGAAGGTACGCATGGTAAGCTGTGTACCCGGCTCGCCGATGGACTGAGCAGCGATAATACCGACAGCCTCGCCCACCTGTACAGGCTCGCCGGTGGCCATGTTGGCGCCGTAGCATTTTGCACACACACCGTTGTGGCAGCGGCAGGTAAGGATGGTACGGATCTTGATCTTCTTAGGTGTCTCGCCGTTCTCATCCACACCTTTCTTCATGATCAGCTCTGCCCTCTTCGGTGTCACCATGTGGTTTGCCTTTACAAGGACATTGCCGTCTTTGTCTTTGATGCTCTCGCACAGGTAGCGTCCTGTGATACGCTCCTGCAGGCTCTCGATCTCCTCGTTGCCCTCCATGAACGCCTGCACGTACATGCCCGGGATCTCATCGCCTTCCCGGCGGCAGTCCACTTCACGGATGATGAGCTCCTGGGAAACGTCTACCAGACGTCTTGTCAGGTAACCGGAGTCGGCTGTACGAAGAGCCGTATCGGACAGACCTTTACGCGCTCCATGGGCGGACATGAAGTACTCCAGTACGTCCAGACCTTCACGGAAGTTGGACTTGATAGGCAGCTCGATCGTACGTCCTGTCGTATCTGCCATCAGACCACGCATACCGGCAAGCTGTTTGATCTGCTTGTCAGAACCACGGGCTCCGGAGTCCGCCATCATAAAGATGTTGTTGTATTTATCCAGACCGGAAAGCAGCGCCTCTGTCAGGGCATCGTCGGTTGCCTTCCATGTCTCTACGACTTCTTTGTAACGCTCTTCCTCTGTGATAAGACCACGCTTGAAGTTCTTTGTGATCCTGTCCACTGTCTCCTGGGCCTGAGCGATCATTTCCGGTTTCTGCGGCGGCACGGTCATATCTGAGATAGATACGGTCATGGCCGCTCTTGTGGAATATTTGTAACCGATGGCTTTTACATTGTCCAGCACTTCCGCCGTAGCTGTAGCGCCATGGGTATTGATAACTTTCTCAAGGATCTGCTTTAACTGTTTCTTTCCTACGTGGAAGTCAATCTCCGGGAGAAGCTCATTTCCCTCGATCTCACGGTCTACAAATCCAAGATCCTGGGGGATGATCTCATTGAAGAGCATCCTTCCAAGTGTGGAGGAGATGGTTCCTGTCTTCACACTTCCGTCCGGCATGGTCTTGGACACACGCACCTGGATCTTGGAGTGAAGTGTGATAGCCTGGTTCTCGTAGGCCAGGATCGCCTCGTTTACGCTCTTGAAGAATTTACCTTCTCCTAAGGCTCCCGGTCTCTCCTGTGTCAGATAGTAGATACCAAGGACCATATCCTGTGAAGGAACGGCCACCGGTCCACCGTCTGACGGTTTCAGCAGGTTGTTCGGTGAGAGCAGAAGGAAGCGGCACTCTGCCTGAGCCTCCACAGACAGCGGCAGATGGACAGCCATCTGGTCTCCGTCAAAGTCCGCGTTGTAGGCGGTACATACAAGGGGATGAAGCTTGATGGCTTTACCCTCTACAAGGATAGGCTCAAATGCCTGGATACCCAGTCTGTGCAGCGTAGGGGCACGGTTCAGCATAACCGGGTGCTCCTTGATAACGTCTTCCAGCACATCCCAGACTTCCGGCTGCAGTCTCTCCACCATTTTCTTGGCGTTTTTGATGTTGTGGGCTGTTCCGTTCTGTACCAGCTCTTTCATAACGAAAGGCTTGAACAGCTCGATAGCCATCTCTTTCGGGAGACCGCACTGATAGATCTTCAGCTCCGGTCCCACGACAATAACGGAACGTCCGGAGTAGTCAACACGTTTTCCCAGTAGGTTCTGACGGAAACGTCCGGATTTTCCTTTCATCATATCGGACAGAGACTTGAGGGCACGGTTTCCGGGTCCTGTGACCGGACGTCCTCTTCTTCCGTTGTCGATGAGGGCGTCTACCGCCTCCTGCAGCATTCTCTTTTCATTTCTTACGATAATGTCCGGCGCGCCCAGCTCAAGCAGGCGTTTCAAACGGTTGTTTCTGTTGATGATCCTTCTGTAAAGGTCGTTCAGGTCGCTGGTGGCGAAACGTCCACCGTCCAGCTGTACCATAGGACGAAGATCCGGCGGGATGACCGGGATGGCTGTCAGGATCATCCACTCCGGCTTGTTGCCGGACTCCCGGAAGGCTTCCACAACTTCCAGGCGCTTCACGATCCTTGCCCTCTTCTGGCCGCTGGCCCCTTCCAGGCCTGCAGTCAGCTCCTCGTACTCCTTGTCAAGATCAATGGTCTCAAGAAGCTCCTTGACAGCCTCTGCGCCCATTCCCACGCGGAATGCGCTGCCCCATTTTTCTCTTGCTTCCTGGTACTCCTGCTCGGAGAGCACCTGTTTGTACATCAGGTCTGTCTCTCCTTTGTCCAGCACAATGTAGGAGGCAAAGTAGAGCACTTTCTCCAGCGTTCTGGGGGACAGATCCAGGATCAGTCCCATACGGCTGGGAATTCCCTTGAAGTACCAGATATGTGACACCGGGGCGGCCAGGGCGATATGGCCCATACGCTCGCGGCGCACGCTGGATTTTGTCACTTCGACGCCGCAGCGGTCGCAGACAACGCCTTTGTAACGGATCTTTTTATATTTACCACAATGACACTCCCAGTCCTTGCTGGGTCCGAAGATGCGCTCACAGAACAGGCCGTCCTTTTCCGGTTTCAGCGTCCTGTAGTTGATGGTCTCGGGCTTTGTTACCTCGCCCCTGGACCACTCAAGTATTTTTTCCGGTGACGCCAACCCGATCTTGATGGCGTCAAAGGTCATTGTCTGATAGGTTTGTTCCTTTTTTGTTTCCGGCATACTGGCACCCCTTCCTAAAATTCATCGTCTGATATTTCGTTAAACTCTATACCCAGATCGTCGTCTTCATAGCTCTCGTCGCTCTCAGACTCTTCCACATCCACAAGCTCCTCGCCCTGGAATTCCTGAGCTGTGTAGCCGTGGTCTCCCAGATTCTCGTCATCACCCCGGTACTTCCGGTCTTCGTTCATCAGTGAGCGGAAATCGGTCTCGCCCATATCGACAGACTCCAGGATCTCCACCTCTTCGTTGTCGCGGAGTACGCGCACATCGAGGGCCAGTGACTGCAGCTCTTTGAGCAGTACCTTGAAGGCCTCCGGAATACCTGGCTCCGGAATATTCTCCCCTTTGATAATGGCTTCGTATGTCTTCACACGTCCCACCACATCGTCGGATTTCACTGTCAGGATCTCCTGCAGAGTGTAGGATGCACCGTAGGCCTCCAGAGCCCACACTTCCATCTCTCCGAAACGCTGGCCGCCGAACTGGGCTTTTCCTCCCAGAGGCTGCTGGGTTACCAGTGAGTAAGGACCGGTAGAGCGGGCGTGGATCTTGTCGTCTACCAGGTGGTGCAGTTTCAGGTAATGCATGTGTCCGATGGTAACCGGGCTGTCAAAGAATTCTCCGGTACGTCCATCGCGCAGGCGCACTTTTCCGTCTCTGGAAATCGGCACGCCCTTCCACAGTTCTCTGTGATCTCTGTTGTCGGACAGGTACTGGAGCACCTCCGGCAGCAGTTCTTCTTTATGTTTAGCCTCAAACTCTTCCCAGCTTAAGTTCACGTAGTCGTTTGCCAGGTCAAGTGTGTCCATGATGTCGTTCTCGTCCGCACCGTCAAAGACCGGTGTGGCAATGTTAAAGCCAAGCGCCTTGGCAGCCAGTGACAGATGGATCTCAAGCACCTGTCCGATGTTCATACGGGAAGGCACGCCCAGAGGGTTCAGCACGATGTCCAGAGGACGTCCGTTTGGCAGGAACGGCATATCTTCCACAGGAAGCACGCGGGAAACGACACCCTTGTTTCCGTGACGTCCGGCCATCTTGTCACCCACGGAGATCTTTCTCTTCTGAGCGATGTAGATGCGGACTGCCTGGTTTACGCCAGGTGACAGCTCGTCGCCATTCTCTCTTGTGAACACTTTGGCGTCCACTACGATACCGTACTCGCCGTGAGGTACTTTCAGGGAGGTATCTCTTACTTCTCTGGCCTTCTCACCAAAGATGGCGCGAAGAAGTCTCTCCTCTGCTGTCAGCTCGGTCTCTCCCTTGGGAGTCACCTTACCTACCAGGATATCGCCTGCGCGGACCTCCGCACCAATGCGGATGATTCCTCTCTCATCCAGGTTCTTCAGGGCATCATCGCCCACGCCCGGGATGTCTCTTGTGATCTCCTCAGGTCCTAACTTGGTATCGCGGGCCTCAGCCTCGTACTCTTCTATATGAATGGATGTGTAAACGTCGTCCTGTACCAGTCTCTCACTTAAGAGGACAGCATCCTCGTAGTTGTATCCTTCCCATGTCATGAATCCGATCAGAGGGTTCTTTCCAAGAGCCATCTCGCCGTTGGATGTGGAAGGTCCGTCTGCAATGACCTCGCCCTTCTCCACTCTGTCGCCTTTGAAGACAATGGGTCTCTGGTTGTAGCAGTTGCTCTGGTTGCTTCGCTGGAATTTAGTCAGCTTGTATTTTTTCAGTGTGTTGTCATCCTGGCGAATGGTAATCTCATTGGATGTGGATCTCTCCACGATACCGCCCTCTTCTGCCAGCACGCACACGCCTGAGTCAACGGCAGCTTTTTCTTCCATACCCGTACCAACCACCGGAGCCTCTGTCATAAGAAGCGGAACGGCCTGACGCTGCATGTTGGATCCCATCAGCGCACGGTTGGCATCGTCGTTCTCCAGGAAGGGGATCAGGGCTGTCGCCACGGAGAATACCATCTTAGGAGACACGTCCATGTAGTCGAACATGGTGCGCTCGTACTCCTGTGTCTCCTCGCGGTAACGACCGGATACATTCTTGTGCACGAAATGTCCCTCTGCATCCAGGGGCTCATTCGCCTGTGCTACATGGTAATTATCTTCTTCGTCCGCTGTCATGTAGACAACTTCATCCGTAACTCTCGGGTTTTTCGGATCGGACTTATCGATCTTGCGGTACGGAGCCTCCACGAATCCGTACTGGTTGATCCTTGCGTATGTGGCAAGGGAGTTGATCAGACCAATGTTGGGACCCTCAGGGGTCTCGATGGGACACATTCTTCCGTAGTGGGAGTAATGTACGTCGCGGACCTCGAAACCTGCACGGTCTCTGGAAAGACCTCCCGGTCCGAGGGCGGACAGACGTCTCTTGTGAGTCAGCTCACCCAGCGGGTTGTTCTGGTCCATAAACTGGGACAGCTGGGAAGATCCAAAGAACTCTTTCACCGCAGCGGTCACCGGTTTGATATTAATCAGGGACTGGGGAGAGATACCCTCCAGATCCTGTGTCGTCATTCTCTCGCGGACGACTCTCTCCAGACGGGACAGACCGATTCTGTACTGGTTCTGCAGAAGCTCGCCCACAGCACGAATACGGCGGTTGCCCAGGTGGTCGATGTCGTCGTCATTTCCAAGTCCATACTCAAGATGGATGTTATAGTTAATGGAAGCAAGGATGTCTTCCTTTGTAATATGCTTCGGGATCAGGTCGTGGATATCCCTCTTGATGGCGCTCCCCAGCTCCTCGATATCCCCGGCGGTCTCCTCCAGAAGTCCTGCCAGGACAGGGTAGTATACCAGCTCTGTGACGCCCACTTCCTGGGGATCAATGTCCACGATGGATCGAAGGTCCACCATCATGTTGGAGAGGACTTTTACTTTCCGCTCCTCCTCCGGCTTGTCGATCCACACATAAGGAATGGCTGCGTTCTGGATCGCATCCGCCATCTCTCTTGTCAGCTTTGTGCCCGCCTCAGCGATCACTTCACCTGTGATGGGACTCACTGCATCCTCAGCCAGCACATGGCCTGCGATGCGGTTTCTGAGCATCAGCTTCTTGTTGAATTTATAGCGTCCGACTTTGGCAAGGTCGTAGCGTCTCGGGTCAAAGAACATGCTTGTGATCAGGCTCTCTGCGCTGTCCACTGCAAGCGGCTCGCCCGGACGGATCTTCTTGTACAGTTCCAGAAGACCTTCCTGGTAGTTGGTTGCAGCATCCTTCTCAAAGCTGGCCAGGATCTTGGGCTCCTCGCCGAACAGCTCGATGATCTCAGGATTCGTTCCGATACCGAGGGCGCGGATCAGCACAGTGATCGGCACCTTCCTTGTTCTGTCTACACGCACATAGAAAACGTCATTTGAATCTGTCTCATATTCCAGCCATGCTCCCCGGTTTGGAATGACAGTGGAGGAAAACAGCCTTTTGCCCAGCTTGTCATGCGCAATGCCGTAGTAGATACCAGGCGAACGCACGAGCTGACTTACGATAACTCGCTCTGCACCATTGATCACAAAAGTTCCTGTCGCTGTCATCAGCGGCAGGTCACCCATGAATATCTCATGTTCATTGATCTCGTCTGTCTCCTTATTATGAAGTCTTACGCGCACCTTCAGCGGAGCAGCATAGGTGGCGTCCCGCTCCTTGCACTCCTCGATCGAGTACTTTACGTCTTTCTCGCACAAGGTGAAATCCACAAACTCCAGACTGAGATGACCACTGTAGTCTGTGATCGGAGAAATGTCATCAAATACCTCCTTTAACCCCTCGTCAAGGAACCACTGGTAGGAGTCTTTCTGGACTTCTATCAGATTGGGCATCTGAAGCACTTCTTTCTGTCTGGAATAACTCATGCGTGAATTTTTTCCACTTTTAATAGGACGAATTCTGTTTTTCTCCATATGACGTTTCACTCCTCGTTTATTTTTTGTGAGGTTTAACCGAGCAAACCCCCGTTTTTATTACACTCTCGCACATTGTGCCATGATTCATGACACAGTTTTTCATAATGATGCACCCTATATAATACAACAAGCGTCAGAACCTTGTCAAGGATTTTTTAATTCCGGACGTAACCCTTTTGAAAAGGGTTACGTCCGGAATTAAGTCAACTGGTGTCCCGTTGTACATCCATACCCGTGTAATTGTGTCCCACAGGGCAAAAAAAAGGCCGCTCGCGGAATTCCTGTCACAGAACCCGCAAGCGGCCTTTATTTTTTACGCACAATTTATCATGTTCAGATTTACACTGTGAACAAACAAATTATTTAAGGTTAACCTCTGCACCTTCGCCCTCAAGTTTAGCTTTGATCTCCTCAGCCTCTGCCTTGGAAACGCCCTCTTTGATAACCTTCGGTGCGCCGTCAACAAGCTCTTTAGCCTCTTTCAGGCCAAGACCTGTGAGCTCACGAACAACTTTGATAACCTTAACTTTGGATGCGCCTGCTGCTACAAGCTCTACATCAAACTCATCTTTCTCCTCAGCTGCTGCAGCTCCGTCTCCGCCTGCTGCTGCAACTACAACGCCTGCTGCTGCAGATACGCCGAACTCTTCTTCGCATGCTTTAACTAACTCGTTTAATTCTAATACTGATAACTCTTTGATCGCTTCGATCATTTCAGCTGTTGTTAACTTAGCCATTTCATTGTCCTCCATTTAATTTCTTTTCATTACTTTTATAGTCTTTACTATTTTTATGTTCCGGTCTGCTGTCTACTCAGCCGGTGTCTCAGCCGCCTCTGCTGCGGGAGCTTCCTCAGCTGCAGCCTCTGCGCTCTCCTCTGCGGGAGCGGCCTCTCCACCCTGCTCTGCGATCTGCTTGATAACACGAGCAAAGTTTGTAATAGGTGACTGCATGCTTCCAAGCAGTCTGGAGAGAAGTTCTTCTCTTGACGGGATCTTAGCCAGCTCAGTCAGCCCGGCTACGTCATATACAGTGCCCTCAACAACACCGCCTTTTAACTCAAGAGCCTTCGCATCTTTAGCGAACTTGCACAGGATTCTTGCCGGAGCTGTCGCGTCATCTTTAGAGATAGCGATTGCGCTTGGGCCTTCCAGATGCTCTTCCAGAGCTGCAAACTCTGTTCCCTCAAAAGCTCTCTTCATCATTGTGTTCTTGCAGACTTTGTAGATGATCCCTGCTTCTCTTAACTGTTTACGGAGCTCTGTGTCCTGTGCAACAGTTAATCCGCGGTAGTCAACCAGAACGACTGACTCAGCGCCTGTGATGTCATCAACAATTGCCTGAACGATAGGCTGTTTTAACTCAACTTTTGCCACGAATGGTGCACCTCCTTGTTAGATTTTTGGTTCTTGCACCGCCGACAGATTTATGGCTGAATAAAAATACCCTCCGCATCCAAAGACACAGAGGGTTAGAAATTCATACACACGTACTAAATCTATTCTTCCTCGGCAGGCGTTTTCATACTTACGCTTTTCAGCACCTGCTGTCTTCGGCAGTTACCATTGTAATTTAGCACGTTTCTCGTTTTTTGTCAATATCTTTTTTTCATTCTGCCGGATCATTCCGGCATGTTTTATCTCTCTGCTCTCTGCTCCGTAGTCTCTATGACAGCTCCAGCTTTCCTGTGTACAGCTGATAGTAGGTTCCCCTCAGAGCCAGCAGATCCTCGTGAGTTCCTCTCTCAATGATCCGGCCGTGCTCCAGCACCATGATGGCGTCGCTGTTCCGGATCGTGGAGAGCCTGTGGGCAATGACAAATACCGTGCGCCCTTTCATCAGGTTATCCATACCCTTCTGCACAATGCTCTCCGTGCGGGTGTCAATGCTGGATGTAGCCTCATCCAGGATCAGCACCGGCGGATCTGCCACAGCAGCTCTGGCAATAGCCAGGAGCTGGCGCTGCCCCTGAGAGAGTTCCTCCCCGTCGCTGGTGAGCATAGTGTTATAGCCCTGGGGGAGCATCTGGATAAACTGATCCGCATGGGCCAGTTTTGCCGCATTGTACACTTCCTCGTCCGTGGCATCCAGCTTTCCGTAACGGATATTGTCCATGATAGTTCCCGTGAACAGATGGGTGTCCTGAAGCACGATCCCCAGAGAGCGGCGCAGGTCTGCCTTTTTGATCTTGTTAATATTGATGCCGTCGTAGCGGATCTTTCCATCCTGCACGTCGTAGAACCGGTTGATCAGGTTGGTAATGGTGGTCTTTCCCGCACCTGTCGATCCCACGAAGGCCAGCTTCTGCCCCGGCTTCGCATAGAGTGTCAGGTCATGGAGCACCATGTGGTCCGGTTCATATCCAAAAGACATGTCAAAGAACCGCACATCGCCTTTCAGCTCCGTATATGTGACAGTGCCCTCTGCCTGGTGAGGATGTTTCCAGGCCCACATGCCGGTGCGCTCTTTGCACTCCTCGATGGTGCCATCCTCTTTCTTTCTTGCATTGACAAGAGTCACATACCCTTCGTCCACCTCCGGGGCCTCATCCATCATCTTAAAGATGCGCTCTGCACCTGCAAGAGCCATGATGATGGAGTTGAACTGCTGCGCCACCTGCATGAAGGGCTGCGTAAAGCTCTTTGTAAACTGCAGGTAGGAGGCCATAACGCCCAGCGTGATATTTCCAATGCCCATAATGGAGAGAAATCCACCCAGCACAGCTGTCAGTACAAACTGCAGATTCCCGATATTTCCGATGACAGGTCCCATGATGCTGGCAAATGTATGGGCGTTTGAAGCGCTCTCGAAGAGCTTTTCATTGAGCACATCAAATTCTTCCTCTGATTTCTTTTCATGGTTGAAGACTTTCACCACTCTCTGGCCGTTCATCCGCTCTTCTACAAATCCCGTGATATTGGCCAGGTCCAACTGCTGCCGGATGAAATATTTCCCACTGTTGCCTCCGATGAACCTGGACACAGCGATCATCAGAAGGATCACCACAATGGCCAGCACTGTCAGGATGGGGCTCAGCACAAGCATAGCAATGAACGTGACCACGATCATCAGCGCAGACATGAGCACCTGGGGGATGGACTGGTTGATCATCTGGCGCAGCGTATCTGTATCGTTCGTGTAAAGACTCATGATGGAGCCGTTTGTATTCTGGTCAAAATAGCGGATCGGCAGGGTCTGCATGTGTTCAAACATCTCATCTCTGACCCTTTTAAGCACACCCTGTCCGATGATGACCATGGTCCTTGTGTAGAGGAAGGTGGACACTACGCCCATCGCAAAAATGCAGCCCAGCACAGTCAGTGCCATGTACAGCTCAGAAAAATCCGGGTCCTCATGCCCGATCAGGGGAATGATAAAATCATCCAGCAGATAGCGCAGGGATAAGGAGACAGAGATGCTGGCAATGGAGCTGATCAGGATGCACAGCAACACCAGCACAAACTGCGCCTTATATGTGCTCGTCACATAGCCAAGGAGTCTTTTTGCTGTCTTGATCGTGTTTTTGGTCACTTTGGGTTTTCCATTTTTACTCATTGTCATTTCCTCCTTTCACCTGTGATTCGTATACTTCCCGGTAGATCGCATTGGTCTTCAGAAGTTCCTCAGATGTTCCGATACCATCAATCTTTCCATTGTCCATGACAATGATCATGTCAGCGTCCTCCACAGAGGAGATCCTCTGGGCAATGATGATCTTTGTGGTATCCGGGATCTCCTCCCTGAAAGCCTTGCGGATCAGGGCGTCTGTCCTTGTATCCACCGCGCTGGTGGAGTCGTCCAGGATCAGGATCTTCGGTTTCTTCAAGAGGGCTCTGGCGATACAAAGTCTCTGTTTCTGTCCGCCGGACACATTGTTTCCTCCCTCTACGATCATGGTGTTGTATCCCGCCGGGAACTCACTGATAAATCCGTCAGCCTGGGCCAGCTGGCACACTCTCCTGACCTCTTCATTGCTGGCGCTCTCATCTCCCCAGCGGATATTTTCGTAAATACTTCCCGTGAAAAGCACGTTTTTCTGGAGCACCATGGACACCTGATCCCGGAGTTTTTCCAGATTGTATTTCCGCACATCCTGGCCGCCCACCTTCACACAGCCTCTGGTCACATCGTAGAGCCTTGGGATGAGCTGCACCAGAGTGGACTTGGCGCTTCCGGTGCCGCCGATGATACCGACGATCTGTCCGCTCTTAATATGAAGGTTCACATCCTTCAGAGACAGGTTGCCGTCCTCCCCTGCATAGCTGAAGTCCACATGTTCAAAATCAATATCCCCGTTCGCCACCTCTGTCAGGGCATCCTCTTTATCCACCATCTCCGGCACTTCCTCAAGCACCTCTTTGATACGGTCAGAAGAAGCCTCAGCAATCATGATCATGACAAAGACAAAGGATACCATCATCAGGGACATGAGGATCTGCATGGCATATACCATGATACTTGTAAGCTCACCTGTCATCATATTTCCAAGCACAATGTCCTCTCCTCCAATGAGAACAATGAGGAGGACCACTGTGTACATGACAAAGTTCATAACAGGGGAGTTCCACGCCACCAGCTTCTCAGCCTTTGTGAACAGATCAAACACTTTCAGGGAAATCTTGTGGAACTTCTCATTCTCGTGTTCCTCCCGCACATAGGCCTTTACCACTCTGGCAGCATTTACATTCTCCTGCACTGTGTTGTTCAGTATATCGTACTCGTCAAACACCTGGATGAAATGAGGGTGCGCCTTCTTTGCGATAAAGATCAGAACGCCTCCCAGGACGGGGATCGTAATCAGCATGAGAAATGCGATCTTCAGGCTGATAGTGGCTGTCATGATCCAGGACAGCACCACCATGATGGGGGCTCTCGCCAGCATGCGGATACTAAACATAAATGCCATCTGCACATTGGTGATATCTGTAGTCAGCCTTGTGACAAGGCTGGGTGTTGAAAAATGATCAATATTTCCAAATGAAAATTCCTGGATCTTATAAAAGATGTCATGCCGCAGGTTCTTGGCATAGCCGGCAGCCGCGACAGCAGCCACCTGCCCCGCTTTTGCGCCAAACGCAAGCGACAGCATAGCCATGATGACAAGGACGATGCCCATCTTTATAATGTAGTCCATATTTCCTTCCATGATTCCGATGTCAATGATATTGGCCATCAGAAGCGGGATCAGTACTTCCAGCAGCACCTCCAGCGTCACCAGTACAGGTGCCAGGAACGCCTGCTTCTTGTACTCCCGCACAGATTTCAGTAGTTTCCTATTCATCTGACTCTCCCTTTCTTTCCATACTTATTTCCTTTTGCTTTTCCCCGCAGGACAGATTGGAGGATATCTGCTTGAGCACTTCTATGAACACGTCCATATCTTCCTCCGAAATCCCTCTTCTTAAGCGCGCTTCGCTCCTGCGGATGTTTTTCAACAGGTCTCCCCGAAGCTTTGCCGCTTTTTCCGTCGGCACAATGCGCTTCAGCCTGGCATCCTCCTTCACCGGCTCCCGGTAGAGATACCCTTTTTTCTCCAAAAGTTGAAGGATTCCCGTGGCCGTGGACCTGCGGACCTTGAACTCCTTCTCCAGATCCTTCTGGAACAGATCCCTGTGCATGGTTTCAAGCAAAATAAAATGCAGAATGTGTTTCTGCATGTTCGTTAGATCGTCCGCCTGCCGGTCCGTACAGGACATCTGTCTCTTCAATTGATGGGAAACACGGTTGATCCACTTCCCTGCATCTTCCGCCATAACTCCATCCTTTCCCGTTCCCCTTTTTTGTTGTTCGGTTGCTAACAATTCGGGAACTAACAATATATTATATACCAATACGATGTATTGTCAACACATACTTTTCAAAAAGCCTGCTCAAAAAAAAAAAGCCCGCCGCCCGAGAACTCTGTGTCCTCAAAAGCGGCAGACTTTCTATATGCGTCAATTCGGGCTTCTGATTAAGCCAGCTTAACCGGGTTAAGCTTCACGCCAGGTCCCATTGTAGAAGTAAGTGTCACGCTCTTTAAGAACTGACCCTTAACAGCTGCCGGTCTGGCTTTGTTGACTGCATCAATAAGCGTCTGGAAGTTGTCTGCAAGCTGCTCCTCGGTAAAGGAAGCCTTACCGATCGGCACATGGATAATGTTTGTCTTGTCAAGTCTGTATTCGATCTTACCAGCTTTGATGTCCTGGATAGCCTTTGTAACGTCCATTGTTACTGTTCCGGCCTTCGGGTTCGGCATCAGGCCTTTAGGTCCAAGTACACGTCCGAGACGTCCAACAACACCCATCATATCTGGTGTAGCAACTACAACATCGAACTCAAACCAGTTCTCGTTCTGGATCTTCGGGATCAGCTCGTCGCCTCCTACATAGTCAGCTCCTGCTGCCTTTGCCTCCTCAGCCTTTGCGTCTTTTGCAAATACAAGGATGCGGACTTTCTTACCAGTTCCGTGAGGCAGTACAACGGCGCCGCGGATCTGCTGGTCAGCATGACGTCCGTCACAGCCTGTTCTGATGTGAGCCTCGATGGTCTCATCGAATTTTGCCACTGCTGTCTTCTTTACTAAAGAAATTGCTTCATCTCTGTCGTAGAGTGTTCCTCTCTCGATAGCTTTTGCAGCTTCTGTATATTTCTTTCCTCTTTTCATTTTAAAAAATACCTCCTTGTGGTAATGTCGGGATAACCCTCCCACTTACTGTTCCTGTTGACTCAAATCGCTCTACTCTTCTACTGTAACACCCATGCTCCTGCATGTACCTGCGATCATGCTCATAGCTGCCTCAAGGCTTGCTGCATTCAGGTCAGGCATCTTTGTCTCAGCGATCTCCTGGAGCTGAGCCTTTGTGATCTTTGCAACTTTCTGTTTGTTCGGCACACCGGAACCGGATTTCAGATTGCAGGCCTTCTTGATCAGGACTGCTGCCGGAGGTGTCTTTGTAACGAAGCTGAAGCTTCTGTCGTTGTAAACGGTGATTACTACAGGAATGATCAGATCTCCCTGGTCAGCTGTTCTGGCATTGAACTGCTTTGTGAACTCAACGATGTTAACTCCGTGCTGTCCAAGTGCAGGTCCGACCGGAGGAGCCGGAGTTGCCTTGCCGGCAGGAATCTGTAATTTGATATAACCTTCTACTTTTTTTGCCATTTTCATTACCTCCTTGTGGTATTGTCGGGACACATGTCCCTCCCACTACTGACTACAATTTTTTCACTTCAGCGAAACTTATTTCTACTGGCGTTTCGCGGCCAAACAGCTCAACATTGATGGTCAGGCTCTGCTTTGCGGCGTTGATGGACTGCACAACTCCCACCGTATCCGCCCACGCACCGGCGATGACCTTGACGCTGTCGCCCACCTCGTAATCCACCACGTAGTTCTCGCGCTGGATGCCAAGGGGCGCCATCTCCTCGTCTGTCAGGGGAACCGGCTTGGAACCGGGACCCACAAACCCTGTCACGCCTCTTGTGTTGCGGACTACATACCATGTATCGTCATTCATGATCATGTGAATGAGCACATAGCCGGGGAACATCTTTTTCTGTGTCACTTTCTGCACCCCATTCTTGTTCTCCACAACATCCTCCAGTGGAACCCGCACCTCCAGGATCTGCTCCTCCAGATGTCTGTTCTCCACTGTCTTGTCAATGTTGGCTTTCACTTTGTTCTCATACCCGGAATAAGTATGAACAACATACCATTTTGCCTCTGACATATAATCACCTTTCTTGCTTACAGTCCTATTAAAAAATCTATCCCATACTGTGCAACGAAGTCGATAATCGCGATGATGACTCCCAGCACTACGGATACGCAAACAACCGCTGCTGTCTGTTTCGCAAGTGTCACTTTGTCTGGCCAGATGATCTTCTTGAATTCTGAGCTAAGACCTTTGAACCAGCTCTTCTTCTGAGTTTTTTCTTTACTCACGACATTCACTCCTTTTGCCAGCGACTATTTTGTTTCTTTGTGCAATGTGTGTGATTTACAGAATCTGCAGTATTTCTTGGTTTCCATGCGCTCCGGATGAGTTTTCTTATCCTTTGTCATGTTGTAGTTACGCTGCTTGCATTCTGTACACTCTAAAGTAATTCTTGTACGCACAACTTCCACCTCGCTTCATTTTCTTAATGTTGACGTGTTACCGGCGGTCCTGACCGGATGCCTAAATTTAGGCATAAAAAAAAGACCTTCTTCCATCGCCACAATAATATACCATAGTATGGCAGTGGAAGTCAAGTCCGTTTTTTCGCCCGTGTTTCCTAAATCCAGCTTTCTACATAGGTAGCCCTGATCAGCTCCAAGATGTAGACATACACCTTGTCCTTGACAAACACGCCATGGATCTCGCCTCCATTTTGCCATCCTCCCTGTCTGTTTTTAATCTGTGTCCTGTTTCTCTAGTTGCATTATAAACATACTCCTCTATCCCGCAGAAGTTCTTTTTAGTTTTGCAGTATGAACCCTGAGGTAAATATTTATATACGAAAAAGAGAAATACCAGCTGAGCTGATATTTCTCTTTCTTCTTTTTGTTGAGAGGCGCAGACCGGATTTGAACCGGTGAATCGAGGTGTTGCAGACCTGTGCCTTACCACTTGGCTACTGCGCCGCAGTGTCCCGTTTTTGCGGAACACTCATATTATAGCAAACTCTTCCCTGTTCGTCAATGAAAAGTTTGACAATTTCTATTTTCCGTAGTACTGCTCCTTTGCGAACTGGTTGAGCGCCTCTCCGTCAAAGGGGACCACGATCACCTTGCTGGCGTGGCCGTCATTTCCCTTATCTTCCTCCTTGGGGAGATCCAGGACAGAAAATGTCATGGCCCTCACAATCCCGTCTTCTATATATACGCCGGGCCGCTCAATCTTATTCCACCTGTTGACCACGTCCGAATTTTCGTATCGCAGAAAATCCACAGTAGGCGAGTAGGCAATCCCATCGGACAGTTTCCAGCCGTCCAGACCATTTTCAGAGATGATGTAAAAAGCCTTTCTGGCACTCCACTGATTGACCACGCAGTGATACAGGCCGCCGCTGTACCAGAGCACCGGATCCTCCATGTTCACTGTGGGCAGGCCCTCCACCCGAGGCCATATATTTTCATGCACCAGCTGAAACGTATCCAGGATGCTTCCCCGGCACAGAGCGATCAGGCCGTCCCTGTTCAGCAGCTCGTAAGCTCCGTCCGGCCTTAGAATGATACAGATATTGGCACGAAAAAAATGTCCTCTGTCCAGCTTCACCGGTCCCCGGTACACCCATTTCCCCTCATCCAGGCTGTCTGTGGTGAAAAGGTCTCCCGGGCGGGTATCGCTGGCAATGGCCGCATATCTCCCCGCCGGATCGCCGTCCCGCAGGCGGAACACATACACATTGTATCCCAGGCCGCCCTGGCTGTCAGGCCAGAGCAGCCGCTCTTTCTGGTCATAGGGTCCATACAGACAGTCACTGACCGCCTCCACAGCCAGGGAACCGCTCCAGCCGCCTTCCCCATTCACCTTCTCAAATCCATCCGCCTCGTTCCAGCGGCTGGCGAACAGGTGGTACTTTCCGCACTCGTCCTCATCATATACAATGCTTCCGTCCCAGTATGTGTAGTTCACCTTCCCGGACACAGCCGGATCTTCCAGCACTTTGTCCTCCAGGCCATTGTCCTGATCTCTAGGGATCACACTCTTCGCTCCCCAGCAGTTCTCCTCAAGCTTTCCCACGACAGGTATAGGAAGAAAGCAGTCCATAAACTGTCTGATCTTCATTTCTCTGTCTCCTTAAAATCCCATCTCATCGTTCACAAGAATGACTTTGATGCGGCCTTTCTCCTTGGAATACCTTGTCACCAGCACCTGGCAGCACACCGTATCCGGAGATTTACAGTTGGCGCACACGCCGGTCTTGGAGCAGGGTGTGTCCAGTCCAAACCTCTGGGCATTGATAGGAGCTGCCTCGTATCTTGCCCGGGAAACAGCGTCCTCCACACTCTTCACCAGTTTGTTCATGCCCACGATCATAACCACATTGGCAGGCCCCCAGCAGATGCAGGACACTCTGTTGGCCGTCCCGTCCACGTTCACGAGCACACCGTCCTCTGTGATGGCGTTTGTGCTGCAAAGGAAATAATCGCTGGTAAAAATCTGCAGCTGGGTCTGCCTCTTCTCCTCCGGAGTCTTGCAGATATCCCGGTTGTAAACCGTATAATTTCCTGAACAGACAGCGTCCAGAAGCCCCATTTCCTTGATGGACATAGAACCGCCCCAGCCCACAGAGCTTCCCTCAGGGATCAGCTCCAGCGCTTTTTTCAGGGCTTCCTCTTTTGACTCTGCGTAATAGCCTTCCATGTTCCGGGACTCCAGCCCTTTGATCACTCTCTGCGCTGCCATTTCATTTCTCTTTCTTCTGTTCGGATCCATATGTATTACCTCCATTTTATTTTTATTATCTTCTATATATTTTAGCGCACAACCGCCGCGCTGTGTACCTGCTGCCCGTTGTCCTTTCAGATGCGGGCAAGGATCTCGTCCAGCAGCCTTGCCGCCACCTCATCCTTGCTCATGAGCTCCAGCTCCTTTTCCATGTCCGCCGTGATGATGGTCACCACATTGGTGTCTGTTCCAAATCCCGCTCCCTTGACTTTCAGGTTGTTGGCCACGATCATGTCCAGGTTCTTCTTCCTGAGCTTGGCGCGGGAATTTTCCAGCATGTTCTGGGTCTCCATGGAAAATCCGCAGAGGAACTGTCCGGGCTTTTTGCAGCTGCCCAGATAGCCCAGGATATCATCGGTCCTCTCCATATCGATAGCCATATCTCCGTCGGACTTTTTGATCTTCTCATCGCTTGTCACCGCCGGGCGGTAGTCCGCCACCGCCGCGGCCTTGATGATCACATCCATCTCCACGCTTCTTTCCACAACTGCCTCGTACATATCTCTGGCAGACACCACCGGCACCACATCTACAAACAGAGGGGGCTCCAGGGCTGTCTGTCCGGTCACCAGCGTCACCTCCGCTCCCCGCAGGGCACAGATCTTCGCGATGCTATAGCCCATCCGCCCGGTAGAGTGGTTGGTGATGTAGCGCACCGGATCGATCCGCTCCTGGGTAGGGCCTGCTGTCACAAGAACTTTCTTCCCCGCCATGTCCTTTTCAAAGGCGCAGGCCATGAGCACATACTGAAACAGGACATCCGGCTCCGGCATCTTGCCTTTTCCCACATCTCCGCAGGCCAGCCGGCCTGCTGCCGGCTCCACTACAGTCACCCCGTATTTTCTCAGCTTTTCCAGATTGTCCTGGGTCACCGGATTTTCGTACATCCTGGTGTTCATGGCAGGCACTACGATCTTTGGGCAGTCGCAGGCCAGCACGGTGGTCGTCAGCATATCGTCCGCAATGCCGCAAGCCAGCTTCGCAATGACGTTGGCCGTGGCCGGAGCGATGATCACCGCGTCCGCCCGGGAAGCCAGAGAGACATGCTCTGTGCTGTACTCGTGGTTCCTGTCAAATGTATCTGTATGGCACCGCTGGTTTGTCAGCGCCTCAAATGTCAGTGGCGCTATAAACTCCCTGGCGTGTTCTGTCATGATCACCTGCACGTCCGCCCCCGCCTTTACAAGAAGGCTGGTCAGCCAGGCGCTCTTATATGCCGCGATCCCCCCAGTCACTCCCAGGATCACTGTCTTCCCTTTCAGCATATTGTAAAATCCTTCCTTTCATGCTATACTTTCCGCGTAATTGTATTATATCCCGACAGCGGGAATGATAACAAGGAGGAATTGAATAATGAAAGAAAAAAAACATGACACCAGATGGATGGTCTGTGTTGCACTTATGGCAGCGATCGTCATCGTCCTCGCGAACACACCGCTTGGCATGATCCAGCTTCCAGTCATCAAGGCGACAACAGTACACATTCCGGTCATCCTCGGAGCTGTGCTCTTAGGACCACTGGCAGGCGGCATCTTAGGCGGCGTCTTTGGAATCTGCTCTCTCATAAGCAATACCATGGCACCGACCCTTTTGTCCTTCGCCTTCTCTCCCTTTATGAGCACCACCGGACTTCCCGGCGTTCTGAAAGCGCTCTGGATCTCCGTTGGATGCCGCATTCTCATCGGCGTAGTATCCGGCTGGCTCTGGAAGCTCTTCGAGAAGGTTCACTTAAACCAGACTATCGCCCTTCCCATCACCGGCTTTGTGGGAGCTATGGTCAACACGGTGACTGTCATGGGCAGCATCTATCTTCTCTTCGCCCAGCAGTACGCCCAGGCTCAGAATGTGGGCATCACAGCTGTGTGGGGCCTGATCATGGGAACCATCACCGCATCCGGCATTCCGGAAGCCATTGCATCGGCCGTGCTCGTGCTGGCACTCGGAAAGGTATTGCTGAGATTTATGAAAAGAATATAAATTTTTTGCTGCCCTGCATGAGCTGGGCAGCATTTTTATGAATTCATTTTATCTTTTGTATACATATACTCCTCTTCTCCTTCTAAAAATAGTATGTATCAGATAACATTAACTTAAAAAACGGACATATTGCACACACACAATACATCCGCTTATCCATTCGTGTTTTATAGATATCTATCTATATCCCTTGCACCATATAGAAATCTCCGAACTTCCATTATATCTCCCATAACAACGTAATAAACCACATAATTACGCACATAAATCCGATAATACGGATATTTTCTCTTCTTTACAGATGGGTACGGTTCAAACGCTAATGGATTATGCAAACATTCTAATATAGCCGCCTCTACATCATTCGCCAGCTTTTCCGCTGCATCTGGATTTTTTAGTACATTTGTAATATAACTCACTGTTTGCACTAAATCCTGCTCAAACAAAGGCAGGTACCGAATTCTGTATTTTTTATCTGCCATGGATCACTCTCCTTACATTTCGGAATACGTCATCATGGCTTAATCTTTCTTCTGTGGTTTCTGCTATTTTGTCCGCCTCGTCCAGTTTCATCTCCACGTTGTCCACAAGACTTGCATATTCCTCCAGACTCAGCACAACCATTGCCCCATATCCGTTTTTAGTCAAATATACCGGTTGCCCCTCATTGACAATCCTTTCAATCTCCGGAAATTTATTTCTCAAATCTGAAACAGGTCTAATTTGTATCATAGCAATCTCTCCCTTCTCCACATGCTTTTGTCCTTCTCTGTTATCTTAATTTTATCATCATTTTATCAGATGCGCAAGCCAGTTTAGTATCCATCGCATACATTTTAAATAGCGCATCCCACAAGAACATATCTGCTTGGAAGGGAACATATTGATTGCCCGGGGCATCCCCTCTTTATGCTTTCACCTGTCTTCTCCCCTTACTGCGCCTGCCGCGCCGCTAAACTCGCAGTCCCTCAGCTTCTCCTCCGGCAGGCTGCAGGTCCTTCTCTCTTTCTCAACCAGCCGCTCCACAAAAGGTGTGGCCGGGTGATCTCATCCACCGCGCCAAAAGGTTCATCCATGAGCAGGATCTCCGGCGATGCAGCCAGTGCCCTGGCAATGCCCACTCTCTGCTGCTGACCGCCCGAGAGTTCCGCCGGATAGCGCTCCTTCAGCTCTTCGTCCAGCCCCACGATCTTCATCCACTTGGATACAGCCTCCTTTGTCTTTGCCCGGTTCCTCCCATTCAGTAGATCCGGCACATAAGAAATGTTCTGCTCCACTGTCATGTGAGGAAACAGGACGCTCCCCTGGATGGCATAGCCGATATTTCGCCTGAGCTGGGTCTGGTCTTTTTCCCGGATGTTCTCACCATCGATCAGGATATCTCCCTGGTCGGGATGGATCAGCCCGTTCACCATCTTGAGCGCTGTGGTCTTGCCGCATCCCGAGGAACCGATGATGGTGACAAACTCTCCCCTGTCTACCTGGAGATCAAAATTCTCCATAACCACCTTTTCCCCATATGACTTTTTGATATTTTTAAATTCTATCAGTGTACTCATTTTGCATCCTCCTTACAGAAGTCCCCGGCTCTCAAGGAACTCTTCCGCCACATCTTCCGGCTCTTTTCCCTCTGCCTCCACCTGGTAATTCATGGAAGCCATGTCTCCGTCCGAAATGATCCCCGTCACCTGTTCAAAGATCTGCTCCAGTTCCGGGTGTTCCTGCAGCACTTCGCTGCGGACCACATTGCCGCACAGATAAGACGGATAGAACTGCTTATCGTCCTCCAGCACAGTCACATCGGAAGCTGAGAGCTGTCCGTCTGTGGTAAAGATCACCATGACATCGATCTGCCCCTGGTCTATGGCCTGGTACTTCAGCCCGATATCCAGATCCATTGTCTCCTTGAAATGAAAGCCATAGGTATCGCACAGGGCATCATAACCGTCTTCTCTCTCGAAGAAATCATACTCTGCTCCGAACACAAGCTGTTCCGAAACCCGGGCAAGATCAGAGTAAGTCTTCAGATCATACTGCTCCGCGATCTCCCGGCGCACCACCAGGCCGTAGGTATTGTTGAACCCATACATACCGGTCCACTCCATGGAAAGCTCGTCATTGTAAAACGCCTGCAGATCGTCAAACAACTCCTCCGTGTACAGCCCTTCCTCCTTCATCACCATATTCCAGGCCGTGCCGGTGTACTCGGGATACAGGTCAAATTCTCCGCTCTCCATAGCCGGCTGGATGTTGGAAGTGCCGCCTACCCCCTGGGTCAGTTCCACCTGAAGATCTGTATCCTTTTCGATCAGGATCTTCAGCATTTCTCCCAGCACATACTGCTCTGTCATTGGCTTTGTGGCAATGCGGATCGTATCACAGATCATGCCCGGATCTACGCTGCGGTCCTGGTAGCGCCTGCAGGAGTGCCTGTTTGCGATCAGAGCGTCTATGACAGGAGACGCCTCATCCGCTTGCACCGGAGGGATGCTGTCCTTTGGGCAGTGCCCAAAGATGGAGATCGCCCCCGTCGGGCAGACCGCCAGGCAGTGTTCGCACTTCCAGCAGCCGCTCCATCCAAACTCCTGAAAGTCTTCTATCTGTACCCTGCCATCCTCTCCCATAGACAGGACGCCTCCCGGGCATACCTTCACACACATGCCGCAGCCGGTACACCTATTTTTATCCACAACAAACTGTGCCTTATTCATACATTTCTCATTTCCGATTTATTTTCTGAGCTTATTTTATGAGTGAAGCGGCCTGCCTACAAGTACGCACTTTTTTGTGCCGTAGTTACCTGTCGGTAACTTTCGGGGCCGACTTATCACAGTTTTTAAGGTACAGTATATTAAGACAACCACAAAAAGCCGCCGCTTTGCCGGAGCTTGCGCACACTGCAGGAACTCCCCTTCCTCCCTATCAAAATGCATAGAAAAAACGAGGCAGTTAAGACCTCGTTTCCCCGATCACTATTGTTACTCAGGAAGCCGGTAATGTGTGTTCCGGCTTTTTCCCTCCTGAATGATCTGTCCATTTTCAACCATCTTCTTCAATAACCGTCCGCATGTTGTCTGACTGATCCCCAACTCTTTTTGTACATCTTTTCTTGTAAATGTACCCTGCTTTTTTGCCAGAGAAATTACTGCTTCCTGCTGATCGTCATCTGCCGGCTTGTTAACGTCCGTCTTCTTCGTCTCGGTCTGGACATTCAGATTCGGAAGAATGATCTTAAAAGCATTTTCAGAAGTTTCAATCTCAGGCTTTTTCCCTGTTTCCGAATAAGCCTCCCTTATTTTCCGCATCCCGGTTCCGTATGCTTCGATCAATTCCAGACGATAAAATATATTGGCCAGTTTTATATTTCGGCACACAGATATCCCCATCATCACATCATTCAGGGTAACTCCGCTTAAAAGCCCTCCAATGGAAGTAAACTCGATCCGGTCTGCATAAAGACTGACAAAGCTGCTGGCCCGGTAGGAATATTCACGATGGATAAGCAGATTCAAAAGTGCCTCCCTGACTGCTGTCTCCGGATAGTCTCTCTGATCGATCCGGTACAGCTTCTGGAATGAAGAATGGATCTGATTGCGAAAATCAATGTAATCATACACTTCGTCCATCTGCTGAAACAGGGAGCCGGAAAATTCTTTACGGTCTTTAAACTGGCTCTGGGTAGTTCCTTCAAAAGCGGCCACCTTGATCGTATGCACACACTGATCTGACAGCAGCAGCCCCAGATTTGTATAAACTCCGTCGTGCGTCATAATCCCCAGCGTTTTCATCTGTGGTTCGCCCAGAGGAAGATTCTTTTTGGCAAATTGCTTTTTTGCCGCTTCAAAAGTCAGCTCCTGATTTAAAGATCTCATATCCTCGAAATGATCTCCATCCGTTTCCTTGATCATCCGGCGGATTGCCGTATTAGTCGCCGGTACTGAGGAATACCCCTGCCGGACATAAACCCCTTCCGGACGCAGCCCCTTTTTTGCAATATAATAAGGGCGTTCCGTTCCCTGTTGGATATCGACTGCAACAATCTGCTTTCCGTCCTCATTTAACGTCTCATAATGTAAGAACATCGTCAGATCCGGCTTTATCGTATCCCGAACCATATTGCTGACCTGCAGGGCAGCTCCGTCCGGATCATCCAGTCCGATAACCGTTCCATCGTCCTGAACACCAATATATAATTTCCCACCTTCGCAATTTGCAAATGCTATAATTTCTTTTTTTATATCATCCACCACAACAGATTTTAATTCCACTGTTTCGCTTTCCTTAAAAACCATCTTATTTCCCTCCAAATTATTCTACTCACATTCTAACCTTTCTAACCATTCTTGTCAATTATTGGTTAGAAAAGTGGTTAGAATAGCCGAATAAAGGATAAAACTTGTGCCCCAAGCCATATACCATGATTTTGTCACGTATTTTATAGATTATACGTGACATATTCTAACCATTCTTTTCATTTTATGGTTAGAATAGAAAACTGACCACAACAGATTATATATTTATTGTTTTCTTTCAGGCACCCGGCGTACAGGTGGAAAGCGTCAGCACCCGATTGCTCCCGGTCACGGTCACATCCGTTTCGATCAGGGAAAAAGCTACCGTTTTCCCATTTCATTCAATACCATAAGACTTCCCTCCTTCCTGAAAAAAGGCACAAAAAAAGCCCAACAGTAAAACTTAAAATTTACCTTCGGGCAACATACCGCCCCCATCCAGCAACGTAATTCCGGTTCATTTTTCGGTTAATAATCTAATGCCTGCTTTTTTCAGCAGACGGTTTATTTTGCCCCCGAGGGGCATGTTGCAAATTCAAAGCCCCCGACGGTCTTTGACTCTCGCGGCAGTCGCCAAATGGACATGCGAGCATGTCCGCTTGGCTCGTTGCTCTCGGAAATAAACAAAACCCGTAAACATTGAATTTACGGGCTTTTCAAGCTCCCCCTGTTGGACTTGAACCAACGACAACTCGGTTAACAGCCGAGTGCTCTACCGACTGAGCTAAGGAGGATTATCTATCTTCATAACAGAAAGTATTTTATCACATATTCTGTACTAATTCAAGCATTTTACCTCAATTTCTTTCCGTACGAAGATTCCTGCATTGCTCATATCGGGCAAGCAGCTGTCATTCAAACGCCTGGATCTTCTGCCAGTCAACGGGCTCCTTCATACGGCAGAGCACCGGATTTCTCTTTTCCGGGAACCAAATCTCCACATAGCTCCCGGACATACGAAATGTCGCGTCAGAAGAGGTGAATCCCTCCAGGACATCGCCTTCTGGCTCAGAAAGCAGCGTGTACGTGTAGATCAGCCTTTCCGCCTGCAGGGAAGAGAGATACCCGGCCAGTCTCTCCAGATCACTGATCCGGATCTCCTCCCCGTCTTTCGTAAGATAAACTTCTGAAAGGCTGTCCTCGGAAAGCTGGATCAGCTCTGCCAACGAGGTCCTGTCTGTTGATACACTGATCTTTCCCATACCAAGGACACTCAAGGCCATAACTGTAAACAGCATGACAACCCCAAGCTTTTTCTTCCCTCCTGACACAGTCGCCCGCATGCGGTACCGCAGCGTCCGGGCTGAGGCCGAGAGGCAGGTCGTAAATCCACGGCCATCCCCCGCTGTTGAGAGGAGAAGTTTCGCATATTTCCGCCGTGTGACGGCATCCGCCCTCTCCAGGACGATCTCATCACAGGAGAGCTCCAGATCATCCTGCGCCCTCCTGGCCGCCAGCCACACAAGCGGGTGTATCCAGCCAAGCGCCTTGCAGAACTCCAGGAAACATTTCGTGTGGGTGTCCCGTCTCTGCACATGGTGCAGTTCATGGCTGAAGATCAGCTCCGCCTCCTCTGCCCCATAAGCGCGCTCCGGCAGATAGGTGACCTTGCTCTTCTTTCTCATCCCGATCGTGAGAGGTGTCCGGATCAGGCTGCAGTATCGCAGATCAACAGGGATGTGCATATCCAGATCGCGCCTTACTTTCTCCCATATCTCCAGCAACTCAGGGTCCAGGATCGGACGGGAATGCTGTCTCAGGCGGCGTGAAAACCAGATGTGGGAGCCGATCTTTGTCCCAAACAACACCAGGAAACCTGCCGCCCATACGGTAAGCAGCACCCGCAGGAGTATCCCCGGCAGGTACAGCACTACGAGAGGCGGCTCTGATCTCATCAAGTATAGCATATGCGGCTGGTAAAACAGAAAAACCGGCACCAACCAGAGTACCGCACATGTTCTGGCTGTGTAGCGGCGTCTGAGCATAGGCAGTAAAAACATAAGCCCTGTAAAATAGACGCTCACAAACACAAAAATATCAATAAGCAGACAGAGACCATATTCCACCCCGTCATCAGAGCCATATACCCACAGATTGATCGCCGCGAAGAATATGATCATAACAGGAAACACAATAGGATCCAGCCATACTACCGCATGCTCCCTGTCTTCCATCCATGACGTCATCTTGCCATGCTCCGCATTCCACGATCTTCTGAACCCCATTGCCAGCAACGCTCCCAGAAACAGTGCCCAGAACATGCGGTACATATACAGGATAAACACCTCTGACATGCTACAGCCCTCCCTCCTCAAGAAGACGTCTCAGTTCCTCCAGCTCCTCCTTCGTAACTCCGCTGTCACAGAGTGCTGTCGCAAAGGACGCCACAGAACCATGAAACACCCTGTCCAGAAATGATCTGCTCTCCGCTGCCAGATACTCCTTCTCTGTGATCAGCGGCTCATACAGGTTGCTCCTTCCCTCTTTTTTGAGAGATAGAAAGCCCTTTTCGCAGAGACGTGTCAGCAATGTGAGAATGGTAGTCGGCGCCAGCGGATGTGTCTCCTGCAGGGCCTGTTCAATATCCACCCTGGAAACCGGAGCGGACTTCTTCCATATAATCTGCATAATCTCAAGTTCACTCTCCGGCAAACGCTTTATCTCTTCCATTACAGTTCTCGCCTCCTTCCTTCGCATATTGCTTCTACATTTGTAGAGTTATTATATTCTACAAATGTAGAAAAGTCAATAAAAAAAGAAGAGCTTCTATCAGCTCTTCTTAATCTATGTACCCTCAAAACCACATACAAGAAATCTTTTCTATCTTCCATCTCTTCCCGAACCTTTATGGTTATGCCCTCGACCGATTAGTAACAGTCAGCTCCATGTGTTACCACACTTCCACCTCTGCCCTATCTACCTCGTCGTCTTCAAGGGGTCTTACTA
>NZ_JADCKL010000007.1 GCF_014982975.1 Claveliimonas monacensis
TTGGCGCAGACTCTTTTGTATGCGGCGTTCATGTTGTCTTTGGACAATATCTTTTCCAACAGTTCTGACATTGCCTTGTGTGCTTTTCTCCTTTCCGTTTCCATGGATTCGCCATAAGTTGTGCAGTACCTGCTCATTTACGTTTCGCCCTTTCTGCTGTCAGGTATTCCATGGAGCATACATTTGATTACACGGTTACATTGTTCAGCCCTTCAGCAACGCCTATCTCAAGGCTCTGCCTACTACGGCTTCTGCTGACTTCTCACAGTTCGTTGTTACTACGGTGAGATTTCCCCGCCTGTGAGACCTCACGGGATAAGCCTGCCAGTCTTTCCTCGTCTACCTGCCTGATCTACGCACATGGGTTACGATTGCCTTTTGGACTTCGCTGTCTGCGGGCAGCTTATCCGCCATGTACGCCTTATATCAGGTTTCTGTCCGTCAGGCTACGATTTCGCTATCCCTTCTTCTCGCCTGTACCTCACGATACAAACCTTGGGAGTCGCTCTGGGGTTCGTCGGCAACTACGCCCCTTGTGGACTTTCACCACAGACTGACGGCATGCCCGTCATACTGCAAAAGGCGGCAGGAGCGGACACACACTCCTGCCGCCGTATTCTGTTTTCAGTATAGAGGACA
Source organism: Claveliimonas monacensis (assembly GCF_014982975.1). Classification (GTDB taxonomy): domain Bacteria; phylum Bacillota; class Clostridia; order Lachnospirales; family Lachnospiraceae; genus Claveliimonas; species Claveliimonas monacensis. The sequence continues at coordinate 640 of NZ_JADCKL010000007.1, forward strand.
AATCTTACAATCTCCTAACAAAAGCGAAGTCTCCCTAAGATTTCCTGGAAATCGATCTCAAGGCTGCCCTCGAAAATTCCCACAGGCACTTTATCTTGAAAAGTGTACATGGAAATGCCGGGAATATCCTCCCCCTCGAACCGATAGGTAATGACTGCCTTCTTGTCCGGATCCACGATCCAGTATTCCCGGACTCCGGCGTTCATATATTTCTGCACCTTCAACGTACAGTCTTTCTTTCTGGTGGAGGGGGACAGGATCTCTATACACAGATCCGGCTGCACCATGGTCCTGTCGTCACAGTCAAGCTGTACATCCAGAGGGAACTGGACGACCCGGCAGGATCCTTTGTTAGCTCTGATATAATTCACAAGCTCAACAGACAGTTCCATAATCAGCTCCTGGTGCGTGTAGCCGGGCGCCTCCATATAGATCAGCTCCCCGTCTATGAGCTCAGCCCTCACCTCGTCCGGAAGCCTGCGGTAATCCTCCACCGTAAACTCCCCCTGCCTTTTTGCCGCGTAAAGAGCCATCTCCTCCCGGGCCATTCCCAGCTCTTCTCCTCTTTTTTCCAGTTCTTCATAAAACGATGACATAGGCTTTCCTCCTCTTCATATGTTTACTATTTATGTAATTCATTATAGATTATGGAAACATTTATTGTCAACTTATTTATACAACTGGAAGGCAGATCTTCACCTCCACTCCAGGTTCCCTGCGCCGGATAGTCATAAAACCGTCATGCTGCAGGATGATTTCCCTGGCCAGATAAAGGCCGATACCAAAGCCTTCAAAAGAGGTTGTCCGTCTGCCTCTGTAAAACCGCTGGAACACCAGGGTTTCCTCCCCCTCTTCCATGCCGATCCCTTCGTCCGCCACCTGGATGGTCAGATACATCTCACTTAAGGAGACTTCCACCCAGATCCTTCCTTTTTCATGGCTGTACTTCACACTGTTGTCCAGCACATTCCACAGAGCCTCCCCCAGCCAGCCCGGGTCATGGGGACAGGACAGGCCCTCCGGTATCTGCGCACAGATTGTAAGTTCCTTTTTCTTTGCCGCTATATGCAGCCGGTCAAGAGCGCACTCCAGTGTCCCTCCAATATCCGTCTCTTCTTTTCGTATACGGATCATCCGGTTTTCCAGCCGGGACATCTTAATAAATTCCTCTGTGAGAAACTGCAATTTTTCCTGGGAAGTGCGGACTGCATCCAGGTAGAACGGGGCCGGAGAGTCTGCCGGAAGTTTCCTGTCCGAAAGCTCCCCCTCCAGAAGTTCCAGATAAGTCCCTGCGTTTGCCAGCGGGGTGCGCATCTGGTGTGCGATCTCCGTGATCAGCTTCTGGATCCGGCTGCGGCTCTCCTCGAGTTCCTGCTGCCGCCCCCGGGACATGCGCTGGATCCGCACAAGCATATGCTCCATGCGGGCGTACAGCGTCTCCTCCCCCGCCCCTGTCTCCTGTATCTCCTTTTCATCCAGCACATCTTTGATAAGGCCGGACAGGGCTTCCAGCTCTGCCGCTCTCCTTTTTCTCTGTATATACAGAACAAGAGGCAGGGTGCCTCCTGCTCCGATGACTGCTCCTGCTGCCATCCACAGCCACATAAAAACCGCCTCCCTTTTACTCCCCGAAACGGTAGCCAAAGCCAAAGACATTGGTAATATAGCTTTCCTGCCCCGGCCGTGTATCAATCTTTCTGCGGAGCCGGTTCACAGTAACACTTACTGTCCCCTCTCCCACAAACTGTCCGTCCATATCCCAGATCTGCTCCAGGATACTCTCCTTTTCCAGCACTCTCCCCTTATTTCTCATAAAAAGTTCCAGGAGCCTGTACTCCCTGGGCGTAAGGGCAACCTTCTCCCCGGCCAGGTACACTTCCTTCTTCTCCGGGCAGAGCGTAAGGTCACGGAATGTCAGGGTATCCTGTCCGGCTGTCCGCCTAAGGACAGCGCGGATCCTCTTTAACAGCACCTTCATAGGGAACGGCTTTACCACATAATCGTCCGCCCCCGCGTCAAAAGCTGCCAGCATGTCGTCCTCCTCGTCCCGTGCAGTGAGGAAAATAGCCGGGATATGTCCTCTTTTTTGCATCTCCCGGTACAGGCTGATCCCGTCCCCGTCGGGAAGGGTAATGTCCACAAGGAGGAGCGACACGCCAGGGTCCACCGTCTGCAAAGCCTCCCGGCAGGAGCGGGCTCTGACTGCCTCAAATCCCTCTTTTTCAAGGAAAATCTCCAGTGCCTGTCCCAGGAGCTGGTCATCTTCTATGATCCCGATCTTCACCCTGTCATCCTCCTTTCTTCACTGTCACTTTCTTTCCGCATCTCACTGTAGACAAAATACTATGCTGCCGCTATCATACCATATATGACGGTTCCTGTAAAAAAAGAAAACTTTTTTCCAGAAATCTGTAACAAAAGTAGGGTCTTGTACGTCTAACAGACAAAGAGGGGAGGTGACGGCACAGTGAAAGCGGATTTTGAAGAACTTTATCAGCGATTTTTCAAGGATGTGTATCTGTTCGTCCTCTCCATGAGCAGGGATCCCCACACGGCAGAGGAAGTGACCCAGGAAACCTTTTTCCGGGCCTTAAAAGAGATCCGGCATTTTAGAGGCAACTGCTCCGTCACATCCTGGCTGTGCCAGATCGCCAGAAATCTCTATCTGGACCAGCTCCGGAAAAACCGGCGCCTGCTGCCGGAAAGCGATGTGGAAGAAAGCCTTGCTTCCCGGCAGTCCCCCTCCTCGGACGTGGCCGAGACCTGTATCCAGAAAGAGGATGCCCTCTCCATCTACCGGATCCTCCACTGTCTGGATGAGCCCTACAAGGAGGTCTTTATCCTGCGGACGCTGGGGGAACTCAGTTTCCGGGAGATCGGAGACATTTTCGGGAAACAGGAAAGCTGGGCCAGGGTCACCTACCACAGGGCAAGAATGAAGATTTTAAAAGAGCTGCCGGATGGCAGCCTGCCTTAAATAAACAGAAAGGATGTGCTTATTATGAAAATTTCCTGCGACATCATACGGGATCTGCTGCCCCTCTACAAAGACAATGTGTGCAGCGATGCCAGCAAAGACATGGTGGAAGATCATCTCTCCGTCTGCCAGGACTGCCAGGAATACTATGAGCAGATGAATACAGAGCTGCCAGAGATCGTCCCCCCTGAGGAGGCGGGGGATCCCTCAAAGGCGGACTGGGACTTTTTTAAAAAAGCATCCCGGAAGCTGACATTCCGGCAGCTCATCATCGGCGGCGTGGCTGCTGTGATCCTGCTTACCCTGTACACGCTCTGCACCTCTTCCGCTCCTTTTATCGTCTCTGCCAGGGAGAAAGTGACGGAGGCTGTGCCATTTCTGGACAAAAGGATCCCCGTGGATGACGTGAAGGTCCAGGATGTATACCGGCTGGAAAACGGCGCCATCTACTGCTCCTTCACCGTGGACTCCTACATTTCCGCCTTTGACCGCCAGTATGTGGTGAAGGATGAAGGCAGCCCCCAAGTGGATTTCTCCGCATTCGGAGGTAATACCAACGGGATCTCCCTGCAGCGGTACTGGTCGGATTTCACCAAAGCAGAGGGCTACTCTTCTTCCTTCTACTTCCTTGTGCCGGAAGAGCTCTCCTACTACCGGGAAGATCCTGTGACAGCGGAGGAAAAACTGACGCGCCAGACCTCCGACGGCGTCTATTTTGTGGGAAAAGGAGGTCGAATCCTGCCTCTCTACGAGAAGGGTGAGACCATCCCAGACGCCCCGGCGGACATCGAGGCCAGGGTGCAGGAGGACACCCGGGAGTACAGCCTGGAAGAGGACGAATGGTCTGATGCTGACGCGCCAGACTATAACCATAACTACTGCTACATCCTCTCTTTCAACGAAGAAAAGTAAGACAAACGAAGACCCCTGCGGGCATCCATGCTCCTGCAGGGGTCTTCCTGTTATGCAATTCTGATACGGTACGCCGCCTCAAAGGCCTTTCCCGGCTCCAGGCTGTTCTCCCACTCCCTGTCCTTCAGCTCCCCGTCAAAGCCCTCTCTGTCGCATCTGCCGTACCAGGGCTCGATGCAGACAAAGGGAGCCTGCTTTTTCGGCGGGGACCAAAGGCCCACAAGGGGCGCGTCAAAGGACAGGGACAGATATTCTCTTCCCTTCGGGTCCACAAAAGAGACGCTGCCGGCCTGTCCGTTTTCCAGGATCAGCGCATCCCCGTCAAAAAGGTGTTCTTCGATTGGAAGAAGTCCGTCCTTCAGCTCATATGTAACTTCCTGCTCCGTGGCAAGTCCGTTCTGCCCGAATACCCGGTTGACAAAGGATCCCATCTTTTTGCCCTCTCTGTCCCGGATGCACAGGCTGTAGTCCGTCTGTTTTTCCCACGCTCGCAGAGGACAGCAGAAGGCCGGATGCCCTCCGATGGAAAAATACATGTCACTGTCTCCGGTATTTGTGATCCGCCACATCACGCAGATCTCCTTTTCATCCAAACGGTATCCGATCTCCAGACGGAAAGGAAACGGATACACGCTTCTCGTCTCCTCATCATCCTCCAGGACAAACCAGGCCTCCTTTTGTGACACACTCGCCAGAACAAAATCTTTGTCCCGGGCAAAGCCGTGCTGTCCCATTGGATATTCCGTATCACCGATCCTGTATTTCTGATCCCGCACCTTGCCTATAAAGGGAAAAAGAACGGGGGATGTCCTTCCCCAGTAAGCGGGATCTGCGCACCACATATATTCTGTGCCTTTCGCTTTTTTCTTTAAAGATTTCAGCTCTGCTCCGTGCAGGCCGATCTGTGCCTCCAGCATTTCATTTTCCAGCCGGATCCTGATGTCTTCCTGTCCTGTCATCTTCTTACTTCTCCTTTCCTCTGTTAAAAAGGCAGTCGCCCACCATTTTCAGCTCATCCAGATACATGCAGTTTGGCAGGGTTCCCTCTTCCACCTGCCGCCAGCACTCTTTGAAGTCCATCCACCGCACCTCTTCCACCTCCGAGGCCTGCAGCGTGAGGGCCTTCTCGTCCACCGGTTCCCGGTAAATGTAGATGGCGCTCAGTTCATTGTCCCGGAAAGGCCTGCCGTAAAAGACATCCTCAAACCGTGCGCGCCGCATACCCACAAAGTGCAGCTCTTCCGCCCGGGCACGGATGCCTATCTCCTCGGAAAGTTCCCTGAGGGCAGCAGGGAGATAGTCATTCCCGGCCTCCACATGTCCTGCGGAGGAAATATCCCAGCACCCGGGATTGGAGTCCTTGCAGGCGCTTCTTTTCTGAAGCAGCAGATCCCAACCACTTCGGTCATTTTCCCGGACGATCCAGACGTGGGAGGTAGGATGCAGACTCCCCTCCAGGTGAGCCACTCCCCTCTCCCTGACAAGGCCGGTTTTCGTCCCGTCTTCATTTAAGATATCGAAAAGTTCCAGGGGTTCTCCGTCCAGAGCCGCCTCAAGAAGCGTGTCGCTTTTGTCGTAGACCAGCTTCAAGGAAAAGAAAGGCCATCCCTCATTCAGAAGACGGAAGAAGATCTTATCTCCCTCCCAGATATTGAGACGGAGCACCTCCTCCTTATCCACCCATTCAAGCTGTCCTTCGTCGCAGGGATGAGCCTCCCCTGTAAATCCGTCCGCCGTGTAGAGGGACATGTACTCAACGGTGTCCTCACCATAGACAAAGGTAACGATCCCCCTGTACTGCCAGGAGGTGAGCGTATAGCCTGTCTCCTCCCACACTTCCCGCAGGAGACATTCCTCGGGACTTTCCTTCTCCTCAAAATGGCCGCCCACACCGATCCACTTGTCTTTATTTACATCATTTTTCTTCACCGTTCGGTGAAGCATCAGATACTTTCCATCCTGCTCAATGTAACAGAGCGTGCTAAGTCTCGTCATTGTTCTCTCCTGTATCTTCCTTTTGTTCTACAAGAAATCCTCTTTTCCTTAATTCTTCCTCTATCATATCCAGCGTCTTCTCGCTGTCCGCCGTAACTTTATGATAGTGATAATTAGATGTAATATTTTTAAGAGGACTGGATTTTCCTCTTTCAATGTCATTCAGAAATTCTGTTACTCTTCTTCTGGAATTGATATGCAGCTCCGCTTCCATATGTCCGTAAACTCTGTGATTTACCATGACATTTTCCACGTTTCCTCCCAGGTCCACAATGGCGCACAGTTCTTCACCAAGCTGCTCATCCGTGTGGTTCACCTTGAACACCCGGCTGACACTCTCCGGCCCGGTCAGTATATACCCCCGGTTGGTGGAAATGATGTCATAGCCGGACGCCCGGATCAGTGCAACGTCCTGTACAATAACCTGCCGGCTCACATGATAGAGCTCTGCCAGGCTCTTTGCCGGAACCGGCCTGCGGGCCTCCTTGATCTGGCGGACAATGTCCGCTCTTCTCTCAGAACCTGTCATGCTTCCTTCTGCCTCCTTTGCTTCTCTTTCTTCTGTCTTTCTTACTGTTTTCCATTATACTATCTTCAGTTCCGACCTGTCCAGAGTATCCTGGACACACGATAAAGTCTTGCGTCCTTTCATTCACTATGTTATACTGTTTAAGTTGTTAGTGTTTTATCATGATAAAGTAGTAGAGGAGAAAAGTGTATGAAAAAAATTGCATTTATAGGAAGCAGCGGAGGCAATCTTTTCAAACAGGGCGGCAGCGACATCCAGGGTATGATGAAGGAGATCCTCCTGCAGGCCCGCGCAGCGGAGATGGAACTGGCAGCCGTCCAGTACATACTGGCGTCCGCCAGCCTGGACACAGCGTCTCCGGACAGCCCCGCCAAGCTGTATACATGGAGGGACGGCAACCTGTACCTGGAGAAGGAAGGTACACTCTCCCGGATCAATGAGGCAGCCCTTGCAGTGGACGCACAGATTGCAGAGCAGATCCGGGCCGGACAGATCGACGGTGTCATGTTCGTCAGCGCAGAGCCGGAAAAGATCAACCACCTGGCTTTTGAGGCTGCCATAGAGGAGGGGCTTCCCCTGGCAGGCACCGGCGGCAGCTCTGTGGCAAAGGTACAGAACATGGGCGGGAAAGTTCTCTCTGCCTCCGGCACCACCGGAACCACAAACCGCACAAGGGCCGTGGCTTTCACCACCGCCTTTGCCAAAGAGTGGGGCGTCCGCTACCGCCCGGTCATCGGAAAGACAGGGGCGCAGGCGGCAGAAAATCTCCAGGCCAATATATGGAAGCGGATCAACTTTCGCGGCATTATGATGACAAGCCTGCCGGCCTTCATCGCCATGGCCATCTGTCTTGCCATCAGCCGGATCCCCGTTTTCACCGACCTTTCCAGTGTCTTTGACACCCTGGTGGCTGCCATCCCCGTAGTCATCTGTGCCATTGCGGCAAAGCAGGTGTCCGGCCTGGATGAAGTGGGCGTGGTAGCTGGTATCGTCTCCGGCGTACTGGCTGTGGACGGCGGCATCATAGGAGGCCTTGTTGTCGGTATCGTGGCCGGCGTCTTCTCCTACTATATCAGTATCTTCTGTTTCCGCCACAACATTCCGGGAACAACGGCCAACATCGCCGCAGGGGGCCTGGGAGGTCTGGCAGCGGGACTCATCGGCATGTACCTTATCTCCCCGGTGGCTCTGTGGCTTGGGAACCGGATCTGCGATGTCATCAATGCCGCCATTGACATCAATCCGGTGCTGGCAGGAGCCCTGGCCGGCGTGCTGATCTGGCCCGCCATCATCGGCGGCGTATACCATGCAGCCATCCTCCCCATCGTTCTTCTGGAGATGGAGGAGGCAGGCTTCAGCTTCCTGGGAGCCATTGACATGACAGGGCTTGTCATGGTGTCTGCCGGCATCACCCTGGCAAATGTGCTGTTCCCCAGGGACAAAGGGCAGGCAGCGGCAGCTCTCCCCGGCTTTCTTGTAAACGTAGGCTTCGGTACGTTTGTGGAGGCCGCCTACCCCTTTATGTTCTCCAGCCGGATCGTATTTGCCGGAGCTCTTATAAGCGCCTGTGCATCCGGCGCCCTGGTGGGACTTTTCAACGTGCGGGGCACAGCCTACGTCCCCTCTGTGGTAGCACCTGCCATGGCAAATGAGGGGCACGGGATCCAGTTTCTGATCTGTATGCTGGTGGCTGCGGTTCTGGCCTTTCTCATCACGGCCCTGGCAAACATGAAAGAAAAAAAGAAAAACAGTGCTGTCTGAGGACGGCGCTGCTTTTCTTGACAATCAGAATGGCCCCTCCTATAATAAAAAAGTATGCAGCTTTCCTACAGGCTGCACACATGGAACCATTGGATTTTTACTGAGCAGGTGTATAAAATTGATGAATTACAACAACGGAAACTCTGTCCCGAAAGCGGACAAAAAAGTACAGACACTGACTCTCTGCGGTCTTTTCACCGCCCTTGTAGCCATCGGGGCTTTCATACAGATCACGATCCCTGTACAGCCTCTGCCCATGCATTTTACCCTGCAGTTTTATTTTGCCCTGCTGGCAGGGTTTATTCTGGGAGGAAAACACGGCAGTCTGAGTGTGGGGATCTACCTCCTCATCGGACTTTGCGGCGTTCCCATCTTCGCCTCCGGAGGCGGCCCCTCCTATCTGCTGCGGCCCACCTTCGGCTTTCTGCTGGGCTTTCTGTTCACAGCGGCCGTGGTAGGCTGGCTGACGGAGATTTTTCATCCCAGACACATCCTTTCCTACCTGGCCATCTCCATGGCAGGCTTTGTGGTCATGTATCTGTCCGGTAATCTGTATTACTACTTTGTCAGCAATTACATACTCAGCACCCCCGTTCCCTGGAGCGTGGTGATCTTTAACTGTTTTATTCTGACAGCTTCGGGAGATTTCCTCCTGTGCGTCCTGGCATCGCTGACGGCACGAAGGCTCTCCCCTGTCATTCACAAAATCCTCTCCTAGATAAGGAGAGGATTTTTTCACATATCTTTATTTCTTTGAAAACAGATGTTTCAGAAATACATACATGACAATGCCAAAGGCGATGACATACCCGAACGCTCCCAGGGCGGGAATGCCCCAGATCTTCGGCTTCATATCCGTTGTGCAGATAATGCTGGAGCTTATGAGCAGCGCCATGACCCACAGGCCCATGACAATATTCTGGACCATCCTTCTCAAAAGCCTGGCAAGCTCCGGCGAAGCATGCAGATCCAGGTTCACCTTTGTCTGTCCCTTCAGATAGCCCTGCACAGCATCCGAGACAAGTACCGGAATGTCCAGCGCTCTCTGCACTGCCCGGTACAGCGTCTTTCCGCCGCTTTTCAGCTCCTTCTTCCAGTCGAAATTTCTGATGATGTTCTCTTTGATCCGGCCTGCCGCGATCTCCACCATGTTGATCTCCGGAGCAATATCTGCCAGCACCCCTTCCATGTGGGTCAGTCCCCTGGCCAGCATGGTGAGCCCGTGGGGCATGATGATGCCGTTCTCCTTCATGACCTCCATGAGATCCATCATGACCTCCGCCACATCGATCTGTCCCATGTCCACTGTGCCGTATTTTGTCAGAAGACTGCTGATATCCTCGTAGAGACGGCTTGGATCCGGGTTCTTCTTAAACTCTCCCAGAGCCATCACTGCTTCCTGTATAAGCCCCACGTCGTTCACCGCCACACCCCGGACGGCCAGGGCAATATACTCCCGGTCCCTCTCAGTGAGGCGTCCCATCATCCCCATGTCGATCCAGATGATCTTTCCGTCTCTCACCCGCAGGTTGCCGGGGTGGGGATCTGCATGGAAAAAGCCGTCCTCCATGACCTGCTTCATGTAGTGATCTGCCAGGCGGCTTCCGACTTCTTTCAGATCGTAGCCGTTTGCCAGCAGCGTCTCTTTATCATCAATATTAAAGCCATCGATATACTCCATGACAAGCACATGAATGGTTGTGTACTCCTGGTAGAGTACCGGAAAACCGACATAGGCAATCCCTTCATTTTTCCGGGCAAACTCCTCCATGTTGGCGGCCTCGGTCAGAAAGTTCATCTCCTCCCGGGTCACATCCCACAGTTCGCCCAGGACCATATCCAGATCCACCATGCCCTTGATGCTCACCGGCGGGAGAAGGCGCACAGCCTTCCTGAGAAGGGCGATATCCCTGGCCATGATGCCGTAGATCCCCTTGCGCTGTACTTTGATGACTACCGGGGAACCGTCCTTCAAAACAGCCTTGTGCACCTGGGCAATGGAGGCAGACCCCAGCGGTTTCTCATTGATCTCCCGGAAAATGGCTCCCCAGGAACAGCCGTAGGACTCCTCCAGCACTTCCGAGACTTCCGAAAAAGGCATGGGCTTTACGTCTGACCTGAGTCTCATCAGCTCGTCGCAGTACCTTTTTGGAAGAATGTCTGAGTGCATGGACATGATCTGCCCGATCTTGATAAAGGTGGGGCCTAAGTCCTCCAGGATCATCCGCAGCTTCTCCGGCGTCAGCCCCTTGGTGATCTCATATTTATGAAGGACCGCTGTCATCTCCCTAAGACGGCTCTTGTACTGTCCCGGTTCCTGGGCGCCGGCTCCTTCCTGTCCTTTTGCATACTCTTCCCGGTCTGCAGCTTCCTGCCTACTCATGGGCTCCTTCTTCCTCCGGCTTTGCTTCTTCAGACTCCATGGCATGAATACGTTCTTTCAGAGCCTCAATCTGTTCCGGGGACATCCGGTCCAGAAGCTCGTCCAGCTCCTCCGGGGTAGATGCCTTTACAGACACATTGACTTTATCTTTCATGGTCTTCTTGATATTGTGCTTTAACTCTTCGTTGAGAGCTTTTCCCTGCTCCACCGTCAGCTCGCCCTTTTTCACCATCTCATCCAGCACTTCTTTGGACTTCTCCGTCGTCACAGCCACAGCTCCGATGCCTGCCAGCAGCAGTTTTTTTATGCCATCTCCAAAGTTTTCCATAGAAATCTCTCCCTTCACACATCTGTCTTACTGTAAAGTTACCATTTTCTCCGCGGTTTATCCCATCACTCCCACAAGGAACTCCCATCCTTTCGGAAGAAAGATGATCAGCCCGGCCACAGCCGCCATGATAGAGGCGATCAGAACTGCTCCTGCCGCCGCGTCTTTTGCCAGCTTTGCCAGAGGGCGACGCTCCTCTGTCACCAGATCCACCACCGACTCCACGGCTGTATTCACCAGCTCCAGGGACATGATGAGACCAAAAAGCACAAAACAGATACACCATTCCACCGCTGAAATCTGAAAAAACAGCCCTGCAAGGATGACAAGAACCATCATACAGCAGTGTATCTGCATGTTTCTCTCTTTTTTTACCACGGCAAAAATGCCTTCAAAGGCAAAGCCAAAACTCTTATAAAGAGGGGGCTTTTTCTGTCCGCTCATCTTCCTTCCCTCCCGGCAAAGATTTGTTTTTATTATAACAGAAAACAGGGAATCTGAACACCGGGAATCTCTTATTTTCGGCTGCTTGGAACAGCATATTCTGTCTTGTGCCTCCTCCCCTCAGGTGCTATGATAATAACAGCGCTCGCAAGGAGCAGCAGGATACAAAGGATGGGAATAGAACTATGGATACAAAGGCGTCTGTAAAAGAAAAACTGATTCTTCTCATGCCGGTCCTCTCAGGCATTATGTGGGGATCCGGCGGTATATTCGTGCGCACCTTTGACGCCCTTGGCATGGATAATTTCACCATGCTCTTTTCCAGGATCATCGTCTCTGTGGCTATCCTTGGCATTTTTCTCTTTGTGTACGACAGGAGTCTTCTCAGGGTTCACCCAGCTGACCTGTGGATTTTCCTGGGCGGGGGCGTTCTGGGAATGTTCGGGATCAATCTGACTTACAACGAAGCCATCAAGCACGGCACACTGGCCCTGGCCTCCGTTCTGCTCTCCATGTCGCCCGTTTTCGTGGTCTCTCTGTCCGCCCTGCTTTTCCACGAAAAAATGACCATACAGAAAACACTCTGCATGGCCGCTGCTCTCTTTGGCTGTGTCCTGGTAAGTGAAGTGCTGGAGAGCGGGGCCTCTTCCTCTGTCTCTCCCCTTGCCATCCTCTGCGGCATTGGTTCCGCCTTCTTCTACGCCCTGTACAGTATTTTCAGCAAAGCCGCGGCGGGGAAAGGATACCACGCTCTCACTATCACCTTCTACTGCCTGGTCTCATCACTCCTTCTTCTGATCCCGGGCACGGACCCCGGCTGCATCGGGCGGGTACTCAGAGAGGGAGGCATTGGCATGCCCTTTTTCATGCTGCTCCACTCCCTTGTGACCTCCGCTCTGCCCTATATCTTCTACACAACATCCATCTCCCGCATCGATGCGGGCATTGCCTCCATCCTGGCTGCAAGCGAACCGGCCGCCGCTATGCTGTTTGGCTTTTTGTTTTTCCGTGAGACGCCTTCTGCTCTCTCCGTGGCCGGCCTGTTCCTCACGACCGGAGCCATCATCGCCCTGAGCCGTTCACAGACAAAGGGGCAGATCCACAGTTAGACATCTCCGCCTCTTTTCTTTTGCTTGGCGTCAAAAATCTCCACAATAGTCTTCTCTGTCCCGGTCATTCCCGGCGAGGCGATCCGCCCCATATTGCGCATGGTCTCCTCCGGCGTCTTTCCGTTTATACCATGTACATCCGCTATATAGATGCCGTTCATGGCGAACTCCACAGACTTGTAGGCCGCATCCACCGCTGCGATCCCCTTCATGGTGCAGCCCTGGTTTCCACCGTCACAGATCATGCCGGTAATGCTGCTGGCCATGTTGTCGAGGGTGTGGGTCATATCGTCCACAGACCCGCCCCGCAGCCACACAAGGGCGCAGGCCATACCAGAACCGGCCGCTATGGCGCATCCGCAGAAAGCGGACAGTTTTCCCGAGTACTCTTTGATATACATACACACAAGGTAGCTCAGCGCCGTAGCCCTAAGAAGCTGCTCTTCCGTGTAGTCATTCACCTTGTACGCCGCGTAAAGAGGCATGGTGGCAATGATCCCGTGGGCCCCGGAGCCAGTGATGCTCATGGCAGGTGCATCCAGCCCGATGACCCTGGCCTCGATAGCCGCGTTGCACAGAAGGGAGGCGGTAGCCTGTTCATCATCGGAGATCACCTTACCTCCATTCAGTTTCAGAAGGTGGCGGGCAAAGGTCGTTTTAGAACTCTCAAGTCCCAGGTTAAATAGGCGCAGGTTGACTTCATATGCCTCCCGGATAAATGCCAGCTCCTGTGCATCCACTGTCTCTATATAAGATGCCAGCTCCGCCAGCGTATATCTATGGATCGTGTGCTCTTCACCGCCAAAGCCGCTGTCTCCCTGCTCATCTCTTTCTTCTTTGGCCGTCTCAAAGACCGTTTCTCCGTTCACAGTAATCTTTACGATATGGGTGTGGGTGTCCCGTATGGTCACGGCAGCGGTTCCCGTCTCCGTCTCCACCCTGGCCTCAATAAAGATGCGGCTGGATATGCTGTCAAGGTCCGTCTTTACCTTTCCCTCCCGGATCAGCTCCCGGGCCTTCGCATTGTCCTCCTCCGTTACGCAGGCCAGGCACTCCAGCCCCTTCTCCGGGTCTCCGGCTACCGTCCCAAGTGCTGCCGCGTAGGCGCTCCCCACCTGGTCGGTGCCGGGTATGCCGCAGGTGAAAGCATTTTTGTACATGCCGCTGTTCATGGAAACCTTGATGCTCTTCACCTCCCCCGGAACACAGCTTCGGGCCTTCGCCGCCGCAAAAGCAATGGCTCCCGGCTCCGTCACTCCAAGAGCCGGCTTCATGTCCTCCCGGATCAGTTTTGTCAGTTCATGCATATTCTCTTCCTCCCTCTCTTTTTACTTCTTTCCCCAGTATGCCGCCGCATACACTTTTCGCATCCTTTCTACATTTTAGCATGCCGAAAATCACTTGTAAATCCGCGTGGACCCGGGCCATCTGATGGCGCCTTACAGGACAGGCTCGATGACTGCCCGAAAATACCGATCCAGTTCCTCCGGTGTCTGCTTCATCCGCCCTCTTATCCACCAAAGCACCATTTCCACAAAGCTGCCGGAGATGTGATTGACTAAAAAATCCTGCGGGATATCCATATTGACTTTCCTGTTCTGAACGACGAACTGGTTCTTTATCAATTCATTTAAACTGTCCTTGAAATACCGCAGAAAAACTTCGCTGCTTTCACAGGAAAGCAGCTCGAGGATATTATTCTCATCCTCCTGCAGATGCTGCAGCAGATGGCAGAACACAGACTCCGGCGCACTTCTGTCGGAGTACAGGCCGTGCGTGTGAGTACAGTCCACCGCGCTGCTGATAATGTGTCCAAAGAGATTTTCACATAAGGCCTTCAGCAGATCATCCTTTGTCTCGAAGTGAGCGTAGAAGGTTGTCCGGCCTACATTCGCAGTGTCTATGATTTCCTGTACCGTGATCCTGCTATAGCTTTTTTTCGCTAAAAGCGTGCTGAAGGCAGTGAAAATAGCCGCCCTTGTTTTTTGCTGCCGTCTGTCCATAATAGCTCCTTCCGTACAATTTTTCAAAAATGTTCCATACGAAACATGGAAGCAATTTTATCCATTGTATTCCCTCTGTGTCTTGCCTACAATGAAAGCGAACAAAGTGTTCGTTATCAAATTTATTGTACGGCAGCTGCGAACAACCGTCAAGAACAAACCTGTTTGAAATGCCGTGCGGATCGGAGGGGCATTATGCTAAAGAAATTCAACGATTTTCTGGCCGGACTTCCCATGACGATCGTGGCCGGCGTATTCCTGCTGCTGGACCTGGTCCCGCACTTAATGGAGGAGCTTGGCGGCTCTCCGGCACCGCTTTCTTTTCTTCCCTTTGACCCGGCGTGGGTCACTGTCGTCATCAGCGGTATCCCTCTTTTGTACCTGGCAATATGGCGGGTCATCCACAATCCCGGCATCAGCAAAATATCGTCTGCCCTTTTGATCTGTATTGCCATGTCCGCCGCCATTGCGATCGGAGATTTATTTGCGGCGGGAGAAGTCGTGTTTATCATGGCAATCGGCGCGCTTTTAGAAGAGGCCACCACAAACCGGGCAAAAAAGGGCCTGAAAAACCTGATCAGCCTTGCGCCGGCAAAAGGCCGCAGACTCACAGGCGGGAAATCAGAAATGATACCCGCAGAGGAGATCCGGCAGGGCGATATCCTGCGCATCCTGCCCGGTGAGACGGTTCCGGCTGACGGCACCATTATAAGCGGCGAAACTTCGGTCGACCAGTCCATTATGACGGGAGAGTCCCTGCCGGTTGACAAGGGCATGGGGGAGGAAGTGTTCTGCGGTACCATTAACCTCTTTGGTTCAATCGACATTTTGGCAACGAAAGTAGGGAAGAACAGTTCCCTGCAAAAGCTGATCCGCATGGTGCAGGACGCGGAGAACAAACAGGCGCCCATGCAGAGGATCGCCGACAAAGCAGCCAGCTGGCTGGTGCCGGTTGCCCTGCTCATCGCAGTTCTCGCCTATGTATCCACCGGGAATATCGTCACCGCAGTGACCGTTCTGGTGGTGTTCTGCCCCTGTGCCCTTGTGCTGGCAACGCCTACCGCTATCATGGCGGCGATCGGGCAGGCGACAAAGCACGGCGTGATCATCAAGTCAGGAGAAGCCCTTGAAAAAATGGGAAAGACAGATATAATTGCTTTCGATAAAACCGGTACCCTGACCTGCGGCCGCCTGGATGTCAGCGACGTCATCTCCTTTGATGGAGCGTTCAGCGAAACCGAACTGCTTTCTCTGGCCGCTTCCGCTGAAGCAAAAAGCGAACACCCGCTGGGGAAGGCGATCGTGGCGTATGCAAAGGCAAAAGAAGTGCCATTGACGGAAACAGCCTCTTTCAGGATGACGACCGGCAAGGGGATTTTTGCAGAGGCGGACAATCGCAGGCTGCTCTGCGGCAACGAAAAGTTCCTCACGGAAAACGGTATTTCAATTGATAACCGGATCCAATCCGCTTTGGCACGGCTCCGCGCCCAGGGAAAAGCGTCTGTTCTCGTCGCGGAAAGCAAAAAGTGTATTGGTGTCATCGCACTTTCTGATGTGCTGCGGCCGGAAGCGAAAGACATGGTTTCCCGTCTCTCGGATATGCACACCCGCACCGTTTTACTCACCGGCGACCATCAGAAAACGGCCGAATATTTCGCGCGGCAAGTCAGCATCTCCGAGGTCCGGGCAGAGCTCCTGCCGGAAGAAAAGGTGCAGAGCATCGAAGACTTACAGGCCGAAGGCCACAAAGTCTGCATGATCGGAGATGGCGTCAACGACGCTCCTGCTCTTAAGACGGCTGACGTGAGCGTTGCCATGGGGAGCATGGGAAGCGACATTGCCATCGACGCTGCGGAAGTTGCGCTGATGAGCGACGACATTTCAAAGATCCCGTACCTGAAACGGCTGTCCAATGCCACGGTCAGGACCATCAAGGCCAGCATCACCCTGTCTATGTGCATCAACTTTGCGGCGATCGTGCTGTCCCTTATGGAAGTGCTGACACCCACCACCGGGGCTCTGGTGCACAATGCGGGTTCCTGTTTCGTCGTGCTGATCGCCGCGCTGCTTTATGACAGAAGATTTGAATGATCTGCCCCGCCCCACGGCCGCCTGGTTTTCTTCTTCTCTGGTTTTGTCAGCCATAGTACGCAGCCGGCTGCAAAGCATAACATGTATATGCCGGAAGAATATGCAAAGATAAATTCCTGCATTTCAAAATAGATCCGGTTCAGCACAGGGCCAAAACTGAAGCCGTAGCTGCGCATGGTTTTTTCCGGGTACAGCAGAACATCTGCCCAGCTCCAGATTTTTATCGCTATAAATGAGATAGAAAAAGGCGCCATAAAAAGCAGACCGCCGGCAAAGGGCACGAGAACTGCCTTGTGGACAATATTTTTTCGGACGGAAAAAGGGACGGTGCCCCCTGTCAATGCCATAATCAAGGAAGTCGCCGCACTGCCAGCCCACAGAAACAGGACAGGATACCCTGTAAATTTCATAAACAGGCTGATGCCCGGCATCTCAAACCTGGTCCGGACCGCCATCTCCTTCTCCCCCTTCCATAATGCCTGTCCATTTATCTTCATCATAGCCGGTTCCAGCAGAAAAGTCACGCAAAGAACCTTTGCGCACCTCTCCGGACGGTTTTTTTGTAAATCAAAAAGAGCAGGAGACGCTCTCCTGCCCTCTCTTACCCCCTGCCTTCCTACAGTGGCTTTTACTTTTTATTTCACGGATGTATTCCGGATAATCTCACGGATGGGAAGCACGCTTCCCGGTGTCACGGACAGTTCGTCCACGCCCATCTTGAGGAAGGTCTCCGTCAGCGTGATGTCCGCGCCAAGCTCACCGCAGATACCTACCCAGCAGCCGCCCTTATGGCCGTTTTCCACCGTCATGCGGATCATCTCCAGCACGGCCGGGTGATGGGAGTCGTAAATATTGTCGAGCTTTGCGTTCTGCCTGTCGATGGCCAGTGTATACTGGGTCAGATCGTTAGTCCCTATACTGAAGAAATCCACTTCCTTCGCAAGCTGCTCACTGATGATGACAGCCGCCGGCGTCTCAATCATAACGCCCAGCTCCACATCTCCGTAGGGGATGCCCTTCTCATCCAGCTCCGCCTTGATCTCAGCCACATACTGTTTTGCCTGCTGTACCTCTTTCACAGAGATAATCATGGGGAACATGATGCCGATGTTGCCGAAAGCGCTGGCGCGAAGAAGCGCCCGCAGCTGTGTCTTGAAGATCTCCGGCTGATCCAGGCAGATACGGATAGCACGGTACCCCATGGCCGGGTTCTCCTCGTGAGCAAGGTGAAAGTAGTCTGCCTGCTTGTCCGCACCGATGTCCAGTGTGCGGATGATCACTTTCTTTCCTGCCATGGTCTCCGCCACTGTGCGGTAGGCCTGAAACTGCTCCTCCTCTGTCGGGAAGGTGTCCTTCTCAAGATAGAGGAACTCACTTCTGAAAAGACCGATACCGCCGGCATCGTTGGCCAGGACCCTGGCCACGTCGCCCACGCTTCCTATATTAGCGTAGAGACGGATCTTCTTTCCATCCAGAGTGACATCTTCTTTTCCCTTTAACTGCTGAAGAAGCTCTCTCTGCTTCTGCTCTTCCTCTTTCTTATTCTGATAATAAGCAAGTGTCTCCTCGTCCGGATCCACGATCAGCTCGCCCTTCACGCCATCAATGACAGCCATCTTCCCGTCCAGATCCGCATCCACCGGAATACCAATCAGCGCCGGGATGTTCATGGTGCGGGCCAGGATGGCTGTGTGAGAGTTGGCGGAGCCAAGCTCTGTCACAAATCCAAGGAGCTTGGACTTGTCCATCTGCACAGTCTCGCTGGGAGCCAGATCCTTTGCCGCCAGGATCACGGGCTCGTCGCCCAGGTCTCCCGCCGCATGCCTTCCCTGGAGGATACCCACTACCCGCTCCGCTATATCCTTGATATCAGCGGACCTGGCCTTGAAGTACTCGTCCTCCATCTGAGAAAACATCATGGAGAAGTTGTCCCCGGTGGTGGCAACCGCATACTCCGCGTTGACCTTCTGGGCCTCGATCATATTTTTGATGGAGTCGTTGAAGTCGTCGTCCTCCAGCATCATGCCATGCACTTCAAAAATGGCAGCTCCCTGCTCGCCCACTTCCTTTAATGCCTTCTCGTAGAGAGCGTTCAGCTGCTCTCCCGCCTGGGCTTTGGCCGCCTCGTAGCGCTCCAGCTCCGCCTTCGGATCTTCTATGCTTTTTCTCTGCACCATCTGCTCTTCCTTGGAATAGTAAAGGATCTTTCCAATGGCAGTTCCTTTCAGTATGGATTTACCCTGATAAGTTTTCATGGCGCACTCCTTTCTTCTTACTTACCTGCTCTGGCTCTGGATTTATAAATTACTCTCCAGGAATGCCTGCATAGCCGCGATAGCTGCATCCTCGTCCGGTCCCTCAGCGGTCACTGTAAGTTCTGCGCCCTGCTTTAATCCCATTCCCATAATAGCAAGAAGCTTTCCTGCCTCAGCAGACTTGCCGTTTCCTTCCAGAGTGATCTTAGACTCAAATTTCTTCGCCTCTTTCACAAGAAGTCCCGCCGGTCTTGCGTGGATACCAAGTTCATCTTTGATGGTGTAGTTGAATGTTTTCATTTTTCTTTCTCCTCTCTTACTTATACAAAATCATTGTTTCGTATGGTTTTAAAACCACTTCTGTTCCGCATGTATCCTGCTGATCATAATTGCCAAGCAAACATTCGTAAGCTGTAAGATCCTCGCCTGCATCCCAACGTGTCTGTATGCCGTAGAAATTATTGATGACCAGAAGTTCCTTGCCTTTATAATATCGCTTGTAGGCAAAAATAGAAAGATTTTTTTCGGCTTTCGGCTCAAACGTCCCGTACGCAATGATGTCATAATCTTTCCTTAACTGCACCAGCTTTTTATAAAAAGCAAACACGGAAGTGTCATCTGCGAGCTCTGCCCGGGCATTGATCGTGCTGCAGTTTTTATTCACCTCGATCCAGGGTTTCCCTTCTGTGAAACCGCCGTTTTCCCCGGCTGTCCACTGCATGGGCGTGCGGCTGTTGTCCCGGGAGTGGATCTGCAGGATCTGATAGGCGTTCTCCTGGCTTAAGCCCTTCTCCTGAAGGATCCGGAAATGGTTCAGACTCTCCACATCTTTGTACTGGGAAATGTCTGTAAATCCGGCGTTAGTCATGCCCAGTTCCTCGCCCTGATAAATGTAGGGCGTTCCCCGCAGGCAGTGGATGGATGCCGCCAGCATCTTAGCTGACTCTTTCCAGTATTTCTTTTCGTTCCCGAATCGTGACACCACTCTTGGCTGGTCATGGTTGCACCAGAACACCGCGTTCCAGGCATGATGTTCTGCCATGTGGGTCTGCCAGTCAAAAAGAATATTTTTCAGTTTCAGAAAATCAAAGGGAACAATGACCCACTTTTCATTTCCCATAAAATCCACCTTCAGATGATGGAAACTGAACACCATGGACAGCTCTTTCCCGTCCTCATTTGCATATTGATAGCAGTTCTCCATAGTGGTGCTGGACATCTCTCCCACGGTGATGATCTCCGCGTCCGTACCGAAGGTGGCCTCATTGAGCTCCTGGAGGTACCTGTGGATATTTGGCCCATCGGTGTAGAAGCGGCGGCCGTCTCCTTCATAGTCATCCTCAAATTTGTCCTTACTGATCAGATTGATGACATCAAACCGGAACCCTTTGACGCCCTTGGCCATCCAGAACTTCACCACTTTCTGGATCTCGCATCTTACCTCTTCATTGTCCCAGTTCAGATCCGGCTGTGACACATCGAAAAGGTGCAGGTAATACTCGTCAAACTTCTCCACATACTCCCAGGCGTTTCCGCCAAACTTGCTTTCCCAGTTTGTGGGAGGCCCGCCATTTTCTTTTCCTTTTTTAAAAATGTAGTAATTCTTGTATTTCGGATCTCCTTCCAAAGCCTTACGAAACCACTCATGGCGGCTGGACGTGTGGTTGAACACCATGTCCAGCATAAGCCGGATGCCTCTTTTGTCCGCTTCTCTGGACAGTTCCTCAAAGTCCTCCATAGTGCCGTACCTGGGGTCAATATTGTAGTAATCCTCCACATCGTAGCCGTTATCGTTCTGGGGAGACACAAAGAAAGGAGTCATCCAGATATAATCCACGCCCAGTTCTTTTATATAATCCAGTTTTTCTGTCACGCCTTTCAGATCTCCGAGTCCGTCACCGTTTGTGTCGTAAAAAGACTTTGGATAGATCTGATACACAACACTTTTTCTGAAATCTGCCATGTTATTCATCCTCCTCATCTACTGAAAACGGATCACAGTCGTCTGCCCTGCCTCTGCGTCCATACCAGACAGATACTGGATCTCCTTTGCATCCCCTTCATCTGTAACAATAAATACTGTCACGGAAGGATGTCCCGCCTCATGGATTTTCTCCCTGTCAAACCGGATCAGAGGCGTACCTGCTTTTACTTTCTGCCCTTCTTCTATGAGTACAGTAAAGCCGTCTCCATTCATATCCACTGTATCTATGCCGATATGAATGAGCAGTTCCATACCGTTGGCAAATGTCAGCCCGCAGGCGTGGCCAGTGTCTGCCATGACTGCGCTTACTGTTGCATCAGCAGGAGCCACCACCGTGTCCCCCGCAGGCTCAATGGCAATGCCATCTCCCATAACATGCTGGGAAAACACATTGTCCGGTACTTCATCGAGAGGAACAACCCTTCCTGTAAGTCCAGCCTTCAGCTCTGTGAGGACTGCTGTCTCATCTGTCGTCTCATCTGCACACTCCTCATGGATCTGCACAGACTCTGTCACTGATGCGGCCGTCAGTTCTACTGTAACATTCTCACCATAAAGGGCTTCTTTTGAAAGCTTCCTGCTTCCCACGATCATGGTCAGGATGAAGGGGACCGCAATAGCCACTGCCATGGCAAGCAGGAAGTACAGATAGAACTCCGGCTTGATGGACAGGATGCCCGGAAGGCCGCCTACGCCAATGCTGAAAGCCTGCACGCCGCTTCCCACGGAGATCATGGCCGCGATGGCGGAGCCGATCATGCCGCACACCAGGGGAAAGCCGTATTTCAGGTTGACACCGAAGAGGGCAGGCTCTGTAACGCCCAGGTAGCAGGAGATGCACGCCGGGATGTTGACCTGCTGCGCTCTCTCATTTTTCTTCTGGAGAACAGACATGGCAAGCACCGCGGATCCCTGGGCGATGTTGGACAGGGCGATCATGGGCCACAGGATGGTTCCGTCATAGAGGCTTGTAAGCTGGGAGTCGATCGCATTTGTCATATGGTGAAGACCTGTCATTACGACAGGGGCGTACAGAAGACCGAAAAGACCTGCAAAAGCCACACCGAAAGGCGACATCAGACCGTTGTATACCACATTTGCGATGGCATCGCCAATCTTCCAGCCGATGGGACCTACAACCGTGTGGGCAATAATGACTGCCGGAACAAGGGAGCAGAAGGGAACTACGATCATGCTGATCACTTCCGGGCAGTGCTTTTTAAAGAATTTCTCCAGATACACAAGGACAAAGCCCGCCATCATGGCCGCAATAACCTGTCCCTGGTAGCCGATCATCTCCACTCTTGCAAAGCCGAAATCCCACACCGGGATGTCTGCCGCCGCTGTGTCCGCCACGCTGAAACCGTTAAGAAGCTGGGAGGACACCAGCGTCAGTCCAAGGACGATACCAAGGATCTGGGTTGTTCCCATCTTCTTTGTAATGGACCACACAATTCCTACCGGCAGAAGATGAAAGACCGCCGCATATCAGCGCCGGAATCAGAGGAGCAAAGATCTCGCCCAGAGCGCTCATGATCTTCTGAACCGGGTTCTGGTTAGTCTTAGCCGCCGCCTTTACCGCATCTTTGCTGACCCCCTCAATTCCTGCATATGCGGTAAATTCATTGTAAAATACGGATACATCATTTCCGATGATGACCTGGTACTGTCCTGCCTGCGTGAATGTTCCCTTCACACTGGGAATTTTCTCGATGGCCTTCTCGTCTGCTTTCTTCGGATCCACCAGAACAAAACGCATCCTTGTCATGCAGTGGGAGACAGCCTGGATGTTTTCTTTCCCTCCTATGAGAGTCAAAAGTTCTCTGACATCATTTTCATACTTTGCCATTGTTTCCTCTCCTTTTTCCAAGATAATCCGTTCCAACTTGTCTGAACAAGTTTAAAATATCACACTTGTTTAAACATGTCAAGCAAAACTTGTTTAAACATGTTGGCAAATATCCTTGACTTCCTTCTTTTTTCTATCTTATAATAATATTAAGTTGTTTAAACAGGATCATACATGACAGGATGTGAAAAAAATGCCAAAAAGTAAATATGAAGCTATTTACAGAGATTTGAAAGAAAAAATAGAAAATAACGAGTTTGCCTGCCAGTCCCTGCTCCCTTCTGAGCACGTTCTTGTACAGGAATACAACTGTTCCAGAAACACTGTGCGCCGGGCCATTGCCCAGCTGGCATCAGACGGATATGTACAGACACTGCAAGGGAAAGGCGTGCGGAACATCTACCGTCCCGTGGAACAGACGGCCTTTACCATCGGCGGCATCGAATCCTTTAAAGAGTCATCTGCCAGGAACCACAAATGGGGCGTTACGAAAGTTCTCCAGTTCATGGAACTGACTGCTGACGAGAAGATCTCAGAGCGCACGGGGTTCCCTGCCGGAACGGAACTATATTACATACAGCGCCTCCACTATCTGGACGGCAGGCCCCTCATCATAAATCACAACTACTTTCTGAAAAGCGCTGTCCCCGGACTGACCCCCGAGATCGCCTCCGACTCCATCTACGAATATCTGGAGAACCATCTCCACATGACCATTGTCAACAGCCAGCGTATCATGACCGTAGAAAAGATCACTCAGATTGACGAAAAATATCTGGAAATGAATGTCAATGATTACAACTGCGTGGCTGTTGTCAGCAGCCACACCTATAACAGCGACGGCGTCATGTTTGAGTTCACTCAGTCTCGCCATCGGCCGGATTATTTCCGATTCCAGGACAACGCGGTGCGAAAGGCCACACAGAAAGCAGGAATCTTATAAAGAATACATCCGGGCTTGATGGCTGGCATTCGCTGGCTCCATCATTTTTCTGATCTGCTCTTTCTTTCCAGTGTAAGCAGATACTCTTTCTTATCCAGCCCGCCAGCATATCCTGTCAGCTGGCCGCTGCTTCCAAGAACCCGATGACAGGGAATGAGGATTGAAATGGGATTGTGTCCCACTGCGCCTCCCACAGCCTGTGCAGACATTCCCCGTTTCTTTTCTGCCTCGCCATCCTCTCTCCCGCCGCCAAATACTTTCCTGGCTATTTCTCCGTAAGTTACAGTCTCACCGTATGGGATCTCCAGCAGAATCTCCCACACCTGCCGGCGAAAAGCAGAGCCCTTCGGTGCGAGGGGCGGAAGGGAAGCAGGCTGTTCTCCTGCGAAATAGACATCCAGCCACTTTTTTGTCTGAGCGAACACGGGCAGATGGCTGCCGTCTCCCTGCAGATCCGTATATTTCTCCCCCAGGGTGCTTGCGAAGTATTTCTGTCCCTGAAACCAGAGCCCTGTCAGATGTTCCCCGTCTGAAGCCATGATCATCTCTCCGATAGGTGATCTGTAACTGCAAATGTATTCCATCCTCATTCCTCTCCTTTCCCGTAATGTCCAGGTGCCATCTTTCCCTGCCCGTCGAATGCCATGGGAGCCGGTCCTTCCATAACCTGAATCTTCGGGTTCTCACGCAGTTCCTCATACAACGCCTCAGATACATAGAGCCGGGCAATCTGATTGGTGTTCTGTATGCGGACCACCCTGGCCTTTTCCATATCCTCAATGGCAGCTGTATCCAGTGCAGCCCGGATGGCTTCCCTGTCATTTTCCAGGATACAGGGAATCTTGCCCTGGGCCGGAGCCATGGAGGCCACTGCATTCTTTGCCGTAGCCGCAAAATCAATTTTGTCCAGCACTTCTCTTGTGGAAAAATCTGCCAGACCAATCCCGATGGCATTTCCATGGGACTCCTCTGTCAGCCCCAGGACTACCACCCTGGATGCCCTGGGATCCTTTGGTTCTGCCTGCCCGGTCACATACACCCGACCGATGACCTTTGTGTCCATGCCGGAGCCGGAGATATTTTTCCCCATCTCATCCACGATCAGCACGTCAATGCTGTCAGAGGGCAGCTTCATGCGGCCCCTCTTCACATTTTCCAGCAGCCGCTTCTCTGTCTCCAGAAACTTCTCCGGCTTTTCCATGTAAATGCCGTCCAGCTCATGGACTGCGTTTTCTGTCAGGAGAACTCCAAAGAGCACCGGCAGCTTCTCCATCATAAAGGCCGCTGTCTCCCGGATGACGGTCCCGTAGCCGTCCTTCAGGGCCAGGGTGTGTACATTCTGGCATCCCGCCGGGCCGCCGATGCCGATGGCCATCAGCTTGAGAACGCCGCTCTCAGTCACATCCTCAAAATCCGTGTGCATCTTCACCCGGTTGACAAGGATAATGGCGTCAAACCGGTCACAAAGCTCATTGCCGTACACCTTATATCCGTGCTGTCCGGTCGCACCCCACAGAGCTGTCTGGGCGCTGCAGAGCACCGGAGCGCCCGTCTCCTCCTCCGTCACTCCCAGGGAGGCCAGGATCTCCCTCTGTCCCTGGGCCGTTCCATTTCCGTGGGAGCCCATGGCTCCGAAGATAAAGGGCTTCCCTCCCGCAGCCTTCACTGCCTCCACAGTCATGCGGACGATCTGCTGTATCCTGTCAATGCCCCGGCTCCCCACGGCAATGCCTATTTTCTTTCCTCTGATCTCTTCCGCAGAAAGCCTAAGGCTTTCAAAACCTTTTTCAAATTCTTTCTCCACATCTTCAAGTCTCTGGCTGTTGTACTCCTGATTGTGGATGAGCACCATATGCGGGAACATACTGACACCTCCTGATTTCTCTCATCTGTTGCTGCAGCTTCTTTCCTCTGCTTCTTTAGATATTATCACAGAAACCGGCATTTGTGGCAACAGGAGTATAAAAAAGAGCCCTGCTCATCAAGAGCAGAACCCTTCAAACTTATCGCAACCTCATACTTCTGGATCTTATTCTTCCGCAGCGTCTTCTTCCTCTCCACTGTCAACCGACTGGTTATGGATCTCTGTAACAGCCACAACCGTTGTCTCCGGATTAGTGATCAGATCAATATCTTTATTCTTGGCAATATCCAGATCTTTTACCTGGATAGAATCACCCAGCTTCATATCTCCCACATCAATCTCAACTTTCTCTACAAGAGCGGCAGGTACAGCCTTGAAAGCGATCTCGTGGAGCGTCTGGTTGACCAGTCCTGTATTAACCTTCTCATGGTTCAGCAGAATAACTTCTGCGACAGAATGTACTTTCTCACCGCTTACCAGTGCCTGAAAATCAATCTCATAGATCTCCGTCTTGAGAGGGCTGAGGTCGATTTCCTTTACAAGGACATCCATGGTCTGCCCATCCACTTCCAGCATGATCTGGCTGCCTTTGCCATGGGTCTTTACAAGACGCTCTGCATCGGCCTTCAAAATCTGGATCGGCATGGACTCTTTCATTTCCCTTCCGAACACATTGCCGGTAACAAATCCTTCTCTTCTTAATTTCTTTGCTTTTGTCTGCATGTTTCTCTTTTCAGCTTTTAAAGTATTCATTTATCTTTTCCTCCAAAATCTGATGATGCTTAGCAGCCTTCGACTTTGCAAAACAAAGAGGTCAGTTAAGTATGTTTTTTTGTTACATGTATATTATAACACCTATTATAAATAACACAAGGGTTTTTTCATTTTTTATGGATTACATCTGCCGCATGGCTTATACCCGTCATCCAGCAGCTCCTGTCTGTCTCCTCTAAATTCTCCCTTATTTTCTTCTTTGATGTCTTCCACGCTGGAGCAGTCCGGCTTGTGAAATCTGCGGGTATTCTTGTTAAGGATATAGGCATTTTCCTCCCCTGCATCTTCTGGCTGGCTATCTTCGCTGCCGCTCCTCGACTGGCCGTCATCTGCTGCCTCCCAGCTGTCTCCCTGGGCATAGTCGATCTCTATACCGGGCTGCACGTTGTAGACGTATACGTTAAAGGACACCCCCTGTCCATTGTCCTCCACGGACTCAGCCTCCATCCACACGCCGGAAGCCACCAGATTCTCTCCTTCAAACACAGGCGTAACCCGGTACATGACATGGTTGCCGGTCTCCTTCACATAGTCTGCCACTTCATCCTCAAAGGGAAGCATGCCTTCTGTGTTCATGTACCTCGTGCCGGTGATCAGGTTTTTCTCATTGGCATTCTCCGCAGTCAATTGATAGCCGATAAGGTGACAGCGGTTATAGAGATATCTCCCGTCCACCTCCTCATATTCCACGGACTGCCACCCGGTAGGTTTCACCTCGCTGATGCTCTCCCGCTCTCCCTCCGGCATGGTCTCCTTTCCTACGCAGGCCTGTGCTTCCTGACATCTTCCCAGTCCATCCAGCTCACTGTAGGACTCGTAGGGTTCCTCTGTCAGCTCTTCCTCTGTAAAGTCAGGCTCACTGTCTTCCACTTCCACATAAGGGTCTCCGCTGTACTCCGGTATATCGCCAAGGGCCAATTCCTCCTCTGTGACAGAAACCGTGCCGACAGACGGAGCTGTAAGGGACTCTGTTCCCTGACAGGACGAAAGGAGAAGAACCGCCAGTGCAAGAAAAAATGCACCAGCCGTTCTTCTCATACATTTCCCTGTCAGATTGTCATATCTGTCATTTTTATTCAAATGTTCTGTCAAACCGCTTGTTCAGCTCCTTCCCGGTCTGTATCGTCTCATCCAGACTGTAGATCATATCAACCGCCGTGTGCACGGCACCGTCAAATCGTCTCAGGAGCTCCTGGCTGCTCTTTCTGCAGCGAAGATTGTCCCTGTGCTGGTTCATCAGTCCCTTCATATACGGATACTTGCCTGTCAGTTTCATCACCGTATTGATGGTGTCATGTTTCAGCCGTCCAGGCGCTGTAAAAAGTTTCTTTACCAGACGCATGTCCTTCAGTGACTGAAGAGCTGTCTTCTCTGTGATATCATCGTAAAAGGGGCAGATGGCCTCCGCTGTGGTCTCATCCGCCGGCACCAGATCTGCCAGAGGATAGGCAAACGGATCTTTTCCGTCCATTCTCAGGAGAAGTTTTTCAAACTCCTCCTCAATCTCCAGGTGCTGGACTCCGCTCTTCTTGATATAGGCCTCCACAAAGGGATGACACTCACTGTCCAGGATAAAATGACACACAAATCCCAGAAGATACGCGTATTCTTTACTGTTTCTTCCCTTTTCCCTGACCACGGCTGCTCCGTGTCTGAAGAATGGATAGGCGGATATCTCATGGAGATGGTTCCCATATTTTGAAACTTTGTTGGAATGCCAGGGCCGGTAAAAGAAAAAAAGATCCGGTCCCTGCAGTCCGATGCGAAACTGGCGGCTATGGTTTTTGATCGTCTGTTTTATCTCTCCTTCCAGTCTGGAATAAACCTTTTTTCCAAACCGGTCATGTGCGTAAAATGCAGGCATTGCAGCACCTCCTAATTCTTATGTTCCATTCAAAAGCTGGTCCGGTCTGTATCTTTGCTGTAAACCGTACGGGACTATTATAATCGTTTTTGCCTTCAATAACAAGTCCATGGAAAATGAAAACAGACCCCTGCCCTGGCAAAAAACTCCGGAACCATATAAAGGTTCCGGAGTCCGGCTTTATCTATATTTCATTGCTTCTTTTTAATACAGACACTTTACTGTGGGGTAGATTTTGCGGAACTTCTGATATTTCTCCTCGTACTTCCGTACAAGCTCTTCCTCCGGCTCCACGGTATCTACAACTTTTACAATCTTTTCCGCGATGGTCTTTACATCCGGGTACTCCCCGCAGCCTACCGCCGCCAGCATGGCGCCGCCAAGAGCCGGGCCTTCCTCGCTCTCAATGACATCCACCTTAAGGTTCATGACATTGGCGATGATCTTCTTCCACAGAGGGCTCTTGGCGCCTCCGCCGCAGATCTTTGTTCTCTCGATCTGAATGCCCAGACTTCTTGCCACTTCCAAAGAGTCACGAAGTCCAAAAGCAACTCCTTCCAGAACAGCCTGGGTCATATCCTCTCTTGTGGTATCCATGGACATGCCGATGAACATAGCTCTCGCATCCGGATTATTGTGAGGGGAGCGCTCTCCCATCAGATACGGAAGATAGAAAACATTGTTTTCCCCAAGTTTCGTAATGCCTTCCTGCTCTTTTGCAAATTCCTTTGTCTTTAAGATATCTTCCATCCACCACTTGTTGCAGGAAGCAGCGCTGAGCATACATCCCATCAGATGGTAGTTGCCGTCTGCGTGAGCAAAAGAGTGAAGCGCATTGTTCTCGTCCACGCCGAACTTCTCACTGGAGATAAAGATCGTGCCGGATGTGCCCAGGGAAATATTGCACATGCCATCTCCCACTGTCCCGGTTCCCACAGCGGCGGCGGCGTTGTCGCCAGCTCCTGCGATCACCTTTACATCGGCTGAAAGCCCCAGTGCCCCGGCCACATCTTCTTTTAAAGTACCAACTACTTCGTAGCTCTCATAAAGCTTTGGAAGCATCTCTTCTGTAATACCGCATATATCCATCATCTCTTTGGACCAGCAGCGGTTCTTTACATCCATCAGCAGCATACCAGAGGCGTCTGACACATCTGTACAGAAAGAGCCTGACAGCTTGTATGCCAGATAGTCTTTTGGCAGCATGATCTTTACGATCTTCGCAAAATTCTCCGGCTCATGTTTTTTCATCCAGAGGATCTTGGGAGCCGTAAATCCGGCGAAAGCGATGTTTGCCGTGTACTGTGAAAGTTTGTCCTTGCCGATCACATTGTTGAGGTAGTCTGTCTCCTCCCCTGTACGCCCGTCGTTCCAGAGAATGGCAGGGCGGATGACCTGATCGTCTTTGTCAAGGGCTACCAGACCGTGCATCTGGCCGCCAAAGCTGATGCCCGCCACCTTTGATCTGTCGAAGCCTTCTGTCAGCTCCTTAATCCCTTCCATGGACTTTTCAAACCAATCCTCCGGGTTCTGCTCAGACCAGCCCGGATGTGGGAAAAACAAAGGATATTCCTTTGACACAATATTCTTGATATCTCCTGTCTCGTCCATCAGAAGAAGCTTCACCGCTGATGTGCCGAGATCCACACCGATATATAACATATGTACCTCCTCAGAAAGAAAGGCGGGGATCCCATCCTGTCTCCCCGCCCTGTTGTTTTACTGCTGTCCGGTTATCTCCAGGGATTTTCTGTCGGATATCTTACGCCTGCCGGCTGGTTGTATCCGATCTCCTCTACCGGAACTCCGATATACTTGAACACTTCAAACAGTGCTTTTCCATAATGTCCGAAAGCAACAGCTCCGTGATGCGGATAGCCTCCCTCGATCAGCACGTGACGGTAGAAACGTCCCATCTCCGGAATAGCGAACACACCGATCGCTCCGAAGGATCTGGATGCCACCGGAAGCACCTCCCCGTGAGCAATGTAAGCGCGGAGGATGTTGTCTGATGTGCTCTGCAGGCGGAAGAAGGTGATGTCGCCTGGAACGATGTCGCCCTCCAGTGTTCCCTGTGTCACTTCCTCCGGCAGTGTCCTTGCCATGATCTTCTGGTACTTCATCTCGCAGAAGGACAGCTTGGAGGAAGCTGTGTTTCCGCAGTGGAAGCCCATGAATACATCCTGAAGTGTATAGTCGTATTTGCCCTTGATATCCTCATTGTACATATCCTTAGGTACGCTGTTGTTGATGTCAAGCAGTGTAACTGTATCGTTGCTCACAACTGTTCCGATGAACTCGCTGAGTGCGCCGTAGATATCCACCTCGCAGGATACCGGGATACCCTGAGCTGTCAGACGGCTGTTCACATAGCAGGGAACAAAGCCGAACTGTGTCTGGAATGCAGGCCAGCATTTTCCTGCGATAGCCACATATTTTCTGTATCCTCTGTGCTCCTCTACCCAGTCTTTTAAGGTCAGCTCATACTGTGCCAGTTTGGACAGGATCTCAGGTTTCTTATTGCCTGCTCCCAGCTCCTCTTCCATCTCTTTTACGAGGGCCGGAATCCTCTCATCTCCTGCATGTTTGTTGAATGCCTCAAACAGGTCAAGCTCTGAGTTCTCCTCAATCTCCACGCCGATGTTATAGAGCTGTTTGATCGGTGCATTACATGCAAGGAAATTCAGCGGACGAGGTCCGAAAGAAATGATCTTCAGATTGTTCAGTCCCTCGATAGCCTTTGCGATCGGGATAAACTCGTGGATCATGTCTGCGCAGTCCTCTGCGTCACCTACCGGATATTCCGGAATATAGGCGCCTACGTTGCGCAGTTTCAGGTTGTAGCTTGCATTGAGCATACCGCAGTATGCGTCTCCTCTTCCGTCCAGAAGGTCATTTCCTGACTCCTCTGCGGCAGCGATGAACATCTTCGGTCCATCAAAATGTTTTGCAAGCAGTGTCTCGGAAATCTCCGGTCCGAAGTTTCCAAGGTAAATGCACAGAGCGTTGCATCCTGCCTTCTTGATATCCTCAAGAGCCTGCACCATATGGATCTCGCTCTCTACGATACAGATAGGACATTCATAGATCCCTTCTGAACCGTATTTCTCTGTGTAGGCTTTCATAAGGTTCTGTCTTCTTGTCACGGATAAGCTCTCCGGGAAACAGTCACGGCTTACAGCTACAACTCCGATCTTTACTTCTGGCATGTTGTTCATAGTGTTTCATTCCTCCTTTAAAAATAGATTACAGTGTAATGTTTTCTCCTTTAAGTCCATTGAAGGCGCCCTCGATCTTTGCATCCTCGTGGGCAATGAGCCATTTGTTCTTCGCTGTGATCAGACGGTCCTCGCCCTCTTTTCCCACAGGGAAAGTAAGCTCTGTGTTGGTGTCTTTCGGCAGCACAACGACCACACGGAATCCCTCGTTGTCGTCTACAGTACAGGGGGCATAATGCAGCGTAGTCGCGTACACTTCGATGGCTGTCCCTGCCGGAACAAGAAATGCCTCCACTTTTGATGTGTCGTACGTGTAATCCGGCTCCACATCCTGCTGCTTTCCGATCAGCAGGATCGCGTCTGATACAGCCACATTGATCTCCGATGAGCGGTGATACTCCAGCGCATTCAGTTTTTTGTTATTTCCATTGCAGTATCCGATCTCGATCGGCAGACCGCCGAATGCGCGGTTTTTCAGTTCCTCCGCTACCGGGAGAGCCTCCAGTTCCTCCACAGAGGGCACATAGATGACATCGTCAGAGGGCAGGGGAGTGTGCTCCATCTCTTTCAGCAGACGGCTGAAGTCATAGCCTTCCAGCACTTTGCCATATGCCCTGAACGATGCATCCGTCACTTTCTGGATCTGCATGTCCATCTCCTCCTTTTTCATTCACTAAGGTCAGTATATCAACATTTTTTATTGAATACCACCAATTTCTTGCGCTCTTTATGGCAGTTTCTTGTCTTTTTGCACTTACTTTTTGCACTGCAGAACTGTCGCTGCATTCTTGCGCTTCATTTTTGGAAAATAAAGAATGTTTCTTCACGTCTTCAGACAACGGCACATGCCGTCTTGGATCAAAAAATGGATTAAAAATAAATAGATTTTCAGATTTCTTTTGTTTTCTGGCAGCATGAACTAGAGAGCCATACGCTCTTTGATCGTGTGCACTTCATTTTCAAGATGGGTAACCCTGAGGAGCAGCAATTCTTTCTCATTGTCCACCCTTAACGCATCGTCCAGTTTTCTGGACAGATCCAGATGCCCCTCTGCGATGATCCTGATCCCGCGGTTTGTCTCATTCTCCAATGTAGTTTCAATCAGAATCAATCTCTGCTTCACTGCATCCATTTCTTCTCTCAGAGAACTAACCTCTGACCGCATGGAACCCGTCTCTTCCTTCACGAAATCGATTTCCTGGCGCATGACACCCATGTCCTGCTTTAAAGATACGATCTCCTGCTTCATGCCGTCGATTTCCTGGCGCATGGATCCCATCTCCTGCTTCATGACGCAGATATCCTGCTTTACATCGCTCATATCTTGTCTAACTTCACGGATATCTTTCCGAAGCGGGCTGATTTTTGCTTCCAGCATTTCCCCTATTGAGATCAGCAATTCCTGGCTTGTCATATTCTGTTCACCTCCTGTTTGACGTAAATTTGTAAGTAAATGGATTATAGCACACGTAAAATGAAAAGTCCATATTTTACATAATCATTTTTTCATTTGTTTCCACCTTATAAAAAACGCTGCATCACAATGCAAAACCATTTGTGATACAGCGCTTTTCAGAGCAGGAAATCTATCCTGCCTCTTTCTTTATCATCTTATCTGGAGTTCTTCTTAGACTCTACGTCGAAGATAACAGCTGCAAGAACAACAAGTCCTTTTACAACTTTCTGCCAGTTCATATCGATACCCATGATAGACATACCAAGGTTGATAACACCCATCAGTGTAGCACCGATGATAACGCCCGGGATTGTTCCACTTCCACCGTATGCAGATGCACCGCCGATGAAACAGGAACCGATAGCATCCATCTCGTAGCTGTCGCCGGCTGTCGGGTTAGCAGAGTTCAGACGGGCGATAGTTACCATACCTGCAACTGCTGCCAGAAGACCCATGTTTGCGTAAGCGAAGAAGTATACCTTGTTTGTATTGATACCGGAAAGCTGTGCAGCCTTCTCATTTCCACCGATAGCGTACAGATGACGTCCGATGGTTGTCTTGGATGTGATGTAGCCGTAGATGAGGACGATCACCGCGATCCAGAGAAGCATATTGGGAAGACCTTTGTACTGTGCCAGTCTCCACATAAAGCCGATGATGACAATACTGATGATGGCGCAGCGGATGATGTCGTTGCTGGCCTTATTTACTGCATAGCCCTTCTTTATCTTGGACATCCTGCCCTTGAAAGTGATGAGGATAAAGATGGCTGCCGCGATCACACCGATGAGCACGCATGTGATGTTCAGTCCCTGTCCTCCGAAGAAGTCGATGATGTAGCTGTTGAACAGATTCAGGTACCCCTGCGGCATGGGTGCAATGGTGAAGCCGTCCAGCACGATATTGGAAAGGCCTCTGAACATGAGCATTCCTGCCAGTGTTACAACGAATGGGGGAATACGCCTGTAGGCGATCCAGAAGCCCTGCCATACGCCGATGGCCAGACCTACTGCCAGCATAACGATAATGCCGATGAATACATTCATCTTCATATTGACCATAACTGTAGCGCCCACGGCACCTACGAAGCAGACTACAGAGCCTACGCTCAGGTCGATATTACCGCCTGTCAGGATACACAGAAGCATACCGGTTGCAAGGATGAACACGTAAGCGTTCTGTGCGATCAGGTTATTAACATTCTGCGGCAGTATCATCCTTCCCCCTGTCTGCCATGTAAAAAACAATACCACAATGACCAGTACGATGACCATTGTATACTTCTTTAAAAATTCTGATACTTTACCCTTTTCCATAGCTATTCTCCTTTGCTCGATTTCAGAATACGTGACATGATGAGCTCCTGGGTTGCCTCTGCTGCATCCAGTTCGCCTACAATCTTTCCTTCATTCATGATGTAGATACGATCTGACATTCCAAGGACTTCCGGAAGTTCGGATGAAATCATGATCACGGATTTACCCTGTGCCACAAGATCATTGATGATACAGTAGATCTCGTACTTGGCTCCTACGTCGATACCCCTGGTAGGCTCGTCCAGGATCAGGACATCCGGTTCTGCAAACATCCACTTGGCAAGGAGCACCTTCTGCTGGTTACCACCGCTTAAGTTTCCTACATTCTGCTCTACCGTGGGACACTTAGTACGCAGCTTCTGGCGGTACTCTTCCGCAACGGCGATCTCCTTATCATTGTCGATGACACCGTGGCTGCTGACTCCCTCAAGGTTAGCCAGAGTAGTGTTGACACGGATAGGATTGCTCAGGATCAGTCCGTTTCCTTTTCTGTCCTCTGTCACGTAAGCCAGCTTATGCTTGATGGCATCCTTGACAGAGTGAAGATTTACCTCGTTTCCGTTGATAAAAAGCTGGCCGGAGATATTCTTGCCGTAGCTCTTTCCAAAGATGCTCATGGCCAGCTCGGTACGGCCGGCTCCCATCAGTCCGGAGATGCCCAGCACCTCGCCTTTTTTTACGTACATGGAAACATTGTCCACGACTTTTCGCTCGGAATACAGAGGATGATGCACAGTCCAGTTCTTCACTTCCAGCGCCACATCCCCGATATTTTTCTTTTCCCTCTTGGGGAAGCGGTCCGTCAGCTCACGTCCCACCATACCCTTGATGATCCTGTCCTCTGTGAAGGTGTCTTTCTTTTTATCCAGCGTCTCAATGGTAGAGCCGTCACGGATTACTGTGATTTTATCTGCCACATAGGCAATCTCATTCAGTTTATGAGAAATAATGATCGAAGTCATGCCCTGCTTCTTGAACTCCAGCATCAGATCCAGGAGCGCCTGGGAATCCTCTTCGTTCAAAGAAGATGTAGGTTCATCGAGAATGAGCAGCTTTGCGTTCTTGGCCAGGGCCTTTGCAATCTCCACAAGCTGCTGTTTACCGGTTCCAATGTCTTTTATAAGTGTACGGGATGACTCTTTCAGTCCTACCTGCGCCAGGTATTTGTCCGCCTCCCCGTATGTCCTGCTCCAGTCAATAGCAAAAGATTTCCCCTGCTCATTGCCCAGATACATATTCTCGCCGATCGTCATCTCCGGCACAAGAGCCAGCTCCTGGTGGATGATAACGATCCCTTTTTCTTCGCTGTCCTTAATCTTGTTAAACTTACAAACTTCACCGTTGTATATGATATCCCCCTCGTAGCTCCCGTACGGGTAGATACCGCTCAAAACATTCATCAGTGTGGATTTTCCGGCTCCGTTCTCCCCCACGAGGGCGTGAACCTCGCCTTCCTCCACCTGCAGATTTACATTGTCAAGTGCCTTGACGCCCGGGAAAGTCTTGGTAATATTTTTCATCTCCAGCAGGATTTTTGCCAATTTTCTCCCTCCCTTTCCTTCATAAAACAGGCGGGCTTTTCACTTCCCGCCTGCATTTTCACAAGTTACATTTTCACTGATTACTGGATATCAGATGCCTCATAGTATCCGGAGTCGATCAGCATCTCTTCGTAGTTGTCGATTGTTACAACTGTAGGCTCGCAGAGGTATGTAGGAATGACACCTGTTCCGTTGTCGTAGGACTCTGTATCATTTACTTCAGCTTCCTCGCCGCCCATGATAGCGTCTACCATCTTAACTGTCTGCTCTGCCAGGAGACGTGTGTCTTTGAATACGGACATTGCCTGTTTTCCAGCTACAATGTTCTTTACGTTCGGCATATCGCAGTCCTGACCTGTGATGATCGGCCACTCGCCTGTGTAGTTTGCTTCCAGAGAGTTCTCAACACCAAGTGCTGTGGAGTCGTTGGAGCAAAGTACAGCGTCAAGCTGCTTGTCTGCGTAGTTGGAGCTTAAGATCGCGTCCATTCTGGACTGAGCCTTCTCTGTGGACCAGTCTGCTGTAGCACACTGCTCTTTTGTTGTCTGTCCGGACTGAACAACCAGTTTTCCTTCGTCAATGTACGGCTGAAGAACATCCATAGCACCGC
Organism: Claveliimonas monacensis; assembly: GCF_014982975.1. Classification (GTDB taxonomy): domain Bacteria; phylum Bacillota; class Clostridia; order Lachnospirales; family Lachnospiraceae; genus Claveliimonas; species Claveliimonas monacensis. Next base: position 36,846 of record NZ_JADCKL010000007.1, read on the forward strand.
CGAAGAAGAAGTTTACGTTGTTGTCACCCGGGTCACCTGTGAAGATCTCGATGTTGAAAGGTCCTGCCTGATTCTCAAGATCAAGAGCCTCTACCAGGTACTCGCCCTGTTTCTGTCCAACTAAGTAGTTGTCAAATGTAGCATAGTACTGAACAGCTGTTGTGTTCATGATCAGACGGTCGTAGGAAATAACCGGAATGTTCTGCTCCTCTGCTGTTGCCAGAGGTGTTCCGAGAGACTCGCCGTCGATGGAGCCGATAACCAGAAGGTCGCAGCCTCCGGAGATCATGTTCTCAATCTGGGAAACCTGTGTGGCGATGTCGTTGTTCGCGAACTGAAGGTCAACTTCATATCCAGCTTCCTCAAGCTGTTTCTTCATGTTCTCGCCGTCCTGGTTCCATCTCTGCAGATCCTTTGTCGGCATGGCAACACCGATCTTACCTGTTCCAGCCTCTGTCTCTTTCTCCTCACCGGAGGTAGCTCCGCCGCTTCCCTCGCTGGTGCATGCAGCCAGAGATGCTGTCATAGCAGCGATCAGGCCGATTGCCAGAAGTCTCTTTGTTCTGTTTTTCATAATCTCGTTCCTCCATTCATTTAAGAATTATTTGATGGTTATACTATAACAGGATGGCATCTGGACATGTTTGCAAAGGTCTGTACAAATTTATGAAAGTTGAGACATGAAAACAGGGACTAGCATATTTTTGTGCTAGTCCCTGTTAAAAATTTCCTATTGACACCTGTTTTTCATGTCCCCTTTTGTCAATTTTCCACATTCAGATAGACTTCTTCCCTGGAATGGAATCCTGATCCAATGATAACACTGTCCATATTCTCAGCAGTCACAGCCACAGGTTCCAGCCCGTAATAGGGAACTTCCTGACCGTCCTCATTCTCCTTCACATCAGAAACATCCAGCACATTCCCCACGATCTGCTCGCCTCTTGCCAGCTTCACCGTACATTCCGCCGCCTCTTTCGCCAGATCATTGATGGGCTTATAGACTGTCATAGTCTGGGTCCCTTCCACGATCCGCTGGCATGCCTCCAGATCCGCATCCTGTCCGACCACGACCACATCCCCGGCAAGCTGCCGTTCGCTCAGGGACCGAATCACATAGCCCGCCAGCCCGTCGTTTCCGCACATCACTGCGTCAATCTCCTCTTCTGTCCCGGCAAAGGCGTCCGCCACAGCCTGGGTGCCGTTCTCCGGTGTCCAGGATTTCACATGGCTTTTATAGACGATCTTCCAGGGTCCGTCTCCCAATTCCGTCTCGAAGCCGTTCGCCACATCCATGCTGTTGCTGTCCGCCTCCGGGCCGCAGATCATAACTACATTGCCGCCTTCCGGAAGCTTTTCCTTGATGCTCTGGGCCATCAGCGTGCCTACCTTCTCATTGTCCACTGTGATGTACAGATCCGTCTGCTCCCCCTGGATGAGCCTGTCGTAGGAAATGACCTGTATACCTTTGTTCCTTGCATCCTCTACCTCTTCCTTCAAAGAATAGCAGTCGGTTGCTACGATGACGATGGCATCCATGTTCTCCTCTGTGAACTTGCGAACCTGCTCCTTCTGCTTCTCCACATCCCCGTTGGCCGTCTGCACATCCACCGTTGCCCCCATCTTCCGGGCAGTATCCATAAACACATCCCGGTCTCTTGTCCAGCGCTCCAGCACAAATGTATCAAAAGTAATACCGATGCGGATGCCATCATCCTTTTCCTCCCCAGCATCTGCCGGGACTTCCTGCACTGTCTCCTGCGAAGCATCTGCGCAGGCAGACAGAAGAAGCATGGCCGCCAGTATAAGTGCTGCAGAAAACCTTCTTTTTTTCATCATACAGTTCCCCCTCCCCGATACTCCGTCGGCGTCATTCCCGTCCATTTTTTGAAGATGCGGCTGAAATAGTTCGGATCCTGATACCCGGCATCACGGCAGATCTCCTTGACACTTCTGTCTGTGGATCCAAGCTGCTCCTTGGCATAATCCATCCGCAGCTTTGTGGTGTACTCGATGTACCCGGTTCCCTCCGACTCTTTAAAGAGTTTACTTAAATAATAAGGGCTGATCCCGACCTCTTTTGCCATCTCCTCAAGGGACAGTTCTTTATTAAAATGTTCCCCAATATACTTTTTTGCGTGCTCCACTACACTGTCGGTCTTGGTCTGCTGCTTTCTGGCAATGTGACTGACACTCTCATCCAGCTTTTTCAGGAACCAGTATCTGAGCTCCTGGTAGGAATTGAAAGATAGGAGAAGCTCCATATACCCTTCCCGGTCCTCAAACCGGTACTCCGCCAGACCGCCCTGCATGTAGGCCAGATGCTCAGCCCAGAGGACAAATTCCATGGCTTTCAGGCGAACCACATTTTTCAGCTTCGGCTCATACCCCTGCATCCAGTCCATGTAGCGCTCTCCAAGGATGCGGGTATTCTCCACATCGCCAACGCGCACAGCTTCAAACAGCTGTTTCTCAAGATCAATGGGATAATCATCTGCGTAGCCGCAGCTTGTGCTGATATCACTTGCGTGGATCACCTTCCCCACAGTCTGGTGTACACTCTCCAGCGCCTCCCTGTAGGACTCTTCCATATCCTTCCAGCTTCTCACTGTCCCGATGCCGGCCTTGAACTTCAGTTCCGTCTGCTGCTCCAGTTTGCGCAGAAGAGCCCGGGTATTCTCGATCTTCATGACACGCTGGCTATACTCCTCCTGCTGTTCTCCGGTGGGGATCAGCACAATGACTTTGTTGGCCATGAGGGCCCCCACGATCCCTCCGGTGGCCTCCTTCACTGTCTCCCGGAAGATCATGTAATGTTTCTGAAGCTTGATACCAGATCCCACTGTGTTGGTCAGCTCGCCTTTGCGAAGCTCATCCCCACACTCTATGACCGTCACATACCCGTAGTCCTCCTCTACGTTGAGAAGATCCCTGTAACCGGCATACTCTTCCTTGCCGCTTCCCTCCATCAGAACGCTGTACACGAACCCGCTCTCGATCATGGGCACTACCGCTTCCAGCTTCTCTTTGATCCGCAGGTCATTCCTCGCCTTCTCCCTGCGGTCTTTCACCTGCTTCATGGCCTTTCTGAGCGTCTCTGTCAGCACATCTTTATTGATGGGCTTTGTCAGATAGGAGAGAACTCCTATATCTATGGATTTCTGCGTATATTCAAACTTGTCATAGGCCGTCAGCACGATAAAGATCACATGCTTGTCCTCTCTGCGGATCTCCTGCATGGCCTCGATCCCGTTGATCCCCGGCATCTGGATATCCATCAGGATAATGTCCGGGTGGAAGCTCTCCGCCAGCTCTATGGCTGTTCGCCCATTGCGGGCAAATTCCAGTTCACACTCATCTCCAAAGGCCTTTTCGATCATAAACTGAAGGGACTGTCTGACAATACCCTCGTCATCACAGATCAGTATTTTCGTCATCTTCTCTCTCCTTCCCTTCCTTCGGAATATACAGCGTCACCGATGTACCTCCTGTCTCTCTCCTTTTTATCTCGAACACATGCTGTCTGCCGTAGTAGCTGCGCAGACGATTGATTACATTGTCCAGTCCGATTCCTTCCGAGTCACGTCCGCTCATACTGTGAGCGTTCTCTCCCCGCATGATTTTTTCAGCGATCTCCGGTTCGATCCCCACGCCGTTGTCCGTGATCTCTATACACACCTCGTCCTCCTCGCCGAAGACAGACAGGTGGATACAGCCTTCTCCCTCCATCTCACGGATGCCGTGATTGACCGCATTTTCTATGATCGGCTGAAGGATCATACTGGGCATGGAAATATGCAGCAGCTTCTCGTTGATCTGCCTGCTGTAATGGATATCTCCCGCAAACCTGACGTTAAGTATGTAAATATAATTGTCTACAAGCTGCAGCTCCTCCTGGAGCGTCACATCTTTTTCCATCTTGCGGACATTGTAGCGGAAGAAATCCGCCATATTCTGGATAAACATGCAGGCTTTCTCCGCCCCCTCCATCATGGCAAGCTGGGCGCCGGCATTCAGACTGTTGAAAAGAAAATGAGGATTGATCTGTGCCTGCAGATATTTAAGCTGGGCCTCCTTCAGGTCGTTTTTCATCCGCAGCTCATTGGCCGCCAGCTCGTTCTCCCTCTCGTAGTTTTTCTTCGTCTCTTCAATGTAATTCCGGATACTGCCGATCATCTTGTTGCAGGCTTTCGCCACAACAGACACTTCGTCTCCCGTCTCCACAATGGGGAAATCTACCTCAATATTTCCCTGCGCAATCTCTGTGGCAGCATTGGCCAGCTCGATCAGGGGCTTTGTGATACTCCTTGTCATTATGATGATCCAGCCCACCGCAATGGCAATGACCGCAAAGAGAACACAGATACTGAATCCGGTGGTGTAGCTCAGGATCACCCGCAGATTGGAATAACTTCTGGCATTGCTCACAAACGTAGATGTATTGATGCTGTTGATATTGGCCTGGATAAAGCCGTAGATTTCTTCCGTCTCCTGATAGGCCTCCCTGACGCCCGCCGCGTCTCTTCCTCTTTTTCTCTCCACCGCCTCATCAGTCATCTCCAGATATGTCTGGGAGAGATAGTAGATATTCTTCTCCGCCAGCTTTGCCGGATCGCTGCTGACTTCCTGGTTCAGCACATCCAGAAGCTCCTGGTAATCCTGGCTGTAGCGGTAGTAATCCTCCAGCGCATCGGAACTCTTTGTATTCAGATACTGATAGAGCGAATTCTGGATGTCACTTACATTGGCTGACAGGTCATTGAACTGAATATTACTATTGTAAACGGTGTCCATCTCCCGTATCGTCCGATTCAGATTGTAGTAGATAAAGATTACAATGACAAAAACGGTTATGGAAACCATGACGAAAATCTCTACCAGCTTCACACGTATGGATTTTGACTGGGACTCTTCCATCTCTTACTCACCGCTTTCTTCCTGGATATAATCTTCTACGTTCTTCTCATTGATCAGTTCCACAGATACCGGAAAATACTCACTTGTATACCGCTGGGACAGGTATTCTTCCATGGCCTCCATGCACAGCCGCCCCGCCTCCTGCGCATTCACCATAATGGTGGACTGGATGACGCCTTTCTGTATGCCTTCCAGTATCTCCGGGGAAGAATAGTAGCCAATGATCTTCACCTTCCCCACCAGATTGTAATCCCTGACACACTGGTAAGCGCTGATGGTATCCACTACATTGAGACAGACCAGCACGTCCGGGCGGTTCTCTTCATCCAGGAGAATGCCCCGCACCCGTTCCTCGGACACAAACTCCCTGTCCTCCCCTGTTCGCACAGTGGACACGGAGATATCTCTGGATGTCTGGGCAACCGTCTCGCTGATCCCTGTATAGATAAAGCTGGGGGAGCTCTCCTCCTCGTTCACCGGAACAAGCACATCCACGCTGGCTCCGTCCTTCTCCACAGCCTTCAGCACTTCCTGCCCGTACATCTCGCCCAGGGTATAGTCATTGGCCCCCACATAACTGATCCGGCCGCTGTCAGGCACATCCTCCATCAGCGTGACCACAGGGATGCCGGCTTGCTCTGCCTGGGAGATCAGGCTTTCTATATCCTCCGTGGCGTCCGTCTCTATGACGATCCCATCCACCCTGGAATCAATGGCCATGCGCACAAGCTCGGATGTGGAATAGTCTTCATTCAGCGCCGCCCCGAAATCTTCCGCATAAATACCCACCTTGGCTCCGGCAGTTCTCGCTTCCTCGTACAGGGACTCCCAGAACACATCCGACGGATCTCCTCCCACCATGGCCACATGGTATGAATAGCTGCCCTCTTCCCCTCCGGCCTCATCTGAACCGCTTTTATCCTGGTCAAGGGAAACACTGAAACCGATCATAATGCTCAGCACGAGAAGAACCGTGGCTGCCATGACAATATACATAAGGCGGTTGTCATCCATAAAACGCTTCATTCGTTATCCTTCCCCTCTCCGGAATCCGCTTGGCAGCATTCCGTATTTCTCCTTAAACGCCCTGGAAAAGGCCTTGCTGTTTGGAAAGCCGCACTGCAGGGCAATCTCCCCGATGGACTGGTCTGTTCTCTCCAGCAGTTCCACCGCGTGTTCCAGGCGGATCCCATCCAGATATGTCTTATAGTTTGTCAGGGCATATTTCCGGAACATCCTGGAAAGATAAGTGGGCGAATACCCGAAAGTCTTTGCCAGGGTCTCCAGGGACAGATCCCTGCTGTAATTTTTTTTCATGTAATCCGTGATGGCGGACAGCCGGTTCAGCTTCTTACCCAGCCGGACCACCTCGGGGCTGACCTCTGTCTGGCGATACTTTGTCACCAGAAGATAGACCAGCATATAAAACTGGCTCTGCACCTTCAGCTCATACCCGCAGGCTTTCTCCGTGTAGGTGCGGAACATGTCCCCGATGAGCTTCATCACCTCTTCATCCTGGTGCCTGGAGCTGCGGGAAAAATAAATAAACCGCTCATCTGTGTAATAGTTTTCAAACGTAGAGAGCGGTATCTGCAGCACAATGGTCTTGTTTGCCTCCGGTGCGAATATGGAGTGCACCTCATTGGAATTGACCACCATAAACTCACCGGGCCTTAAGGGATATTCCTGCTCATTGATGAAAAACGTCAGCTTTCCCTCAAAGAGCGCGAATATCTCTATGGACCGATGCCAGTGCTTCTGCCTTATGTAATTTCCATCGCTGCCCTCGAACACAAACAACTTAAATGGTATGTCCTCATTGGGCCTTATGATCTCATGAGAGTATTCCATAAACGCACCTCCGGCTGTCTGCTGCAGACCAGTCTACTCTCCTCCCAGGCGTCCTGCCACGAACCAGCCCGCCACAAATGCCACAATGCCGGCGGCAATTGTAAACACGGAGAAAGTACTCCAGTCGATCTTGATAAGGATCGCCACAGGAGACGCCACGATCAGACCGATGATGGCATAGTAGGCATGGATCTCCGCCCGGGCAAAAATGAACTCTATGATCTTGGCAATCAGAAAGATTCCCAGCAGCACGCCGATACCAAAGGGGATCAGGATCCCACACTGTACCAGCAGCTCCGGCACATCAAAAGCAAACAGAGCGTCCATAAAATGATTGATGGTCCGCAGGATCGTGTCGTAGTATCCAAGGAGCATCAGCATCATGGAGCCGCTCACTCCCGGTATGACCATTGTGGCCGCAGCTACAATGCCTACCAGCAGAAGTTTGATCTCGTTGATCAGTGTGAAGCTCACATCTGCGGCTTTTCCCCCGGTCTCTCCCATGACAGCCATCAGGATGACAATGGCAAAAAACACCAGGAGAGGGATCATTCTGCTGACAGTAGGCCTGTGCCCCTTTACTTTTTCAAAGATAAAGGGAAGGCTCCCTGCGATCAGTCCGCAGAAGGCAAAGTTCGTAGGGATCGGATACGTGTCCAGAAGGAACTCAAACACCCTGGACAGGATCACGATGGCCAGAGCCGCCCCGATCAATATGGGAAGGATCAGTTTCATGCTTTTCCCAAATTCACTCTTTATGTGGGTGATGGCGTGGATCAGCTTGTCATACAGCCCCATGGCAACCATCATGGTGCCGCCACTGACTCCCGGTATGATATTGGCCACTCCGACCACAACTCCCTGCAATATTGTTTTCAGCATTTCTTAATTCTCCTTTGACACATATTGTTCCAGGAACGCAAAGAGCGTCTCCATCTCCTCTTCCGTTCCCACCGTGATCCGCATGTACTGACGGATCCTGTCGCTGTCCCACCAGCGCACGTAGATCCCCGCCTCTTTCAGCGCCCGGAACATATCGCCGGCGTCGTACTCCGGATGGGTGACAAACAGGAAATTGGCGCTGGAATCTGTAAAGGAAAATCCCATCTTCGCCAGTCTCTCTTTTGTTCTCTCCCTTGTCCCGACGATTTCTGCAACCGTCTTTTCAAAATACTCCCGGTCCTTCACCGACTCTGCGCCGCACACAAGGGAGGCACGGTTCAGGGTGTAGGAGTTGAAGGAATACTTCACATCGTTCAGATACCGGATCAGCTTCGGGCTGGCAATGGCATAGCCGATACGCATGCCGGCCATGGACCGTGACTTGGAAAATGTCTGGGTCACGATCAGATTATCATACTGATCCACAAGCTCTATGGCGGAAGGTCCCGCGTAATCTATGTAAGCTTCATCTACAATGACGATCACATCCCTGTTGTGCCGGAGGATATCCTCCACAAACTCCAGGTTCTCATAGATGGCGGTGGGGGCGTTGGGATTGGGGAAGATCACTCCGCCGTTAGCCCCGTAGTAGTCCTCCTTCACGATCCGGAAGTCCTCATCCACCTTTTTGCACTCATAGGGGATCCGGTACAGCTCCGCCCACACTTTGTAGAAAGAGTAGGTGATATCCGGGAAAAAGACCGGCTTATCAGAATTAAAAAAAGTGAGGAAACACAGGGACAGGACATCGTCGGAGCCCACTCCCACAAAGACCTGGTCTTTTCCCACCTTGTAAAAATCCGCAATGGCATCCACCAGCACGCTGCAGGCCGGATCCGGGTAGAGGCGGAAGTCCGCTGTGTCCAGCTCCCGCAGTGCCCGCTCCACCCCCGGCGCCGGGGGATAGGGATTTTCGTTTGTATTTAACTTGACCACCTTCTGCCGAGGCTGTTCCCCCGGCACATATGGCTCTACTCTCCGTATATTCTTCTCAAATGCTTCCATGCTTCTCCCCTTAGAAATATTCCTTTGCCAGCTCTTTAAACTTGGGAAGTGCGTTCACGATGGTCTCGTGGGACACACAGTAGGCCAGCCGCACATAGCCCGGGCAGGCAAAAGAGCTTCCCGGCACCATAAGGATGTGGTATTTCTTCGCCGCCGCGCAGAACTCTTTCTCGTCCTCCACCGGGGATTTCACAAAGAGGTAGAATGCGCCCTCCGGCTTAATGCATGAAAATCCGCAGTCTTTCAGACCATTGTAGAGGGTCTCCCTGTTTCTGTCGTAGAAGGAGATATCTGTCTCCTCGTCGATGCATTTTGCCACCACTTTCTGCTGCAGGGTGGGGGCGTTGACAAATCCCAGGATCCGGGTAGCCACATTGGCTGCGGAGAGCACCGTCTGGCTGTCTGCCACCTCATCCGGAATGACAAGGTAACCGATGCGCTCTCCCGGAAGGGACAGAGATTTGCTGTAAGAATAGCCCACAATGGTGTTGTCGTAATACTTTGTCAGATAGGGAACTTCCGCCCCGTCGTACACAAGCTCGCGGTAAGGCTCGTCGGAGATCAGATAGATCTGCGTGCCGTACTCCTTCTGCTTTGCCTCCATGACAGCAGCCATCTTCTTGATGGTGTTCTCGGAGTACACAACGCCTGTGGGGTTGTTGGGGGTGTTTACAATGACAGCCTTTGTCTTCGGAGTGATCTTCTCCTCAAACTCTGCAAGCTTGGGCTGGAAGGTGTCTGTATCCGGCGAGATCTCCACAAGCACGCCGTCGTAGTTGTTTACGTAGGAACGGTACTCCCCGAAGTAGGGGGCAAAGGTGATCACCTCGTCGCCGGGATTGATCAGTGTCTTCAGGATGACATTCAGTCCGCCTGCCGCTCCCACTGTCATGATAATATTCTTTCCTTCAAAGGAGGTTCCGAAACGCCGGTTCAAAGACGCAGCCACAGTCTCTCTCACATCTGCGTAGCCGCTGTTGCTGTTGGTGTAGCCGTGGAGGACAACCGGGTCCTCCTCTTCAAGCAGCTCCATGATTGCCTTCTTCACAGAGGCCGGAGCCGGCACATTGGGATTACCCAGGCTGAAATCATACACATTCTCCGCGCCAAACTGCTCTGCCATTCTTGTACCTTCCTCGAACATGGCACGGATTGCTGAGCTTCCCGCCACCATTCCTTTCATCTTCTCTGCGATCATTTCTTCATTCCTCCTTATTGTTATGCCTGTTTATTCTGCTTAAGACTGCTTCTCCTTCACAACGCCTTTTTCCACCATAAATACAGGCCTGTAGGATCTCTTTGCCTTTCTGAGTCCCTCGTCGCCTGTGTCTTCCTCACGATTGACATACTTATAATCCATGCACTCGTGCTCCACAAACTGCTGGTTGATCATGGTGTAGGCGCCCTGTACATCCGGAAATGCCTTCTCGATATGCACCACAAAGGTATCGGAGCAGATCGGCTCCCCTATGGTGAAGGCCACGATCTGACCGTCCACCCTGAGGATGCCTCCCGTCAGTTCCAGTTCCTTGAAAAGTCTGAGGGAATTCAGCGTGACGCACATCTCGGAGTTCTTCTCCGGATCGTCGTTGCAGCCGTTTAAATTTCTCCACTTCAGAGCCATCTGGAAGCACTCCTCCAGATTGTCGTCCGACATGGTCTCATAGTTCCAGCGCCCCTCGTAAAGAGATTTAAATTTATTGATATGGTTTCTCTTTCCGTGCAGCTTTTTCCCTGCCAGTGTACAGAGCTTCTCCGACTCGTACACGTAGTCCGCCAGATCTTCGTTGTACTCCACCTGGAACCGATCCGGATACCAGGCTTCGATCTGCTCGAAGTTGTCCGGCGTCACATTGTACAGACGGAACGGTACACTGCGCTCTTCGCTGTACTGGCAAAGCACGTCCAGCGCCTTTTTCACATCGGCAGCTTCCCCCGCCGGATAGGCGAAAGCAAAACCGTCTTCATTTTCACTCTTGAAAACCAGTGTGTTCTCTATGATGGCGTAGGTTACACCGTAAAATCTTGCCCAGAGAAACACATTTACAAATGTTCTCTCACAGCTCCGGCTCGTGTGATGCTTGAAATAATGGGAGATGATCTCCTTATCCTCAAGCTGGGGCCGCTTAAAATCATATTCTAACATATAAAATATCAGTCCTTATTTATTCTCATTCTTACTCTTCGTTCATATTTGCCAGTTTCGCCGCCTGGTCTGCCGCGATCAGGCTGTCGATGATCTCGTCCAGATCCCCGTTCATGACGCTGTCCAGCTTGTGCAGGGTCAGCTTGATCCTGTGGTCTGTCACGCGCCCCTGGGGGAAGTTGTAGGTACGGATCTTCTCGGACCGGTCTCCTGTACCGATCTGACTGCGGCGCGCTTCCGCCTGGGATGCCTGCTGCTTCTCCATCTCCAGATCATACAGCTTGGACCGCAGGAGACGGAACGCCTTCTCCTTGTTCTGGAGCTGGGATTTCTCCGTCTGGCTGTAGATCACGATACCTGTAGGATAATGGGTCAGACGAACGGCCGAGTCCGTGGTGTTGACGCACTGTCCGCCGTTTCCGGAGGCTCTCATGACGTCGATACGGATATCCTTCTCGTCGATGACCACATCCACTTCCTCCGCCTCGGGCATGATGGCCACTGTGATAGTGGACGTGTGGATACGGCCGCCGCTCTCCGTCTCAGGCACCCGCTGCACACGGTGAACACCGCTCTCGTACTTCAGGCGGGAGTAGGCCCCCTGCCCGGTGATCATAAAGACCACCTCCTTGAAGCCGCCGATACCGTTCTCATTGACGGAAATCAGCTCTGTCCGCCATCTGCGTCCTTCTGCATAGTGGACATACATGCGGTATACTTCCGCCGCAAAAAGAGCCGCCTCGTCTCCGCCGGCTCCGGCGCGGATCTCCACGATTACGTTCTTGTCATCGTTAGGGTCCTTGGGAAGAAGAAGGATCTTCAGCTTCTGCTCCAGCTCCTCCACTCTTGCCTTGGACTCATTTAACTCCTCCTTGGCAAGCTCCTTCATCTCCTCGTCTGTCTCTTCCTCCAGCATCACCAGGCTGTCCTCGATGGCCTGGTTGTTTGCCTTGTACTCTTTATATGCCTCCACAATGGGGGCCAGGTCATTCTGCTCTTTCATCAGCTTCCGGAAGCGGTCCTGGTTGTCTGCCACACCCGGCTCTGAAAGTTCGTTCATGATCTCTTCATAACGTACAAGCAGATCATCCAATTTATCAAACATGTTCTTTCCTCCTGCATTCATTTACACTCTATTTATTGTACATGCCCATGACAACACGGTCAAGTCCGGCAAGATCCTTTTTCCCCTGGACACAGGTAAAGCCGGCCTCCCGGAGGAGCCGGGACACTTCTTCGCGCTGGTCATGTCCGATCTCAAGGATAAGCCAGCCCCCCTGCTTCAGATGACTTCCTGCACCGGCTGCAATCCTGCGGTAAAAGTACAGACCGTCCTCGTGGCCGTCCAGGGCGATATAGGGATCGTGGAGCCGCACTTCCGCCTGCAGTTCCTCTATGACGTCCCTCCGGATATAGGGCGGGTTGGACACGATCATATCGCAGGTTCCTTCCACCTTCTCAAAAAGATCGCTTCTGAAAAGCCGGACGTCGGCTCCCAGTTCCCGGCAGTTCACGCCTGCCGTCTCCAGGGCTGCCTCCGATATATCCGCACCTTCAAACCGGCTCTCCCGAGACACTTTTCCTTGCTTTCTTCCTATTAAATATAAACTGGCAGCAATGCAGCCGGACCCGGTGCACAGATCCAGCACCCGCATCCCCGGCTCCAGCTTCTCAAGGGCACACTCCACAAGGGTCTCCGTATCCTGCCGCGGGATCAGCACATGCTCATTGACCCGGAAGGGATATCCCATAAACTCCTGCACGCCTGTAATGTGCTGGAGAGGGATCCGCATGGCCCGCTTTTCCACCGCCTCCCAGAAGGCGCAGACCTTCTCCTGCGGCAGTTCCCGGAAAGGATCCATCAGATAGTCCTGGGCAGTCACACCGGCTGCGTACTCCAGTAGAAGACTGGCGTCCAGGGGGGCTTCCTCTATCCCACACCCGGCCAGCTTCTCCGCCGCCTCCCGCATCAGCCCTCTAAGCTGCCTCGTCTGCGTCAAAGTTTTCTCTTTCATATTTCCTCCAGTCAAAGACGGCCTCCACCGCCTGGATCGCCACCTCGATCATACTGTCATCCGGCTCTTTTGTAGTCAGCTTCTGTATGGCAAGCCCGGGCCTGCTGAACAGGTTGATCACCGGATTGTCCGAGTTTCCCGCTGCTTTCAGTACTTCATAGGAGATACCCGCGATGACCGGCAGAAGGGCGATACGCACCACTACCCGCATAACCGGTGACTCCACCTGGACCAGAAGCAGCAGAATGATACTGATCAGCAGGACAAAGAAGAGAAAACTGGTGCCGCACCGCTTGTGCTGTCTGGAGCTGGCCCGCACGTTCTCCACAGTCAGAGGAAGGCCGTGCTCAATGCAGTTGATACACTTATGCTCCGCTCCATGATACATGAATGTCCTCTGTATATCCTCTGTCCTTGAGATCAGAAGAATGTAGATAATAAAGATTCCAATGCGCACAAATCCCTCGATCACCGTCCGTACATGATAGGATGAAACAAGAGGTTTCAGAAACCCGGACAGGAAGTAGGGAAGTATCATAAATATACCTACCGCCAGCACAATGGAAATGGTCATGACACCGCGCATGAGCCATTTTTCCTGGCGCTCCTTCTTCTCTTCCTCCTCCCTTGTACGCTCTTTCTGTTCTTCATCCTCATCCTCATAAAAGCTGGCGGAGTAAGTCAGTGTCTTCATGCCAAGCACAAGGGAATCGATAAAGTTGAAGATGCCTCTCACAAAAGGGATCCTGGCCAGTGCGCCCACTCTCCCGGCAACCCCGGTATAGCGGTCTTTCGTCACTTCGATCTGTCCGTCCGGCTTTCTCACCGCCACGGAGTACTCTTCCCTGTGTTTCATCATGATCCCTTCCAGGACCGCCTGGCCGCCTATATTCGATGATTTCATAGATGTCCTCCTTGTCACTGCCGTATCCTCTGTTATGAAAAAGGGTTGAGATCGTAAAATCTCAACCCTTTCGCCGTCGTCTTATTTGTCCAGGCCGTATTTCTTGTTGAACTTATCTACACGTCCGCGAGCCTGAGCGGCTTTCTGCTGTCCTGTGTAGAATGGATGGCACTTGGAGCAGATTTCTACGTGGATATCTTCTTTTGTAGAACCAGTCACAAATGTGTTTCCACAGTTGCATGTTACAGTTGCCTGATAGTAAGCTGGATGTATTCCTTCTTTCATTGCCTTTCACCTCTTCTTTATTCTCTCGCGCCAGAGCGCAATAATCTTATTCGTTTTCTAAACAGCTCTGTAATTGTATCATAAAACTTCTGCCTTGTCTAGATTAATTTTGTCTTTTTTACAACCTGTACAAGCTCCCGGTTGGAGCGGGTGCGGGCAAACATATTGAGGATGTTGTCCACTGCCTCCTCGGCTCTCATGCCGTTGAGCGCCCGGCGCATGGAATTGACGGCCTCCTGCTCCTCCCTGGAAAGGAGAAGATCCTCCCTCCTTGTACCAGACTGGGGAATATCGATGGCCGGGAACATTCTCCTCTCGGAGAGCTTTCTGTCAAGCACAAGCTCCATGTTTCCTGTTCCCTTGAACTCCTCGTAGATGACATCGTCCATCTTGCTTCCCGTATCCACCAGGGCGGTGGCCAGGATGGTCAGACTTCCGCCCTCCCGGATATTTCTGGCCGCTCCGAAAAATCTCTTGGGCATGTGGAGAGCCGCCGGGTCAAGGCCGCCGGAGAGCGTGCGGCCAGACGGCGGCACGATGAGATTGTAGGCCCTGGCAAGTCTTGTGATGCTGTCCAGTAGGATCATCACGTCCTTACCGTGCTCCACAAGCCTCTTGGCGCGCTCGATCACCATCTCGGACACCCTCTTGTGGTGATCCGGCAGTTCGTCAAAGGTGGAGTAGATGACCTCCACATTTTTCCCTTCTATTGTCTCCTTGATATCTGTTACCTCTTCCGGGCGCTCGTCAATGAGCAGGATCAGAAGGTGGATCTCCGGATTATTCCTCTTTACTGAGAGGGCCACTTCTTTTAATAATGTGGTCTTACCTGCCTTGGGAGGCGACACGATCATACCTCTCTGCCCTTTTCCGATAGGTGAGAGCAGATCCATGATGCGCATAGCTGTGCTGCTTCTTCCGCTTTCCAGAGACAGTCTCTCGTTGGGGAATACAGGCGTCAGATCCTCAAAATTCGGTCTTCTGGCAGCCACAGCGGGATGGATATCATTGATCTTTGACAGGTACAAAAGAGCGCTGAACTTCTCCTGCTGTGTCTTGATCCTTGTGTTTCCTTCCAGAATATCGCCGGTCTTCAGATTAAACCTGCGGATCTGGGAGGGCGACACGTACACATCGTTGTCTCCCGGCAGATAGTTCTCACACCGGATAAAGCCGTAGCCGTCCGGCATAACCTCCAGGATACCGTGGGCTGTAACGCCGCTGTCCAGCCGGTCTATGTCATGGATCTCCCTGTCTCCTGTGTTGGCGGACAGTTCTTTTACATTGTCCTCTGTCAGTTTCACCTGGCCTGTGTTCACATTGCTGCTCGCATTCTTGCGGTGGCCGTCCTGCCGGTGCTGTTCCGACCTCTCATGCCGCTCTCCTTTGGGAGCTCCCGCCTGTGTTTTCTGTTTATCTTTTTCGTCTTCCTCAAGCATACGCTCAATAAGCTCCGCCTTTTTCAGGCCTGAGATGCCTTTCAGTCCTCTCGCTTTGGCAAGATCCTTCAACGTGGCAAGGGAAAGAGACTCATACTTTTCTCGCATACAAATTGATCCTTTCTTTTCCTGTTTTCTTATCTTTGTGTCTTCGGGATTGTTAGTCTGACATGACCGAACTGAAATATAGGCTTATTATACAATACCTTTTCTGATTTTTAAACCCCCAATTTATCGAAATGATTTTTATTGCGCCGTAAATAAATGGATGGTATGATTATAAGCGGTATAAAAATGTTTTCGGGCGCAGGGACACTGGCCGGTCCAGCCCCCCTGCATTTCCCAGATGAAAGATAGAAAGAAAAAGGTGGAATTCATATGACATTACAGGAAAAAGCTCTCGAGATGCACAGAGAATGGAACGGAAAGCTGGAGACAACAGCCAAGGCACATGTAAATTCACGGGAGGACCTGTCCATCGCCTACACTCCCGGCGTGGCTGAGCCCTGCAAAGTGATCGCAAAGGATAAGGAGGCAGCCTACACTTACACAATGAAAGCCAACACGGTAGCTGTCGTTTCCGACGGGAGCGCGGTCCTGGGACTTGGCAATATCGGCGCTCTGGCCGCCATGCCCGTCATGGAGGGAAAGGCTGTCCTCTTCAAGGAATTCGGAGGCGTCAACGCAGTGCCTATCTGCCTGGACACCCAGGACACAGAGGAGATCATTCAGACCGTTGTCAATATTGCTCCCGCCTTCGGCGGCATCAATCTGGAGGATATCAGCGCACCCCGCTGCTTTGAGATCGAATCCCGCTTAAAGGAACTTCTGGACATACCGGTATTCCATGATGACCAGCACGGCACAGCCATCGTGGTGCTGGCCGGCATCATCAACGCCATGAAGGTGACCGGAAAGAAAAAAGAGGACGTACAGGTCGTTGTAAACGGAGCCGGAAGCGCCGGTGTGGCCATCACAAAGCTGCTCCTCACCTACGGCTTCCCCCATGTGACCATGTGCGACAAAGAGGGCATCATCGGGGAGCACTCCGAGAACCTCAACTGGATGCAGAAAGAGATGGCAAAAGTCACCAATCTGGAAAAGAAGACCGGCACTCTGGCAGACGCCCTGAAAGGCGCTGATATCTTTGTGGGCGTATCCGCCCCCGGCATCGTGACAAAAGAGATGGTCTCTTCCATGAACAGCGACTCCATCCTCTTTGCCATGGCCAACCCGGTACCGGAGATCATGCCGGATCTGGCTAAGGAGGCAGGCGCAAAGGTTGTGGGAACCGGGCGCTCCGACTTCCCCAACCAGGTAAACAATGTGGTGGCTTTCCCCGGCATATTCCGAGGCGCCCTGGAGGGCCGGGCCACCCAGATCACAGAAGAAATGAAGCTGGCTGCCGCCCACGCCATCGCAGGCCTTGTGCCGGAGGAAGAACTCAGTGAAGACAACATCCTGCCGGAGGCCTTTGATCCCCGGGTAGCAGATGCAGTGAGCCAGGCTGTGAAGGAACTGATCTAGTGGAAAAACCTGTATATTGGAGCGGCAGGCGCTACCACTGCCTGGATCACCATATCAAACAAACTTTTGGGGAAAAGCTTTACAAGATCTCTCTGGACGCAGGCCTGACCTGCCCTAACCGGGACGGCACTCTGGGGAATAGGGGCTGTATCTTCTGCAGCCGGGGAGGCTCCGGCGATTTCGCCACGGACCGGCGCCTGTCCATCACGGAGCAGATTGAAGCCGGAAAGCAGCAGTCCGCCGGGAAATTCCATGGGAACAGCTATATCGCCTACTTTCAGGCCTACACCAACACCTACGGGCCTGTCTCCCGGCTGCGCCAGCTTTTCTTTGAGGCCGCCGCTCACCCGGATATCCGCGCCCTCTCCATCGCCACCAGACCTGACTGCCTGGGGCCGGAAGTGCTGGATCTTCTCCGGGAAGTCAGCCGCATTAAGCCGGTCTGGGTGGAGCTGGGTCTTCAGACCGTCCACGAGAGGACAGCTGCCTTCATCCGCAGAGGATATCCATTTTCCGTGTTTGAGCAGGCCGTCCGGGACCTGCGGGCCATAGGGCTGGATGTGATCGTGCATGTGATCCTCTTCCTCCCCGGGGAAACGCAGAGCGATATGTACCAGACCATATCATGTCTGAACCGGATGGACATCCAGGGCATAAAGCTGCAGCTCCTGCATATTTTAAAAGAGACAGATCTGGCTGACTATTATGAGAGACACCCCTTTTACATACCGCAGATGGAGGATTATTTCCAGGTGCTGGGAAACTGCGTAAGTCTGCTGCGCCCGGACATCGTCATCCACAGAATCACAGGCGACGGCCCAAAGGAGCTGCTTATAGCTCCCCTGTGGACAGGGGACAAGCGGTATGTGCTGAATCAGTTCCACGCCTATCTGAAACGCCAGAACATCTGGCAGGGAAGGAGTTATATACATGTCTGAACCATTTACACTTTATAAGCTGATCATACTGTACATGCTGGACAAAGTAGATTTTCCGCTGACCAACGCTCAGATCTCCGGCTTTATCCTGGACAAGGGCTACACCACTTATTTCAAACTCCAGCAGGCTCTTTCCGAGCTGACTGAGTCCGGATTCATCCGGGAGGAGGCAACTCACAGCAGGACATTCTACCATCTGACAGAGGAGGGGGAGGAGACGATCCACTTCTTCCGCAATAAGATTTCCGATGCCATCCAGAAAGATATCGATGAATTTCTGAAGGAAAAAAACTATGAGCTGAAAAATGAAGTGTCCGTGAAGTCCGACTATTTTCCGGGCTCCGGCATGGAATTTACAGTCCGCTGTCAGGTCATTGAAAACAATCAGCCTCTCATTGATCTGACCCTGACCGTCCCCTCAGAGGCAGAGGCGGAGACGATCTCAAACAACTGGAGCAAAAAAAATCAGGAGATCTACGCACTGATCATGCAAAATCTCCTGTAAAACTGTTAATTCAGTTCCTGTGTATGATACAGGCGGGCGTACTGCCCGTCTTTTTTTATGAGTTCCTCATGGGTGCCGCTCTCCTGGATCTGTCCGTCATCGATCAGGATGATCCGGTCCGCATCGCGCACAGTGGCAAGTCTGTGGGCAATGATGAGGGTTGTCCTGCCGGCCCTGAGCTCATCAAAACTTTTCTGTATATAGCTCTCTGTCACCGTATCCAGAGCCGAGGTGGCTTCATCCAGGATCAGGATCCTTGGATCTTTCAGGAAAATGCGGGCAATGGCGATCCGCTGCTTCTGTCCGCCGGAGAGCATGGTGCCCCGCTCCCCGATATAGGTGTCAAATCCCTTGGGCATCTCCATGATATCATCGAAGATCTCCGCCTTCCTGGCAGCCCTGACCACCTCCTCGTAGGAGGCGTCCGGCTTTCCGTAGCGGATGTTCTCATAGACTGTGTCTGCGAACATAAACACATCCTGCTGCACGATACCGATATTGTCCCGCAGGGACCTCTTTCTCACATCCCGTATATCTGTCCCGTCAATCTTGATAGAGCCTTCTGTCACATCGTAAAACCGCGGGATCAGCTGGCAGAGGGTAGTCTTTCCGCCGCCGGAGTGCCCCACCACAGCCACGGTCTGGCCCGGCTGTATGTGAAGATCCACGTCTGTCAGGACTTCCGCATTTTCATTGTAGGAAAAGCTGACATGGTCCATGTCAATCCGCCCTTCACCCACTGACAGGTCCCCGGCTCCCTCTTTTTCCTTCACCGCAGGCTGTATGGCCATCAGTTCCTGGAACCGCCGAAGTCCCGCTGTCCCGTTGGTAAAGATCTCCGCAAAATTGGAGAGCTTACGGACCGGCGTGATAAAAGTGCTGATGTAGAGATTAAAAGTAATCAGATCCACATAGTTCATCCGCCCCTGCATGATCAGCCAACCGCCGAAGGTAATCACTGCCACAGGCATGATGCACATGAAAAATTCCAGGGAGGCGTTGAATCTCCCCATGGCTTTATAGTAGCCGCTCTTGGAAGATTTGAACATGTCGTTGGACTGATCGAACCGGGCCTGGTCCACATCCTCGTTGGCAAAAGCCTTGGAGGTGCGGATGCCGGAGATGCAGGACTCGATGTCCGCATTGATGGAGGCCATCTTCTGCTTCACCTGCAGAGAGGCGTCCGACATGCTCCTCTTGCAGAACATGACTACCACCAGGAAGACAGGGATAATCACTGCCACCACAAGGGCCAGCCTCCACTCAATGGAGAACATGACTCCCAGCGCTCCCAAGATGGTCAGGACAGAGATCAGCAGATCCTCCGGCCCGTGGTGTGCCAGCTCCGTGATCTCAAAGAGATCTCCTGTCAGTCTGTTCATCAGCTTTCCGGTCCGGTTGGCATCATAAAATTCAAAGTCCAGCTCCTGAAGGTGTCGGAACAGATCCCTTCTTATATCCGCTTCCACTCGGACACCAAAGGTATGTCCCCAGTAGGTCATGATGTAGTTGCACACAGAGCGCAGCACGTAGCTTGC
This sequence comes from Claveliimonas monacensis, assembly GCF_014982975.1. Classification (GTDB taxonomy): domain Bacteria; phylum Bacillota; class Clostridia; order Lachnospirales; family Lachnospiraceae; genus Claveliimonas; species Claveliimonas monacensis. Next base: position 56,858 of record NZ_JADCKL010000007.1, read on the forward strand.
CGCCACAATGGCCATGACCGTGAAAAAGGTGCCGTAAAGCTTTTCCGGCAGCATATCGTACATGGCATGTCTGGACACCAGCGGAAAGGCAAGATCCACCGCCGCCACCAGGACCGCACAGCACATATCCAGAAGAAAGATGCCTATGTGGGGCTTAAAATACGAAAACAGTGTCCGAAACATCTCCCCTACTCCTCAAAAAGCGGTGTAGAGAAATATCTCTCTGCTGTGTCCGCCAGGATCGTCACCACTGTCTTCCCTTTCCCAAGCTTTCTTGCCATGCGCTTTGCCACAGCCACGTTGGTTCCACTGGAGATACCGCACATGAGCCCCTCTTTTGCCGCCAGCTCTCTGGCAGTCTCAAGAGCCTCCTCGTCTGTCACGATGGCGATGTGATCATAGATCTCCTGATTCAGAATGGCAGGGATCACTCCGTCGCCGATTCCCATCTGGAGGTGTGTGCCCACCTCGCCTCCTGAGAGGATGGCTGCATGCTCCGGTTCTGCCGCCCAGATCTCTATATCCGGGTTGGCCTCCTTCAGGGCCTCTCCCACACCGGTAATGGTTCCGCCTGTTCCTATGCCGGAACAGAATCCGTGAATCGGTATCCCGGCCTGCTCCAGGATCTCCCGGCCCGTCTGTTCTTTCTGGGCCCGTGTATTTGCCTCATTTTCAAACTGCTGGGGAACATACACATCCGGATCCTCGGCCGCCATCTTCAGCGCGGTCTCCATGCACTCGTCGATGCATTTCCCGATATTGCCTGCGTCGTGGATCAGCCTCACTTCCGCCCCGTAATGTCTGACCAGCTTCCTTCGCTCCTCACTGACTGAGTCCGGCATGATGATAATGGTCTTATACCCCTTCACTGCGCCGATCAGGGCAAGACCGATGCCCTGGTTGCCGCTTGTGGGCTCCACAATGGTCGTCTTTCCGGGCTGGATCAGCCCCTTTTCCTCCGCTGCCTCTATCATGTTCAGGGCAGTTCTTGTCTTGATGGAGCCGCCTGCGTTCATGGCCTCGAATTTCACGAGGATCTGGGCATCGTCCGGCCCGGTCATATGGTTCAGCCGGATCAGCGGCGTATTCCCGGCAGCCTCAAGTATATTCTCATAGATCATTCCTTTATCTCCTCCGCGTACTGTATTTAATATATATTATGACAGCAGGACTTATTTCGTCTCCTGTTTTTTGGGCCGGGCGATGTTGAAGGGAACATTGACTCCCACAGGGTTCACGATCACTCCTTTGGCCTCCGGGGCCAGGATGTCCGGGATTTTAGCGTACTCAATCACCGCGGTCCTGTATTTGTTCTCTCTGTTAAATTTACGAAACTCATCAGGATCTGTAAAGATAGGCTGGAACACAGACCCGTCTTTCTGCTTCAGGACAGGGAGTCCTTTGTCCGGCTCCACCGCCACAAGGAACTTTCCTCGCTGCAGGTCCACAAGCAGTTCTTCCTGCATCTCTTTCATCTCTTCTGTCATCTGCTGTTTCGGATCTTTACGCATCTGCTGCATAAAATAGAGAGCTGTAAGATGAAACTGAGGATTTTCCACCCATTTCTTCCCGTCGGGAAGATTGTCCATATCCGGCCGTTTTACCAGTTCACCCAGCTGCAGGTGAATCTCATCCTCCAGCCCCTTGTTCACCGCCAGAGCATTGACCCCCATGGTGAACAGATTGGAATAGAAGGACAGAAGATGCCGGTTCTCCAGCTTTGCTATATTGACCGGGTCTTTCTGCGCAAGGAGAAGTTTTCCTCCTTTCTGCGCCTCTTTCTCCGTCTTATAGAGGAGCACCTCATCGTCAAAAGTCTCCGGGTCACAGAAAACAAAAGGCATCTTCGTGTGCAGGGAGATGATGACAAAAAGCTCCTTGGCGTTCCGAAGATGCGCCAGCACTTCCTGTCTCTGCGGGTTGTTCTTTGTATTGTTTTCTTCTTTCATAGGAATATTCCTTTCTGCTGTTTCAGTACATAATCCGCTATTTATCATACATCATTTAGAGAGGAAATTCAACTTGCAGAGAAGTTGTACTGGTGGGGCAGCTTCTTCTCCCCATCTGCCTCATTGCGGTGAAGGGACTGCCACAACTCACCGATAGAGTCCTCCCCCTCCCGGATGTCCTCCAGCAGAAGACCGCCCTTTTCCTCAAGGAGCCGCAAAGCCTCCCGGTCTTGGCCCAGTCTGTGGAGCGCAGAAATATAGTAGAATTTCAGTCTGCTTTCCTCCTTAAGCTGCTCCTCCATCTTCTCATAAAATCTACATATCTTTTCGGATGCCTCCATCATGTACAGCATTTTGAAGCCTTCCTTCATATAGGAAAGCCGATCCGCCCATTCCGCCAGGCCGGAAGCAAGCTCCATGCCCCGTAAGATCTTCTCTTCTGCCTCCTTCTGACGATCCTCACGCAGGCTAAGGCAGGCCAGAGCATGGTAAGCCCAGGGGTTTTCTGCAAGTTCCAGCGATGTCTCCAGCATCTTTCTGGCTTTCCCCGCCTGCTCATCCTGCGTCAGCCAGACTCCGGCCTGATAGAAGGCATACCAGTTCTCATTGTTGGAGTCCGCAAGTGTATCTTCCAGAAATCCTATGTTGTCCCCGTCGATCAGGAACTCGTCCGGCCGCTGCATCACATCCGGCACAGGGAGCACGCCCGTTTCAAAAAACTTCTGCCATGTTTCCAGCGGTCCGCCCGGTATCTGAAAGGCAAGATGCTCTGTCCATTTCCCCTGTCTTCTCAGAGCGCCGTAGCCGCTTCCCCCGGAAATGAGCCGTGCAGAGCTCTTCGCCATAGCTTTCGTGTCTGCCAGGATCTGCTCCATACGCGCCGGCTCACCGGCCTCCTGTACAGCTGCTGTCAAGAGGGCGCTCCTTGACGCATGGGGAAGTGCTCTCTCCTCTTCCGTGAGATGGAGCGGCCCGTACTGCTCCAGCCACTCCCAGGCTGTGTGGGGCGCCATGGGGAGACATCCGTACTGGGTCTTTCCAAGCCCCGCCTGGATCTCAATGTACCGCCCCGCCTTGTCCGTCAGGAATTCCTGCCATCTGTCTGACCCGTCCTGGTTTCCCCAGGAAAAGAGTTTCCGGCTGCGCAGTCTTTTGCTGGACATCTGAAGGAGGCCAGACCCCTCCCTGTCCACGTTGGCCACATACTTGGGCGCTTCCTCCGGGATATCAAAAAAATAATCCACAGACCGGGGAATGTTCTGATACTCTGTCACATCCACCCCGTCCACAACCGGGATATCCACCTTGTACACAGCGCCATCTGCGTAGGTAAAAGCCTTGTCCGCCGGAACGATGACGCGCCCGCCTTCATACTCCGGCACGGCCATATTGCTCCACCAGTACATGGGGACGACCTGACTGCTCTCATTGACGATCCGCATCCGACAGTTCAGGAACCTGTCCTTCTCTCCCAGCCAGAAATCCATCTGATACGGCACTTTTCTTATCCGCTCATACTCATACATCCTCAGTACAGGCTCCCCGCTCTCAAGGGCCGTCTGTGCCACATACAAAGGCTCCGTGGTCAGAGGGGTATGTCCGATGACGCCGATGTTCCACTCCACGCCTCCGCTGAACCAGGCGTTCCGCACCGCCAGGTTGCTGAACTGAAGGACATCATTTGTATAGAGAAGATTACGGTTCCTCTCCTTGTCCCAAAGTTCCCACAGGCGTCCCCCGTACTCCGGGAGGAAGACAGCCCGCAGGCAGTCATTTTCCAACACTGCCACTGCCACGTCCCTCTCCTCCAGCTTTCTTGTATAACAGTTGTACTGTCTGTATGGATAGGCATTTTTTCTCCTGCCATATCCCTCGTAGAGTTCATCCTCCTCATCCAGGCGGAAGACAAGCTCATTCTGCAGGATCTTCTCCCCCAGAAGATCAGGAAGGCAGGACTCTTTTCCGAGCCCTGCCACCCTCATTTTCTTTGTCTCAAATCGCAGTTCCGGTCTCATAAACACAGTCTCCTTTTTCTGACGTAAATACATATACAGATTTATAGTACTCTATCTGCCGGACATGCGCAATCTGGATTTCTGTCATGTTATTGTGATTTATTGCTCTTGTATCTGTCTGGGATCCTCCTCTTTCTTCAGCAGGATCTTCATAAATTCATCCCCTGTGATGGTTTCTCTCTCATAGAGGTACTGGGCCAGCTCGTCCAGTTTCCGTTTATTGTCCCGGATAATGGTCCTTGCCTTCTCATGCTGCTCTTTCACAACCTCCACCACTTTTCTGTCGATCTCCGCCTGTGTCTGGGCAGAACAGGAAAGAGATGTGTCGCCTCCCAGGTACTGGTTGGTCTGTGTCTCCATGGCCACCATGTCAAAAGCCTCGCTCATGCCGTACCTGGTGATCATGGCCCGGAAAAGACCTGGTACAGGAGTGCGGCATCTCCCGCCAGGCCTTCTATTATCATTTCCAGGATATCCTGGACGTCATAGAGTGGATACTCCAGGAGGGCGCCAAGCGGCTTCTGGACCGCTGTCTGCAGGCGGAAAATACCAGGGCAGCGCTCCGGCTCTTTATAGATTTCGCCCTGGAAAACAGAAACTTCATCCAGCATCTGATCAACTCCAGACAGAGGGAGCAGATGGAAAATATCATCTACAAAAATTTCCGCGGCTATCTGGAAAACCTCTACCAGCACACTGCCGTGGACGCGTCCATGAGCTACCGGGATCTGTCCATAGCGCTGGACTTCTTTACATACGGGATCGGCGGCGTGCTCATCGAGAGCAGCAGAAACGGCAGGACGGACCCGGAAGTTCTGACAGACCAGCTCTACCGGCTGCTGTCCGGACAGATGGTGCAGATGCCCCTGGAATAGTCTTTATTCCGGAATGCTGTCCCGCACGCACAGAGCCCCGTACCCCACCTGGTTGTTGGGATACAGGGAAAGGCCCGGCAGTTTCCGGGCTCCTTTTCGCAGATAGGCCTTTATCTTCTCACCGTAGAGATAAGGGTCATTTTCTTTTATGATCCCCCACTCCATCAGAAGGGCGGCCCCCCCTGTCACAAAAGGCGTGGCAAAGGAGGTTCCTGTGACTGCCTCCACCGTCCCTCCCGGCATTCTCGTCATCACATTTACTCCGGGAGCGGCCAGGTCCGGCTTTGTCCGGTAGCCTTCCCCCTCTCTTCCCCTCCCCGAGAAATCCGCGTACGTAAAGGTGCGGGCATCATAGGCACCCACCGTGATCACCCGGGAGGCGGTGGAGGGGATGGTAAATGTATCCTCCTCTGAGGGGAAAAGGAAGCCCGTTCCCTGGTTCAATGCCGCCTCCGAGGGGAGCCACATCTGGTATCTGCCGTCCACCACCTCCCCCGCTTCCAGCAGGATCGTCCAGACGCCGGAGGCAATGTACGTCTCCACGGGGAGAAGATCAATAAAAATCTCCTGGGCCAGGCTGTAGGGACTTGGCTCCCCGTAATAGACAAGGATCTCCGTGGGGCCGATCCGGAGTCTCTGAGTTCCTCTTATCTCCTGTATGGGATCGCTTCCCGCCCCGGAGGGAGTGATAATCGTTATGCGTATCTGATCCGCATAGTTTTTCCATATCTGCAGGTTCATGGCCGTCTGCCTTTCCTGTACACCCAATTGGACAGCCACGGATTCGTAGCGTCCAAGCCTTCCTGCCGTGTGCCCCGCCGCATTCCCCTCATTGCCTGCCCCCACGCAGATGCAGGTCCGCCCCAGGTTGGCCACATCGTCAATATACCGTTCCAGAAGGGAGGTGCCATCGTGGGCGCCGTATGTATTCCCGAAGCTGATATTGATGACAAGTGGCATCCTGTATTCCAGCGACTTTCTCACCGCGTAGTCAATCCCCGCCATCAGCTCCGTCGTCCTTGGGAAGCCATCCGTCCGGGGTACCCCAAGCTTCACCACCAGCAGGCTGCTGCGGGGCGCCACGCCCCGGTACCGGCTCTCCCCTCCGCCGTTTCCCGCCGCAATGGCAGCCACGGAGGTTCCGTGTCCCGACGTGTCCGTACCGGGGATGATCCTCCTTCTCTGCGCTTCTGACGGCGCTTCTATGGCTGCATTGATCCGCTCCCGGGTATACTCTGTCCCCTCCGCGTATCCGACCGGGGGAGCTTCCCCCTCCTCCTGGCGGGGCGCCGCCGACTGATCCCACAGGGCCAGGATCCGGGTCGAGCCGTCCTCATTCCGGAAATCCGGCAGCATGTAATCGATGCCTGAGTCTATGACCGCCACCAGAACCCCCTGTCCGAAAAGAGAAAAGCGCGCATCCTGCACCTCGTCAATGCAGGATACGCGCCTCCCGTCCGCTGTCTGAAAAAACAGCCGCTTTGGCTTTTCTATATATTCCACTTCCCTAAGAGCCGCCAGCTCAGACAGCCTGGACTCCTTCACTGTGACAATGGCGTACTCATTGAGCAGGTCTGTCAACCGCACAGCTACATTCCGGACATTGTCCAGACTCCCGGTGTACTTCACGATCACATCCCACTCTCTTTCTATGGGATCATATCCCACATCCAGCTCCAGGGACTTCTCCCTCTCCTCCTGTGTAGCGTCCAGAGCAAGATTCAGAAGATCCTCTATTTTCTGTCCTGCCATCCGCTGTCACTTCCTTATTATAGTTTCTTTTATAACTGTTTCCTTTACATCACCGCTATACTGCCGTCTGTGTACGGAGCCAGGGACAGCGGAATGAAAAACCCCTTCTCATGCCTGCAGAGCGGGCATACTTCCGGGGCTTTTGTCCCCCTGTGAATGTGGCCGCAGTTCAGGCACATCCAGGCTCCCTCCTGGCCCAGCTCAAAGTAGGTGTTTGTCTCCAACAGCTTCTTAATCGCCCCGAACCGCTTTGCGTGAGTGTTCTCCACCTCCGCGGTCTGATAGAAAACAGAGGCCGCCTCCAGGAACCCCTCCTCCTTGGCCTGATCTCCAAAGGACTGGTACACATCTTTGTACTCCTCTGTCTCGTTGTGCTGCGCCGCACGCAGAAGATCCGTCAGAGAGTCAAAGGTGTCCACAGGGAAACTGCCGCAGATCTCTATGTTTTCTCCCTCCGCCTCCTTCAGAAGCTCATAGTACCGGTGGGCGTGGGCTCTTTCCTGTTCCGCGGTAAAAAGAAAGATCCGGCTCACCGAGTACATGTGATGTTCCCTGGCCATTTCCGCCGCTATGGTATACCTGTTTCTTGCCTGGCTTTCCCCGGCGAACGCCTTCATCAGATTCTCTTTTGTTCTGCTCTTACAAAAATCAACTGCCATGGTACATACTCCTTTATCTTTTTACATAGAGTATGTGCCATGACAGTTATTTTATACCTTATCCGCAATGTTTTATCGGTATCCGCCTCTTCCTACTGGAAGCCGATGAGCCGCCGGGCCACCATGTAGGCCAGGGATGAGATCTTTCTTCCCGATCTGCCAGGGAGATTCATAGTCTGTCCAAGGATACCGTAGCGAATCTTCACATAAGTTCCGGCGTCCTTTTTTCTCAGATAGATCCACAGTTCTTTTTTCTTATCCAGGTTTTCCTTCTCTTTGGATCGGATACAGAGGATCGATGAAACAGTCATCATAATAGCCAGATAGTTAATCATGTACTTTTTCAGCTTCTTGTTGGTGATCTCTTTCATATGATACATATCGATCATCTTCTTCGTGACAAAGATCTGCTGATCCAGCCTCTTTATCATAACTTTTTCATTGACAGACTGATCCTCCCGCCCGATGTAATAGCGGTAGAAATCCTCGTCCATATAGTAGAGCTTTCTCACATGGGGCAGCGGATAATACACGTAAATATTGTCCACATAGAACGTGTGCTTCGGCAGCGTAAGCTGGCACAAAAGCAGAAGCTCTGTCCGGTAGATCACCGAATGCATGAGAATGTACTGATCCAGATGGAAATGCCCGATGTCCGACCAGTGAAAGATCTCATCCTGGGGCAGCACGTTCCGGTAGTGAATGCACTTCTTATTCTCAACGCCCACTTTTTCATACACGTAATTGGCGATGAACATATCCACCTCTGTCCCCTCTTCCTCGAAATTTCTGAGCACCTGGAGGATCCGGTGCAGGGATTCTTCTTTCACCCAGTCATCGCTGTCCACCACCTTGAAATATTTTCCGGTGGCATTGGCAAGGCCGCAGTTCACCGCGTCTCCGTGCCCGCCGTTCTCCTTGTCGATTACCTTCACAATACCCGGATATTTTTCCGCGTACTCATGCCCGATTTTTGATGTATCATCGCTGGAGCCGTCATTTACAATGATGATCTCCACGTCCTCTCCGCCTGGAAGGATGCTCTCGATCGCATGTGCCATGTAGTCCTGAGAATTGTAGCACGGGATCGCAAATGAAATGTACTTCATATAATTTCTTCCTCCTCTGTTCTATAGTATATAGTATTCCTCTCTTTTTTCAACTTAAACTTTGCAAAATCTTCGTCACGCAATTGTAAAAAGGATGGTTTTCCGTTATAGTTATGTGTAGAAGCAAAAGGCCTCTGCTGCGGCAGGGTCTTTGCCGGGGATCAAATATTTGGAGGAAAGAACATGAAAAAAAATATCATTGTGGGACAGTCCGGAGGTCCCACAGCAGTCATCAATGGAAGCCTCTACGGAGTTGCATCTGAAGGGATCAAAAAGACAGATGAGATCGGTACCGTGTACGGCATGATCAACGGTATAGAGGGATTTCTCCAGGGCAACTACATGGATCTGGGCACACTGGACAAGACAAATGAGCTGGAGCTTGTCCGCACCACACCTGGCGCTTACCTTGGTTCCTGCCGGTACAAGCTGCCGGAAGATCTGCACGATCCGGTGTACCCGGAGCTGTTCCGCCGTTTTGAGGAGCTGAACATCGGATACTTCTTCTACATCGGCGGAAACGATTCCATGGACACAGTGAGCAAACTATCCCGGTATGCAGGGTTTATGAACAGCTCTATCCGCTTTATCGGCGTGCCCAAGACCATCGACAACGACCTGGTGGAGACAGACCATACTCCTGGATACGGAAGCGCCGCCAAGTATGTGGCCACCACGGTCCGCGAGATCGCCATCGACGCCTCCGTCTACGACAACAAACAGTCCGTCACCATCGTGGAGATCATGGGACGCCACGCCGGCTGGCTCACCGCCGCCAGCATGCTGGCCCGCAAATTCAAGGGGGACAACCCTGTGCTTATCTACCTGCCGGAGGTTGCTTTTGACCAGGAGGCTTTTATCGGGAAAGTAAAAGAGGCCTTGAAGACCACTCCCAATCTGGTTGTCTGCATCTCTGAGGGTATCAACGATGGAAAGGGAACCTTCATCTGCGAGTACGCCAGCGAGGTGGGAACAGATACCTTTGGCCACAAGATGCTCACAGGCTCTGGAAAATATCTGGAGAATCTTGTCAAAGAGCGCCTGGGCGTCAAAGTCCGCTCCGTAGAGCTGAACGTATGCCAGAGATGTTCCTGCGCCCACCTGTCCCGTGTGGATCTGGACGAGGCAGTCAACGCAGGCGTTTATGCTGTACATGCAGCCCTTGCAGGCGAAAGCGGGAAAATGATCACTTTCATAAGAAACAAAAGTGTGCCTTATGAGCTCTCCTACGGCACAGCTGATGTGAATATCATCTGCAACAAGGAGAAAGGTGTTCCCCTGGAGTGGATCACAGGCGACGGCTCGGATATCAGCGACGCTTTTATTGATTACGTCCGTCCTCTGACCCAGGGACATGTGGAGCTGCCAACAAAGAACGGCATTCCTCTTTTCGCTTACCGCAGAGGTTAGACCCGGAACAAAAAACAGAAATCTCAGAAAAATACAGGACAGTATAGCCCGGAGGCTACGCTGTCCTGCTTTGATTCCGGGCTGTTCCCAGACAGGAGACAGCCTCTGCTTTTGTCAGTTTTTCGATGGTACGGCGGATGTCCTCCTCCGTTGTCTCTGGGTTGATAGTACACATGCGCAGCACCTTTTTTCCCCCCAGCTCTGTGGTAAAGATCTGGGCAAATCCGCTCTCTGTGATCTCTGCAGATATGTGCTGGTTAGCAGAGTCCAGCTCCTCCTCAGACAGGGTGCCGTCCGCTATGTAACGGAAGTTGACAACTCCCAGAGATGGCCCAGAGATGATCTCCCACTCCGGCTCCTCCTGTATCAGCTTTCCTGCCAGCTCTGCCATCCTGCAGCCGTGGTCGATCATTCGTCCCATCTTCTCCGTGCCTTCTGTCTGCAGGGTAAGCCACAGCTTCAGCCCTCTTGCCGGCCGCGTCAGCTCCGGCCCCAGATCCCAGAACTCGACCCCCTCCTCCGAGGTCTCCGCGTCTTTCAGATACTCCGGATGGGCGGCAAAACTGCGGACCAGATCGGACTGGTTCCGCACCAGTACCGCACTGCATCCATACGTCTGCATCATCCACTTGTGGGCATCCCAGCTCAGACTGTCTGAAAGTTCAATGCCGTCCAGCTTCTTTCTCTGCTCTGACGAAAGAAGCGCCGACGCCCCGAACGCCCCGTCCACATGCATCCACATGTCGTACTTCCGGCAGATGGCGGAAATTTCTGCCAGCGGATCCACGCTTCCTGTGTTTGTCGTCCCTGCGGAAGCCACCACTGCAAAAGGGATATTCCCGTCCGTCATATCTTTTCTGACCGAGGACCTAAGCGCGGAAAGATCCATGCAAAACTCCCTGTCCACGGGGAGAACCCGGATCTGCTCCCTGCCAAAGCCGATGATGTGAAGTCCCTTGGCCACAGACGAGTGAGTCTGGCCGGAGACATACACCACCGCTTTTCCTCTTTCTCCCCAGGTCAGCTTCGCGTCTCTGGCCGCTGTCAGCGCCGTCAGATTGGCAATGGAGCCGCCGGACACAAAGAGCCCGCCGCTCTCCTCCGGGTACCCTGCCTGGCCGCACATCCAGCGGATCAGTTTCTTCTCCACCAGATCAGCCGCCGGGGCGTTGACCGTGCAGCTTGCGTGGGGATTATACGCGCCTGTCATCACATCTCCCATCCAGGATACGAGGGACATGGTGGAGGGGACACAGGAAAAGCTGCGGGGATGCTGTCCCAGAATAGTGCTGGAATAAATGTCCCGCTGCATTTCCCGGAACACCTCTTCCACCGGGCGCCCTTTATCCGGGATGGTCTGTTCCTGTATAGCTGCAAGCCTGTCCTTTGCGGCAGGCCGACAGACCGGTTCCCTTTCTATATGATCGTAAAAGCCGACTGTCTCTTTGATAAATTCTGTCAGCAGTTCTCCTACCTGTCTGTTCTGTTCTCTTATCTCTCGTCTCATCGTTTCCCTCCTTGACCGCTTCTGACTATCATGCTAACATGGATGGGAAACACTGTAAAATTCATAGTTTTTATAGAAACATTCAAAATTTTTGAACGGTGATGTCATGGAAATACGCAATCTCATAACTTTTGTCCGCATCGCAGAGGTGCGGAACTTTTCAAAAACCGCAGAGCAGCTTGGCTACTCCCAGTCTGCCGTCACCATGCAGATCAAACAGCTGGAAGCTGAATTACAGGTACAGCTTTTTGAGAGGATCGGGAAGAAGGCAAAACTGACACAGGCCGGCCAGCGCCTGCTGCCCTATGCCCTGGATATACTAAGCGCAGCCGGCAAGGCAGAAAGCATTGCCCGGGAGCCGGAGCAGATCTCCGGGAAACTGCGCATCGGCACGTGTGAATCCTACGTCATCAGTGTTCTCCCTCCGGTTTTCATGAAGATGGGAGAGCGCTGCCCCGGTGTGGAGATCAGCACGCACACGGCTCCGGTCCCCGACCTGATCGATATGCTGCGCCAGAATGACATTGACATTTTGTACTTTCTGGACGAAAAACTTTACTTTCCGGAGTGGATCAAGGTCATGGAGCAGCCGGAGAATATCTATTTCGTCTCCTCCTCCAGCTCTCCTCTGGCCCGCATGAAGAAGATCCCCATCAGCCGTCTGGTGGAGGAACCGCTCTATCTGACTGAAAAGGGGATCAGTTACCGTTATGCCATGGAGCAGACCCTGGCCGCAGCCGGCTACGAGCTGCATCCCCGGCTGGAGGTGGGAAACACGGACGTGATCACCCGCTTTCTGCTGAAAAACAAAGGCATCTCTTTTCTCCCGGAGTATGTGGTGAAAGACGATGTAGCAGAAGGCCGCCTGGCCATCCTGGACACAGAATGCCCCCGGATCGTCATGTGGAGCCAGCTTGCCTACCACCGGAATAAATATGTGACTCCCCAGATGAAGTTGTTTCTGGAATTCATGCAGAACCGGTAACACAAAACCGCTCCGCCGCTGGCCGATCAGCACAGCTTGCTGCCGTTTGCAACCAGTTTGAATTTGCACCCAAGCCTCTCGGCCGCCCTCCTGCACATGATCATCCGCTGCAGAAAGATCTCAAAATAGTCCATAACTGTGCACATAGAGTCGTCCAGCTCGATCTCCATCCGTATGACACGCTTTTCCTTATCTATCGCAAGACTGGAAGACAAGGCTGCGTAGTTGACCCTGTCATGTATGTCAAAATTAGCCGGAACCGGGTTCTGCACCCGGTTCCTCCGCACATCGGTCTTATCTGCAAGGATCAGGGCTGCCGACACCTCGTCCACAGCCGCCCCTGTCCCCTCGTCATGGTGACCAATAGCAGTCATCACGGTCATGGCGTCTCCCAAGGGCATCTTTCGCTCTTTCAGTATCTGATATGCCAGCATCGCTCCACTGTGGGGATGGTCGTGCCGGTTGACACAGTTGCCGATATCATGCATATAGCCTGCGATCCTGCCCAACTCCACCTTGTGTTTTGCATATCCCAATTCCTTCAGGATCTTCCCTGCTGTCTCCGCCACCTTGGCGGCATGTTTTCTGGAATGTTCTGTGTATCCCAGCTCATTTAATATTGTATTTCCATGTTCGATCAGCAGCCCGATCTCCTCATCGCTTCTGATCTGTTTATATGTGACTGACAAACTTAAATCCTCCTTTTCCCGGCCCCCATGTCTTCCAGGCTGCCGGTGCACTTTACAGCCTGCGTATAGCGTCCATGGCAAGCTCGGACCGCTCACACTCCTGTGCTGTCATGGTAACCTGCCAGCACAGGGGACTGCCCTTCATATGTTCTGAGGCATAGCTGAGTCCATTGGTCCTCTCATCCAGGAAGGGGCGGTCGATCTGGTCCGGATCTCCCAAAAGAATGATCTTGGTGTCTTTGCCCGCCCTGGTGATAATGCCCTTGATCTGGTTCGGCGTCATGTTCTGGGCTTCATCTATAATAAGGTAAGTTTTGATGATCGAGCGTCCTCTGATATAGTTCATGGCCTCTGTCTGGATCAGCCCTCTGGCAAATATCTCTTCGATCTTTCCTCTCAGCTCATCTTCATCTGCATACCGCTCCTCCTCATTGGAGTCGATCAGCTGCTCCAGGTTGTCGATAACAGGGCGCATCAGAGGCGAGATCTTCTCCTGCTCATCCCCCGGCAGGAACCCGATATCTGAGTCAAACTGGGCATTGGGCCGGCACACCAGTATCCGTCTGTACTCCCCGGTTGGATTATTCAGCACCTTTTCAAGCCCAACTGCCAGGGAGTAAAATGTCTTGCTTGTCCCCGCCATTCCCTTGACAATAACAAGGGGCGCTGTCTTGGCCGGCTGCATAAGAGCTTCCTGCAGGAAATACTGTCCTGCGTTTCTCGGTCGGATCCCATAGGGCATGCTTTTTCTGTACTCCAGCTTTCGGATCACTCCGTTTTCCACCCTTCCCAGGTGGGTCTTTTTCACTGACTGGTCCGCCTTCAATATGACAAACTGGTTTTCTGTAAGTTCAGGGACAATTCTGCCGTCCTCCCCGTCTGTTACATACACACTCTGGACAGGAATCCCTTTCTTTTTAAAATCCTTAAAAAGTTCCTCTGGCACGTACACCTCGATCCTGCCCTTATACTGGTTTTCGTTGTCAAACACCTGCTCTGTCGTAAAGTCCTCGGCAGATATCCCGAGGATCTGTGCCTTGATACGGAGAAGAATATCCTTTGTCACAAGGATCACCTGCTCTTCGTGTGTCTCTTTCAGTCCAAGACACACTTTCAGTATCCGGTTGTCCATGATCTCCTCCGAGAGCTCCGGCGGCAGCTGGACATCCACATAATTCTTTTCCACCCGGCAGCTTCCTCCACCGGGAAGCTCCACACCAGAGAGCAGATCGCCCCTCTGCCGCATCTGCTCCAGGAATCGGATGGCCCGCCTGGCGCTTGCGCCTCTCTCCCCTTCCGCCTTCTTCAGATTGTCCAATTCTTCCAGTACCGCCATGGGCAGCACGACCTGGTTATCTTCAAAACACTCGGCAGCGTACGGAGCCTGGATCAGGACATTCGTATCAAGTACATAAATCTTTACCATAGAGTATCCCCTTTCCGGATTGTATTTATCTACAGTATATCGTTCTTTTCTTGTTTCAAGATCAAGATCTTGTAAAAAGTGCGTAAAATCTGTCCTGTTCATAATTTGTTCATTTATCATTTAAAAAAGTTTCACTTCTTGAACACTTTTTCTTCACAGCTCTGCCTTATACTAAAATCATCAAATAAATCAAGACGCTTCGTAGTAGAAATACTATTTGGAATAAACTTTTTCATAATACATGCCGGGGACTGAGAGATCGGTCACCCGGCATCCTCCCTTTTTAGGAATTTTTTCTTTCTACACGCATTTTCTTTTGCATTCCCCCTTACTTTTACGCGTTTTTCCTTGAAGACCTTCTCCAGAACCGTTATAATTAGAGGTTGAGAAATGTAAAATTCAGGAGAAATGTGTGTAAAAAATGGGAAAAATATCTATTTATGCAAAGCGAGCTCTGCGTGTACTGCTCACGATCCTGGCTGTACTCCTGGCTGTACTTGCCACGATCATCACCTGCAGTCTCAAGTGGATGTTCGACACCTGGAGCAACCTCACCATGGACGAGCTCATCTACCACCTGACCTCCCCGCTGGAGGGCACAAATGACGCCATGATCAAAGAATACGTTGTCAAATGCATTGTTCCTGCTGTCGTCATCCTGCTTGTCCTGGCTGTCATCTTAACCGCTTTCCGGAAAAAGAAACGGTACTACGCTGTCATGGCGGGAGCCATTGTCCTGTCCGTATCTGTATCCGCCCTGTCGGTCCACGGCGCCTGGCAGGCCCTGGATGTAGGAAACTATGTGGCAGACAGAGGAACCTACTCTACATTTATCGACGACAACTACGTAAGCCCGGCAGATGTGGAAATGACCTTTCCCCAGGAAAAGCGAAATCTGATCTACATCTTCCTGGAGTCCATGGAAACTACATACGCTGACACCCAAAACGGCGGCGCTTTTACCGAGAATGTGATTCCGGAGCTGACCCAGATCGCTCAGGAAAACGAGGACTTTTCCGGCGAGACTGACAAACTGAACGGCGGCTATTCCATGCCCGGCACAACCTGGACCATCGGCGCCATGTTCGGACAGACCGCCGGATTGCCGCTAAGCGTCTCCATCGACGGGAACAACATGGACACCCAGGATACATTCTTTGCCGGCGCTGTGACTCTGGGTGATATCCTGGAGAGCCAGGGCTACTCCCAGACTCTTCTCATCGGATCCGATGCGGTTTTTGGAGGCCGGGAGCTGTATTTTACAGAACACGGCAGCTACGAAATGATGGATTATAAATATGCGGCCCAGAATGGCCTGATCCCGGAGGACTATCTTGTGTGGTGGGGATATGAAGATCAGAAGCTGTTCGAGTTCGCAAAGCAGAAAGTAACTGAACTGGCTGCCCAGCCGGAACCTTTTAATCTGACTATGCTCACGGTAGACACACATTTTGAAGACGGGTATATGTGCGAGGGCTGTCCTAAGCTCTACGGCGATGACCAGTACTCCAACGTCATGCGCTGTTCCAGCCAGCAGGTAGCTTCGTTCATCCGCTGGATTCAGCAGCAGGATTTTTACGAAAACACGACTATTGTCCTGTGCGGCGACCATCCCACCATGGACAGTGATTACTGCGAAGATGTGGACGGTGATTACATCAGAAAGACCTATACGGCTTACATCAATGCCGCTGCCCAGAAGGAGACTGAGACAAGGAGAGATTTCACTACTTTTGACCAGTTTCCCACTACCCTGGCTGCCCTGGGCGTACAGATCGAAGGCAACCGGCTTGGCCTTGGGACCAATCTTTTCTCCTCGGAGCCCACTCTCACCGAGCGCTTCGGTCTTGATACGGAGGCGGCTGAGCTGAAGAAAAAATCGCAGCTTATTGAGGAGCTGGCAGATATCGACTACGACTCCCAGTCGCTGATGGAGCGGGAGGGCCGCGTTCCCACCGGCACAGTCTATGCAGATCCCTATCTGCGCGACATTGGCGGCATTCCTGTGACCGTGACAGATCTGGTCAATCTTCCGGATACGGTGCAGAGTGTGCAGATCGCAGTATGGACCAACGAAGACCAGAGTGACCTGCAGTGGATACAGCTGACAGACCGGGGTGACGGCAGCTACGGCGCCAATATCAATGTGGCCAATTACGGCTTCAAGCTGGGCGTCTACTACATTGATGCCTACATTGTAGACGGCACCGGAACTCCCTATATGATCGGCCAGACAACCGGCTATGTAGATTAAGATAGTTTTGGCGGCGCTGCCCCTAGGGGGTCAGCGCCGCTTTTATGATTCCTTCCTCTTTATTTTCAAACAGCCGGTATATCTCCATGGCATCAGCCAGAGGTGCCCTGTGGGTGATCAGGCACTCACCTTTCAGCTTTCCCCGGGCTGTCAGTTCCAGGATCTCTCTGCAGTTGCATGCATCTACGCCTCCGGTCTTGAAGATCAGATTTTTTCCGTACATCTCAGGCAGGGGAAGGATCTGCTCTTCCTCATACATGGCTGCAATGACGACCACAGCATTGGGCCTTGCCGCCTGCCAGGCAAGCCGAAAACTGTCCTTCCCGCCTGCCGCCTCAATGACCACATCCGCTCCCCGTCCCTGGGTCCACTCCCGCAGTGCTTCTGTCAGCGAGACTTCAGAAGGATCCACAAATTCGTCTGCCAGTCCCTGCTTTCTGGCAAATTCCAGTCTGCTCCTGTCTATATCTGCCGCCACGATGCGGGCAGGCCTGTAGAGAGCTGCACACATCATAGCACAAAGACCGGCTGGTCCGGCCCCAAGCACCAGGACAGTATCTCCCTGCCTGATCTCGCCAATCTTTGCCGCCCAGTATCCCGTAGAGAGCAGATCCCCTGTAAAAAGTGCCTGCTCATCTGTCACCTGGTCCGGGATGGGCGTCAGCGCCTGGTCCGCAAAGGGGACTCTCACATACTCTGTCTGGCCGCCGTCTATCCTGCATCCCAGCGCCCATCCGCCATTTTCATCCTGACAATTATTGACAAAACCTCTTTTGCAGAAAAAACACTCTCCGCAGAAGGTCTCCACGTTGACAGCCACTCTCTGTCCGGCATGTACGCTCTTTACCTTCCGCCCGGTCTCCTCCACAACGCCTACAAATTCATGCCCAAGGATGGTTCCGGGCACTGCCCTTGGCACCGAGCCGTTTTTAATGTGAAGATCACTGGTGCAGATAGCAGTCAGCGTCACTCTCACAATGGCATCTGTATCCTTTTCCAGCTGTGGAAGCGGCCTATCTTCCATACAGATCTCACCTTTTCCTCTATATACGACCGCCTGCATCTTTTTTCCTCCTTGCCTGTTTTTTCCTATTTTATCACACTCTCTTCTTTTTTACGATACGTCTGAAGCAGACAAGCCCCGGCAGAAGCAGAAGTCCTGCCGCCACGACTGCCGGCAAAGCGGTCTCATCCCAGCTATCCTGCGCCGACTCTTTTTCTTCTGTCTCTTTCTCACGCTTAAATTGCTCCTCTTCCAGTCCAAGAGACTGTCTGACCGGAGACAGCAGCTTATCGGCCAGGGACTCTTTCGCCACGATTTCAAAGAGAACCGATCGCTCCGCCTTGTTTCCTGCTTTGTCCGCAGCGGCCACCTCCATCTTGTAGACCCTGTACTCGTCAAATGTACAAGTGTACACATCTGTGTCCGGATCCAGCTCTATCTTTTTCCCGTTGACACGGATCTCGCGGATCCAGTCCCCGCTGTTCCCAAGGCGGACCGTACAGGTTCTTCTCTCCTCATAAGCCCTGCCATTTTCCACATCTTCAAACAGGATCTGCGGAGGCGTTCGGTCAATGGCAAACTCTGCCGCAGCTCTGGAGCGGTTGCCGGCCGCGTCCACTGCCTCAGCCTCCAGAAGATGACGCCCCTCCTTTCGGATCGTCTGTCCGGGAAGATAGGGGACGCCGTCCAGTGTCAGCCTGTACGTGTAGCTGGTAAAATCTGTAATGAGTTCAGACACAGGCCTGTTCCAGCAGAATTCCTTCAGCCAGGTCCCATCCAGCTCATCCACATAAGTGATAACCGGATTGTTCTTATCCACAATGACCTGAACCTTTGTCTCCGCATGAAAACCCGCTGCATCCGCCGCCCTGACATGGATCCGGTAAATGCCGTCATTCTGGAAGATCTGCTCCGCCTGCCTGCTGCCGCCTTCCCCGCTCCATTCTCCCCCATCCAGCACGGTCTCCTCTCCCTCCGGAGAAGTCCAGATCGTCTGTACGCCACAAAAGTCCAGCATATTGTCGTCAGAGACCGCGCAGAGAGCATGAATGTCTTTGCTGGTGATCAGATAGTCCTTGGCACCGCTGATCTGCACAGACGGGGGTGAAGCGTCCACATACACCTCCCCCTCCCAAACCGTCCGGTTGCCGGCCCGGTCAAAGGCAGCGGCTGCCACAGGGATTCCCTGTCCCCCCTTAGAAGTCTGGCGGATCACAAAGGATCCCTTCTCTTTTTCGCTCCTCTCCTGCTCCTTTCCATTTACATAGCATACGATGTATTTAATCCCGCTTCCCTCAGTATTTTCACTTGCTTGATACACTAGACCAGCCTGATACTGATGCCAGATATTTCCTCCGTCCACCCACATATCCAGGGCTGGAGGGGCCGTATCAACTTTAAACAGCAGCTCTTTTTCATAAAAGATCTGCAGCTCTTTCTCCTGCCCCGACGGCGTGTATTCAATCCAGATACGGAGCCGGTTTTCCCCCTCTGCAAATGTCTCCTGCCCAATGACAGCCTGCCCTCCCGGCTGGCTGATCCTTCCCTCCAGAACAGTTCCCGCCTCATTTTCCACTGTGTAAACAGTCTCCCCTGTTTCTCCGGGATGGCTGATGGTCACCTGGGGTTTCACCGTATAGTACTTCTCCTCCCCGTCCGCCTCCTCATAAGAAACCTCATAGGGAAGAGGCGGCTCCTTTTCCTGCTCCTCTCCCTGCTCCTCCCCCTCCTCCGGCTCCTTCTCTTCCTCTTCACAGATTGCCTGTGCGTCCTCCTGCGCAAAGATCTCCTGCTGGCCATACAGAGCGGCCAGGACCGCCACCAGCAGAAAGACCTGCCATACTATTTTCCTACCCATACTTCCTCTCCCTCCACTTTGATCTCATATTCTTCCTTCAGTTTTATAAATTCCGGCTCCTCTGCTATCTCCGGTATCTCCTGCAGAAATTCCTGTATCGTCTGCGCACAGATCTGCCGGTCTGTTTCCGGGTTGGCACACTGCATCCGGATATACTGTATCCGAAGCAGTCTTGAGTCCGGAAGCTCCTCCAGACCCTGCCGGCAGAGTTCCCAGGCAGATGCCGTGTCCCCCATTTCCCCGTGCAGAGCGGTCAGCCTGCTGTATATCTGTTCCCGGATGCCCTCGTCCTCCTCCAGTTCCAGTATTGATCCGTACTGTTCCACTGCCTGCTCCGGATCTTCCGCAGTCTCAAAAGCCCCCGCCAGCATCCACCGGACCTCTTTTTCTTTTTCGTGGTCAGAGTCTGACTCTGTCCAGTCCTGAAGAGAAAAGAGCTTTGTTCCCAGGCGGATGATCTCCTCATTCGCACTGCCTTTTCCCAGAAGCGAGTAGCCCCGCAAAATGCTGAGACAATATCTGTAGTCTGACCTGTCCGGTATCCTCTCCTGCATACCTGCCAGGAGTGACTTTATCTGGCTTTCCTCCATTTGATCGGCATCCTCCATACAGGCGGACAGTTTCTCATAGTCTGCTGCCAAAAGATCACTGCCGGCCATCTCTCCGAACAGCCTCCGGCTTTCCCCGTAATCTTCCAGCTCAAGAAAGTAGAGCATGGCCATATCAAATTTCAGACTGTCCTCCCCGTCTCTATCCTTCTCTGCGGCGGAGATACTCTCCCGTGCGCCGGCATTCTCTGTTTCGGCACCATCGGAAATGGTTTCCTGCGAAAAGAATGTTCTTTCCCCTGCGGCTACCACAGCCAGCAGGGCCAGGGCAGTCGCAGCGGCAACTATCACTTTTTTCGTCTTTTTATGTTCCTGTCTGTCTTTTGGAAATTGTTCTGATATCTCGTGAACAGAATGATATTGTTTCTTTGATCTGCCCCCTGTCTCCTGACCAGGAGTCTGACAGAGGCATCTGAAAATGATCTTTTGAAGTTTTCTTTTTGTGTTCCCTTTGATGGGAGGTACCGCCTCCACCGCTGCCAGCATATACTGGAACGTCCTCCCAATCCCATAAATGTCATCCGCCAGGCTCATCCGCTGACAATGCTGGTTGTCCGGCATCAGAAAACTTTCTCTTATACTCCTTCTCTGCAGCTTTTTCCGAAGATCCTGCTGCCCTGCACTGGAGAGATCGAGAAGGTGGATCTTCCCGTCATCCCCTACCACCATGCTGTAGGGATTTACATACTGGTAACACGGATTTCCTCTGCACCGGTGGAATTTCTCCAACTCCTGCAGGATCTGTCTCATCCACGCAAGGAGCTGGTCCCTGGGCAGGCTGGGCCGGTATTTCAGGCAGGTTGCCAGGAGCATTCCCGGCATACAGTCTGAACTGACATAACAGCGTCCCTGGTTCTCCACAAGCTTGAGGATGTCATATTCTGTCTGATGCTCCATCTGCACACCTCCAGTCTGTATTGTACTCATTGCTAAGGAATCAATCCGGCGAACTGCCGAAGAATAAAAAAGCGACCGCTTTTTGAAGCTTATGTAGATAGTAGCACAGCCCGGGAGAAAATGCAAGACATAAAGCGCAATAATTCCCGCCAGGAAATTACTGCGCTTTATACAGTCAGAGTCCTCTATATTATCTGAATTTTATGACACCGCAGCCTTCTCAAGCCCGCGCATATGCCGCATCTCCTGCACAATCAGGATGACAGTCGTCACAAACGCGGCCGAATCCGCCACAGGCCCTGCGAACATGATACCGTCCAGCCCAAAGAACAGCGGAAGGATCAGAATAAGAGGTATGAGGAAAAAGACCTGTCTCGTCATGGAGAGAAGAAGTCCTTTCACCGGTTTTCCGATAGCCGAAAAGAAGTTTGAGGAAATAAGCTGAACGCCGTTTGCAATGATCATGAAAAGGAAGATCCTCATAAACTTCACAGCAAAGGTAAAATACATCTCATCTCCTGTCCCGAACAGGGAAATGATCTGTCTCGGGAAAAACTGAAAGAGAATGAATCCCACGGCAGAAATGGCCAGGTTCACACTGATGGCCAGCTTGTAGGTCTTCCGGACGCGGTCATACTGCTTCGCCCCGTAGTTAAAGCCGATGATAGGCTGGCTTCCCTGGGAAATTCCTATAATAAATGCAAGCAGTATGGCATTTGTCTTCATGACAATTCCGCAGGCCGCCAGGGGGATGTCTGTTCCGTATGGAGATGACGCCCCGTAGTATGTCAGCGAATTGTTCAGCACGATCTGGACAAACGTAATGGCTACCTGATTCAGGCTGTTGCTCATGCCCAGTGATGCGGTTTTCAGGCATTCCTGCGGGACAAGACGGATATCTTCCCTTTTCAGTTCTATGTTCTTAAATTTCCCTATGTATATCACTGCCGACACAAACGAGCAGATCTGTCCGATCACCGTGGCCCAGGCAGCGCCGGCTACACCCCAGTGAAAAACAAAGATAAAGACCGGATCCAAAATCGTGTTGACAATGGCGCCGATCAGCATGCTGGTCATAGAGTACTTCGGACTTCCGTCCGCCCTGGCCAGATTGCTCATACCGTTTGTCACGATAAGAAACGGCATTCCCACCGCCGTGATCCGTGTATATTCGATTGCGTAGGGCATCACATCCGGCGTTGCCCCGAATGCAGTAAGAAGCGGATGCAGGAAGATTTCCACCAGTACCGCATAGATCATGCCAAAGACAACCATCATACTGATGCCGTTTCCCACAACGCGGCATGCCCTGTCCTTCTCCCCTGCTCCCAGGTGAAGTGAAAAACGCGAAGCGCTTCCTATACCGATAAGAAGCGCGATGGCAAGACAGATCGTAGTCAGAGGATAGGCTACATTTGTGGCAGCATTTCCAAGATACCCCACACCCTGGCCGATAAAAATCTGATCCACGATATTGTACAGGGAACTCACTACCATGGCAATAATGCTTGGTATGGCAAAGCTTTTCAAAAGCGCCGGTATACTTTTGTATCCCAGCGGATTTTCCTGGTTTTGTACCTGTGTGTTCATTTTTTTGTTTCTCCTTTATCTGCCGGTCCTGCCGTCAGACCTTTGTCTTCCGGCAGCCCGGATCTGTGTTTTTTACCGGGCAGATATCTCAGCGCATCTATCCCTCATCCAGGGACACGACTTTCGCCGCCCCCATCAACTCTGCTTCCTTTTCATCATGGGTCACGAAAAGCACAGTCCTGCCCCGGCATGCCTCTTTTGTATACGCAATGGTTTTCCTGCGTGTCTCGTCGTCCAGACCTTTAAACGGTTCATCCAGAAACAGGATCTGGCAGGGCGCAAGGAGAGCCCTGAGAAGAGCCACCCTGCGCCGCATTCCGCCGGAGAGCTCGTGGGCCGGCTGATTTTCACAGCCTCCCAGGTCAATCTTCTTCATCTCGTTTCTGATCTCTTCTGCCGTCCTTTCCGGGCATGTCAGCCGTATGTTAGCCATGGCGCTTAAATTTTCGCACAGCCTGTCCTCCTGAAATACAGCGCTCTTCTTCATGGAAGGCAGTCCGCCGGTCTCTCCTTCATCGGCCGTCTCAAGCCCCATGAGAATACGAAGAAGCGTGGTCTTGCCGCATCCGGATCTGCCCATGATACAAGTAGTCTCCCCCTCCTGTATATGAAGTGAAAACTGTTCCAGTACTCTGTGTTCCCCATATGATTTGCTTATATTTATGATCTCAGGCATTTTCTCACTTCTCTTTCGCTCATTTTCATCCCCGTTGCTCAAGGCGGCGGACACAGTACCCGATGGCCTTCAGAAATCCTTTTTCAAACAGGACGCTGATACAGATAATGACAAGCGTCCAGGCAAAAAGCGCCGGTGTGTCCAGGTATATCTTGGCATTGTAGAGGTTTTCTCCTATGGAGTTCTGGGGAATTCCTATGACTTCTGCCGCCACGCCTGCCTTCCAGCACAGCCCCAGTGCCAGAGAGCAGCCGGCGCGGAAATAGGGAAGGACCTGGGAGACATAGATACTGCGAAGCTGGCGGCCAAAGGGAATCTCAAAGACTCTGGCCATCTCCAGAAGTTTCCTGTCCACCTGGCTGATGCCGTCCAGAACATTCGTGTAGATCACAGGAAATACCATCAGAAATGAAATCAGCACAGACAGGTTTCTGGAGGACACCCATATCAGAACGAGAATGACAAAGGATGCCACCGGGATGGATTTGACAGTCACAATAAATGGAAGCAGAAATTCCCGCAGCCGCACTGACGCTGCTGAAAGTCCTGCAAGAACCACCCCCAGGATCACACCCAGGAGAAATCCTCCTACAATCCGGATCATGGAGGAGGCGATGGAAAGCCAGAATTCTGCTGTGGCCGCCAGTTTTACAACAGTACAGACAACAGTGACAGGAGACACAAGAAGTATCTCCTGTCCTATCCACATACTGACAAGCTGCCACACTGCCAGCCAGACAAGAACGGCCCACAGCCTGATCTTTCCTTTTCTTTTTCCTTCCTTACTCTCCGGTGTAGTAGAAGTCATCATCTGGTAATTTTCCTCCCACAGCTTCCGGATTCTGGTCGTTCAGAACAGAAAGATATCCGGACAGCTTCTCCTGCATCTCATCGCCTGTAATGCAGACAATATTGCACTCGGGGATCGCTGTCTGAGCCACTTCCGCGGTGACAATGTCGTACTGACCTACAAGCTGTGCAGCCTCGTCCACATTTTCGTTGACAAAATCAACGGACGCTTTGTATCTCTCAAGGAAATCGGACACTGCTTCCGGGTTCTCTTTGGCAAATTCTGTTCTCACAACCACAACACCGGTAAGCAAAGCGCCGGGTTCCTGCGCGTCTTCCTGCACTTTGTCCCACTCTTCTGTCAGATCCAGGGCAACCCTGAGATCCGGATTTTTCATCTGGGCTGTTGTCACAAAAGGCTGGGGCAGCATGGCGATGCCGGAAGGATCCTGGGCCAGGGCCGCCACGCATTCAGAATGTTCGCTCTTCCACTCAATGGTCACATCCGCCGCCGGATCCAGGCCGTTCTGCTGAAGAATATAATTCAGGGCATACTCCGGCGTGGCTCCTTTCCCGCTGGCATAGATGGTCTTTCCTTTCAGATCCGCCGCAGACTGGACGGTGTCGCCATTCTCTACTATATAGAGAACTCCCAGTGTATTGACGGCCAGAACCTGAACACCGCCCTCCAGTTTATTATAAAGAACAGAGGCCACATTGGCAGGCACTGCGGCAATGTCTGTCTCTCCCTGGGATATTGCCGGTGTCACCTCGTCTATGGATGCTGCTATAGTAAACTTATAATTTTCGCTGTCAACTTTTCCATTGTCCACATCGTCCATCAGACTGACCATTCCCATGGCAGTGGGTCCTTTCAGCGCTGTCACATTCACTTCCACAGGCTCCGTCTCTTTTGTATTATCCTGGCTTTCGTTGCTGCTGCCGCATCCTGTCAGCATGGATACCGCCATGGCGCAGGCCATGAGGATCGCACTGAGCTTCTTCATTCTCTTTTTCATAATTTATGTCCTCCTTCTCTTTGTCTGATCATGTCCAGAAAGTATTATAACGCCCCAAAGCCGGGGTGTAAAGGCAGGCGGCCGTGTATTTTTTTACAGTCATCCTTTCTCCAGGACATAAGAAGACCCGGCCTTCTCCGTCCGGGTCCCCTCTTAAGGTTATGATATCCTATATACTTATACTCTACAGATTATATGGCCGGAAGAGATGACGCGGAATTCCGTCTACCATGACGGGTGACACATCTCCCTGGATCAGTGGGCGCACATAAGCAACAAATTCGTCTGTCACGCCTGTGCCCTCCTCATTGACCCATTCTCTTGGCACCAGTTTCTCATCGTTGGCAATCTTATGCACGTCCTTTACTTCCGTGCCGCACTGGTATGGATCGTCCGAAAGTCTCTGCAGAACAACCATCTTTCCGGAATCTCCCTCGTCCGCTGCTTTCACTGCAGCACCGCCTACCTGATAGGCTTCCAGGATATCCACCCTGGATGCCGCATGGGAAGCGGATCTCTGAAGACTGCTCAGCTCGATAGCACGAGTCTTGCATCCGATCTCGCCCGCAATAAAGCTGGCCAGATAGGAAGCTGTCCCGGAAAGCTGCTTGTGTCCGAAAGCATCCACAAAATCTATGCTGCTGCCCAGCTCGCACACATAAGTACCGTCAGCTGTCCGTATTCCTTCGGAAACGGCAACGACAACAGAAGGTTTCTTTGACAGAAGCTCTTTTACCTTATCGCTGAAAACATGCAGGTCAAAGGAAATCTCCGGCAGATAGATCAGATCCGGGCCCTCGCAGTCCTCGCCTTTTGCCAGAGCTGCAGCTCCGGTCAGCCAGCCTGCATTTCTTCCCATAATCTCTACAATGCTCACAAGACCTTTGCTGTACTCCAGACAGAAGCTGTCACGGATGATCTCTTTCACAGATGTGCCGATGTATTTTGCAGCGCTTCCGTAGCCCGGTGTGTGGTCCGTAAGAGCCAGGTCGTTGTCAATGGTCTTCGGGCATCCGATAAAACGGGTCGGGTGTCCCGTCACAATAGCGTAGTCGGAAAGTTTCTTGATGGTGTCCATGGAGTCATTTCCACCGATATAGATAAACGCCTCAATATCCAGCTTGTCGAGAATAGAAAAAATTTTCTCGTACACCGCTTTATCCTCATGAATCTCCGGCAGTTTGTAGCGGCAGGATCCGAGGAAAGCTGCAGGCGTCCTCTTCAAAAGTTCTGCGTCCAGCTCTGTGGTGATATACTCTGACAGATCCAGATACCTCTCCTGCAGAAGGCCCTGTATGCCGTGAAGCATTCCGTACACTTTATTTGCCCCGCGGTCCTTCGCCGTGCGGTATACACCCGCGAGACTTGAATTGATGGCGGCTGTAGGGCCGCCAGACTGACCTACGATTACATTTCGTTTCATGCTATGCTACCTCCGTCCTTTAAATATCGCGCCGCATGTCCTCTCTCCCGGATCAGGCGGGCACTGTACATTTCCGGCGCTAAGCTCTTAATATACCTATTTTAGTATATTTAGCTATATCTGTCCAGCAAAAGAATATTTTTTTGTACATTTTCACAACTATTCATCCTTTGCCCAGTGATAAGCATAGCGGACCGCCTTATTCCAGCCCTTTATTTTCTTCTCCCGTTCTTCCGCCTGAATTTCGGGTGTAAAGATCCGGTCAATAGCCCAGTTTTTCAGCACTTCTTCTTTATTTTTCCAGTATCCTGTCGCAAGTCCTGCTAGATAAGCAGCTCCCATGGCTGTTGTCTCCACGCACTTCGGCCGGTTCACAGGGGCATTGCTGATATCCGCCTGGGACTGCATCAGGAAATTGTTGGCGCTGGCTCCTCCGTCCACTTTGAGGGAGCTCAAGGTAATGCCTGCATCCGCTTCCATAGCCTTCAGCACGTCATTGACCTGATAGGCAAGGGATTCCAGGGTAGCCCTGATGACATGGTATTTATTGACTCCCCGGGTAATGCCCACAATGGTCCCTCTGGCGTAGGGATCCCAGTGAGGCGCACCAAGGCCCGTGAAAGCCGGCACCACATAGCAGCCGTTCGTGTCTGGCACTTTATTTGCCATATATTCCGAATCCTCGGAGGAATCGATCAGACGCATCTCGTCCCGGAGCCACTGGATAGCTGCTCCGGCCACGAAGATGGAGCCTTCCAGGGCGTAGTTCACCTTTCCGTCCAGTCCCCAGGCAATGGTAGTCAGTAGGCCATTGTCAGAGAACACTGGCTTTTCCCCTGTATTCATCAGCAGGAAGCAGCCTGTACCGTAGGTATTCTTTGCCTCCCCGGGCTGGAAACAGGTCTGGCCGAAAAGAGCCGACTGCTGGTCTCCGGCCGCCCCTCCGATGGGGATGCTGCCGCCAAAGTAGGAGGGATCGCTCTCCCCGTAAATACAGCTGGAAGGCTTCACCTCCGGCAGCATAGTAACAGGGATATCAAGAAGCTTCAGGATATCTTCATCCCACTGCAGGGTATTGATATTAAAAAGCATGGTCCGGGATGCGTTAGAGTAATCTGTCACGTGAACTTTTCCCTTTGTCAGCTTCCAGATCAGCCAGGTTTCCACTGTGCCAAAGAGGAGTTCTCCCCTTTCAGCCCGCTGTCTCGCACCCTCCACATGGTCCAGGATCCACTTGATTTTTGTGGCGGAAAAATATGCGTCAATCTTAAGACCGGTTTTCCGGCGGATCATATCCTCCAGGCCGTCTGCTATCAGCTTGTCACAAAAACCTGCTGTCCTGCGGCACTGCCACACAATGGCATTGCAGACGGGCTCCCCTGTCTTTTTGTCCCACACAATGGCAGTCTCCCGCTGATTCGTGATACCGATCGCAGCAATGTCCGTAGCCTCCGCCCCTATCTTGCTCATGGCCTCCACCGCTACCCCAAGCTGGGTGGACCAGATCTCATCCGCATCGTGCTCCACCCAGCCCGGTTTCGGGAAATACTGAGTGAACTCCTTCTGAGCTACGCTGCATATATTCCCCTGTTTGTCAAACAAAATACAGCGGTTGCTGGTGGTGCCGGCATCCAGCGCCATCACAAATTGTTTCATAATTGTCCTCCTTTTTGCAATTCCGGACGTAATACTTTTAAAAAGTATTACGTCCGGAATTGCAGTAACTGGTATGTTATTTTGTATTTACCTCTGAATACTTTCCTTATTGTCTGTTATCCTATTGAATTATCTGCCTGCTTCTGCGTCTTCCCTTGCCAGATAGCGGCGGGTATAAGGGCACACGACAAAGCATTTTCCGCACAAGTCCGCCTCGATCCCGGTGCGCTGCCGCATAAGTTCCACCTGTTTCTTATAGCAGGTATCCTTGTCGAACAATGCCTCCCGGTCCATGCCTGCGCTCCACAGTGTCCCTTTCAAGGCATGTGCAGGACAGTTATCCACACAGGCCCTGCAGGCGCCGCAGCGGGAACTTGTGACCGGCTGTCCGCAGGGAAGAGGGGCGTCCGTGAGAAGCGACGAAAGGCGGATGGCTGACCCGAACGCTTCCGTCACAAGGATACAGCTTTTCCCTATCCATCCAAGCCCCGCTCTCGTAGCCACTGTTTTGTGGGGGAGCGGCGTGATCCAGTTCTCATCCTGGCTGACTCTGTCCGTAGTCTGTGCATAGGCCCTGAATCCCCGGTTTTTCAGGAAATCCTCTCCGGCCAGCACGATCTCGTTCAGCTTCCGGTTCAGGGAATGGTAGGTCTCATAGTATTCCAGCGTGGGGCCGTCCTGGATCTGCCGGACGATCTTTTCCGGAACCGGGACAGCCACGGCCACGCCCACAGGATATGGCGGGGTATGCTCCTGCCGGGACATGATTCCGGCCAGATCCCCGCACCCTGCCAGCGCAGCCCCCTCCTGCTCCAGCACAGATTTCAGTTCTTTCCAGAGTGTATTCTCCATGCCTGTCCCTCCTCACCTTACAGAATTGCAGTACTTAACAGTATTCACATTACAGCAGGACATTAAATCTCTTCTCATCTTCCTCCAGCGGGAGGTCTTTCCCGTCGACCCAGTCAATCTCGATAAAGCTGTCATGGTTCAGACTGTACAGGAGCTTGTCCACAAGCTGGGGCCTCCCCTGGATCTCCAGCGTCACGGTCCCGTCCATCTCATTTCTCACCCAGCCTGTCAGCCCCAGGGATTGGGCCAGGTATTTGGCTTTGTAACGGAAACCCACGCCCTGCACTCTCCCGCGGAAATTCAATTTTTTTCTGACTTCAGCCATATATTCCTCCTGTTCTCTTTCATCTGAGGTATTGTTTTTATTCTAATTCTTTTTCCACAGGCTGACAAGTCCTTCCAGTTATATCCGCATCATCTCCGACATGATGCAGCCGCCCGCCGCCCCGCAGGACAGGATTTCCTCCATCTGACCCGTGCCCATATGTATACCGCCGATGGCCCACACCGGCACATCCGCCAGAGCGCAGATTTCCTGCAGAAAGGCGGTTCCCCGGGGAGGCAGCCCTTTTTTACAGTCCGTAAGATAAATATGCCCCGCAGTCAGGCAGGTGGCGCCCAGCCGCAGCGCTTCCTCAGCCTCCCGCACAGAATGGACCGATGTTCCCACATGAATAAATTCCTTTAAAATCCCCGTTTCCCTGTATCTTTTCATAAGCGCCAGCGGCAGGTGGATGGCATCCACCCCTGCACATAGCGCAGCTTCCGGGTATGTATGATATACGCAGGGCACCTGGTACTCCCGGCAGATCGCAAGCACCTGTCCGGCCAGGCGGGCGTAATCCTCCTCTTCCAGATCCTTCTCCCGCACGATCACAGCCGCCGGATGTAACTGACAGACCCGGCGGATCTGCTCCAGGTAGGGCCGTGCGGCCAGATGGCGATTTGTCACCACCGCCACCCGGGACAGGACGTCCCCATCCGGAAGGCCTCTCTTTGCCATTTCTTTCCTACACATAGATGTACTCCGCCATGACAGGCTGCAGATGGTTGGACTCCAGGGCATGATAGACCTCATTAACCGACCGGCCGTCTGAAATTTCGAACTGCTCGTCGCCCCGATCCGCCACATCATCGCCGTGCTCTCCGATACCGGTGCTGACTCCCGCCGAGATCTTGGTGGCAGCGATCTGCACCAGGTTATCCCGGACTCTGGCACATTCCCGACTGGATATGGTGATGCTTGCAAAAGGCATGAACAGCCGATAGGCGCAGACTACCTGGAGAAGCTGGGCCTCGTGGACATCCATGGGATTGATCTTGTCATTGTTGATAATGGGACGAAGCCGCGGACAGGAGAAGGCGATCTCCCCGTGGGGATATTTCTTCTGCAGCAGATATGCATGCATGCCGGTGGCAAATGCATCCTTCCGGAAATCGTCCAACCCTAAAAGGGCGGCAAATCCCACACCTCTCATGCCTCCCATAAGGGCCCGCTCCTGGGCGTTGAACCGGTAGGGAAAGATCCGCTTGTGTCCGGCCAGGTGGAGAGTCTCATATTTGTCGGAATTGTAGGTCTCCTGGAAGACCGTCACATAGTCTGCCCCGCATGTTTGCAGGTACGCGTACTCGTCCGAGTTCATGGGGTAGACCTCCAGCCCGATGACACGGAAATATTTCCTGGCGATCTGGCAGGCCTTTCCGATATACTCCACAGTAGATTTCTTCCTGCTCTCCCCTGTCAGGATCAGGATCTCCTGCAGCCCGGTCTCTGCGACAGCCGCAAACTCTCTCTCCATCTCCGCCTCGTCAAGCTGGGCCCTCTTTATCTTGTTGTGGCAGTTGAATCCGCAGTAAATGCAGTAATTTTCACAATAATTTGCGATGTACACCGGCGTGAACATGGCGATCGAGTTGCCGAAATGCTTCCTGGTCTCCGCCTGTGCCGCCTGGGCCATCTCTTCCAGGAGCGGCATAGCTGCCGGGGAGAGAAGGGCCTTGAAATCTTCCAGGGAGCGGCTTTCCTTTACAAGCGCACGTCTCACGTCCGCTTCCGTGTAGCTGTCGTAGTCATAGCGGTCCATCTCAGCTATAACTTTGTCCATCACTTCCGAGCCGATATCCTCCATATCCGGCAGGTACGTCATATGGTCGATCCGATTCTCCCGCTGATGCTCCCGGATCTCATCGTTTAAAATGCTCTCATTTATATGATTTTCTGCGCTCATTTTCGCAAGCCTCCTTCTATGCCAACTGTTAATCTCTCAGATACCCGGTAAGCGGCGATGAGGCACTTCCTCCTTTTGCCCGGACACTTCCCATCCCCGCAAGGTAAGCGGCGCGTCCCGCCTCTACAGCCAGTTTCATGGCGCCGGCCATGGCCGCGATGTCTCCCGATGTGGCGATGGCGGTGTTAGCCATAACAGCGGCAGCCCCCATCTCCATGGCCTCACAGGCCTGAGAGGGCTTCCCGATCCCAGCGTCCACGATGATGGGGAGATCGATCTCATCAATGAGGATCTGGATAAACTCTTTTGTACAGAGCCCCTTATTGGAACCGATGGGTGCCCCCAGCGGCATGATGCAGGCAGCTCCCGCCTCCGCCATGTCTCTTGCCATATTCAGATCCGGGTACATGTAAGGCATGACGGTAAACCCTTCTTTTGCCAGGATCTCTGTGGCCTTGACCGTCTCATAGTTATCCGGGAGCAGATATTTGGTGTCCCGCATGATCTCGATCTTGATCAGATCACTGCCGCAGACCTCCCTTGCCAGCCTTGCGATCCGCACCGCTTCCTGGGCGTTTCTCGCACCGGAAGTGTTGGGCAGGACAGCCACCTCTTCCGGTATGTAATCCAGGATGTTGGCAAGTCCTCCCTCATTTGCCCGGCGCAGGGCCATAGTCACGATCTGAGCCCCCGCATGCTCCACGGCCGCCCGGATCAGGTCCAGAGAATATTTTCCGGATCCCAGGATGAACCTGGATGTAAATGTGTGATCTCCCAGTTTCCATGTGTCTTTTTTGCTGTCTACCCTTGTTTCCATTTTCTTTCCTTCCCCGCCGGCTTTCCTGGCCGGCGCTTTTTCATTTCTTCGTCTTTTCGTTTCTGCCTGTGATAACTGTCTAACTCTCACCCAGTATGAGCCTGAGCACCATGTTGGCCTGATGAGCCGCGCAGAGAGCCACCCTGGGCGCCATAAGCCCCCGTCCTGCTGCAGCCTCAGTTTTCTCATCCCCGCACAGGTAAAAGCGGGAGGCAACTCTCCTTGTGTGGATCTCATTGCCGTCCCCGTACCCTGCCATGCCGCTGGCGGCCACCAGATATTTCTCCGGCAGCTTCTCTAGCACCGTCCGGACAAGCATGGCCTTCTGCTCCGCAACGTCAAAGGCCTCACAGATATAGGTGTCGTCCCGCAGCAGCCCGGCAGCGTTCTCCTCTGTCACCCGCAGGCAGTCTGTCCGCAAATCCAGCCAGGGATTGATCCGCAGCAGATTCTCCCGAAGGGCCTCGGTCTTTGGCATGCCCACCTGGTCAGCAAAATACTGCTGCCGGTTCAGATTGGTCACATCCACCCTGTCAAAATCGATCAGATGGAGATGTCCCACCCCCAGCCTGGCAAGGCTGACCGCTATATTTGACCCAAGACCTCCAAGGCCCGCCACCGCCACCCGGGCGGCGCTGATCCGTGCCTGGATGCCCTCTGTGTGGCGGCTTACGAGGGCCTGCCGGATCTCCTCTTCTGTTACTTGGATGTTCTGCATCTTCTCTAGCCCCCTCCCACAAAACTTACGACTTCCAGTGTATCTCCGTCCTCGATAAGGCGGCTCTCATACTCCCTTTTGGGCACAATGGAGCCATTTTGCTCTACGGCCACCCGGTCCGGCCTGTATCCCTTTTCTTCCAGAAATGCACTGACAGAAAGGGACGACGCAAACGTCTCCGGCTGTCCATTAATGCGCGCTGTGATCACAAAACCCTCCTCCTTTCTTCCGGGCAGTCGTCCTCTGGTAAGGGACAGCAGAAATATGTCCCAAGAAAAAAAGGTTCACGAAAGAATACACCCGCGGTGGTGCACCCCTTCGTGAACCGTCCTTATCCATTCACTGTTCACTCACATGGTCCTGCCCTGTTCTGTTGTCTGTAAATTTCCTGACCTGCCCGCAAAATAAGAAAAGGGAAATGGCATCATGCCATTTCCCGCAGTCTCTCATCTATTTCCCTACGTTGGCATTATCCAAATCAGGTTCCCGGGTCGAAGTTCCCAACTTCCTCTCAGCCTGTCTACAAGCTCCCCCCTATGCAATTTACATGTTCCAATATACCCACTTTACCAGGAAAAGTCAATAGCTTTTCCTCTACTCGGCTTCTATGGCCTCATATCCCTCCGGGATGGTGATGCCCAGCTCCTCACAGATAGCGGGATTGTACTTTTTCGTCACCTGGGCCGCTGTCTCCACCTCCATGGATGCAATGTCTTCTCCCTCTGCCAGTATCTTGTATGCCATCTCGCCGGTCTGGTATCCCAGGTCGTAGTAGCTGATGGAGAGCGTGGCCACGCCGCAGCCGCTGCAGATGCCCTCCTCTCCCGCGATCACCGGGACCTTGGCGGGAAGGCAGATATTGTTGATGATCTGGGTGTTGGACGCCATGGTGTTGTCCGTGGGGATGTAGATGGCATCGCACTCCTCCACCGCGTTTTGAGTCACAGACTGTATCTCGTTGGAGTCGGCAGCTGTGTACTCTTTGTAGGAAATGCCGTCCGCCTCCAGCTCTGCCTCAAAAAGCTCTGCCTGGTACTTGGAGTTGGACTCTGCGGAGCAGTAAAGGATCCCCACTGTCTGCGCCTCCGGCACAAGCTCCAGCAGCATATCCTCCTGCTCTTCGATGGGCGCCAGGTCGCTTGTCCCTGAAATGTTCACTCCCGTGGCTCCTGTCCAGTCATCTATTCCCAGCGCGCTGCCATAATCAGTAACGGAAGTTCCCAGGATCGGGATGTCTGACGTCGCCTGGGCTGCTGTCTGGAGAGGCAGGGTAGCGTTGGCAAGAATTAAATCTACATCAGAAGAAACAAAATTATTAACAATGGTGGAGCACATAGTCTGCTCTCCCTGTGCGTTCTGCACGTCAAACTCTACATTGTCCTCGCCAAACAGCTCCCGGCAGGCATCCTGAAACCCTTCCGTGGCCGCATCCAGAGCCGCATGCTCCATCTGCTGGCAGATTCCTATAGTATATGTACCGCTTCCGCCTGCGTCATCTCCGCTGCTTCCAGAGCTGTCTCCTGAGCTGCTTCCGCAGGCTGCAAGTGCTGCTGTCATGACTGCTGTCAGTAAGATCGCTGTTACCTTTTTTAACTTCATGTCCTTTTCCTCCTGTCGCTTTATCACTTAAAACTTCTACACTTTATAGCACTAAAGTATTTATGAAATAAATTATACAGAGATACGCAGAAAAGTCAAGCCCTTTTTATTTTCTTTTCACACGTCCTCTGTATACCCCTTTGCTCCACATGGCAGCGCCGCAAGCTGCACCTCAGCCACAAACCAGTCTTCCTCCATGCGAGCGGCGATATCTCCCTCCATCCTGCGGACCAGCTCTCTGGCAATGGAGAGGCCCAGGCCCGTGGAGGTCCGGCTCCTTGCCTCATCTGCCTTGTAGAACCTGTCAAACACATGCTCTGTATCAATCTTGTCCGGACAGGACACCTGGTTGGCAAAGGTCATGACAGCCCTGTCCCCCTGCCTCTTGAGCGCAATGCGGATCTTCTTCTCGCCGTGGTCCATCCCGTTCTTAATGAGATTCTGGATGACCCGCCTGAGGGCACGGGGGTCTGCCTCCACACAGATTTCCTCCTCAGGAATGGAAAACTCCGGTCTGATCCCAAGCGCCAGCCATTCCTCATAGTAGGAAAGCAGCGTCTCCTTCAGGATACGGTTCAGCCGAAAGACCGTCATTTCCATTTCATAGCGCCCGTCCTGGAGCTTCGTGTAAGTGAACAGCTCCTCCAGCATCTCCTTCAGACTGCCGATCCTCTCCTGGATGATGCGGATATACCGTTCCAGCTCCTCCGGGTCCCTGGTCTCCCGGAGGAGCTGGAAATACCCGTCCAGGGAGGTGAGAGGCGTGCGGATATCGTGGGACAGGTCCGTGTAGATGCGGGCAATCTCTCCCTCCTTTTCCATGTACTCTCTGTGTTCACTTTTCATCTCCAGCAATAGTTCATTGAGCTCTTCTGCCAGCTCACCCACCCCGCCGGCCCGGATCTGGGTCGTGATGAGCATATTGCTGTCGTGCTCCCGCAGGAACGCGATCTGGCGGCAGATGTCCTTCATCTGCCGCTGGTATTTCCACAGCACTGCCGCCAGGATCACGATACCTGTTATAAGGATAATAGTCAGCATCCTGTCTCTCCTTCTGTAAATGCTCCTCCTGTTGACTTCTCCTGTCCCCTACACATCCCTCTTCTGGAACACGAGAGCCCCCAGGCCTGCCGCCAGGACAAGGAACAGGGCCGCTGTCAGCAGCGCTCCTGTCACGTCTGACGCAGAGGGCGACAGAGGGAGCATGGCAATCTTTCCTGTGATGGTGTGGGAGATGATGTCCACATCTCCCGCCCCCATCCTGCGCAGCAGTGTCTCCGCCCCACCGTACAGGATGATAGCCAGGTTCTGGCAGAGCAGCACCCCCAGCACCATGCTCAGCACACTGCTCCGTATGATCACTGTAAGGGCACACAGGACCACCATAAAGGCACAGTGCAGTGCTGTCTGCGCTCCCAGATAAGGGAGGAACTCTCCCGGGTCACCCCAGGCCAGGGTTCCAAAAAGCAAGGCATCAGAAATCGCCTCAATGGCCACGAAAAAGAGGATGGTAAACACTGTGTACACCATCACAGCCACCGCCTTGGCCGCCACAAGGGCCGCCCGGCTCCTCACCTGCCCCGCTGTGTTCTTCACATAGCCGCTGCTCATGTCCGCCCCGGAAAACAAAATCGTGAATATAGCAATAAAAAGAGCTATAAATCGACCCTGTATATTTGCCGCAAACAGGTCAAACACAGTCACCTGCTCTCCAGGTGTGGTGGGGAGAGTGACAGTCATACCCAGGTTGGGCGTCTCCTCCCCGCTCTCATCCGGCGAGGAGGGACTCACCTGCACCATATCCACCGATGCCTCGGCCGCCTTCCTTGTGTCTGCCCGATACTCATCCCGGCTCATGATATTAGTAAAAAGCACGCACCCCGTCAGCACGATGAGGATCACATAGGCGCTCCTTGTGTGGAGCATCCGATATATTTCCATTTTTATCATATTAAGCATCTGCGCCGCCTCCTGTCAGTTTTAAGAAATAGGTCTCCAGCTCCTCGTTTGTGACAGAGATGCCCCGCACAGGGATTCCTGCCTTTGCGAAGGCCATGTTGAGCGCCGCGCTCTCCTCCAGCCTCTCAAAAATGTAGATGTGCTCCCTGTCTGCCACCTGGTATCGTTTTATTCCCAGGCGGTCCATCACCGGAACAGCCCGCTCCGGGTCATCCAGTGTGACCTCCAGCCTCTCGCTGCATTTTTCCATCAGCTCTTCGTTCGTCAACTCCTGGAGAAGAGTCCCGTTGTGGATGATCCCGTAGTCTGTGGCTATCTTGGAGAGCTCCTCCAGGATATGGCTGGAAATGAGGATCGTCATATTCCTTTCCCTGTTCAGCTTCAGCACCGTATCCCGCACCTCCGCGATCCCCTGTGGGTCCAGGCCGTTGATGGGCTCGTCGAGGACCAGCAGGTCCGGCTCTCCCACCAGGGCCAGGGCGATGCCCAGCCTCTGCTTCATGCCCAGGGAGTACCTCTTCACCGGCTTCTTGCCCACGCCCCCAAGGCCCACGATATCCAGAAGCTCCTCCTCGTATCCCCTCTTGTACACGCCAAGGAGCATGCTCTTCATTTTCAGGTTGTCTCTGGCAGACATGCTTCCGTAGAGGCCCGGCCCCTCGATGAGGCAGCCTACCCTGGAGCGTATCCGGCTCAGATCGCGGCCTCTGCACCCGAACAGCTCGATCTCTCCCGCCGTGGGGGAGGCCAGACCGCTGATCATCCGCAGGGTAGTGGTCTTGCCCGCTCCGTTCCTGCCGATAAAACCGTATATCGCCCCCTTCTTTATATGCATGCTCACCTGGTCTACTGCCCTGTGCCTGCCGTACTGTTTTGTCAATGCTCTTGTCTGCAGCAGCATCTCACTCATATTTCTCACTCCTTTTCTCTCGATCTGTCTTACATTCTAAGGACCTTTCCTTAATCCTTCGCAAATAAAATCTAAAGAAAAGGTAAAGCTTACCGGGGCATACGGTAGCCGATACCCCATATAGTCTCAATGTACTCCTCCTGCGTCTCCCTCTTTATCTTCCTGCGGATATTGCTGATGTGCACGTCCAGTGTCTTGGTCTCCCCCATGTAGGGCTCCTCCCAGGCGTACTCAAAAATCTCCTCCTTGCTGTAGACCCGCCCCGGGTGGGACAGGAGGAGTTCCAGGATGGCAAACTCCTGGCGTGTAAACCGGGGCAGCTCTCTTCCCCTCACAAAGACCTTAAAGGTCTCCTTGTCCAGGGTCATCTCCCTGTGGCTCAGAGTGTTCCCGGCAGCCTCGGCTGTCCCACGCCTGCGCAGCTGCACCTCGATCCTTGCCAGCACCTCCCGTATCTCAAAGGGCTTTGTCACATAGTCGTCCGCCCCGCTCTTTAAGAGGTCCACCTTGTCGTCCAGCCGGTCCTTCGCAGTCAGTACGATGACCGGGATATCCCTCTTTCTGCGTATCTCCTCCAGCACCCTCTCCCCGGACATGCCCGGCAGCATCAGGTCCAGGAGGACCAGGTCAAAGGGCTCCATGTCCAGGCGCAAAAGCGCCTCAGTGCCGGAGTAGGCCTGGCTGCAGCTATAGCCTCCCTTCTCCAGGGCCTCCCTTAAAAGATTATTGATATTTGTGTCATCGTCTATGATCAGAATGTGGTCCATCTTGTCCTGTCTCTCCTTTTCTTCCCGTTCCTCTCAGGAAGGAA
Organism: Claveliimonas monacensis; assembly: GCF_014982975.1. Lineage (GTDB taxonomy): Bacteria > Bacillota > Clostridia > Lachnospirales > Lachnospiraceae > Claveliimonas > Claveliimonas monacensis. The sequence goes on from NZ_JADCKL010000007.1 coordinate 94,901, forward strand.
ATGCCCAGTTTTTCCATCTCCTCCCTAAGCTTTCCGTACCGGCTTCTGCTGACCGGGACGGATGTCCCTCCCTCCAACTTGGCCTCGTAGGTCTGGCCGAAACGGCTGGCGCCCACTGCCTGTATATTGGCAAGAGGCACCAGGAAGGACTGATGGCAGCGGAAGAAGTGGTAGTCCAGGAAGATCCGCTCCAGCTCCTCCAGGGTGTGGGAGGTCTGGCAGATTTCCCCGTCCTTCCTGTGGATCTGCACTTTCCGCTTCTCCTTACAGATGTAGAGGATCTGATCCGGCTCCAGGAACAGGTAGTCTGCCCCGCTCCTGACAGCGATCTTCTCTTTTCTCGGTGCGCCCGCCTTTTTCCGCACCTTCTCAAAGGTCCGCTCCATCCGCCGGATATCCACTGGCTTAGTGAGGAAATCCACCGGCTCATACTCGTAGCTCTCCAGGGCAAAATCCGCGTGCCCGGTGAGGAACACATAGGGCAGCCCCGGATGCCTCTCTTCCATGTAAGCCGCCAGGGAAAAGCCGTCCCCGCCAGGCATCTCTATATCCAGGAAGGCCAGCCGGACCGGCTCTGTATCCAGGATCTGCCTGGCCGCCTTGGCGTCCCCGGCAAAGAGGATCTGGGAAGGCTTTGCAAAATGCTCTAAGGCGGCGATGGAGTCCTGCGCCGCCACAGGCTGGTCGTCCACCAGAAGTATCTTTCCCTCAAACATCACGATGCCTCCTTCACTAGTCTAAGCGGGATCTTTGCCACAAAATGGATGACCTGGCCCTCCATGCGGGAGTACACCACGCCCCCGTACCTGGCCGCCAGGGCCTGGATGGAGGCGATGCCGATGCCCTCGTGCCCGCTCTTGGAGGAGGCGCCTGCCTGGTAGGAGGCCATGGGGTCCCCCTGCCGCGTCATGTTGGCCACATTGATGATGCAGAACTCGCCTCTTTTTAGGATCGTCAGATGGATGCCAAATGACCGGTCCGGCAGCCGCTCCGTCTCGTCCAAGGCATTCTGCAGAAGGTTTCCGATGATCTTGTTTGTCTCATAGACATTGGTGGCGATCTGGGACAGGTCGTTCTCCACCGTGATCTCCAGGCGGATGCCCTCCTGCTGGGCCCGGCTCTGGAAGGAGAGGATGAGGGCGCTGACCGCGGCGTCTTTTAGGGGCAGCAGCCGGTTCATGGCCACTGAATCCTGCAAAAGCTCCTCCAGATACTTCTCGCAGGCCTCGTAGTCCTTCCTGAGGAGCAGGCCGTGGAGGGTCTGCACGTGGAAATTGTAGTCGTGCCTCTGGGAGCGGACCACGCTCATGTAGGTCTGCATGTCATCCCGGTACTGTTTCTCCGTGCGCAGGGACTCCCTCTCCCTGCTGGCTGCCGCCACCAGGCAGAAAAGCCGCAGGCCTCCGAAGAAGGCGAAAAGGGCGAGGGCTGCCGTGGGCAGAGAGCATTTTCCCAGGACGGGGAGCGACAGGCACAGGCCAAAGGCTGCAAAGAGCAGCGCACGCCTCCCCGGCCTGTCCCCATCCTGCGTCCCCTCCTTACAGAAGTACTGCTGCCAGCCTTCCTCCGGGAACTCCCGGGACAAATAGGCCAGGCCTGCGCAGACCCCCAAAAAGGCCATCAGCGCCAGCATCACCCGGAAGAAGGGGGAGAGGTAGGAAATCCCAAGGAGCGCCTCCGCCACCACCCGCAGCATGCCAAAGCAGCCGCAGGAGAGGGAGACAGCGGCCAGGATATCGACCAGGGATTTCTCCTGCTCCGCCCCATGGCGCAGTAGCACCGCCATGTAGGAGGCCAGAAAGAGAAGGCAGGCCACGCTGCCTAGCCGTATCCCTGCGTCCAGGCACCAGGCCAGCCCGCAGACGGCTCCGCCTATAAAAGAAAGTACCAGGCTGCGCCCTGCTCTCTCCCTCTCCCAGCGCAGGGCCGCAAAGCATGACACGGCCCCGCCCAGTCCAAGAAGTGCATAATCGGCGATCAGCATGGTACCTCCTCCTTCGTTTGTGATCGTTGTCTTAAATCTGTTTTAGTATAGCATCCCCTCTGCTACTTTTCAATCGTTTCATCATGGTACAAAAGCTCTGCCAGCTCCCTGTGGATCCTCTCTGTGTCCATGCCGCCTACGGACTGGTGGACCACCTGCCCGTTGTGGAAATAGCGGAAGGCCGGGATGCCCATGATCTTGTATCTCCTGGCCAGTTTCCGGTACACAGACGTGTTCACCTGGATGAAGCGGATGAACGCCATATCGTCCGCCACCTCCCGGTAGTAGGGAGCCGTGCCGACGCAGGCCCCGCAGTTGTCCCCATAGAAATCCACCATCACGTACTCTGCGCCTTGTACCAGCTGGTCAAAATTTTCCTCTGTCGCTTCTATCACTGCCATCTTCTTACACCTCCAGATATGTATTGGCCTCTCTCATCAGCATATGGAATGTGTGCTCCTGGAGCTTCACGCTCTTAAATATCTCAAAATCCGCCTGTTTCTTAAGCTCCTCCACATCTTCCTTTCTCTCTGCCGCCATCTGCCGGACCATCTCTTCCATGTCCTCCTCTGTGACAGAAAAGCCGTCCTTCTCACAGAAATAGCAGTAGATGACATTGGGAAGGTAGTATTTCTCCTGCTCCTGTTCCATGACCTTCATAGTCTCCTCCTCTGTGAGGGATGTGCCGTCCGGCTGTTTCTTCGGGTCCACACCTGCCGCCTCCAGGGCGTCGTAGTGGGTCTTGGCCTGGTGATGGCACCAGGCCGCCTTCTCTGCCTCGTCCACATCGAAGGTGCTCTCCCTTAGGATCGCTTCCAGCCAGAACTGGCAGATACGGATGCTGGCCTTGTCCCGGTACGCCTGGTCGTGCTTTTCGTGGTACCAGCGCCGGTAGTCCTCCACAGTCTCCACGCCTGGCAGTCCCAAAAGGCCCACCAGCGTATCGCCCACTGTAAGGGTGCGCTTCTCCACTACCTTTTCCACCTTGAGCACAAGGGTCCTTGCTTTCAGCTGGCAGGAGAAGGTCTCCCCCTGTCTTTTGCCCAGCACGGCCTGCTCTGCCTCCTGGGCCCCCGGCAGGCTGCGGCCTGGATAGAGGAGCACCGTGCGCCCCTCCCAGTTTCCTTTTTCATCCTTCAGACAGGTGCACTGCACGCTGTGCCCGTCCTTCACAGGCCCCTCCATCTGCTGCTCGCTGGAGTGGTCCCTGGCCAGGGCCTCAAGCTCTTCGTCGATCTGGCTCTCCGGGAAACGCCATTTCTTTAACTCCTCCGGCACCGCAAGCTGCCGGTAGTCATAACACTGTGTCAACTTTGATCTCATCTTGTATCCTTTCCTTTCTGCTGTTCGCCTTCCGTCTGTCTATATTATTTCCCCGCCTCTGCCGCCTGGTGGGCAAAGGTCCGATAGTAGTCGTTTGTCCGCAGCAGCTCCTCTGGCGTGCCGCAGGCCTCGATCTGGCCGTCGCACAGGACGATCACCTGGTCCGCGAACACAGTGGCGGAATAGTTGTGGGCGATGAGGATGGTGGTGCGGCCCTTCATCAGGTTGCTTAAGGCCTCTGTCACCGTCTTTTCGCTCTTCACATCCAGGTTGCTGGTAGCCTCGTCAAGGAGCAGGTAATCCGGGTTGCGCATCATGGCCCTGGCAATGGCGATGCACTGCTGCTGGCCGCCGGAGAAGTTGGAGCCGCCTGGCCCCACCTGGGCGTCAAACTGTCCCGGCGTGTCCATGACAAAGTCATAGACATTGGCCATCTTCGCCACATGGATAAGCTCTTCTTCTGTCACCTTCCGCTCCACGCCGTAGAGGATATTATCCCGCACAGTACCGGATAGGAGGGGCTTATCCTGAGACACGATGGCAAAGCTCTTGCGCCAGGCGGACAGCTTAAAGTCCTGCACATCCCGCTTTCCAAAGAGGATGGTCCCTTCTGTGGGGTCGTACATCCGCTCCAGCAGCTTAAAGAGGGTCGTCTTGCCGGCGCCGTTGGTGCCCACGATGGCTGTGACCTTGCCCTTTGGTATGGAGCAGTTCAGGTCCCGCAGCACTTTGGCGCTCTGGTAGGAGAAGTCCACGTGGTCCAGGACAATGTCCTCGTCCGCCACGTCCATCTCGCAGCCCTCCTCCTTCTCGTCAGGCACATCTAAGACCTGCCCGATCTTCTTCATGATACCCGCGTTCTGGGAGAAAGTCCCCACGCTGGTGCACAGGCTGGCGAGCCGGGTCACCGCCAGGCCGCACAGGGTGTAGAAACCGATCAGCTTGCCCACGGTCAGGTCGCCGGAGGCGATCATGCGGCTCCCCAGCACAAAGGAGATGACGATGTTGAGGCATCCCATGACCTCCATGCCGGCAAGCTGGATCATAGACGTGTAGCTTAAAAGGATGTCCGCCTTACACTGCCTGCCAAAAAGCCCCCTGGCCTTTTTCTGCTCCTCGCCCTCCATGCAGAAGGACTTCATAAGGCGGATGCTGCGCACGTGCTCTGCCAGGTACCCCATGACAGAGGCCAGCCTTGTCCTGGCGGCAGCTCCCGCCGTGTAGGTCAGCCTTCCGTAGAGCCAGGTGATAAACACCATGACCGGGATCACCAGCAGGCTGGCAAGAGCCATCTGGAACTGGAAATCAAACAGTTTCTGGTAGGCCACGATGCCTGCGTACACAGCGGTAAAAATATCGATGAGGAGCTGGAAATAGTTTCCCGCGCTCTCCGCGTCCGTGGTCACACGGGTCACCAGCTCATTTACATTGTCTGAGTCGTAGTAGCTGGTGGGCAGGCGCATCATCTTGTTCCACATCCGCAGCCTCACCGCCAGGTTGATCTTCTGCAGGAGCAGTCCGGTCAGGTAGGTAAAAGCGATGGTGATGCCCCCTGTGATGAGCTGGAACTCGATATAGCGGATCAGCTCGTCTGTCTTGATGGAGTTCTGGGTCCCGTCGATGATGGAGGCCGTGATCGTGATGGCCTCCACCTCCACATGGGACTTGATCATGGAGATGACAAGTACCAGGAGGATGAGGAACCAGGGCAGCCGGATCCCCTTAAATATCTTCGTGTAGTCTTTGATCTGTCTTAGCATTTTGCCGCCTCCTTCTCTGCCTGACAGGCTGCGATCAGCTCCATGAAAGCCCCGCACTTCCCATACAGGTCACTGTAGCTGCCGCACCCGGCCAGTACGCCTCTGTCCAGGACAATGATTTGGTCCACCCGCCTGATAAGGGACAGGTCGTGGGTGACAATGATCTTCGTCTGATCTGGAAATGTATCAAAGATCGTATCCTGTACCATCCTGGCCGCCGCAGCGTCCAAAGCTGAGGTGGGCTCGTCAAAGAGGAGCACGTCTGCGCCCCGCATGAACTCCCTGGTGAGCACCAGCTTTTGCCTCTGTCCGCCGGACATAGAAGTGCCGCCTGGGGCCACCGGCGTGTCAAGGCCTGCGTCCCATTTCTCCAGGATTTCCGCAAAGCCCGTCTTGCGGGCTGCCGCCCAGATCTCCTCATCCGGCACCTCCCGGTGGAGCCCGTAGGTGAGAGCCTCCCGCACAGTGCCGCTGAAGATATCCGCCCCCTGCTGCACGTAGCCCATGCGTCCCCGCAGCGCCTGAAGCGGGATGTCCGCCACCGATACGCCGCCTAAGGACACCGTCCCCTCCTGGGGCTCATAGAAGTGCTCCAGCAGGCTTAAAGAGGTGGTCTTGCCGCTGCCGCACAGGCCGATCACCGCTGCGGAGCTGCCCTCCGGGATGGTGAAGGACACATCCTTCAAAGCCTCCTTGTCCCCGTAGGAGAAGGAGACATGGTCAAAGCACACCTCGGTGCCGGCGCCTTTTTCTTCCCTTTTTCCTTCTTGTTCTTCCTCCTCAGGAGCCCGCAGAAGCTCCGCCGTCCGGGCCATGGCTCCCTGCACGCTTTTAAGCTTCATCCAGTAGTCGATCAGATTGCTGAAGGAAGTAGACAGCGTGCCGGAAAACATATAGAAAGCCACCCACTGCTGGATGTCAATGTCCCCTCTTTTCAGGAGCAATACGCCGAACACCATGACCACCATCACCTGGGCCATGCCAAGGAGGGTGGTGAGGGCTGTGATCACACAGTTCAGCTTATTGACCTTCATGTTGGCGTCAAAAAGCCCGTAAGAGGTCTTCTCCCCGTTTTTCAGCTCCCGTTCTTCGTTGGTGTAGGTCTTGATGAGCATCAGGTTGCGCACCCTCTCCGCCAGGTACGCGGTCAGGCTGCCAATCTCCTTAAACACGCCGAACTGGGTCCTGTACTGCCATCTTCCCACAAAGACTGCGTAAATAAGCTTCAGAGGAAGGAGGAGAAAGACCGACACCATCAGCCACACATTGTAGGAGGAGATGGTCTGCAGAGCTGCCGCCACATAGTAGATCGTGGGAAGAAAGCCCACCAGGAACTCCACCAGATACTCTGTCGCCGTCGTAGCGTCGTTTGTCATAGTGCTCATCAGATCCGAAGGATTGTGTCCGTCATAGTAATCCATGCGGATGCGGAGCATCTTCTTCCAGATCACTCTCCTTATATTCCTGGCCGCCACATGCCTGGCAGGCGAGCGCAGGGCCACATCCCCGCAGAGCACCAGGGTGAACAACACATAGAACCAGACCGCGTCCACCAGAGCCTGGCTGTCCGTGCTGCCGCTCATCAGGCCCGCTGTCACCGTGGGAAGGTCCAGCATGACCCTGTTGTACAGGAAATTGCACAGGAAGGCGATGATGATCCAGTGCCACGGCAGGCGCATCTTCCGGATCACATGGAAGAAATCCTTCCAGTTTCCCCCGCCCTTGTGTCCCTCTTTTTTAACTTTACTCACTGTCGTATCTCCTTTCAGATCCCGTATATGAAAAGACGGCAGACAGAACATTCTTTTTTTCTGCCCGCCGTCCGGAAGGTGCCTAATAATCTGTCAGTCCGTAAGAGCTCTTCATCATCTCCGCATAGTCCTCCACTGTGTCACCGGACATAGCCCCCTGGGATGACAGGGTAATGATGGTCGCCTGGAGTGTGTCGCCGTCCATCACCGAGTAGAGTACATTGCCCTCCTGCGTCACCTGCTGCCCCTGGGAGGTGTAGAACTGGGCCAGCGCCTGGGCGGACGCCTCGTCCGGCGTCACGTAGTAGTCGTATTCCGCCGCGCCCTCCCCGTCCTTGGCGTAGATGATCTGGTATACATTCGTAGCGGTATAGCCAAAGTTCTTCATATCTGACAGAAGCTTGCAGCTCTCATCCCCCTTCAGCACAAAGCGCTGGTCAAAGTCCAGATCCTGGGGGTCTGTGTAAGTATAAGTGTCCGTCATGGCAAGGCTGAAATCCTTGTCCACCGTTGTCTCCTGCCCCGCGTCTCCCGCGTCAGAGCTCCCTTTGTCTTTGCCGGCGCCGCAGGCTGTGGCCGCCAGGCCAAGGGTGAGACAGAGCAGGACTGTGATCAGTTTCTTCTTCATCTTGTTTCCTCTCCTTCCTTATATTCCTCAAGCTGTTCTATCTGTTGCATCCATCCTGTGTATCCCTGCAAGGAGGCCTCAAAGGCCGGCTGTCCGGCCGGCAGGGCGCTGATGCGCTCCGCCAGCTTTTCCGGCTTCATCCTCTGGCAGAAGATATGATCTCCCGCCACGATACACCGGTACTGGGCCACCGCCTGGCCATCCTTCGCGTAAAGGATTTCGTACACCTGGGTCACCGCTATCTGGCGCTGGCCTGCCACCTGGGCCGCCAGGGCGCTCCGGGCATCTCCCCGGAACACAAGCCGCGTGTCAAAATCCAGATCCTGGGGATCCGCAAAGCCAAGTCCCCCGGCGATCAGAAGCTCCTGAGGCGCTGCTGTGCTGCCGGATATCAGCCGGTCCGCCGCATCGTCAAAGTCCGCATCGCTCCACTGTGCCGTGCTGCCGACCGCCAGCGCTGTCCCGGCGGACTCTCCGGCCATCCCGCCGTCTGCCGCTGTCTCACTGCCGGCCCCGGCCGCCGCTCCTGCTGCTCCCGTCCCGTCAGTTCCTGCCGGCACGCTGCCCGCCGTGGAGGGATCAAATGTCTCTGCCTGGGCCCCGCTGTCTCCGCTCTGGCCTGCCTCGCTCTGGCCATCCGCCTGCTGACTGTCTGCCTGCTGACCATCTGCCGCCTGGCCTGCATTTCCGGCTGCCGCCGGGTCAAAGCCCTCCTGCTGGCCGGTCTCCCCTGCGACGACTCCTGCGTCTGCCGGATCAAAATCCTCCGCCTCCTCGGCGGCCCGGGCCACGCTCTCAGCCTCCGGATCCAGAACGCCCGTCACGGGGATCACCGGCGTGAGCTCCGGCTCCGCCCACTGTGCGTCGCCCGTCTCCAGCAGTCCCTCCGCCTCGTAGAGCAGGCGGTTCAGTTTTGCCTGGGGTAACGACGCGCAGGAGACTGTGGCTGTGCCTGTGTCCGCCGTCACTTCGGTCATGCCCATGTCCAGGAACAGAGCTTTCAGATATGCCTCCGGGGTAGGCTCCTCCAGATAAGCCGCATACATATCGATCGTCTCCTGTATACTGTCACTGGTAACCAGGACGGCGTCTCCAGATACCAGGGTTCCCATCCCCATAGCTTCTGTTAAATCTACTGCCTGACTCTCATCTGCCATGCCGTATATCTTCACTTCATATACAGCTTTTCCGTCCAGACAGTACATGATCTCATAATAGTTCTGCGCTGTATATCCCTGAAGCGGCGCTGCCCACGGGCAAGTGGAGTCACCGTATATCACATATCTCGTATCATACACCAGATCTTGCGGCAGCACCTGCGCTTCATCGTACGTGTAGCTGTCGCTCACTTTCACGCTGAACGCCTCTTCCGGCGTGGTGCCTGTCAGGCCGCCTGATGGCTGCTGAGGTTCTTCTGGCTCCTCTGTCTGGCTTTGCTGAAATTCTTGGTAGCCATCAGTCTCCATCAGGCCTTTCATATATCCTTCCACTGTTCCGTCCTGGGAATAGGCCGGGATCATCATCTCCAATATAGACAAATCCCATTTCAGGACCGCTGCATTGTCATAGGTCACCACTTCTCCCATGGTACCGTTGTAGGTTGCGCTAATCTGTCCCGCATCCGTCTCGCTTGCCCCGTCATAGCAACGGTAGGCATCCACGATTTCTCCGTCTGCGAGATAATAAATATCGTATATCCCATTGACGGTACTTCCTATATACCCTGCTGCCGTAACCGCTCCACTGTCCTCTCCGGCATATAATACGTATCTCTTATCATACGCCAGTCCTTTCGGATCTTCAAAGCTATACTGGTCTGTAACCTTTATTGGGAATGTCTCCTCCGGCGTGGTCCCTGTCAGTCCGTCTGACGGCTCCCCCGGCTCCTCTGCCGGGTTGGGATTGCGAAAATACTGGTAGCCCTCGTTCTCGCAAATGGCCGCCATATACGCCTCCGGGGTCGCCTCGTCCGCGTAGCCCATCTGCACATACATCTCCATCATGCTCTTCATCATGGCAAGATCCATGTTGATACAGGCCACCCTGCCTGTGACTTTGACTTCTCCCATGCCGCCGTACATGCTCTCGATCTGGGCTGCGTCATCTGCACTGGCCGCGTCATAGCACCGGTATACAGCCGCCAGTTTCCCATCTTTCAGGTAATAGATCTCATAGACTCCATTGACCTGACTTCCGATCTGACCTGCTGCGGTGACCGCCCCGCTGCCCTCTCCGCCGTAGAGCACATATCTTGTATCATACTCCAATCCTTCCGGATCTTCAAAGGTATATTTGTCTGTGATCTCCACCGGGAAGGTGCTGTCCGCCGTCGCCAGAGCTTCCTCCAGCTTGTCGGTAAGCTGCTCATCCGTCACGGCCACGCTCGTCTCCCCGGAGGGATCAGGTGTATCCGGGTCGTCCGGCTCATCCGGCTGGTCAGGTCCTTCCGGGCCTGACGGAGTGTCCCCTCCCGGTGTATTTCCTCCGGGCGTGTTGCCGCCCGGTGTGGTTCCGCCTGGAGTAGAGCCGCCCGGCGTACTTCCTCCGCCTCCCCCGCCATTGCCGCCGTTTCCAGAGGATGCCGGCGGCTGGTACTCGCTCATGCCGCCGAAGTAGAATTGCATGCCGAGGTAAGCTGCCGGAGTCTCGGACTTGATAACGCCCTGATCGTAATATGTCCGGATCGAAGTCTGCACGTAGTCTCCTGATGAGTACACATACACGACATCCCCCCAGCGTCCGGCGCTCTGTCCGCCTCCATTATATACTCCCGCATAGGCCGAAGCCATCCTCTGTGCCTCCGCCTCGCTACTCATGACGTAACAGACATATTCGCCTGCCGCCTGGCCCCCCTTCGCATAAAGGACCACATACGCTTCTTTGCAGCTATACCCCTGCGCATTCGCTCTTTTGGCCGGGATGCAGTCGGAGCCTCCATGGAGCACGTACCTGGTGTCAAAGCTGAGCCCGGACGGATCCGAGAACGTACAAAGATCACTCATCTTGATGGGGTAGCTGTTGCTGGCGCTGGTGCCTCCCACCTGTGCGCCCCCGTTGTCCACATAGCCTGTCTGCTGTACAGCTCCGTCTGTTCCGGAGGCCCCGCCGGCTCCCGACGCGCCGTCGGCTCCGTCTTTATCCTGATTTCCTGCGCTCCCGGCGTCCACGTCATCTCCCTTGATCTTGTCCGCCAGGTCGGCCAGGGGCGAGTCTTCCAGGAGCTCTTCTATCCCGCCGTTCTTGGTGATAAGGTACGCCCCTGTCCCCACGCCGCAGGCCAGGGCAGCTACGGCGACACCTGCAATGACCTTTGTCCTTGTCTTCATTTTCTTCTTCTGTCCATCCGGCTGCTTCTCCTGTTCTGCCTGCACCTGAACCTTTTCCTCTTTTTCCACTTCTGCCACTCTCCTTAGACGACTGTATCTTTTTTTGTTGCTCATATTCCTTCTGAAATAATTTTAACAATCTTAACACGTCTCCATTTTTCCGCACAATACGACATGTCTATTCGGATGTTTTTGCTGTCTGTTTGGCAGTTTTACAGGTTTCTTCTGCAGGGCAGGGTATCCCCGGCCGCCGCAAGGATCTCCTGGCCGCCCACGATGCACGAGCCTCCTTTTTCGCAGATCTCATCCAGGAGGCGGCTGACCTTCTCCAGATCCTCCGGTGTGGTGGCAAGGATCTGCCTGCGGTCTTCCCGACGCATCTGCTCGGTCACCTGCTCCATGTAGTCCTCCGCCGCCTGCATGCCTTTCTGCCTCGCAGTAAGAAGGGGCTCTGAGGCCGCGATGGCGCTGATGATATAGGGGACCAGCTCCGGCCCGCCGGCGCACAGCTCGCGAAGGGACGCCCCGGCCTTGTCAAATGCGGCCAGGGAGACGGCGGCGGAAGGGTCGCGGAAACTGGTAAAAGCCACATCCCCGCCGGGCGTGATGGCAAGCCGGGTGCCGTAGGCGCCCCCTTTGACCCGGACAGTGTTCCACAGATAGCCGTAGGACAGGATGCGGGCCGCCACTGCCATAGCTCCGCCGTATCCGGCGCCGCACTGGGCAAGGTGCCCTCCCTTCCCGGCAAATCCCACCGGGGCCGGGACAAGGATGCCCTCCCTCACCTGCCTTCTCCTGAACCAGGAGGCCGCCTCCGCCGGGGCCTCCCCCTCAGGCAGGCTGGAGGCCAGCCCTGCGATCTCCTCGTCCGGGATCTGCCCTGTGACGGAAAGGACGGCCCGCCTTCTCACAAAGAGCCTTTGGCACAGCTCCTTCAGCCTGGCCGCAAGCTCTCTGCCTCTCTCCTCAAACCGACTGTCCATCTCCCGCAGCCAGTCCAGCATACTGATGCCCCGCAGCGCTTCCCTGGCCGCCCCTTTCGCCGAGCACCCGGCGGCAATGCGCAGGGAGGCGTAACTGTCGCCCTGCATGAGGACGTGCTGTTCCAGGGACAGCCTGAGCTGGCGCAGGCGGGCTCTCAGGCAGGCAAGGTCGCTGAAATCTGTGTCAAGCAGCACTTCCTTTGTCAGTTCCTTTGCCTCCTCCAGCTTTTCCTCCAGGGCCGATACGTGGACAGTAAAGCAGGGCTTACACTTTTCTGTCTCCCCCCTTTGCGCGAACACGTCCGCGCTTGTCTGGAAACGTCCCAGCTCCCCGTCCAGCGCCGCCGTAAGCTCCAGGACGTCAAGGTGCGCTGTCCTTGTCTGCCCAAGCAGAGTCTGCAGGAAGGAGAGAAGGTGCAGCTCCTCCTCTGTCAGATCCTCTGCGGAGAAATACCAGACAAGGTGGGCGATCCCCTCTGTCTCCAGAGGATGATAAAGGGCTGTGACTCCCGCCTCCTCTGTCACCTGCCGGGGGATGTCCGGCGTCTCCTCCTCTATATCCGCGAGGGCCAGCACAGGCAGTGAGGCCAGGTCTTCGGGGCGGTCCGGCGTGCTCTGGAACGTCCTGAGAGCCGCCAGCCCCCGGATGACCTGCTCCGTCTCCTGGCTGCTCCAGCGGCCTTTTATCCTGCGGAGACGCTCCGCCTCCTCCTTCCTCTTCCTCTCCCCCAGCTCCCTGGAGGGAACGAGCGCCAGCCGGGCGCAGTGCCGGTTCTCCAGGAAATTTTCCCGGATAAACTGCTCAAAATAACCTCCTTCTATCCCTTCCCGCAGGCGCAGGAAGGCGCCGGACAGACAGAGGTTCTGGGCCGGGTCCCCGCCGTAGAGGCAGCTCTCCAGCATTTTCATGCAGTTGACAAGCCCCTGTGGGAAACCTCCTGTCTCCTTCTCCCTGTAGCGGAACTCCATCCGACTGATGACAGCCTCCAGCCTTCTGTGATCCAGTCCCCCGTCGGCCAGCTTCTCCAGCACGCTCTGCACAGTGTCCCAGATCGCCTGCTCCTGGTCTCCGGCAGCATTTCTCACCACCAGGACGGCAAAGGGCTGCTGGACGCCGTCCACCTTGGAAAATTCCACGTTCTCAGCCAGCCCTCTCTCCAGCAGCGCCTTCTTAAGAGGCGCCTCGTTGGAGCCGCAGAGCATCTCGCAGAGAGCCTGGCAGGCCAGGTCCTTCTCCGGCTCGTCATAGCGCCCGTAGACCCACCCCTTGGCCAGGATCGTCTTCTTTGCGATATCCTCCTCCCCGGTCTCATAGGGAAGCCGCGTCTCATCTGGGTGTACCGGGCTCTGAAGGGGGATGGGATGATCCTCTTGCTGCGGCTCAAAGCCGGACAGCGCCTGCCCGATCTTTTCCAGCACCGGCTCTATATCCATCTCCCCGTCCAGGAGGAACCACGCGCCGGACGGGTGATAGTATTTCCGGTACTGTGCCCTGTACTCCTCGTAGGTGAGCGCGGGTATGCAGGCAGGATCGCCTCCTGACTGGAACTGGTAGCAGTTGTCCGGGAAGAGGGCCCGGTTCAGGGCGCTGTCGATCAGCGTGTCAGGCGATGCGTACATCCCCTTCATCTCGTTGTAGACTACGCCGTTGCAGGAGAGCTCTCCCTCCGGGCTGTCCAGCTCGTAGTGCCAGCCCTCCTGTCGGAAGATCTCCTCCCTCTCCAGACAGAGCGGGTGCAGCACAGCGTCCAGGTACACGTCCATCAGATTGAGGAAATCCTTCTGGTTGCGGCTGCTCACCGGATACATGGTCTTGTCCGGGAAGGTAAAGGCGTTCATAAATGTCTGCAGGGAGCTCTTGATCATCTCCACAAAGGGCTTGCTCACCGGGTATTTCCGGGATCCGCACAAAAGCGAGTGCTCCAATATGTGGAAGACCCCCGTATCGTCCGACGGCAGCGTCTTGAATGCCGCCGCAAACGTCTTGTTCTCCTCCCCTCGCTCCAGCCACAGAAGCCGGGCGCCGTTTTTCGCAAAGTGCATCTGCCAGAGAACAGCCCCTATCTGCGGCAGCTCTCTCCTTGTATCTATGACAAAGCCGTGGGCCGCAGCCGCCTGCTCTGTCTTCTGTCTTTTCAGGTCCATCCTTTTTTCTCCTTACTGTGTCATTATTTCTTTCAAACTTCTCTCCATTATCCAGATGCCGGGAGAAGCTGTCTGCAAAGAGAACTGATTTCCAGAGGGGGTGATATGTCTCCTTGCAGCGCTTGAGTCCCGGCATCTATCTGCATAAAGTAAAAGAAAAATGGACAGCCGTCAATGCAGACTGTCCATTTGGCATCTCTCTTTGTCTATCTGGCAGTTTTCCCGCCTGGTCTATCCCGCTTCCACAGCACCGGGATCAAAAGAGTGGATCACTCCAGCCCCATCTCCTCCAAAAAGCACTCCACGCTGCCGGCTTTTGCCGCTGCTTTGTGCCATTTGCTGAGAGTCGGCAGATCCTGTTCTTTCATGATCTGCTCCCTGACCTTTTCCGGCACAGGGCCGAGCTCTTCCAGAAGCTCTAGCACATCCTCTGCTTTTCCCTCTGCCTTGCTGACTCTCCGGGTCTCCTGCACATCGTATGCCTCAAAATTTTCAAATAGCATATGAAACTCCCTCCGCTCAATACGATCGGTGAATTCCTCCACCTCTCCTTTTGGAACATTCAGCCGCAGCAAAAGGACAGAAATGATCTTCCCGATCAGTTTTAAGACAGTCTCAGGCGCTTTCTGGCTGATATCCTCAAAGTATTCCTCCGGGATATCTTTGAGAGTCTGGAAATCCGCTGCGCTCCGCAGCTTGTCCACCAGCATGATCAGCGACAGCTCATTTCTCTTGTCCAGCAGTTCCTGGTTCGAGTATCCCGACAGGCGCACCACCATATAGCGAAATGACGGGATATATTCTCCAAGCACATCACCCAGATACACTCTCTCCTTAAAATCAGCGGACGCCGTCCATCCACCGGAGCCATCATAAAAGACTACCGGGAGAATAGGTGGATAGCGGAAATCTTTCCGAGATGTCCTCAATATCCTCCGGCTCCACATTTCTTAGTATCCCCACGTCTACATAGTCCTGCAGGAACTGTGCACACAGGACATGGTCGTCAAAGATCAGCTTTGCACTGCTGTCTTTTGGCTTCGTGTTCCGTATTCTGTTGTTTGCGTCCCCCATTGCTCCTCCTTTCACAGCTTCTCCTGACAGGCAGGGTTGCCGGGAGCACATTCCGGGACATATCTACAGTGCCATTGTATCAACATAACTCAGGAAAAACAAGACAGTTTTTATCCCCTGTATCTCCCGCCTTCTGCCAACTGCCAGGGAGCGTTTCTCTTTTTAATTGGTTGACCTGGTTTCTTTTGGATTTCTGAAAGATGTTTCTGACAGTCAGATACGATCAGATTTCATACAGAATGCTTTTCCAGGCCGGAATGGCCCGAAAGGATTACATATAGTATATGGCAAGCCGCCCGGAATTGCAAGCGCTCTTTTCCCCCTTCCAAAAAATATTCCCCGCCGGCCCCTGCCTGTGTTATAATTCATGCGTATGTAAATGCAGGCAGAAGGCGCGGCGGCGCTTTCGGACTTTCATTTTAATAAAGAAAAAACGGGAAAGAAGGCATGTACCTATGAGAGCATCAGACGACAAGAAGATCACAGTCCTGGGGCTGGGCGGCGTAGGCGGCTACGTGGGAGCCCTGCTGGCGGACGCCTACCCCCACGTCACCTTTGTGGCCAGGGGAGAACGGGGAAAATCTATTCGGGAGAACGGGCTTATCCTCCACAGTGACTACCGGGGCGAGCGCACCGTTCACCCGGAAAATGTAGTGGAGACAGCGGCGGATCTGGAAACCCAGGACTACATTTTTATCTGTGTGAAGAACTACTCTCTTGAGGAGGCCTGCCGCTCCCTGGCCGGCTGTGTGTCTGAAGATACGGTCATCGTCCCGGTCATGAACGGGGCTGATCCCGGCGACCGGGTGCGGGAGTATCTGCCCCGGGCCACTGTCATTGACTCCCTCATCTACATCGTGGCTTTTGCCAATGCCGACTACTCTGTCACCCAGCAGGATAAGTTTGCCAACCTCTATGTGGGCATCCAGGATGCGGATCCTGCCGACTGGAAGAAATGCTGTGATGTGACAGATCTCTTAGGCGGAGCCGGCGTGGACTGCACTGCCTCCCGGGATATCCAGGCAGAGATCTGGAAAAAATACATATTAAACTGCGCTTACAATGTAGAGACAGCCCTCTACAACAATTCCATCGGCCAGCTCCGGGATGATCCACAAAAAGCCGCTATCTACGAGGCTCTCGTGGACGAGGCCTGGCATGTGGCTCTGGCCAAAGGCATCCACGTCACAAAGGCGCACCGGGATGCTATCCTTCACCGCTTCCACTACGAACTCCAGTATGATGCCACCAGCTCCCTGCAGCGGGACGTCAATGCCGGCCGGCCCACAGAGCTTGAAACATTCAGCGGCTATATCGTCCGGGAAGCCCGGCGGCTCGGCACAGCTGCCCCTGTCTCTGAAAAAATGTACGAAGAACTGAAAGAAACATGCAGAAAAGCAGACTGATACCAACAGAGAAAGGATCACAACAATGAAGCGTCTACTCAGTTATTTAAAGCCCCATCCTTTTATCACCGTCATGGCCCCTCTCTTCAAGATGCTGGAGGCGACCTTTGAACTCTTTGTCCCTCTGGTCGTGGCCCAGATGATCGATGTGGGGATTGCAGGAAACGATGTCCCCTACCTCTGGAAGATGGGGGCTCTCCTCATCCTCCTGGGCATCGTGGGTTTTTCCTTCTCCCTGACTGCCCAGTACTTTGCGGCCAAGTCCGCTGTCAGTGCCGGGATGACCATGCGCAGCGACCTGTTTGCCCACATTGGCACCTTCTCCTACCAGGAGATCGACACCATCGGCACCTCCACCCTCATCAACCGGATGACCAATGACGTCAATCAGGTGCAGAATGGAATAAACATGTTCCTCCGGCTGTTCCTGCGCTCCCCCTTTGTGGTTCTGGGCGCCATGGTCATGGCCTTCACCGTGGATGTCCATGCGGCCCTTCCCTTTGCCGTCACTATCCCTGTGCTTCTTGTGGTTGTTTTCACCATCCTCCTTGTCAGCATGCCCCTCTACAAGAAAGTCCAGAGGCAGCTTGACAGGGTTCTCCTTCTGACCCGCGAAAATCTCCTTGGTATCCGGGTTGTCCGGGCCTTTGCAAGGCAGGAGGAGGAAAAAGAACGGTTCAGCCAGGAGACGTGCGGGCTGTACAAAAAACAGCTCTTTGTGGGGAAGATCTCTGCTCTTTTGAATCCTCTCACCTACGTCATCATCAACCTGGGGATCATCGCAGTCCTCTATTTTGGGGGACGGCAGGTGGATGCAGGGGATCTGACACAGGGGCAGGTCATCGCCCTCATCAACTACATGTCCCAGATCCTGACAGAGCTTGTGAAGCTGGCCAACCTCATCATACTTTTATCCCGTGCTCTCGCCAGTCTCGCCCGGGTAGGCGCCATCTTCGATGTGGAGCCCTCCATTTCCGACGAGGGGGAGGCCCCCTTACTCTCCCCTGCCAAAGAGGGACAGCCTGCTGTTTCCTTTGAAAATGTGGGCTTCACCTATGCCGGGGCCCGAGAGGAGACACTCCACGGCATCAGTTTTTCCGCCATGCCCGGAGAGACAATCGGCATCATCGGGGGAACCGGTTCAGGCAAATCCACTCTGGCAAGCCTGATCCCCCGGTTCTACGACTGCACCTCCGGCACCATCCGGCTTTTCGGACAGGATGTGCAGTCCCTTAAGCCCTCCTCCATCCGGAAGCGGGTAAGCATCGTGCCCCAGAAGGCCACTGTTTTTTCCGGTTCCCTCCGCAAAAACATGCAGTGGGGCAAACGGGATGCCACAGATGAGGAGATCTACCGGGCGCTGGACACGGCCCAGGCAAGGGAGTTCGTGGACAGCAAAAGGGAGGGGCTTGACCTTGTGATCCAGCAGGGAGGCAGCAACCTGTCCGGCGGGCAGAAGCAGCGTCTTACCATCGCCCGGGCCCTTGTGGGGCAGCCGGATATCCTGATTCTGGACGACAGCGCCTCGGCCCTCGACTTTGCCACCGACGCAAGGCTCCGCAAAGCCATCCGGGAGAACACAGGGAACATGACCGTCTTCATCATCTCCCAGCGGGTATCTGCCATACAGAGCGCAGACCACATCCTTGTCATGGATGACGGGCGTCCCGCCGGGTACGGCACCCACCAGGAGCTTCTCTCCTCCAACCATGTATACCAGGAGATCTGCGCATCCCAGTCTGCCGGAAAGGAGGCATCTGCAAATGCATAAAGAGACATCAGACAAAAAGAAGAACAACAAAAAAACGCTGAGACGGATCCTCCACTACATCCGGCCCTACACCGCTCTTGTAGTCCTCTCTCTCCTGCTCTCGGCACTGACCGTGGGACTGACCCTCTACATCCCCATCCTCACCGGCCGGGGCGTGGACTACATCGTGGGGGAGGGGCAGGTAGATTTCGCGGGACTTATGGCCGTGATCACAGGGATCCTCCTCTCCATTGCTGTCACCGCCGCAGCCCAGTGGATCATGAACCACATCAATAACAAGATCACCTACCGCATTGTCCGCGACCTTCGCGTTCAGGCCTTCAACCATCTGCAGGAGCTGCCTCTGTCCTATGTAGACCGGCACTCCTCGGGCGATCTATTAAGCCGTGTCATCACAGATATTGATCAATTCTCGGATGGCCTGCTCCTTGGCTTTACCCAGCTCTTTACAGGCGTGGCCACCATTGTGGGAACGATCCTTTTCATGCTGGGCATCAATCCATGGATCACCCTGGTGGTTGTCGTCTTAAGCCCCATGTCCTTTCTGGTGGCAGATTTCATCTCAAAGAAATCCTTCACCATGTTCAAAAAGCAGTCTGAAACCCGGGGCGAACTGACCGGTTTCACCAACGAGATGCTGGGGGGCATCAAGGTGGTCCAGGCCTTCGGCCACCAGGACGAGGCAAATAAAGAGTTTGATGAGATCAACAAAAGGCTCTCCGAGTACTCGCTGAAGGCCACCTTCTTCTCCTCCATCACCAACCCCGCCACCCGCTTCATGTACTCGGCCATCTACGCAGGCGTAGCCATTGCGGGGTGTTTTTCTGTCATGGGGGGCATGCTCACTGTGGGACAGCTCTCCAGCTTTTTGAGCTACACAAACCAGTACACCAAACCGTTCAATGACATCACCGGCGTGCTGACCGAGTTCCAGAACTCCATCGCCTCCGCCGCCCGGGTTTTCGAGCTCATAGACGAGCCGACTGCTCCGGCGGAACCTGCAGACGCAGTGGTGCTGACAGAGCCGGAGGGACGCATTCTCCTGAAGGATGTGGATTTCTCCTACACGCCGGGCGTGCCCCTGATCCAGGATCTGAATCTCTCCGTAAAGCCGGGGCAGCGGATCGCCATCGTGGGGCCCACAGGCTGCGGAAAGACCACCCTCATCAACCTGCTTATGCGGTTCTACGATGTGCAGAAGGGCTCCATTCAGGTGGACGGCCACGACATCCGCCAGATTACCCGCCACTCTCTTCGCACCAGCTACGGCATGGTCCTCCAGGAGACCTGGCTGAAATCCGCATCCATCCGGGACAACATCGCCTACGGCCGGCCCGGCGCCAGCCTGGAAGAGATCATCGAGGCAGCCAGGAAGGCCCACGCCCACAGCTTTATCATGCGTATGCCGGAGGGATATGACACCATCATCACCGAGGGCGGCGGCAACTTGTCTCAAGGGCAGAAGCAGCTTCTGTGCATTGCCAGGATCATGCTCTGCCTGCCTCCTATGCTGATCCTGGACGAGGCCACCTCTTCCATAGACACCATGACAGAGATCCGCATCCAGCGGGCCTTTGAGACGCTGATGCGGGGCCGCACCAGCTTTGTGGTGGCCCACCGCCTCTCTACGATCCAGACGGCGGATGTGATCCTGGTTATGAACAAGGGACGCATCATCGAGCAGGGCACCCATCAGGAGCTTTTGGCAAAGCAGGGTTTCTACGCAGACCTGTACTACAGCCAGTTTGCAGCGGACAGTTAAGTTTTTTTATTTTTTTCTTGACAGTCCTGCCAAAGTATAATATAATAATTTTTGCTGTGAGAGATACGCAGCAAATGTGGGCATAGCTCAGCTGGATAGAGCGTCTGGCTACGGACCAGAAGGTCGGGGGTTCGAATCCTCTTGCCCACGTTGAATGACGAGTTCCTGCAAGGGAACTCGTTTTTTATATTCTTCAGCTTTTCATTTCACATATATTTAATATCACAGTCACATTTTTATCACATTTTCTCTGTATAGTAATAATCGAACAAAGGAACAAAACCTTTA
The DNA here is from genome assembly GCF_014982975.1 of Claveliimonas monacensis. Lineage (GTDB taxonomy): Bacteria > Bacillota > Clostridia > Lachnospirales > Lachnospiraceae > Claveliimonas > Claveliimonas monacensis. The sequence goes on from NZ_JADCKL010000007.1 coordinate 115,102, forward strand.
TTCAATTTTCTTTTTCATAATTTCCCCCTCCGGCCAGAGTGTTTTCACTCTGGTCTTTTTATACTGTTTTCGTTTGACTTGCCCTCATGTGCAGGTATACAATAGAGTAGCTTGACATATGGTACATGCCCCATAAAACGGAAAGGATTGAAAAAAATGACAAAAAAAATAGCCGTTATCAACGACCTCTCCGGATTTGGCCGCTGCTCTCTCACAGCCGCCATCTCCGTCATCTCTGTCATGGGAGTACAGCCCTGTCCCCTGCCCACAGCGATCTTAAGCGGGCAGACCGGCTATCCTCACTACTACTGTGACAGCTATACAGACAAGATGCCCCTCATCCGCTCAGAGTGGGAGAAAATGGATGTCCATTTCGACGGGATCTGCACCGGTTTCCTGGCAGACGAAAGGCAGGTAAAGCAGATCCAGATGTTTCTGGACAGCTTCCTGAAGGAAGACACCTTCCTTCTTGTAGACCCGGTCCTTGGCGGGGATGGAAAACCCCACGGCCTCTTCACGGAGGGCCTCCTGGAAAAAATGAGGGAGCTTTGCCGGAAAGCGGACATCATCACCCCCAACCTGACAGAGCTGTGTCTCCTCACAGGGGCAGACTACGAGGAGCTGGGAGCTGTCAGGAACATCCCCCTTCTCATGGAGGTGATCAGCGAGCTGGCCCGCTCCCTCCTCCACGGAAGGCTTCGGGAAGTGCTCATCACCGGCATCCACTACACGGACGAAAACGGGATCCCCATGATGGGAAATCTGGATGTCACCGCCAACGATCACACCCTGATCCCCTTCCCCTGCATCGGCGGCAGCTACTCCGGCACCGGCGATCTCTTCGCCGCCTGCATCGCAGCCGGCATGGCCAGGGGAGACACTGTGGCGGACTCGGTGCGGCTGGCCGGCGAATTTATCAGCCTGGCCCTTTCTGACTCCATAAAAGAACAGGTACCTCGCAATGACGGCGTCAATTACGAAAAGTACCTGTCCATGCTGGCTCCTAGCGAAACCCTCTGTAACGATTCAGACACGCATATATCTCCTGCTTCCTTGTCATAGCCAGGGAAGAGGGGATGTATGATCCTTTCACCAGGCAGGCAAGCCCCCTGGTCTCTATCTCTCTCCAGATCTTCTCCGCCAGCTCCTCAAGGCTGGCGTTCTTTTTTGTCTCCATCTCCTCGATGACATTTTTCAGCACGTAACTGAGGGTAGTGGTCTGCTCGCTGTCCGTGATCTGCTCCACATATTTGAGCTCCACTGTGTCTTTTCCTATGGAGAAACTGTCTTTCCCGTACTGTTTTACCTTGATCTGTCCATGCTTTTTGTCGATCTTCCCAAGTCGCGGATGCCGGGACATGACACCCCATCTGGCGATCCCCTCGGACTCCTTCCGGTGGGCTGCCACAAACTCCATCTCCTCCTTGTTCCTGCTGCAGATCTCCTTCACCTGGTCCGTGATGTCATACGCCCGGTAGGTGTCCATCTGAATAATCTTGTCCGCAATGTAGAAGTAGGCTCCCGAGCTTCCCGCCACCAGGATGACCGAGACGCCCTTCTCCTCATAGAGCTTTCTGGCCTGTTCGATAAAGGGAGTGATGGGTTCCTGCTCCCTGGCGATCACAGACTGCATGAGAGCATCCCTCACCATGAAATTGGTGGCAGAGGTATCCTCATCAATGAGGAGAGCCTCCGCTCCCGCCTCCACAGCCTCCACCACATTGGCAGCCTGGGAGGTAGAACCGCTGGCATCCTCTGTGGAAAAGTCCACCGTGTCCTTCCCATTTGGCAGATGATTGATAAAGGGCGAGATATCCACATGGGCCACAGCCCTTCCGTCCTCCGCCCGGATCTTCATGGCTGTATCATCTGTAATAACATATTCCCTTCCATCTCCTTTAATATGATTATAGACGCCCAGCTCCAGGGCTTTTAGCAGCGTGGATTTGCCGTGGTATCCTCCGCCCACGATGAGGGTGATGCCTCTGGGGACCGCCATCCCCTTCAGGGCGCCTTTATGGGGGAGCATTAACTCCACTTCCATGCTCCTGGGACTTTCAAACACCACCGCACCCTTCATGGGCTTGTCCGAGACGCCGCTCTGCCGTGGCAGGACAGAACCGTTTGCCACAAAGGCTGCCAGCTCACGCTTCCTCAGCTCCTCACGGATAAAGGTCTGGTCCTCCGCCAGATCTGCCACCTCCTGGAGCACTTTTGCGTTCAGATTCCTGTAGTACAGCGCCCTCTTGACACACTGAGGCACGTAGTCAAACAGGATCTTCTTCAGTTCAGGCGCATTGATGGTCCGCCCGTTGGCCGGAAAGCCCACTTCAAAACGCACCAGGATCCTCTTATCATTCATCTCCAGAGCCGTGCGCTCCAGCACCTCCTGTCCGCACCTGCTGATGCTGATCAGACCACTTTTTCCAGATCCCTTTGCCTGAAACATGTACTCGGAGACCTGTCGGGAAAACTCCCTGGTAAGATGGTCCTGCAGAGCGATCCTTTTGTCCTTTCTGTCAAAAAGCTCCTCCGGGAAGGCCGCTGTCTTCTGGGACACTTCTACACTCACCTTGGAGGGCGCTGCAAAAGGATCTCCCTGGACATGGTCGATGTGGAGGATAAAGCCGGGAAACTGCCAGCTACCGGCCAGGCTCTTGTAAGCCGGATAACTCTTCCTGTGTATGCTCATAAGCTGCTGTTCCAGCTGCACTGCTGTGTTCATATTTCTGTCCTGCTCCTTTTCGTCTATTTCTCTTTCTGCTCCCGGAAAACAAAAGTTCCGGTCTTCTCATCCATGGCGTCCACAATAGCCAGGGACTCCAGCTGGTATCCCAGGTTTCTTATGATGCTGCCGCCGGCCTGGAAGCCTTTCTCAATGACGATGCCGATCCCCTCCACAGTGGCTCCCGCCGACTGGACGATCTGAATCAGCCCCTGGAGGGCACAGCCGTTGGCCAGGAAATCATCTATGATCAGCACATGGTCGTCCTCACTGAGAAACTTCTGGGACACGATAACCTGATTCTTACAGCGGTGGGTAAAGGACTCCACCTCCGCCACATACATCTCGCCTTCGAGGTTGATGCTCTGTGTCTTCTTGGCAAATACAACAGGCACTTTGAAATGCTGGGCAGCCACACAGGCAATCCCGATGCCGGAGGCCTCAATGGTAAGGATCTTGTTGATCGGCTTTTCCTCAAACCGACGCTTGAACTCCGCACCAATCTGATCGAACAGCTGGATATCCATCTGATGATTTAAAAAGCTGTCTACCTTCAACACATTCCCCTCTGTGATAATTCCGTCTTTTACAATGCGTTCCTCTAAAAAATTCATACCAAATTCCTCTTTTGTTTTTAATTTTACTATCTATTATAGGAGAAAACAGAGTAGTTGACAATCACTGTTTTTTCATTCTATACTTTATCTGTCGCCGCAGGGCCGGGAGCAGGCTGCACACAGAGCAGATCATGCCACTCACCCTGCATTTTACTTGGACAGGAGAATATTCATATGGAAAAGATCACAACTGTTTTATTTGACCTGGACGGGACACTGCTGCCCATGGACCAGGATCTGTTTGTAAAATCATATTTCGGGAAACTGGCGGAGAAAATGGCGCCCCGCGGCTATGACCCCGATGGTCTCATCAAAGCCGTGTGGGGAGGCACAGCCGCCATGGTACAGAACAGCGGGAAATCTACCAACGAAGAGGTATTCTGGAACTTTTTCAGCGGTATCTACGGTGAGAAGGCCCTGAGGGACATCCCTGTCTTCCAGGAATTCTATGAGGTGGAATTCCAGGAGGCCAGGCAAGTGTGCGGCTTCAATCCCCTGGCCGCCCAGGCCGTGGCCCTCTGCCGTGAGCTCGGACTTCGCAGGATCCTTGCCACCAACCCGCTCTTCCCTTCCATCGCCACAGAGAGCCGGATGCGGTGGGCCGGCGTCTCACCGGAGGATTTTGAATACTATACCACCTACGAAAATTCCGTACACTGCAAGCCCAACCCGGACTACTACAGGGACATCCTCGCCCACTGCGGCCTCCGTGCAGAGGAGTGCCTGATGGTGGGAAATGATGTGTCAGAGGACATGGTCACAGAGACACTTGGAATGAAGGTCTTTCTCCTCACAGACTGCCTGATCAACAAAGAAGGAAAAGATCTGTCCGGATATCCTCAGGGAAACTTTGAGGATCTGATGACTTTTATACAGAAACTCAGATAAGGAGGGATGTGTCTTGCAGTCAACGATCCAGAATCTCTTTTCATTTATCCAGGATTCTCCCACCAGCTACCATGCGGTGGACACCATGGGATCCGTCCTGCAAAGCGAGGGGTATGTACGTCTTGAGGAGAGTACCCCCTGGAAACTGGTTCCCGGCGGAAAATATTTCGTCACCCGGAACCTCTCCTCCCTGATCGCCTTCCGCATTCCCGCGGAACCTGCGGCCAGTTTCCACATCGCCGCCAGCCACGGCGACTCCCCCTCCTTTAAGATAAAGGAACTTCCGGAGCTTCCCTCAGCCGGCCTCTATGTCCGGCTGAATGTGGAAAAATACGGCGGCATGCTGATGGGGCCCTGGATGGACCGCCCCCTCTCCGTGGCCGGGCGCATCCTGGTGGAAAAAGACGGGCAGCTCCGGACAAAGCTGGTGAACGTGGACCGGGATCTTCTCCTCATCCCCAGCCTGGCCATCCATATGAATCGGGAGGCCAATAACGGATTTAAGCCTGATCCGCAGAAGGATATGCTGCCTCTCTACGGAGACATTTCCCGCAGAGACACGTTCCTTCGCTGTGTGGCGGAGGCTGCCGGGGAGGATCCGGAGCACATTGCTGGGCACGACCTTTTCCTCTACTGCCGCATGCCGGGCACTCTGTGGGGGGCCGGAGAGGAATACATCTCAAGCCCCAGACTGGACGATCTGCAGTGCGCCTTCTCCTCCCTGACCGCTTTTGTACATACAGGAAAGGACAGCAGTCAGGTGGATATCCCGGAACCCTCTTCCATCCCCGTCCACTGTGTGCTGGACAACGAGGAAGTGGGCAGCGTCACAAAGCAGGGAGCCGCATCCACCTTTCTGAAAGATACACTTCAGCGGATCTGTCTCTGTCTTGGCAAGTCAAGAGAGGACTATCTCACCATGTTGGCCTCCAGCTTCATGCTGTCCGCTGACAATGCCCACGCAGTGCACCCCAATCAGCCGGAGAAGGCGGATGCAGTGAACCGCCCTTCTATAAACAAGGGCATTGTCATCAAGTACAATGGGAACCAACGGTACACCACCGACGCCGTGTCTGCCGCTGTTTTCAAGACCATCTGCCGCCGCGCGCAGGTGCCCTTCCAGACTTTTCTGAATCGGTCCGACATGGCGGGAGGCTCCACCCTGGGGAACATCTCCGCTTCCCAGGTGCCGGTAAACACAGTGGACATCGGTCTGCCCCAGCTTGCCATGCACTCTCCTTTCGAGACTGCGGGCGCTGCAGATACAGACTATATGATACGAGCCATGGAGGAATTTTTCCGGTGCCGCATCCACTGTAAGGGCGACGGATCCTATGATATAAAGTGATAAAATGCCTGGTTTTTCCAGGCATTTTATCATATTAACAAATCATTCAAAAAGTTCACAATTTATTTACTGAAAAATAGTAGTATTTCTCAACACAAGTGCTATAATTAGTCTCAAATCGTTATTTTTTCAACACATTAAGGAATGGAGGAAAGATTATATGGACAATCAATTGGCACTACTGACACTCTGCGGATCTGTCATTGCTCTTCTCTTTGCGGCAAGCCGGGCAAAAAAAGTCCTCAGCTTTCCCGGCGGCACTGAGCAGATGAAAAAGATCTCCGCGTCCATCCACAACGGGGCTATGGCCTACTTAAGGCGCCAGTACAAGATCCTGGTGAGCTTTTTCGTGGTCATGTTCGTCATCCTCTTCGTCATGGCACTTCTGGGGCTTCTGACATGGTTCGTCCCCTTTGCGTTTGTGACAGGAGGATTTTTTTCCGGCCTCTCCGGATTTGTGGGCATGCAGATCGCCACAAAGGCAAATGCCCGCACGGCAGCCGCCTGCCAGAACAGCCTGAACAAAGGGCTGAACGTGGCATTTTCGGCCGGATCAGTCATGGGCTTCACAGTGGTGGGGCTGGGACTTCTGGATATCTCCATCTGGTACCTCCTTCTCCGGTTAGTCTTTAAGCTCCCGCTGGAAGATATCACAAGCACCATGCTGACCTTCGGTATGGGCGCTTCCTCCATGGCTCTCTTCGCCCGTGTGGGCGGCGGCATCTACACGAAAGCTGCCGATGTGGGAGCTGACCTTGTAGGAAAAGTGGAGGCCGGCATCCCCGAGGACGATCCCAGAAATCCGGCTGTCATTGCGGACAATGTGGGGGACAATGTAGGCGACGTGGCCGGTATGGGCGCCGATCTCTACGAGTCCTACGTGGGCTCCATCCTCTCCGCCTGCTCCCTGGGCGTCATTGCCTTCAATAAGATCGAGTCCGTGGACCGCGTCAACGCGGTGGTGATCCCCATGATCCTGGCCGCCATCGGCGTGCTGGCATCCATCATCGGCTCCATGCTTGTAAAGACAGGTGAAAACACAGACCAGAGCACTCTTCTGAAGGCTCTCCGCCGGGGAACCAACACAAGCGCTCTCATCATAGCCGTTGTCTCCTTCCCCCTTGTATGGTTCATTCTGGGAAAAGACTTTATCGGATTTTACTTTGCCATCCTGGGCGGTCTGCTGGCAGGAGTGCTGATCGGCTTTTTTACGGAATACTTCACATCGGATACATATAAACCGACCCAGAACCTGGCAGACAAATCCGAGACCGGCTCCGCCACCATCATCATCGGGGGCTTGAGCCTGGGCATGCTGTCCACAGCCGTTCCCATCATCATCATCGCCGTGTGCGTCATGGCTGCTTACGCCTTCTCCGGCGGCTTCATCGAGTCCACCAGAGGTCTCTACGGCATCGCTCTGGCGGCTGTGGGCATGCTCTCCACTCTGGGCATCACCCTGGCCACTGACGCCTACGGTCCCATCGCCGACAACGCCGGCGGTATCGCGGAGATGGCGGGTCTGGAAGAGACGGTGCGCCAGCGCACGGATGCCCTGGACTCCCTTGGCAACACCACAGCTGCCACAGGCAAGGGATTTGCCATCGGCAGCGCAGCCCTCACCGCTCTGGCCCTGATCGCCTCCTATGTGGAGAAAGTCCAGGAAGTGGGCGGCAGTGACGTGGTTCTGGACATGAGCGTCATGAACCCCACCGTCCTTGTGGGCATCTTCATCGGCGCCTGCCTGCCCTTTGTCTTTGCAGCCCTGACCATGTCCTCTGTGGGCCGGGCAGCCCAGAGCATCGTGGTGGAAGTGCGCCGCCAGTTCAGGGAGATCAAAGGCCTTATGGAAGGGAAAGCCGAGGCAGATTACGCAAGATGCGTGGACATCTGCACAAAGGCCAGCCTGCATGAGATGATTCTTCCCACTCTGCTGGCTATCGTGACTCCTGTTGTGACCGGCCTGATCCTGGGCTACAACGGCGTCATCGGCCTTCTCACCGGCTCCACTGCCACCGGTTTCCTCATGGCCATCTTCATGGCAAACGCAGGAGGCGCGTGGGACAATGCCAAGAAATACATTGAAAGCGGAAAGCACGGCGGCAAGGGAAGCGAGCAGCACAAGGCCGCTGTGGTGGGAGATACTGTGGGGGATCCTTTCAAGGATACATCCGGTCCCTCCATCAACATCCTCATCAAGCTGCTGTCCATGGTTTCCATCGTGTTTGCAGCCCTTGTTGTCAATTACCACATATTCTAAGGAACATACGGAAAAGCCCGGGCAGGGATGCAATGTCCCGCCCGGGCTTTTTTTCACTTTTATCAGTATTTCCAGGAATCGCCGCTGCCGCCCTCCTGCACAAGAAACCAGAGGTTTCCCTCCGCCTCGTTGTCTGCAGTGCGGAACACGTCCTCCACATCCTCCATGGCCTGGATCTGCCTTCGGAAAGAAGAATAGGCAAAATCCTCTGTCCCCGATGCGGCAAAGATGAAGAAATCATCCCAGTCATGCCCGGACTCCCGGACAATGGAAGCCATATAGTCCCCGTCAGTCGTAAGGCTGCCGCTGGAAGGCATAAAATATCTGAAGTAATCCAGACAGTACTCAAAGGTGTGCCAGGTGGTCACCGAACCCATGGAAAACCCGCAGAAAGCCCGGTGATCCCTGGAGGCGGCCAGCCGTCTGCGCAGGCTGTCAGAAGAAAGGCGGCCGACAGGATCAGAAGGCGAGAAGTCCATACTTTCTTCATAAATCATTCAGCTCCTGTACATCTTTTTATTCTGATTATAAATGTACTGCGCTCAAATAAGAAGTTCCTGTCAGTTATCCAGTCCCAACCCGGCGGTAGGGGCTCTTTACTGCCGCACCGGCTCTTTAAGCAGAAAAAAGGCAGAATTGCTGTTTAAATCTCGATCAGCTCATACTCCCGTGAGCCTACACCCAGATCCGCAGCCGCCTCGATGGTGTGGATCCCGTTCCGGCTGTTCACCCTCTCCATAAAATGATCTTTTCCCGGATCATCCGAGTTCATAACAAGATCCATGCAGGCCTGATCAATAGCCACCGGGTCTGTGGATGCCAGAATACCGATGTCCTTCATACACGGATCCTCCGCCACCGCACAGCAGTCGCAGTCCACGGAAAGGTTCTTCATGACATTGATGAAGGCGATCTTTCCTTTAAAATGCTCCGTCACACTGGAAGCCGCGTCCGCCATGGCCTCCGGGAAGGCCACGCTGTCCGCGTGCTGCTGCCATGTCTCAAACCTGTCATCTGTCTTTCCCGCAGAGTGGATCAGCGCCTTGCCTGCCCTGGATGCGCAGCCAATGGCAAGCTGCTTGAGAGCTCCGCCGTACCCGCCCATGGGATGTCCCTTGAAGTGAGCCAGCACCAGCATGGAGTCGTAGTTTTCAATATGTTTTCCCAGCTTGTTCTCCTTCAGGATCTTTCCATCCGGGATGGGCCAGGTCACGTCCGGTCCTTCCGCGTCCATAAGGTCCACATCAAAATACTTCGTCCATCCGTGTTCCTCGATCAGCTTAAGATGTTCGGGCGTATTGTCACGCACGCCGGTGGTGGCATCGCCGTAGGCCGTGTTGCACTCCACAATGGTTCCCTGCACTTTGTCCACCATGGGCCGCCAGAATTCCGGTCTCAGGAAATTCTGGTTTCCTTTCTCCCCGGAATGGACCTTCACAGCCACCTTCCCCGGAAGCTCCACTCCCATCGCATCGTACATCTCAACAACTTTCTCCGGAGTGATCTCCCGTGTAAAATATACTTTTGCCTTCATATTATATTTCCCTCCTTATGAACTGTATGTCTTCTGTTTCTTCTTATATTGTAAACCCCGTTTTTCCTCAGTGTCCAATGCTTTTATTGTCTGGCAATGAATACCTTCAAGGCATATATGACAATTGAATATAAGCATTAGACACTTTTTCATCCCGGGACTACAATAAAGATATCCGGAAAGACTAACTATTAAAAGTCAAGTCTGAAATGAAGATTTTATGAATGAATTGCGGGAACGCATTTCAGATATCGTTGTACCTTGAAAATCGCATGACAAACAGAGCATCGTATACCGGTGCTCAA
>NZ_JADCKL010000008.1 GCF_014982975.1 Claveliimonas monacensis
GTCTTTTTATGCTGCTTGAACACAGACAAACTTTCTTCTAAAAAGGAAAACAATAGGCAGAGCTAGGAATCCCTAATCTCTGCCTAAAAGAGAGTTATCATTTCAGTGCCTTAACTAAATGACATTGACATGAGGGCCCTCCTTCTATTTTGTCTTTTCGGTGGTCTCTTTCTCCTTCCGGCTCAGCATGGGCCACACGGTCAGCAGCATGGTGACGAAGCAGGCCGTGCCGCCAACCACATTGGAGATAGGCTCTGCCAGGAACACGCCGTCCGTGCCAAGGCCGCCTACGGCCGGAAGCAGCAGGGTGAGCGGAATCACGATGATCACCTTCCGGAACAGGGAGAAGAAGACGGCCTGCTTTGAGCGGCCGAGAGCCACGGCTGTGGACTGACCGGCAAACTGCAGGGACATCATAAAAATGCCGGCAAAGTAGATGCGCATGGCGGGCACGCCCTTCTCGATGAGCTCCGGGTCACTGTTGAAGAGGTGGATGAAAAAGTGGGGAAAGAAAAACAAAAGGGCCCAGGCGAAAAAGGAAAATACAATACACGCCCAGGAGGTGAATTTGATCGCCGATTTTACCCGTTTGTATTCCCCGGCGCCGTAGTTGAAGCTCATGACAGGCTGGGCGCCGTTTGTCAGCCCGTTGGCGGGCATGGTGATGATCTCACGCACGGAGTTGATGACCGTCATGATGCCCACGTACAGGTCGCCGCCGTAGCGCTGCAGGGTGGCGTTGCACATGATCTGGACAGAGCCGTTTGTGATGGACATGATAAAGCCGGACAGTCCCAGTCCGGTAATTTTCTTTATGACAGCCGGCTCCGGTTTCATGTAAGCGGGCGACAGAGTGATCACCGCCTTCTTCCCGGTGAGGAAATGGAAGACCCACACAGCGGAGACGAACTGGGAGATGATGGTAGCCAGCGCGGCTCCCCGGACGCCCATGCCGAACACGAAGATAAAAAGAGGGTCAAGGACCAGGTTCAGCACAGCTCCGATGGACACGGAGAGCATTCCTGTGACTCCGAACCCCTGGGCGTTGATAAAGTTGTTCATGCCAAGGCTCACCATCACAAAGAGAGTGCCGCACAGGTAGATGGTGAGGTAGGCGTCCGCATAGGAGTAGGTCACGTCGCTGGCGCCGAAAAGGTACATCAGCGGGCGCCGGAAAACATAGCAAAGGACAGCCAGGATGAGCCCGCTTACAAGAAGCATGGTAAAGGAGTTTGCCATGATCTTTTTTGCCTTTTCCGTCTCGCCGCCGCCCCTTGCAATGGAGAAAAGAGGGGCGCCGCCTGTGCCGAACAGGTTGGCAAAGGCAGTGATGATGGTGATGACAGGGAGCGTGAGACCGATCCCTGTCAGTGCCTCCGTGGATGTATGGGGGATGTGGCCGATGTAGATCCGGTCCACCACATTATATAAGACGTTGATGAGCTGCGCGCAGGTCATTGGGACGGCGAGCCTCAGGATATTTCCGGCCACGCTCCCCTTGCTGAAATCGCTTGTATTCTGTGCTGTATGCTGCATGAGATCACCTTCTGCTGTGTAAAATTTCTGTAAATAGTATAGACTTTTTTGAGATTGTTTTCAAGATTGGCACATATACATAAAAGAGATGTAAAAGAGCTGTGAGCAGTGGAAAGAGGGATGTAGATGGAAATATTTATGATCATCTCAAATATGATCATCCCTGTGGTGATACTGGGGGTCGTCTGCTTTGGGGTGTCCAGGCGGGTGCAGGTGTACGATGCGTTTATCGAGGGGGCAAACAGCGGATTTCACATTGTGGTGAAGATCATGCCTACCATGGTGGCGCTGATGATCGCGGTGGGTATCCTGAGAGCGTCGGGATTTCTGGATATGCTGGCCTTTCAGCTCGGGAGGATGACAGACTATATTGGATTTCCGGGAGAGCTGGTGCCGCTCACTGCCGTGAAAATGTTTTCCTCCTCGGCGGCCACCGGGCTTCTCCTGGATATTTTCAAGGAATTTGGCACAGACACCTACATAGGGCTTGTGGCTTCCATCAGCATGTCCTGCACGGAGACCATTTTCTATACTATGAGCGTGTATTTTATGACGGCAAAGGTGACAAAGACAAGATTTACCCTGGCAGGCGCTCTTATCGCCACATTTGCCGGGCTGGCGGCCAGCGTGGTGCTGGCTGCGGGGATAATGGGATAGGGGGAATTATGTTGATTTAAAAACGGAATTATGTTACTATAAAAACAGGGAAACTGAAGCCAGGCGGCTATCCTCCATTTTGGAGGTTAACCCTCCGTCCATCATGCCCTTTGAGGTACGAAAGAAAGGAGGGTGATGCACATGTATATTACATATGCGGATTTAATCCAGCTTTTGATATTCATTGCAGCCCTTGTAGGTCTATGTTATCAGATCTTCAGAGAAAAAAAGTAGCCGCCACTATCTGACCATAGTGACGACTGTTTAAAATAGTTAATCATTATCGAGGGTAGCCGCTTGTGGTTTCCCTTTTCTATTATCAATATAACATAATATATTGGAGAAAACAAGCAGGAAAAACGGCATATACTGTTTTCTGATCATCCTCTCAGGGACGCGATGATGCGGTGGGGTTTCAGGAAGAGCTCCAGGGCGTCCAGGACAGAAGGGACGCACAGGTCAGTGGCAGTCATAAGTCTTCCGTACATGCCCTCCTGACCAAGGACAGAGACGGAGAAGGCGGCCTCCCGGCACATGAGAAGATCGTTGCGCCCGTTGCCGATGGCAGCGCAGTTCTCCTTGCCAAGGGAATAGAGGATATTCTGCTTTTCCTGCATGGCGGCGTCGTTTGGGAAGGTCAGTATCTCCACCGGCAGGCCCTCGCACATCTGGCGGGCAGTGCCGTTTGTGTCAGCCGTCAGCACGTAGATCTGGAACAGGTCAGAGAGCTGGCGGATCTTGTTAGCAACAGCCTCTGAGATGATGCCGTCCAGGGCGATGGTGCCGTTGTAGTCCAGAAGGAGATATTTCAGGTCCAGTGAAGGATATCCGGGAATTTCTATTTTCATAAGTCTTTTCCTTTCTGTGTAAAGGCCGGGAGTACCGGTGTCTTTGTTCTGAGTTATCCAGGTCTTCCTGGAGGAAGCCTGTGAGAATACCTTAGCATATTTATGGGGAAATATCTATATGTGCAAAGAGAAAGCAGATAAAAATAAAAGTAAAAAAATTAATTTATTTACATATTAAAAGTCTTATGATATCCTGAGAATAGAAGGGAGGGAGTGGTATGGAGAAAGAGCAAAAGCTTCTTTGTAAGTGCTTGGAAATCTTCGGGACGGACGATCCAGAGCAATGGAAGAAAATTATGAAAAAGGCAAAGAAGTACGATGATCTGATGCGCGGAGTCAGGCCGGCAAATCCCAGGGGAGCCGGGAGAAAAGGGCTGAAAGAGGAAAAGGCTGATACTATACGGAGAATGTACCGGAAGGGTGTTTCCGTTGCAAGGATTGCAAGAGAACTGTCTGTCAGCCGTCCTACTGTATATCGGTATGTTGAAGAGATCAGGCGGTGGGAGAGGCATCCCTCTGTTCAGATGCAGCTGGAATATATGTATAAAGACAGGGTGTGTACGGTGATAGATGTGGATTGGAAAAATCAGACGGTCTATGTGGAAAATCGTACGAATCAGCTTCCCCTGACAGCCTTTGGAGTCAACAAAACTCCCGGATGGGAAGAATTTAGGGAGTTTCTGGAGGACAGATGTGTTCCCGGGACAAGGTTTCACTTAAAGGAGCTTCTGAGAGATATGGGTGTCGACTTTTACGATCCCATGCTGATCATAGAAGAGACAAAAGGAAGAATGGCTGAGGACGATCAGTGGATCAGAATACATTACAGGGAGGATGCGTTATGTCAGAATGGATAAAGCTGGATATTCTGAACCGGGATGATCTGAGGGGGCACTCATCAAAGGGAAACCAGCTGAAGGCGAAGGATGGAATATACTGGTATAAGGCAGACTGCATGGGCTATGAAGGGCTGGCGGAAACAGTCGTATCATCTCTTCTGTCCCGGTCGGATATTTTGGCAGCCGTTGACTATGAACCGATGAAAATGGAGTTTAAATCACATGTGTATACCGGATGCAGGAGCAGGAGCTTCTTAATGGAGGGAGAGTCTCTTATCACAGTCGAAAAGCTGATCCGTCTGTACACAGGGAAAAGTGCGGCAAGGACCATGGCTTCTATGGCGGACGTGAAGGAGCGGATCTGTTATTTGGTCAATGCGATCGCAGAGATCACAGGAATGACAGATTTTGGGAAATATCTTACAGCTATGCTGGAGATAGACGCTTTTTTTCTGAATGAGGACAGGCATACCAATAATATTGGGGTAGTCTATCACCCGGAAACCAGACGGTTTCGACATTGCCCTTATTTTGATCATGGACTGGCTTTACTTGCGGATACAATGACTGACTTTCCCTTGGGAGAAGATTTGGAAAAATGCATGGAGAAGATAGAGGCAAAGCCATTTTCAAGGAGTTTTGACGAACAGATGGATGCGGCGGAAGAGCTATATGGACAGCAGGTGCATTTCCGGTTTTCTATAAAAGAGGCAGTGGAGATACTGGAGGGATGCAGACCCTACTACCAAGGGGAGGTGCTGGAACGGGTTGAGCAGATCCTGAGATGGCAGGTGCGGAAATACAGCTATCTTTTCCAGTAAAATCAGCCGCCGCTGTCAGCCTTTTGCGGCGGCTGTGAAAAATGCATTGCAAAGATGTTCCGTTCCTATTTTTTCTCCTTCACCGCCTTCTCCACGATCTCAAACGGCGCAGGCCCTGTGTCCAGCACCGCCTTGTGGAAACGCTTCTGGGAGAAATCCTCTCCCCACTCTTTTACAGCTGTCTTTTTCAGTTCCAGAAATTCCACATACCCGATATAGTATTTCAGATAATTACCGGGATCCCCGATGATGAGGTCGTAGATCTCCCGGATCGTCTCTGTATCCGTAATGCCGAAACTCCGGAAAAAAGAGACCGTCTCGGTGAGGGACCATCCGTCGTAGTGGATACCCATGTCGGCAAGGGCGTAGAGTCCCAGGATGAGGGAAGCATTTTTCTGCTCCAGGAGAGCTCTGTCTTCATCTATACCGGTGAAGTAGTAGGAGAGCATCTCCACATAGGTGGCCCAGCCCTCCGTGTAGCCGCCAAAGGAGAGGAGACTGCGGATGGGATCCGGATCTGTGGAGGCGTAGTACACGTTCTGGTAGAGATGTCCCGGGTAGCCCTCGTGGGCCAGTGTGGTGAAGAGAGTCAGGTCGTCCGGGAGATGTCCCCGGTTGATGTAGATCACGTTCTCCTGGGAATTGTCCACCGGGGGAACCATGTAGAAGGCAGGGCTTACATATTCAGCCATCTCCTCCTGTACAAATTTAATCTCGGTGGTTACCTCCGGCAGAGAGGGAAAGGACCCGGCTGTCTTTTCTTTCAGGTCTGCCAGGATGGCCTCCGGGCTGCTGTCCGCCAGCGCAAAGGAAGAGTCTTCGCCGGATAGAGGCGTCACGGACTGCATGGCAGACAGATCCTCTGCCATCTGCCTGCGGGTCAGGTTCTGAAGCTGGGGGACTGTGCGGGCGGAGCCGGTGTCCCGCTTCACAATATACTCATAGTATCTTTTTCCGTTCGGATAGTAGCAGAGTCCTCCGTCGTTTGTGCCGGTGTCCTTCAGGGCAGCTATGGCGGCGGCCAGCCGGTTGTAGGCGGGAAATACGCAGTCATAGATGAGATCCCGGTGCTGCGAGATGCAGGCTTCTTTCTGAACAGGGGGCAGATCCGATAGTCCTTCCAGCCTGGAGATGAAGGAAGAAAAAAGGTAATGGCTGTCCCCGAGTGCAGTGAAGGCAGCGCACTCGTCGATAATGTCCTGGGCATTCCGGGAGGACATAAAAAGTCCGGCGTCCGCTTTTGCCTGCTCAAAGGAGATGAGAGACGTAAAGTAGGACGGCATTTCCTCCAGGAGGGACAGATAGGTATCCACGTCCTCCGGTGTGTCAAAGGAGAACTCGCACAGAAGGATGGGAAGCTGGGACTGGACGCCGGTGAGGGGGCTCAGGGGCTCCTCGTAGAGAGCGTAGGGGGCGCCCAAAAGGGCTGTCTCCAGATAGGATTTGAGAACATCGAAAGTGAGCTGGTTTTCCGGAGAGAGCTTTCTGTATCTGAAATCCTGAAGGAGGGAAAGGCAGTTCTCGATAGATGCGGCGGAGACAGCTGTGTCGGTGCTGAAAGAGCCAAGGCTCGCCGGTGTATCCTGGATGCCGTAGCTTTCCGGCTCCTGTACTGTATAGTTCAGGGTGATGGTGTCAGCGGACACTTCCTGACGGAAAAGATCCAGGGTAAACTGCCGGAAGAGAGCATCTTCGTCGGGGACGGGAAGATGGCCGCAGGAGGCCAGAGCCGGGAGAAGGATGGAAAGCAGAAGGATAAGGGCAGTACATTTTTTTCGCATAGAACGCCTCCTGGAACGGGCGGAGCATTTTATCTATAGATATGCGGCTGGTTTTGAGAAAATTCCATGGGAGAAAACCGGTTTCCACGGGTTTGGGAGATATGGTATAATGATTGCGCAAAAGCGCAATCTGAAGCGAGAAACCCGCTTCACCCTGCTGCGCATCTGCCGGAGGCCCATGGCCGCTGTGCGGCCATGGTATAATAACTCCATATACAAGACAGGAGAAATTTATGAAGTATATATATGAGATCCCGGACTCCTTCTGGAGTTTGTTCCGCTCCAGGAACCGGGATATTTATGTAGAAGCGTTGCTTCAGATCAACGAAGAATACGAGTATAACAACTATTTCCTGAGCCGGGAGGTGTGCCTGGAGATCCTGGGAGATTTCTATACCCAGAAAAAGATCACCCTGGAGGCGGAGGAGACGGAGGATGAGCTGGACATGCTGGAGACGCCGGCGTCCAGGATACTGAACTGGCTTCTTAAGGCACAGTGGCTGAAAAAGATCGAGGATTACAATACGCTGGTGACCCACATTGTTATCCCCGACTATGCGGCTATTTTTATAGAGGCCTTTGACCGGCTGACCCGTGAGGGGATGGAGGACACGGAGCTGTACATCCAGAATGTGTACGCCACTTTGTATTCCTTCCAGAACAATCCCAGGCTGAACAGCGCCATGCTCCGGTCGGCCCTGGTCAATACGAGAAAGCTGAACAAGGCACTGCAGGACATGCTCCACAATATGGACCGGTTTTACGGGCGGCTGCTGGAGCAGAGAGAGTACGGACAGCTTCTTTCAGAACACCTGGAAGGGTATGTGGAGGAAGTGGTACGTAAGAAATACCACATTTTAAAGACAAGTGATAACTTCTACATTTACAAGATGGATATAAAGGAGTGCCTGGAGAAAATGCGGGAGGATGAGAGTATCTATGACCGCATTGGCGAGGAGGGGCTGGATATACTGGACCGGATCGAGAGGAGCTTTGATGATATTGAGCGGCGCATCGCCAATATGGACAAGGAGAACACAAAGTATATCCGGGCCACTGTGACAAGGCTCAATTATCTCCTGAACGGGGAGACGGACACAAAAGGGCTTGTGATCCAGCTCCTGAACCAGCTTGGAAAAGAGGGCAAGGAGGAGGAGAGGCTCCGGGAGACCGCCTCCCGGATGAATCTGTCTCTCTTTGAGATCCTCTCGGAGAAGTCCCTCTACAAGAGGAGAAAGCCCAGGAAAGATTTTGTCAGCCAGTTGGAGCGGGAGGAGGACTCTCAGGAACTTTCCAGGGAGGATGTTCTGAAGCTGAATCGCATCCACACCCGGTATACGAGAAAGCAGATCGAGGAATTTATCGAGGAGCACATGGACGGCGAGCAGATGCGGCTCGCAGATCTGAAGGTGGAGGATGACGAGGACTTTGAGAAGATCATCCTTGCCTATGATTATAGTACAAAGCACGGCAGCAAGTATCAGGTCATCGAGGAAGGCGGTCTGGTGGAGAGCAGAAAATACCGCTATCCGAAGCTGACATTTGTGCGCAGGAGGGTTTAAGAAGAATATGATCGATTATGTAGAACAGCTGAGTGATGAGGAGAAAGAGCAGATCACGGAGGTGATCCGGCTCCTTTACAGACAGACATTCATTTTGGAGCGAAAATACGACAGGCGGGCTGAAAAGTGGCAGTACAGCAGGGAGTATAAGATCTGTGCCATGCACATGGAATTTCTGAAGGAATACTTTCAGGTGGCGGGTATCGAGCTTGTGGAAAATATTTATCTGGGAGTGATCTATATACGGGACGGCATGCTCATGGGGGAGAAGATCCCGCGGCTTGCCACCATTTATCTCCTTGTGCTGAAGATACTGTATGACGAGCAGATGGCTCAGGCATCGTCCAGCACGAGGATCGTGACAACGCTGGGGGCGGTGAACGGCAAGGCCGGGGAGTTCCAGGTGATGAAGTCCCTGCCGTCTCCCACGGAGATACGGCGCAGCATTGCGCTTCTGAAAAAATACCAGATCATAGAACCTCTCGATATACTGGAGGAGTTAAACGAGGGGACAAGGATGATCATCTACCCCACTATAAATATGGTGCTCACCGGGGATGACATACGGGCCCTTTTAAAGACATTTGGCGAGGAGGAGAACAGTGGAGACGAAACAGGCGTTCAAAATATTATCGAAGATCTGTCTGAATAATTGGCATTACATAGACAGAAAGGTGCTGTCGCTGAACAGGGAAGTGAACTTTTTCACCGGCCACTCGGGAAGCGGAAAGTCTACCGTCATTGACGCGCTGCAGATCGTCCTGTACGCCAACACGGACGGAAGGGGCTTTTTCAACAAGGCGGCAGCCGACGACTCGGACCGGAGTCTGATCGAGTATCTGCGGGGCATGGTCAACATCAGCGACAACAATGAGTCCCAGTACCGGAGAAACAAAAATTTTTCCAGCACCATTGTGCTGGAATTTACAAATAGCGTCATCGGGGAGCAGGAGTGCGTGGGTATTGTCTTTGATGTAGAGACGGCCACAAATGAGATCAGCCGTCTGTTCTTCTGGCATCAGGGGCCGCTGCTCTCCAACCTGTACCGGGGAGAGGGGCGTGTCCTGTCCACCGTGGAGGTGCGGGAGTATCTGCAGAGAAACTTCCCCCAGGACGGCTACTACTGCGGCCCCAGCAATGAAAGGTTCCGCCGCCAGCTCTATGATGTGTACCTGGGAGGACTGGACAAGGAGAAGTTCCCCAGGCTTTTCAAGAGGGCAATCCCCTTCCGCATGAACATCCGGCTGGAGGACTTTGTGAAGGAGTACATCTGCATGGAGCAGGATATTGAGATCCAGGACATGCAGGAGAGCGTCATGCGATACGGGCAGATGCGCAGCAAGATTGAGGCAACACTGAAAGAAATCCAATCGTTGACAAAAATAGAAGAAAGTTTCTCCTTGTACGAAGATAAGAAGACAGAGGAAGAGAGCTGGCTGTACCGGGCCCTGCGCCTGGAGATCCTCCAGCTCCGACGCCGTCTGGAGGGTATCCGGGACCGAAAGTCCCAGGAGGAGAAGGAAAAAAAGGAGCAGCAAAAGCTCAAGGAGAAGACCGACCGGGAGGCGGAAGAGCTGCAGAGGCAGTATGAGGACATCATCGTCCGCATTGCCCAGACCGGGTACGAGGAGCTGAAGGACAAGCTCTCCCAGGTCAACCTGTTCCTGGAGCATCTGTCTGCCAGCAGGAGCAGCCTGCAGAAGACAAGGGAGAGCATGGAGGAGTGGAAGAAGCAGGACATGGTGTCCAACTCCATGCTCAGAGATATAGAAAGGCTCTGCCAGGGCAGCATCACAGAAGAGGAGCTTCAGCGGCTCAAGGAGAATTTTGCCGACATCCGGCGGGAGCTGGAGGAGGAGAGAGGGGAGACGGGCGCCCAGCTCCGTTCCCTGAAAAAGGAGATGCAGGCGGGCCGGCAGGAGATCGCTGATCTGAAGCAGGGAAAGAAAGCCTATCCCCGGGAGCTGGAGGAGGCCAGATACTATATCCGGGAGGAGCTCCAGAAGAGGGCCGGGAAATTTGTGAATGTACAGATTTTGGCGGACATGCTGGAGGTCAGGGACGAGACATGGCACAATGCGGTGGAGGGCTATCTGGGGAACAACAAGCTGTCACTCATGGTGGAGCCGGCCTACGCAAAGGAGGCCATGGAGATCTATGAGACCATGGACAAAAAGAAATTCTGGCGTGCCGCCGTGGTGGACACGGAGCGTCTCATGCAGGACAGCCACCCGGTCAGGGAGGGAGCTCTGGCAGAGGAGGTGAAGGCGGGGACAGACTACGCCCAGGCCTACACGGATTTCCTTCTTGGCAGGGTGATCAAGTGCCGGGATATCGATGAGCTGCGGCAGCAAACCGTGGGCATCACCCCCGGGTGCATGCTGTACAAGAGCTATAAGCTGCAGCACATCAATCCGGAGAACTACACAGAGCGGGCCTGCATTGGAGAGAACAGTCTCCGAAAGAGGAGAAAGAGGCTGGAGGAAAAGCTGGAGAAGCTGGAGAAGCAGAGAGTGCCCTTAGAAGAGCGCCAGGAGGAGATCCGCTCTGTCCTTGCCATGGACTACCTGGACCGCCCCGCCGGAGAGTACTTGAGCATGATCAGGGATATCCGGATGATCGGCGAGAAGGAAAAGGAAAGAGAAATGCTGCAGAGCCGGATAGAGGAGCTGAAGGAAGAGAATGTAGGCAGGCTCGAGCGGGAGAAGGAGGAGTTAAGAGAGCGTCAGACAAGGAAAAAGCAGCAGGCGGACAGCATCCAGAAGGCTATCTGGCAGCATGAGAGAAGGATCCAGGAGGCGGATCAGGAGTATCTGGACCTGGATGAGGAGTTAAATGAGAAACAGAAAAGTTTCAAAGAAAACGAAGAATTTGCGGAAAGCTTCCAGTCCTACATGGAGAGCAGGAAGAGCTCCAACTATGAGTATCTGAAAAATCTCTGCTTCCGGGAGCAGGCTGCCTGCCGGGAGGAGAGGGAGAAGCGATACCAGGAGCTGGTGGATATCCGCAGCAGCTACCTGCGGGAGTATCCTCATCGCACCTTCTCGGCCAGTGCGGAGGACAATGGAGATTACGAGAAGCTCCTGAACACGCTCCAGTGCGACCACCTGGAGGAGTACAAGGAGAAGGCGGCAGAGCAGGCCAGGACCGCGGTCCAGCACTTCAAGGAGGACTTCATCTATAAGATACGCAGCGCCATCAAGGAGGCGCTCCAGCGAAAGGACGAGCTGAACCGGATCATCAGCAGGCTGGACTTCGGAAAGGATAAGTACCAGTTTGTGATCACCAGGAACAAGGGGGCCTACGGGGAGTACTACGACATGTTCATGGACGATGCCCTGGAGATAGACCCTTCCCGGCTCTCCTACAATATGGAGAACCAGATGAATCTGTTTACCATGGAGCACGAGGAGAAGTACGGGGAGCTGATAGGTGACCTGATCCAGATCTTCATCCCGCCGGAGAACGCCTCGGCGGAGGAGCTGGAGGAAGCGAAGCAGAACATGCGGAAATACTCGGACTACCGGACCTACCTCTCCTTTGACATGCAGCAGATTGTGCGGGGCGAGAAAAATATGCACATCGGTCTTGGGAAGATGATCTCCAAGAATTCCGGCGGGGAGGGCCAGAATCCCCTCTATGTGGCGCTTCTGGCCAGCTTTGCCCAGCTCTATCGTCTGGACTACTCGCCCAGAGTCAGGAGGAACCCCACCATCCGCCTTGTCATCCTGGACGAGGCTTTCTCCAAGATGGACGCGGAGAAGGTGGCAACCTGCATCGAGCTGATCCGGGGACTTGGCTTCCAGGCTATCATCAGTGCCACCAATGACAAGATACAGAACTATCTGGAGAACGTGGATAAGACCTTTGTCTTTGCCAACCCGGACAAGCAGAACATCTCCATCATGGAGTTTGAGAAGCAGGAGTTCGAGGAACTTCTGGAGGAGGCTGAAGAATAAGCCGGAAAACAGGCGAAAGACAGACCAGGAGCGGAGGTGATTCTATGGACGGATACAGAGGCGGCTACATTGTCAGGAAGATCATTGAAAACTATGAAAAAAAGAAAAATGATTGGAACCATTCCCTTGAAGGACGCCGCAGCCTGAAGATCCATCAGGAGGATTTCGACAGAGCGGAGAGGGAGGCCGGCGCCCCGAGGGGAGAAGGACGTGACCTGGTGGCCCGGGAGATGCTGGAGCTGGAGCGCCTGGGCCTGATCCCCAAAAAGGAGGTGCGCTGGCAGAACTATAAGCAGGATTTCAGTGAATTCCACTACTATAACAAAGACATGCCCGTCTATTATAAACTGGCGGGGAAGACGCCCAAGTATGAGATTGCCGCTGCGTACAAACATGAGCTGGAGAAGCTGGGCGGAGCGCTGCGCAGACAGTGGCTCAGGGACTATGTCAGAGACCGCTGGAGGGAGGCGGACAGCGGAAAGCTGAAGGCAAAGGAGGTGAGCCGGATCTTCGGACAGGGGAGGAAGGAGCAGTACTTTGCCTGTCTGAAGGGGCTGGATGAGCTGGAGGAGCCTGTCTATGTACAGATATTCAGCAGCCGGTATCTGGGGCGTCCCAAGATCTTCAGGGAGGACCCGGCCGGGTTCAGAGGATGGGTGGTCCAGATGGCCCGGGATTACCACCCGGATATAGACAGGGCCATGGATGACGCTCAGGTGCTCTCCTGGCTCTACATAGAAGAGTACTCCCAGCAGATGGAGGTGAAAGGACCGCTACGCCTGGAGATCAAAGGGCAGACTGTGGACCTGGGAAAGCTGCGGTACGGCACGGTCCTCAACAGCGAGACGCTGAAGAACGCCCGCATCTGCCGGGAGCAGGACATACGGCGGATCGTGACGATAGAGAACAGGGCCAGCTTTGTCTGCGAGCCCTTTGAGGAGGAAACATTGTATGTCTTCACCCACGGCTTCCTCTCTCCCAAGGAGAGGGATTTCCTGAAGGCCCTGGCGGGAGCGCTGAAGGGCAGGACAGTGGAATACCTGCACAGCGGGGATATGGATTTCGGCGGGCTTCGCATCTTCTGCTTCATCCGGGACAATCTTTTCCCGGATGTCAGGCCGCTGCATATGAATGCAGAGCTCTACCGCCGCCACCTGTCGTCGGGATATGAGATGGAGCCGGGAGCGCTCCGGGACCTGGAGAAGATGAGTGCGGCCCTGCCGGAGGAGCTGGAAGAGCTCAGGCAGGAGCTGCTGAAGACCGGAAAAGGTCTGGAGCAGGAGATGCTGCTCATATGATCCGGCACCGGCGGAAACGGGCTTCCGCACAGGACCAGTTTACGACCCGGAACCAGTCGTCGATGTAGGCGGCGCGCATGTTGTAATGCTTCAGATAGTAGGCGTGTTCCCAGACATCTATGGCCAGCAGCGGCACGGTGCGGCACAGATCCGGCGTGTTCTGGTTTGCGGAGGTGGCGATGCATAAACCGCCCTTTTCCCAGACAAGCCACGCATAGCCGGAGCCGAACACGGAGAGGGCGGCCTCTTTAAAACAGGACTTAAAGTGCTCCATGCTGCCGAACTGCCTGGTTATCTGCCGAAAGAGAGCGGGCGCCTGACCCCGGGTGCCTGTCTTTGTCATGCCTTCAAAGAAGAAGCGGTGATTAAATACGCCGCCCGCATTGTTGATAAGGGTTGTCCGGAGCTGGCAGGGAAGCCGGTCCTGGCTGACCAGAAGCTCTGTGAGAGAATACTTCTGGAGAGACGGATCAGCCTCAAGGAGCCGGTTCAGGTTGTCGATATATGTCTGGAGATGCCGGTCGTGGTGCAGCCGCATGGTCCTTTCGTCGATGAAGGGCTCCAGGGCGTCATAGGCGTAGGGGAGAGGGGTGTTGAAAAAGGGATAGCAATCGTTCATGTTTATTTCCAACAAGGGTTTTTAACAGTATATGCGGTAGAGGAGAAAACGTGATTTCCCGGCTGGAAAAGAGATAAAGCCGTTGCGGGAGGCGTCCGCTGTATTGTAAAATAATCCTATACCGTATATTTATATTTCAAATGATCTGGATACAATTAAGGAAAGGAGCATTGTCATGGGAATTATTGAAAAGATGAGACTGGACGGGAAAAAGGGATTTGTTACAGGCGCCGCCAGGGGTATCGGAAAATGTACGGCCACTGCTTTCGCTGAGGCCGGAGCAGATGTGGCCATTGTGGATCTCGATCTGGCAGAAGCGCAGAAAACGGCGGAGTATATCTCAAGGGAGACAGGAAGAAAAGTAATCGCCATTGGGACAGACTGTACAGACCCGAAACAGGTGGACCAGATGGTGAAGAAAACTGTGGAAGAGCTGGGAGGGCTTGATTTCTGTCATAACAACGCAGGCATCTGTATCAATGCGCCGGCTGAGGAGATGACCTACGCGCAGTGGCTCAAGGTGATCAACATCAACTTAAACGGAATTTTTCTCACAGATATTGCCGCCGGGAAATACATGCTGGAACACGGAGGGGGTTCCATTATCAACACAGCCTCCATGTCCGGGCATATCGTGAATGTCCCTCAGCCTCAGTGTGCTTATAATGCCTCAAAGGCAGGGGTGATCCAGCTCACAAAGTCTCTGGCTATTGAGTGGGCGAAGAGGGGAGTGCGGGTGAACAGCATCAGTCCGGGATATATAGGGACGGAGCTGACGCTCAACTCTCCGACTCTTGTTCCGCTGATCGAGAAGTGGAACGAGATGGCGCCCCTGGGGCGCATGGGAAAGCCGGAGGAGCTGCAGTCCATCTGTGTGTATCTGGCGGGAGATACGAGCACGTTTACCACCGGGGCGGACTTTGTTGTTGACGGAGCCTTCACCTGCTTTTAGTAGGAAAGAAAGAGCTGCCTTGACATTTCTCTTCCCCTATGCTACGATTTGAGACAGATTATTTTTCATAACAGAAACGCTGTGACGAAGAGAGTAGGTCCGGGAAAGTTTTACAGAGAAATTTCCACATGCTGAGAGGAAATGGACGGAAGCGGGCTGAAGATGGCTTCCGAGCGGCGCAGACGAACAGGGAGAACCTCGCCAGGCATTCAGGTGTACTTTCGCACTAAGCTCGGTAATACCTCGCTAAATGCTCAATGTAAGTCTGCGAAGGGACCGCCCTCTATAGCGGAGAGATGTCGGCCGGACCGGCACCTGACGAGATTTCTGCTGCGAGGCAGGAGTGAATGAGAAGTGGTAACACGGTAAATTCGTCTTCTCTGATTTCCCAAGGAAGTCAGGGAGGACTTTTTTATTTATAAAGGAGAGAAGAGAGTATGGAAAAGCAGAAGTATTATATTACAACAGCCATTGCCTACACATCAGGCAAGCCCCACATCGGGAACACTTACGAGATCGTACTGGCGGACGCCATCGCAAGGTACAAAAGAAGCCAGGGATACGATGTGTTCTTTCAGACAGGAACCGATGAGCACGGCCAGAAGATTGAGCTGAAGGCTGAGGAAGCAGGCGTTACGCCAAAGGAATTTGTGGACAATGTGGCAGGGGAGATCAAGCGGATCTGGGATCTGATGAACACATCCTACGACAAATTTATCCGCACTACAGACGCAGACCATGAAAAACAGGTGCAGAAGATCTTCAAGAAGCTGTATGACCAGGGAGATATCTATAAAGGATATTATGAGGGAATGTACTGCACACCCTGCGAGTCCTTCTTTACAGAGTCCCAGCTTGTGGACGGCAAATGTCCGGACTGCGGCCGGGAGGTGCAGCCGGCAAAAGAAGAGGCCTACTTCTTTAAAATGAGCAAATATGCAGACCGGCTCATCGAGCATATCAATACCCATCCGGAGTTCATCCAGCCGGTGTCCAGGAAAAATGAGATGATGAACAATTTCCTGCTTCCCGGACTGCAGGACCTGTGCGTGTCCAGAACATCCTTCAAATGGGGCATTCCGGTGGATTTCGACCCGGATCACGTAGTGTACGTGTGGCTGGACGCACTGACAAACTATATCACAGGGATCGGATATGACTGTGACGGGGAGAGCACAGAACAGTTTAAGAAAAACTGGCCGGCAGATCTTCATCTGATCGGAAAAGATATCATCCGTTTCCATACTATTTACTGGCCTATCTTCCTGATGGCTCTGGATCTGCCTCTTCCGAAGCAGGTGTTCGGCCATCCCTGGCTTCTTCAGGGAGACGGCAAGATGAGCAAGTCCAAAGGAAATGTTCTCTACGCTGACGAGCTGGTGGATTTCTTCGGCGTGGATGCAGTGCGCTACTTTGTTCTCCATGAGATGCCCTTTGACAATGACGGCGTGATCTCCTGGGAGCTGATGGTGGAGAGGATGAATTCTGATCTGGCAAACACCCTTGGAAACCTGGTAAACCGTACGATTTCCATGACAAACAAATATTTCGGCGGAACTGTGACTGATAAGGGCGCCGCAGAGGAAGTAGACGCAGATCTGAAGGCTGTGACAGAGAATATGCCGAAAGCAGTGGAAAAGAAGATGGAAGACCTCCGCGTGGCGGATGCCATCACAGAAATCTTTACCCTGTTCAAACGCTGCAACAAATATATTGATGAGACTATGCCCTGGGCTCTGGCAAAAGATGAGTCGAAGAAAGACCGCCTGGAGACAGTGCTCTTCAATCTGATCGAGAGCATCAAGGCCGGCGCCAGAGCGCTGGAGCCTTTTATGCCTGAGACATCAGAGAAGATCCTGGCACAGCTGGGAGATGGCAAGGTGACAGAGAAGCCGGAGATCCTTTTCCAGAGGCTGGATCTGGAAGAAGTCATGAAAAAGGTGGAGGAGCTTCACCCGGCTGTGGAGGAAAAAGAAGAGGAGACAGAAGTCATCGACATAGAGGCCAAACCGGAGATCACCTTTGAGGAATTTGGAAAAATGCAGTTCCAGGTAGGCGAGATCATTGAGTGCGAGGCAGTGAAGAAGTCCAAGAAGCTGCTTTGCTCCAAAGTGCGCGTGGGCAGCCAGATCAAACAGATCGTGTCCGGCATCAAGTCCAACTACACGCCTGAGGAGATGGTAGGCAAGAAGGTCATGGTCCTTGTGAACCTGAAACCTGCGAAACTGGCTGGCGTTCTCTCCGAGGGAATGCTGCTCTGCGCGGAAGATGCAGACGGCAATCTGGCTCTCATGACACCGGAAAAAGAAATGCCGGCAGGAGCAGAGATCTGCTAGAAAAGGGGCCTGTCATAAAGAAAAAGCTGTGGAGTATAACCTCCGCAGCTTTTTTATGAAAACAAAATTATGAAAAAAGCGGGAAATGGATTGCATAATCAATCGGATTATGTTATTTTAAAATCAGTTGGGTGGCAATGTACGCTGCCTGTAAGATCTATCTTCATGCTGCAGATGTTCAAAGCAGCAGATATCTTATTTTCGGAGCCTGTATTCCAGGCATTAGATCCGATTTGTAAACAAAAGGAATAATGCAGGAACAGGGCTTCGCCTTTGATGGCTCTGGAAAATGTGCTAATATGAAAGCAGAGCTCTTTCCTGTATGAGACAAGCAGGAAAGGAGAAGACTGTGACGAAGAAAAATGACAATTTTATCATGCTTCCCACCGTGGATGTGTGTTTTAAGGGACTGATGTACAATCCCAAAGTGCGGAAAGGCTTTATCGCTGCCCTGCTGGGGACAGACCCGGCGGCTGTCCGGGAGACGGTGCTGCTCCCCACGGCGCTGCGGCAGGAATACCCGGACGAGAAGCTGGGCATCCTGGATGTCCGGGCCCTAATGGAAGACGGGGCTCAGATCAATATGGAGATGCAGGCTTACCCGTTCGGACAGTGGGACGCCAGGTCTCTGTTCTATCTGAGCAAAATGTACACAGAGCAGATCGGAAGGGGCGATCCCTACACGAAACTGAAAAAGTGTATCCATGTGAGCATACTGGATTTTATCCGCTTTGCGGATGACGAGAAATGCCACCGGATCATCAGCCTGTGTGATGAACAGACAGGGAAAAAGTACACAGACCTTCTGGAGATGCAGATCCTGGAGCTTAAGAAGCTGCCGGAAGAACTGCAGAGTGATGATGAGGTCATCCGTTGGATGCGCTTCCTGGCAGGGAAGAACCGGAAGGAGTTGGAGGATATGGCAGGTACAAGTGAATATATTGAGGAGGCATACAGGGAGCTGGAGAGGATGAGCGCGGACGAGAGGGCCAGGCTGGAGTACGAGGCCAGACAGAAGGCCATCAGGGACCACGATGCCATCATGAGCAGCGCCTGGGAAACCGGCATGGAGAAAGGCCTGCAGGAGGGCATGGAGAAGGGTCTGCAGGAGGGGAGAGAGCAGGGCATGAAGCAGGGTTTGCAGCAGGGTATACGGCAGGAGAGACAGGATATTGTCTTTCGTATGCTGGAGAAAGGCATGGATCCTGAGATGATTGCGGACCTGACCGGCATGAATATAGAAGAGATCCAAAAGCTGGAAGAGGAGTTCCGGGCAAGAGGGTAACCCAAATCCTTAACAAAAAATTAATTTTCATATTATATGAATTGGGGAGAAATTATGGTATAATTGTTCTACTAATTTTAGATCAGAAATGGAATTGGATGGAAACAGCATGATTTTTGAGACTCACGCACACTATGACGACGAACAGTTTGATATGGACAGAGACGCGCTTCTTGCCTCCATGGAAGAGGGCGGTGTCGGAGCGATCGTCAATGTGGGAGCTTCTATAGAATCCAGCAGGACATCCATCTCTCTGGCGGAAGCCTATCCTTT
This sequence comes from Claveliimonas monacensis, assembly GCF_014982975.1. Classification (GTDB taxonomy): domain Bacteria; phylum Bacillota; class Clostridia; order Lachnospirales; family Lachnospiraceae; genus Claveliimonas; species Claveliimonas monacensis. The sequence goes on from NZ_JADCKL010000008.1 coordinate 18,767, forward strand.
TATCTATGCAGCCGTTGGGGTTCATCCGGATCACGCAGGAGAGCTGGACGAGGAAAGTTTTCGGGAGCTGCGCGGGCTGTGCGGCAGGGATAAGGTTGTCGCCGTGGGGGAGATCGGACTGGACTATTACTGGGATGAGGCACCCAGGGAGGTGCAGAAAAAGTGGTTTGTGCGTCAGATCGAGCTGGCCCGGGAGTCGTCTTTGCCGGTTATCGTACACAGCAGGGATGCGGCGGCCGACACGCTGGAGATCATGCAGTCACATGCCCGGGGACTTATGGGGGTGATCCACTGCTTTTCTTATTCAAAAGAGCTGGCCCGGGAATATGTGAAGATGGGCTTTTTCATAGGTGTGGGCGGTGTTGTCACATTTAAAAACGGACGCAGGCTTAAGGAAGTGGTGGAAGATATTTCTCTTTCATCCATTGTGCTGGAGACAGACTGTCCCTATCTTGCACCTGTGCCAAACAGAGGGAAGAGGAACAGTTCTTTGAACCTTCCCTATGTAGTGAAAGAGATTGCAGAGATCAAGGGAATTTCCTGCGAAGAAGTCGTGGCACAGACAGAGAAAAACGCCAGAATATTATACGGCATGAGAGACTAAATGATGGAGGGAGGCGGGGCGATGCCCATACCTACACTGGGAAATCCCCAGAATACAATAGAGATACTGAAAAAATATAATTTTTCCTTTCAAAAAAAATTTGGACAGAATTTTCTTATAGATACCCGTGTATTGGATAAGATCATTGCGGCGGCCGATATAACAAAAGACGATTATGTTCTGGAGATCGGCCCCGGCATCGGAACTATGACGCAGTATCTGGCTGCGGCAGCGGGTAAGGTGACAGCGGTGGAGATCGACAAGGCGCTGATCCCGATTCTTGCAGATACCCTGAAGGATTACGACAATGTAAATATTGTTAATCAGGACATACTGAAGATGGATATTCAGAAGCTGGTGGACGAAGAAAATGGCGGAAAGCCAGTGAAAGTGGTGGCCAATCTTCCCTACTATATCACAACGCCCATCATCATGGGGCTTTTTGAGAGCCATGTGCCTATTGAGAGCATAACTGTGATGGTGCAGAAAGAAGTGGCAGACCGGATGCAGGTGGGGCCGGGGACAAAGGACTACGGTGCCCTCTCTTTGGCCGTGCAGTATTATGCGCAGCCCTATATTGTGGCAAATGTGCCTCCCAATTGTTTTATGCCCAGGCCCAAAGTCGGGTCTGCAGTCATAAGGCTGACTGTGCACCGGGAACCGCCGGTCCGGGTGGAGGATGAGAAATTGATGTTCCGCATGATACGGGCATCTTTCAACCAGCGCAGAAAGACGCTGGCAAATGGACTGAAAAACTCAGCAGAGCTGGATCTTCCCAGGGAAATTGTTGAAGAGAGTATAGAGGAGCTGGGCAAAGGGCCCGGTGTACGCGGAGAGACTCTGACACTGGAAGACTTCGCGCTGCTTAGTAATATCATTTATCGGAAGATAAATGGGCAGCCTGACAATCATGAATAGAATAAAGAGAGGAGAACAGAAGATGGAGAAACATTATCCAGCAGCAAGAGCACTTTTTGAGATCACGCCGGAGATCGAGCATCTGGCAGAACTCTGTGAAAAAAATACTGCCATTGATAAAGAGCTCTATACAAAATATGAGGTAAAAAGAGGTCTTCGTGATTTAAACGGAAAAGGTGTTCTGGCAGGACTTACCAACATATCTGATATTATCGCCAAGAAGGTGGTGGATGGACAGGAAGTGCCCTGCGAGGGAGAACTCTACTATCGGGGATATAACATCAAAGAGCTTGTGAAAGGTTTCCTGGATGCAGACCACTATGGATTTGAGGAGATCACATATCTGCTTCTCTTTGGCGAGCTTCCAAGTGAGAAGGAGCTGAAAAAGTTCCATGACACGCTGGTGGAGAGAAGAACGCTTCCCCCCAATTTTGTGAGAGATGTCATTATGAAAGCGCCAAGCCGTGACATGATGAACAGTCTTTCCCGCTCTATTTTGAACATGTATTCCTATGACGCAAAGGCAGATGACACGTCCATTCCCAATGTGCTCCGCCAGTGCCTGAATCTGATCAGCCAGTTCCCCATGATGATGGTATATGGCTATCATGCCTATAATTACCGCATGGGAGAAGATCTGTTTATCTATGCACCCAAACCGGAGCTCTCCACGGCGGAAAACATTTTGATGATGCTCCGTGAAGATCGCCAGTACACAAATCTGGAGGCCAAGATCCTGGACATGGCGCTGGTACTCCATATGGATCACGGCGGCGGAAATAACTCTACCTTTACCACCCATGTTGTCACATCGTCGGGCACAGATACGTATTCTACGATCGCGGCTGCCATGGCGTCCCTGAAGGGACCGAAACACGGCGGCGCCAACATTAAAGTGACGCAGATGTTTGAGGATATGAAGAAAAATGTCCATGACTGGGAAGACAAAGATGAGGTCCGCCAGTATCTGTGCGACCTGCTGGACAAGAAGGCTTTTGATCAGAAGGGACTGATCTACGGTATGGGGCACGCGGTGTACTCTGTCTCCGATCCACGTGCAGATATTTTCAAGACATTTGTAAAGCAGCTTGCCGCTGAAAAAGGATACGAGAAAGAGTATGCCCTCTATGAGACGGTGGAGCATCTGGCTCCGGAAGTGATCGGAGAGAAGAGAAGGATCTACAAGGGCGTTAACGCCAACGTGGACTTTTACAGCGGACTTGTGTACAGCATGCTGGGGCTGCCCCAGGCTCTCTACACACCTATTTTTGCGGCGGCCCGCATTGTGGGCTGGAGCGCCCACAGGCTGGAAGAGCTGAAAAATGTAGACAAGATCATCCGCCCCGCGTACAAAGCGCTGGCAGAACACAGAGACTACGTCAAGATGGAGGACCGCTAGGAGGAAGAATATGAAGAGAGAATTCTTTTACCCGTCCGCGGATGGAGAGACGGATATCCACGGTGTGGAATGGATCCCGGAGGGCGAGGTGAAAGCGGTGCTTCAGATCAGCCACGGCATGGTGGAATACATAGACCGCTATGACGGGGTTGCCTCCTGGCTTGCAGAAAAAGGATGGTATGTAACAGGAAATGATCATCTGGGGCATGGGAAATCCGTTACATCAGAAGAAAAGTATGGATTTTTCCATGAGCCGGATGGCAATGCCTGTGTCATCCGAGATATCCATACGCTCAGGGAACGCGCCGGGGACAGATATCCCGGCGTTCCTTATTTTATGCTGGGACACAGTATGGGATCATTCCTTTTGCGCCAGTATCTTCTGAAGCACGGCAGGGGCCTTGCGGGCGCCATTATCATGGGCACGGGATCTAAGAGCGTGCCTGTCCTGTGTGCGGGACAGCTCCTGTGCCGGCTGTTGGCAGCGGTGAAGGGCTGGGATTACAGGAGCCGTTTGATAGATAATCTGGGACTGGGCGGATACAACCGCAGCTTTGAGCCCTGCGACAGCAGGCGGGAGTGGGTCACTTCAGATATCCAGATGCGGGAAAAGTACGAGGCAGATCCGCTCTGCAGCTTCACCTTCACAGTCAACGGCTACTACCAGATGTTTGAGGGAATGAAGCAGATCGCCGGAAAGAAAGGAGCCCTGCGGATTCCAAGGACCGTTCCGGTGCTGTTTATGTCCGGCGGGAAGGACCCGGTGGGCAACTTTGGAAAAGATGTGGAAAAGCTCTTCCGGTTGTACAAAGAAGCGGGAGTGAAGGACGTGAGCATGAAGCTCTATGAGAACGACCGGCATGAAGTGCTTAATGAGCAAGACCGGCAGCAGGTGTACGAGGATCTGTACAGGTGGATGGAAGAGCATGTGGGGCAGAGGGAGGAGAAAAATGAAGCGTTCAGAAATTAACCAGGCATTAAAAGAGATGGAGGCCATGATCCGTGAGTACCGGATCAGCCTTCCGCCCTTCTGTCATTTCACACCGGAGGAGTGGAAGACAAAAGGGCACGAGTACGATGAGATCCGGGACAACGGGCTGGGCTGGGATATCACAGATTACGGCCTTGGGGACTTCGACAAAGTGGGATTTTCCCTTATCACCATCCGCAACGGCAACGTGCACGATGAAAAGTATCCGAAGCCCTATGCGGAGAAGCTCCTTTATATAAAAGAAGGACAGCACTCCCCCATGCATTTTCACTGGAACAAGATGGAGGATATCATCAACCGGGGCGGCGGCAATGTGCTGATCCGGGTGTACAATTCCAATGAAAAAGAAGAGTTTGCGGACACGCCGGTGACCGTTCACTGCGACGGACATACCTATACCGTACCGGCAGGAACCCAGATCAGGCTCTGCCCGGGAGAGTCCATCACCATCACGCCCTACCTGTATCACGACTTTGACGTGGAGGAGGGAAGCGGCCCGGTCCTCTTGGGGGAAGTGTCCATGTGCAATGACGACAACACGGACAACCGGTTCTATGAAAATGTAGGAAGGTTCCCCGAGATCGAGGAGGATGAGGAGCCTTACAGGCTGCTGTGCAATGAGTATCCGGCAGCGGAATAGATCAGGCAGTGCTGTAGGATGAAGAATGTAAAATTAGAATTTTAAATTTGTCCCCTTTTGCCCTTCTGGTGCGAATAAACACTATAGAAGGACAGAAGGGGACAAATTGTATGAAGACAGAAGAAGAGAAAAAGCACATAGAAAAAAAGATATTTGACACAGCCAGGCAGAATCTTCAGACGACCGGGGCGGACCGGCCGGAGGTGAAGTGGCTGCAGGAGAGAATGGCCTGCATCCAGAGAAGATACAAGCTGAAGAGTAAGATTCAAGTGGACCGGCTTCTCTGTGAGAGAATGCTGGGGAGAGAGCCCCGGACTGGGACGGAGAGTCTCAAGATCCGCTACTGGCGCACTGGCCGTTACACGCCTGTGAACAGGGAGCAGTGTCTGCGGCTGGCAGGAGCACTGGAACTGACAGAAGAGGAAAAAAGATTTCTTATCCAGGGATACTTTGACCGCAGCGAGACAGTCTATGACACGCCGGAAAAATGGAACAGTGCTCCCTGCATAGAAAAGTGCAGTCTGCTTCAGAAGCTGGAGGAGAGGTATCTGGCAGGGATACCACGGGAGCTTTTGGAGGAACTGCATATCCGGCCTGAGGAGAGAGGAAAATATTTCCGGCACATTTATTTTACAGATGCTTTCCACTATGTGACCGTGCCGGGGGAGCGCAGCATCAGGACTCTGCGAAAACACATTACAAGTACCCGCTATGACTCGGAGCTGCGCCGGCAGATGCGTCTCCAGGGTGAGATCCCGCGAAGGACCATGCTGCGGCATCTGATCATACTGAACGGGCCGGCAATTTGTCTTGAAAGCGTCAATGAGCAGCTTGATTTACTTGGATATCTTCCACTTGACAGGGAACACACCATGACCGGCGGAGAGCGGCTGGACGCGCTGGTTATCCAGCTCCTTGAGAGCTACAGGGAGATATATGATCCTCTGTGTCCGGGAGATTCTCATGCTTGGCTGCAGAAGATGTGCCGGAGACTTGATGCCTTTTTTGCAGAACAGGGAAAGCCTAGAATGCGGTTTATGCATTTTAAGGCGCTGGAGCTTTAGATAACCAGTAAAAGGGAAAATAAAATCATGTGTAGAGAGCGAAAATGGAGCGGCCATGGCGGCCGCTCCATTTTCGGACAAATTTTTGTATGCTTCTTTTCAGACGCGCTCTTACTTCTTCTTTCTTACTGCCATTCCTGCGCAGCCTGCCGCAAGGGAGGCTGAAAGAAGGAGGAGGATCAGCGTCAGATTGTTTGTATCCCCGGTCTTTACAGCTTTTGTCCCAGTGTGATTCTGGGAAGGAGTCCCCTGCGCGCTGCCTGCAGAGAAGCCTTCTTCTGTGGAACTGCCGGAACCGCTTCCAGAACCGCCAGATCCGCCGGTACCTCCGCCGGGCTGCTCACTGGTCTTTGCCGTATACACTGCGTAAGAAGAAAAGTGGTCTGTGGTGAAGACAGCCGTGCCCGCACTGTAGGATACGGCGCCTTTGTCTTCTGTGGATCCGTCCTCTGCCAGATAGCAGGCCTTGAGCTGACGGCCTGTCATGTCCGTGGGGAGATCGTAGGGCAGGCGGATGGTGGCAGTTCCGTCAAAGTCGTGGAGCGCCTCGGACTTTTCGATCGTACCATCGGCGCTGTAGGTGACGGCCTGCAGGGTGATGTCAAACACCCTTACATCGTCAGACAGAGAGGCTGCTGTCTTCTGCTGGGCCTCTGTCAGGTCTTTTGTGTCCGCCTCGCCGGAGGTGATGAGAACGGTCTCATATCCGGCGGCGAGAGCCTGCTCTGAGAGGGAAGCTAGGGCCTCGGAAGAAAATCCGATCTGCATATCATCCTTAAGTGAAAGCTCGTACACAGTCTCCTGGCCGCAGCGTGTGCAGGTGTAGATGATCTTATTTTCCTGGGAGGTGTCTGCTGTCCACTGGTGCCCGGAAGGAATGAGGACAGTGCCGCAGCGTGTACACAGTGTGTCTTTTGAGCAGTCTGTGTTGCCGTCGGAGGTATGGCCAAGGGCGGGCTGTATGTCCCGTGTCTCTGTAGCCATGCACTTGGAACAGGTGTAGAGGGTGTACCCCTCCTCTGTACAGGTTGGTTCCACCACCGTTCCCGCCACCCAGTCGTGGTCGCACTGCAGTCCCTCCACCCAGCTTTTCCAGATGGTGACTGTATCGGCCAGATAGCCTCTCTCCAGCGCAAGGTCCAGACCGTCATCAATGTAGGGCCAGGTGTAATCTACAACAATTGTGGGGCAGTTATAGGGGAAACCTGCCTCATTCGACGGGGCAAAGAGCTTCAGGGTCCCGTCTCCCGTGATGGAGGCGCTGGGACTGAGGGAAGAAATCTCCGAGCGGGGCTGCATGTTCAGCACGCCCTCAGAGCCAAGCTGCACTTCCGCGCGGCCGGCGTCGGCCGTGTCATCCCCTGAGAGCAGCATGAGACTTGTCACTGCCAGCTCCCCGTCGATGCGCAGGATACCCACCGTGTCCGCGCCTGAGTGGGAGGGGGATACATATATCTGGCTGCAGGTCAGTTTGCTGCCAGCGGGGACGGTGAGGGTGCCGCTACTCACCCGCACATTGGAGAGGACGGTTACATCCCCTGAGATGACCGCGTCGGCCTGGGTGCCGCTGTATCTGCCGTTGACAGTGATGGAGGTGGACTGGGGCAGCGTGACGCCCTCGCCGCACAGCGTTCCCCCAAGCTGGATGCCGCCGTTTCCATTCACAATGGCGCCGGAGGCAAGGGTCAGGGTTTTGCCGGGTTCCACATAGGTGGAGCCGTAGGTGTCGATGGTCAGCGTTCCGCCGTTTTCGACTGTCATATCGGAAAAGTTGCTGCCGTTGTTCTGGGCGACAAACTGACCGCCATCCTTTACGGTCACATTGCCCCTTACAGAGCCGGTCACGTAGTTAGTCTCAGTGATCTGTTTGACCTCGTTTTTCCATACGCCCTCTATGGAAAGATTGCCGTTGACCTGGGCATGGTTCAGAACGGTGACATTCTCCGGAATCACCCAGGTGCCATTTACATACAGGTTCTTTTCAATGGTGATAGTGACTTCTTCCTCGGGCCAGGTGAATCCCTGAGATGCGGAGATCTCAAAGCCATACCCGAACTGGTCCCCCGGATACCGCTCAATGAAATCGCACCACTCTTCATAGCTGTGAGCCATGTAAGCTGCGGCAAACGACGTCACAGGCAGCATGGAGATGACCAGGCAGATGCCCAGGAGAAGACCTGTTATCCGTTTTCTCATATAGAAAACCCTCCTCACATATTTTTTGGTTGTCTATCCGCTTTGAAGGGTGGACAGACCTGCTTAAAAAATAGCATGTGAAAGGAGGGCTATCAACATGGTAAATACTAACATTTCACACGTATGGTCTTGTTCCGGGTCGGAGCGATCACTCCACCGTCAGAGGGATGGCGGGCTCTACATTCCAGCGGTAGTTGACGCCGTCCCGGCCTGAGTGGAAGGGGTCATCGGAGGTCAGGCAGAAGGAGGATGGGTCGCGGGTGAAGGTGTCCAGGCACACAAGAAGCTCTATGACCTGTGGATCGTCCTCGAGGAATGACTTTCCAATACTGCTGCCTGCGTTGCAGATATGGCTGCTGTCCGGGAGGAAATCTGTCTTCTGGCTGAGAAAGAGATCAAAGATCTCCGGCCCGGAGGTATCTGTCTGAGGCTTCAGGCAGATTTTCCAGGCCCGTTCTCCCGGGCAGTCAGAGGCAGACACATAGGTGCCGGGGATCCGCTGGCCCGGTACAAGAGGGATGGGGGTCACGCTGTCCACAGTGATGCTGCCGCTCCCTACAGTCCAGTTTTTGTCCTCCCATGTGCATGTCTCCAGATCAATGGGGATGGAGAAATCTTCCGGAAGGACAGAACTCAGGTACAGATAGGGGATGTGGAGCGTGTAGTTCCCCGGTGGGACAGGGCCGAAATCCCAGTCGTAGTAATCCTTGGTGGTGGCGCCGGGGCTGTACTGCACGCAGGTGCCAGTATAGACAGAACCGTCTTCGCCTGCAAGGGTAATCTCGCCCTCACCTTTTGAGCCGTAGGAGCCCCAGATCAGGGAAGAAAGGATGGCCGGCACGCCATCGGCGGAGAAGGGACAAAGTGAGACGACCAGAGAGCCATTTTCCCGACGGGGAACAGCAAGGATGCTGTAGTCATCTCCCAACTCATACAGAAGGTTTCCGGTCTCCTGTATCGGTGCGGGCGTCAGCGTAAAGGGGATACCCAGCTCACAGGGGATCTGCGCCAGTGACTCCTGGGAGAGGGTGGAGGTAAGAGAAAGCTCTACGGAGCTATCCTGCCGGGGGAGGTCTACGCCGGAAAAGACAAGGCAGGTCCACTGATAGTCCGGTCCCGTGTGGCGCGTAGAGGCGCTGACTATGTCGGCGAGGAGCAGGTCCTCCTGGTAGATACTGCAAAAGTCCGGTAGCAACGCCAGGTAGCTGAGATTCGGGAAATACCGGGACGCCAGCTCGGAGAAGGAGCCTTCCCTTGCCTGTATGAGGAAGGAGACTTTGAGATTTCCCTCTGCATAGATAGCGTCCTCCAGAATGCCGGTGACGTACTCTGTCTCGAAATGCACTTCCTCTGCAAGAGAGTAGGCAGTCGTGTCCGGAGACAGGACAGGGCCGTAGCCGTCTACCCAGGAGTGAGGAATGTCCCGGCTGTCATCTTCCGAGCTGGAGAAGGAGTCCCCCGGGACTGCGGAGCCGGTCTCCTCCCGGGAAACCGCCTCAGGTGTCCCGCTGTCCGGTTGGGAGAGGGGACGGTCGGAAGAGAGGAACAGAGGTCTGGGCTTATCCTTACCATTTTTGTCGTCCTCTTCCGGCGGCCCGCCCTCTCCAACAAGGATCTCCCAGAGAGATGGAATGATATTGTAGTGGCGCAGCACACAGTAGGTGCAGGCGGACAGGAGTAGCAGCGCCAGGAGGATGAGAGAGAGGAGCATGGAACGGCGCAGCTTTTTCAGACTGCGGTGGTGGCGCTTTTTTACGGTCTCGTAGGGAAGTCCTAAGGAGGCGGCGATCTCTTTTGTGGTCATGCCGCCGTAGTATTTCATGCGGATGAGAGCTGCCTCCTCCGGCTGCAGCGTCTCCATGGCTTTCTCCACATCTGCGCGGAGCTCTGACAGGGAGATCAGCCTGTCCTCCGGGCAGGAAAGGCCCTGCCCGCCAGCCGTTTCTCCTGCGGAAGTCCCGGCGCCGGAACATGTGACTGCTCTGGATAAGGCGATGTGCTGGCCCTGTTCCTTTCGATAGCGGGAGATGGCCAGATTCCTTGTGATGGAGGCCAGATAAAGAGTCAGGGAAGCCTTTTCTGGATCATATTTCTCCCGCTGGAAATAAAAGCGTGCAAAGGTTTCATTGACACATTCTTTTATATCCTCGGGATTGTGCAGATGGCTGGCCGCAATATGCCAGATGAGTCCTGTGTACTGCTCCATCAGGAGAGCCAGTCCCTGCTGGGGACTCTTGGCGAGCTTTGCCAGTATCTGCTGGTCGTTCAAGGTGTGCGTGTGCATGGAAATGTATTCCCCCTCTTTTTTGCCTGTGCGGATGCCGTGGCAGTCATAATAAAAAATCATATCACAGGAGTGACAGGGACATCAACAAGGTGAAACTTAACCGAAATGGGAGCTTGCTTTTATATTAGCGCTCCCTGGCGTTCCAGCTCGGCCCGGATCGCAGCTGTGTCATAATCGCCCCGGCCTGTGCTGAGCGCAGCGGCCACGCCGGCAGCCTGTCCGGTGGCAAATCCTGTGGCCATGACCCGGATGGAGGATGCCGCGATCAGGTCAGCGGAGATGATCCTGCCGCCGCACCACAGGTTTTTCATGCCTTTTGGCCGCAGACAGGGGAGAGGGATGTCAAAATATTTGGCGCCCCGCTCCTCCCCGAAGACCACGTCCTCGCTGCCCAGATGGAGCTCCGCGCCCCAGCCGCCTCTGGCGATCCCGGTGTCCGGATATTTGCGTGAAGTCTTTACATCCTCGCGGCAGAGCTGATACTCCCCTGCAATGCGGCGGCTCTCCCGGTAACCCATGCGGGGCCCGGAGTAGATGAGGTAAGCATTTTCAAACCCGGGGAGATATCTGCGGAAGGCTTCCGCGTAGAGGTGTACCTGTCTGCGGCCCTCCATCTCGTATTTTGTCTGTGTCGCGGCATCCAGTCCCGGGATCTGCATGCTGATGATATTTACCGTGTAGTCATCTGTATCCTGGGCCCGGCATACTGTGCCGTAAGTGGCGGAAAAGCCGGTCATTCCGTCGGCTATGGCCTGCTCTACAGCGGCCTTGATCCTGGCTGGAGAATAGTCCATCCCGTGCCGGACATTTCCCATGCGGAAGACCAGACAGCCGCTCTGGTCGCAGTGAAACTCTACAGGCGCCCCTGCCATGGCGGACAGGTTGGCCTCACCGCTGGCATCTACATAGACTTCAGCCTCCACGGTAAAAAGGCCGGCATCGTCCGCGCAGGTGAGGCGGCGGATACGTCCGCCCTCTGTGTCCGCCTGGACCACCTGGCAGCAGAGCAGATAATCCACACCGGACTCCTCCACCAGCTCATCAAGCGCCAGCTTTGTATATTCCGGATCCTGCGGCACGTAGAGATTTCCTGTGGGAGAGTAGGTGAAGCTGTCGAAGCGTCCCATGGAGTGTAGCTTGTCCAGGACCCTCTGCCCTACACCCTTTACCACCTGTTTCCAGTCGTCTCCGTTGGTACAGAAACCGCAGTAGGCGTGAACCTGTGAATGAGTGGCCTGGCCTCCAAAGTACGGATTTCTCTCCAGAAGGAGCACTTTTGCGCCTGCATCGTGGGCACCGATGGCAGCGGCAATCCCTGCCGAACCGCCGCCCACAACAGCCACATCGCAGCTTAGATTTCGTTTCATAAAAAAACTCCTTTCTGTCATGGATTTCTGATAAGAAAATTATAAAAAAGCAGAGATGGAACGTCAATCTCTGCGGCATACTTTGCGGCATACTTCCGCTGGGTTAATTCTTTATTAAATATGTCAGAAAACAGAAGGTATTTATTGACAATATACCCAGGGAGGGGTATTATGAAAATAGTATGGGAAAGTGCACCTGGGGGAGTATGACATGAGCAAATAAAACCTGTAAATATAAGAAAAAAGGAGGAGCTACTTTATGAGAGGAAGAAGGAGGAGGATCTTAGCCTTTGTCCTGTCTGCGGCGCTTGCGTGCAGTATGATGCCCTTTTCCGCAAGTACCGTGTCGGCGGAAGAACCGGCACAGGAGCAGGATACAGAGATCCTCACGGAAACTGGCGTCATAGTGCCGGAAGATCCGGGACTGCCGGATAATGAGGAGCTGCTGGACGGGTATGTGATGAATATACTGGGACTTAACAGCGGTATTTCCACTCTGGCCAATTATGGCGACAAGGTGTTGAATGATTCAGAGAAGGCGATCTATAACAAGCTCAAAGACGAGATCAAGAAAATTGCGGCCGATGGAGGATCGACGGAGATTGGGATTGATCTTGCACTGTCGTGGACAAGTGAAGAGTTGGGGAGTCAGACAGTGGAGCAAGCGCTGAGTACATCTATGGGTAAGATCATGGATGTGCTTTTGGTAGACTGTCCGTATGAGCTGTACTGGTTCGATAAGACAGATAGAAGTGCTTTTAGTTACAGTTATTATAGGCCGGCGGAAGGTGAGACATCTGTTCGTGTTGCGGAAATTTCCTTTGCAGTTGCATCTGCATATCGGCTGGACGGTGCTAGATATACAGTGAATGGAACTGAAGCCAAGTCAGCAGTGGCAGCAGCTTCCAAGGCTCAGGAGATTGTAACTAAGTATAAGGATGCATCGGACTACCAAAAGCTGCTGGGATATAAAAAGGAAATATGCAAACTGACAGATTACAATCACGGTGCGGCGGACAATGCCGGTACACCTTATGGGGACCCGTGGCAGCTGGTCTATGTCTTTGACGGCGATAAGGATACCACGGTAGTATGCGAAGGGTATGCCAAGGCGTTCCAGTATCTCTGTGATCTGACGAAATTTGATACATCTTCTATAGTTTGCTATACGATAACAGGGATAATGGAAGGAGGAACGGGTGCTGGCGGCCATATGTGGAATATCGTCACTATGCCGGACGGTCAGAATTACTTGGTGGACGTGACGAACAGTGACGATGGTACGATCGGAAGTGACGGGACACTGTTCCTGGCTGGCAGTGGGGGCTCTGTCAACGCCGGATACAGCTTTGGAACCGGCTTGAATATGATTACATACAATTATGATTCAGATACGACTTCCCTGTACGGAGTCGGTACAGATAGTATCCTGAATCTTGCTTCAAAAGACTATGATCCGAATGAAGCGATTCCACTTTCTGTACAGCTGGAAAGTACGGAAGTAGCCTACGGAACAGATATTAAGTTAAATGTCCGGGGCGATGCTAGAAAAGAGGCTGTGGTAGTTAGCTGTGGAAATAAGGAGCTTGCTCACTATTCTATTATGAATGGAGGCAGTGTGGATATTTCTATCAACACTTTGGAGAAAGGGCTTGCTCCAGCGGAGGAACAAGGTGACAGTGGAAACAGTTACAGAAAAGAATACACTTTGACAGTTAAATACCAGGATGGAAGCGATACGGAGGAAGTAGCGGTAGGTGTCGACTATTACACAGACGAAAGTAATCCGACTGCATATAGTCCGACAGAGCAGAGCGAAGACTATTGGTACAAGTCAGATGTTGTTCTGCAGCCGCCTCAGGGATACAGCATTGCAGATACCGCAAATGCAGGTACAAAGTGGGGGAATGAGATTACTGTCGTAGGAGAAGGAGAAATCTTCAAGACCTATTATCTTAGGAATCTGAATACGGGAGCGATTGTCAGAGGATATGCTAAGTTTTCAATCGACAAGACCGCTCCGACTGGACTGAAAGCAGACGTTTCTGTGCAGGATACCTCCGCCACAGTGACTGCTTCTGCAAACGACACACTCTCTGACATCAAGAGCTACAGCCTGGCCTATAATTCTGGCGGCTCCTCAGCTCCGAATATTGCAGATCAGGGAAATGGCAAGTTTGCCATCACAGGGATGGAGCCGCAGACAGAATATCAATTTACGCTGACCGTCACTGACAAAGCGGACAATACAGAGAGCATCCCCGTGGCAGTGTCCACGTCAGGCAAACTGAGCCTGGCCGGTGCAGTTGTCACAGTAACAGGGGCAGACGGCTATGTGTATGACGGGACAGAAAAAGTTGTCTCCAAAGGTGATGTGTCAGTGACACTGAACGGGGAAACTGTTCCGGAGGCAGAGTATGAAGTATCATTCGGGGATGATCTGATCAGCGCCGGGACCGTGACAGTCACTGTGACAGCGAATGACAACAGTAAAAAATATACAGGAACAGCTGAGGGAAGTTTTGAGATCGCAAAGAGGGATGTGACCATTACAGCACAGGACCAGACCATCACCTACGGAGAGAACATCGATGAGGATATGAAGCAGGTGGAAGCAGACGGCCTGGCTGAAGGAGATGCGGTTGTATCTGTGAAGCTGTCAGCTGACACATCGAAAGTCACAGACAATGGTGTGATCACTGTGGCAGACGCAGAGATCCAAAATGCGGCCAAGAGCGATGTGACCGGAAACTATAATATTACCTATATACCGGGCAAACTGACAGTTGAGAAAGCGCAGAGCAGCATTGCCTTTGCAGATACTTACCAGACAACAAAGGATTACGACACAAAGCCTTTTGCAGTTCCAACAGAAAAGGAACTGGAAATCAAAGGCGCTTCTTACGAGGATGTAGTCTTCACCTGGTATGAGAGCACAGAGAACACCGCCCTCCAGGGAGCTCCTGTAGATGCAGGCACATATGTACTGAAAGCATCCATACCGGATTCGGAAAACACGACGGCATCCAGAGCTGAAACAACAATTGAGATCCAGAAGATTACTATTAAAGATTCTGAGCAGTTTGCCTTCCCGGACTGGCCGGAAAGCGGCTATGTGTATGACGGTACGGCAAAAGAGCCGGCAGTCGTTGTGTGGATCGACAAGGAGAAGACTGTACAGCTCCCGGCAGAGGAGTATACAGTAGAGTATGTAAATAACGTAAATGCCGGAAATGGCGCGCAGGTGGTCATCAAGAGTACAGAGTACAGTAAAAACTGCACGATCGATTATACAAAACTGTTCTCCATATCCCCTGCCTCCACGTCCATCCGTCTGGATGTCCCGGAGACAGCAGTCTATGGAGAGGATATTTCTCTTGTCGCTGTGCTGACAGGTATCAGCGAGACCGATATGCCGACTGGCAGCGTGACATTCACGGTGGATCAAAAAGAATACACCGTGGATATCGTCAATGGAAGGGCAGTTCTCCCGGCGGAAAAACTGTCTGGCATTCCTGCCGGTGACTATGCAGTGGCAGTCTCCTATCCGGGCAAGGGCAACTATGCCGGAGCAAAGGCTGAAGGGACTCTGTCAGTTCAGAAGGCAGACCCGGATGTGGGAACAGTGACCTGCGCAAATGACGTGCTCTATACAAGCACTTCCTGGAAAGATGTGCAGCTTCAGATGACAGGAAGCGCCAAGGGAACGCTCTCGCTGAATGAGACTACTCTCCAGGCAGGCACGGAGTCATATACATGGACATTTGTGCCGAAGGATACAGACAATTATAACAGTGTGACAGGATCTATAGAACTGACAGTCCAGGCTGTGACTGTGGATCGCATAGAAGTGAGCGGCAAACTGGAGCAGACCGAATACGTATACGGAGACACTGTGGATCTTGCAGGTGTTACCGTTACGGCTGTCTATGTAAATGGCGACAGAAAAGTCCTGACAGACAATGAAATGGAGATCCGCTATGAGCATGGTGCGTTCCTGTGGTCGGGAGACACATCCGTGACAGTGGCGTACACAGAAGCAGGCGAGACCCACACAGCGAAGATTGACGGCCTGACTGTATCCGAGAAGACAGTGGAAGAGCCGGACATCAGGCTTGCCATCCCGGAAGGCGGATATATCTACGACGGAACGGAAAAAGAGCCTGCGGTAACTGTGTATGCAGGAGGACTTTTGATCCCCGATTCCGAATATACAGTGACTTATGAAAATAATGTAAATGCCGGAGAAGCAAAGGTGATCGTGACAGACAGAGAGGGCGGCAATTTCATTGTAAATGGCACAGCCTCCTTTGAGATCGGAAAAGCGGCCCAGGCTGTGCTTGCCATTACGGGAATGCCGGCGGGAACCATTTCCTACGGAGATGTCTTTACCCTCCAGACATCCGGCGGTTCCGGTGAGGGAAAAGTAACCTGGGAAGTGACAGAAGGCACAGAGTTTGCTGCGATAAGTGAGGACGGAACCGTGACGGTCAAGGGAGTCGGACCGGTGACTGTCAAAGCTGTAAAGGCAGCAGATCAGAATTATGCGGAGGCATATGCTGTGTGGAGCTTTGATGCCGGAAAGGCCAATCCGGATGTGGGAGACGTGTCCTACAATGGCGAAACACTCTATTCCACAGATGATCCGACAGGCGTGCAGCTTGACAAGACCGGAGAGGCGGCAGGTACGCTGAAGCTGGCAGACGGCACCGTATTTGAACCGGACCGCACAGAATATGTGTGGGTGTTTATCCCGGAAGATACAGAGCATTACAATGAAGTGTCCGGCACCATTGACCTGGCGATCCAGGCAAATCCGCCGGCGGCTATGAAGATTACAGGTACGCCGGACAGATCCGGGTACAGCTACGGTGATCCGTTTGATCCGACTGGCCTGACGGTTGAGATCACTTATAAAAACGGACTTGTGAGAACAATCCCGGCCTCCGCTCTGGGTATCGTGTATGAACAAGGTTCCTTCCTGGCGGTGGGAGATGAGTCCGTTACCGTTACCTACGCACACGACGGGGAAGAGGTATCTGCGGTGATCACAGGACTGACCGTGACAGAGAAGAAAGTGGCAGACCCGACAGTGGAACTTGAAAAAGACACGTACATCTACGACGGAACGGCAAAGAAGCCGGGCGTCACCGTAAAAGATGGCAGCACAGTCATTCCGGCTGATGAGTATACGGTCACCTACACAGACAATGTGAGTGTGGGAACTGCTTCTGTGACCATTACAGACAATGAAGGCGGAAATTATGAGATCGCAGAGAAGACAGTGACATTCCGGATCGTTGCGAAAGAGCAGTCTGGCGGTCAGAACGGCAGCCAGACAGGAACTGGCGGTGACAAAGCAGTTAAGACCGGCGACAGCACAGGGATCATGCTCTGGCTGATGCTCGCAGCCGTGTCCGGTTTCTCGGTAGCTGGCGCTTATGCGTGGAGAAAGCGCAGGAGAGTGTAGCGGCTCGCGGTAGAAAGAGCGTACAAGAACTTTAACAAGAATTATTGATATAAGAATATCTGGTGATATGCAAGAAAGAGACGACCTGAAGAGGACGTCTCTTTCCTTTTGCTCTTATTCTTACAAATCTTCCTTCAAAATAGCCTGTACAGGTTTTTTTGTGCGGGGAAGCCAGAACTGTACAAGAGGGCCTGTCAGAAAGACCGCAGTCAGCGTGCCGGCGCCCACTGTGCCGCCCAGGAGAAAGCCGAGCACGACAAAGAAGAGGTCGCAGCCCACCCGCACCCATCGGAACTGCACAGACTTGATCTTGTCAGACAGGATCACAGCCACCAGGTCATTGGGGCCGGTGCCCGCATTACTGTTGATGACAATGGACATGCCGGCGGATAAAATAACGCAGCCAAGGAGCATGCTCACGATGCGAAGGGCCATGCCGGCCTGTGGGTTGATCCATCCGCCCAGAAGCCAGGTGAAAAGATCGATGATGGGGCCGCCGCAGAAAGCGCAGACAACGGTTCCGGGCTTCACATATCCTTTTGTTCCAAGAAGCATGAGGATCATAAGGATACAAAGAACGATAACATGTACTGTTCCGACAGTAAGACCGGACAGGCGGGACAGCCCCTGTATGAAGACAGTGAACGTATCCGTCCCCAGTTCTGAAAGGAGGAAGAGCGTCACTCCCAGGTGGGCGGTGATGAGTCCTGCCAGCAGGATGGCCAGAGCCTTTGCCCAGCCGGACACACTCCTTCCTGAAGTGTCAGATGCAAATGTTTGCTTTTTGATTTCCATAATAGACAGATCTCCCGGAAAAATTTCATTTCTATATATAATAAGGCATATGCAGGGGATTGGCAATGGTATCTGGCTTCGTTTCGAAAAGTTCCGCAGGCAACGAAAACCCGCTAACCACAAGGGCTAACGGGCTTCGTCGTTGTTATAGTTATCTAAAGGAATGAGAGTAAAGTGTGATGCCATTCTGCCAGGCATCTGTACTTAATGAGGGGGGAAGATAGTTGATGTGTTCTTCAACTATCTGAGATTTATTATAGAAGGAAAATATGTCCAAAGTATGGAGGAAAACTTAAAGAACACGAAAAATTCTTAAAGTGAGATTAAGAAAATCTAAAAAACCTTTTCGGGGCAGCAGGGCAATGATCTTTTTGAGGGGATGACAGCAAAAGACCCGCCAGCCTTTCCGGCCGCGGGTCCATCTGTTTTATAGTTATTAAAAGGAATGAGAGTAAAGTGTGGTGCAACGAAGGGGAGGACCCTTCGTTGCGTCTACTTTATGAGGGGGGAGATAGTTGATGTGTTCTTCAACTATCTGACACTTATTATAGAGAGAAAATGTGTCCAAAATGTGTTTATTAAATGAAGAAAGAAGAAAAAATATTAAAAACCTCTTAACTGGAACAGGAAAATAAAGATCAGGAAAGATTTTTCTTGACTGTATGACCGCTGCACACTTTATGCTAAGATGGAAAGCAAGAGGAGGTGGGAGCGTGAATACCCAGCAGGTAGAACAGATGACAGGGATATCACGGCAGAACATCCGCTACTATGAAAAAGAGGGGCTCCTGTCCCCGAAGAGGGATGAGGGGAACGGCTACAGGATCTACTCCCGGGAGGATGTGGAGATCCTGAAGCGTGTCAAGATGCTGCGCATGCTGGGCATGCAGCTGGATGTGATACGGAGTGTCCTGCATGGCGAGGAGAGTCTTGAGGAGGCAGTGGTCAGGCAGAGAGAGAGGCTGTTAGAACATCAAAAGCAGCTGAAAGCGGCGGCGGACATGTGCGAGAAGATCAGGCGGATGGGAGAGAAGGACCTTGATGTGGATGCCTGCCTGGAGCAGATGGAGGCCATGGAGCGCCAGGGAGGCATGTTTGCCAGGTTCCGGGATGACTATAAGAAGGCGGCTGAGTGGGAAGACAAGAAAGAATTTAGTTTCTATGTTGACGCAAATATAAAGACAAAGGAAGAAATCCTGCGCAGTGTCTGGGAGTATGGACAGACTCATGGCATGGAGCTGCAGAAGGTGCACGGCAGGGAGGAGGCCCTTTTCCTGGCAGACGGGCAGATGTATCGGGCCGCCTGCCTGCGGCTGCGGCCCCGGGAGAGGGGGAAGGAGGAAGAAACAAAGCGGCGGGCTTTGATCGTGTGCCGCAGATGCACTCGGGAAAAGCGCACCGGCCGCGTGCGGTTCCTCCAGGCAGTGCATATTGTCCTGCGCAATATCAGGAGGCAGAAGAAAAGGAGCGCCCTGCAGGTGCTGGTGTGCATGGCGGCTGTATGTTTCGGCATGCTCTACCAGGACAACATCGACGGCAGCAGGCAGCAGCTTGCAGAGCTGGATGAGATTTACACAGTGAGCGGCGAAGTGTGGAACTACAATGGATCCATGAACTCCGGACTCCGGATCGCAGGGAAGTATGCGGATGCCCTGCGGGAGAGCCCCTATCTGGGAGAGATGGAGGAGAAAGTGGATCTGAACGCAGTGTTATTGGGGGAGCAGGAGGAAGTTCCGGCGCAGGCGGCGGGCATCAACTGCCTGGCCGCGGGGGAGCTGGAGCCGGGAGATGTGACCTGGGAGGATGAGGGGGAGAGTCTGGATGGTACCTGGTGCGTTATGGACAAGACTTTTATGGAAAAGCGGGGGCTGGAACTGGGGGATCAGGTGACGGCAGAGATTTCCGGCTACCAGGAAGATGAGATGGCGGTGGTGCTGCTCACGGTACCCCTCTGCACTGTTAAGCTCGAGATCGCCGGGTACGCCGACCTGGCTGCGGAGGATGTGCTGTGTCCGCTCAGTGAAGCCAGACAGTGGTTTGATGATGGGGGCGTGGAATACATGCCATCCAGGATGCGCTTTGAGATAAAAGATGCAGGGAAACTCAACGCTTTCAAAAAGGAGATGGATGAGGCCGGGTTCATGGAGGTCACGGCGGGTTTTGGCGCCACGGGCATATATAAGGGCAATGCCCTTGTGGTGGACGACAGGGCCTATGTGGAGGCGGCCAGGAGTATTGAGAAAAATATACGATTTTTGATGGCCTTCTACCCGCTGGTACTGGCGCTTATGATGGTGACAGGCTACATTGTCTCCTGTCTGGTGATGCAGGACCGGCGGATGGAGCTGGCTGTCATGCGGGCTCTGGGAACCGGCAGGAGGAGGGTGTTCCTCCAGATATTTTCGGAGCATGTGCTGATGGCGGCTGCCGGGTGTGCCTGCGGCGCCCTGGTCTGCCTGGCGGCGGGAACGGGAAGCCCGGGTGCTTTTTTCCGGGTGGCAGGTGCGTTTCTTTTGTGCTACAGTGCGGGGGCCTGTGTCAGCCTTGCCGTGGCAGGGCGGTTCAGTGTGATTGCCGCACTTATGGGAAAGGAGTAGAGAGATGGAGAGGATCAAAGTGGAGGATGTAAGCTACTCTTACATCAGCAAATATCAGAAGATAGACGCGCTGCGACAGGTGTCCTGCTCTTTTGATGAGGGGAAGCTGTATGCGGTGATCGGGGAGTCGGGAAGCGGCAAGAGCACGCTCTTGTCTTTGCTGGCAGGCCTGGACCTCCCGTCCGAGGGGACGATCTACATAGATGGGGAGGACCTGGCGTCCATGGACCGGGACGCCTACCGGCGGGACAAGGCATCTGTTGTCTACCAGTCCTTCCATCTCTTTCCCCTCCTGACAGCCCTGGAGAATGTGATGTATCCCCTGGAGCTCAAAGGCGTCCCGGGCAGGGAGGCGAGGAGGCGGGCCATGGACTGCATCGCCCAGGCCGGGCTCCCGGAGAAGATCCTGCGCCAGTACCCGAAGATGATGAGCGGCGGCGAGCAGCAGAGGGTGGCCATCGCCCGGGCCCTGGCGGCGGAGGGGGACATCCTCCTGGCGGATGAGCCCACAGGCAATCTGGACACGGAGAATGAGGAGATCATAGCAGGACTCCTTTTGGAGTGTGCCCATGAGAAGGGCTACACAGTGGTGCTGGTGACCCACAGCCTGGAGCTGGCCCGGAAAGCGGATGTGATCTACAGGATGAAGGATGGAAGGATGATGAGATATGATCGTTAGGAACAGTCTGCGGCAGATGCGCAGGACCCCTTTGCGGACGGCGGTCTTCTTTTTCCTTATTCTGGCAGCCACGGCTATGCTGGCAGTGGGGATCAATCTGTGGAACATCAACCGGGAGAGCATCCGGGAGCTGGAGCAGGGGTTCACAACAATCGGCACTGTGGAGCAGCGCAGGGAGACATCCAGCTACGAGGCGGTCTGGGATGCTCGGGAGAAAGACTACACTTACAGGGCGCAGCAGGATTACGGGAGATGGGTAAGTACAGAAGAACTGGACTTTGAGGGGGCGGACTACATCATAAAGCCGGAAAGGAAAGTGTTCTTTGGCGCCTATATGGAGGACAGCGTCCTCTACAATGTGCAGCCGGACTATGATACAGACTATTACCTGGAGTCCACCAACCAGCAGATCACGGTGGAGGCAGTGCCCTATGAGACAGGAGTGGCAGCGCCCATCAAGGTGAAGGTGGCAAGGCTTTTGGAGGGAAATGAGAATCTGTTCCTGGGAGACCTGTGGGTGTGCGACCACTACAACCCGGATCCTCCCGTGCTGGAGGCGGGCAAACGGTACATCATGTGCATATACAGCAGCCCGGACCGCCACGGGACAGACAACGACGCGGACTTGGCAGGGGAGTATCAGATCTCCCACATCACCTGCGACCAGTACACGCCGGAGGGAGAGAAGGTGGAGGGCAGCTTTGAGGAGCTGTCTGTGGACGAGGTGACGGAGGGGTTCTACGAGACAGAGCGGGGACAGCAGTGGCTGAACATTCTGGATGAGAACTACATAGCTGTCAACACGATCCCTGTTCAGCCGGTCAGCAGCCTGGATCTTCTGTTGGGATTTTACACGGACAATGCCTCTGTGCAAAAAGGAAGGGAGATCACAGAGGAGGAATTTGCATCGGGGGAGGATGTGTGCCTGGTGTCAGATCTGTTTGCCAGGATGAACGGCCTGGAGGTGGGAGATGAGTTACGGCTGCCTCTCATTTACGCAGCCTACACCTCACCGGCCCAGAGCTACCTGCCCTCCGGGGGTGGGGGTGCGCCGCCGGGCAGACTCATAAATGCCCAGGGGGAGCTCTATGATGCGTTTGACGAGGACACTTACAAGATCGTGGGGATCTACACCCAGAAGATACGCCAGGACGGGGCCAGGGACGCTCTGGGGTTCAATGAGGTGATCGTGCCGGAGCGCTCTGTGGAGGGGGATTGGTCCGACCACATCGTGAGCGCGGCCCCTATGAGCGCCAGCAATACGACCTTCCAGATTCCCAATGGCAGCATCCGCTCCTACATGGAGAAATTCCGGACCCTGGGGCTGGATCAGCTTGAAATCCGCTTCTACGACGACGGGTACACAGACCTGGAGGAGGGGATTGAGAACCGGCGGATCACGTCGGGTGTCCTGCTTGCAGGGGGGAGTCTTATGACGGTCCTGGTGCTGGCCCTCTTTGGGCACCTCTATATCTCCCGGCAGGAGAGGCGCACGGCGATCGAGAGGAGCCTTGGCCTTACAAAGAAGGGCTGCGCCGTCTCGCTTTTGTCAGGAATGCTGCTCCTTACTGCCGCAGGCGTGCTGGCAGGCGGCTGCGCGGGAGCCCTTCTTACGGAGGCGGCCGCTGGACAGACAGAGGCGGGCAGCTTCCATGATATCATGTTCAGCAGCGGCGCCCTGGAGACAGAGGAGGAGGCAGGTGCCGAGGCTCAGGAGATGACGAAGAAGAGCCAGCCTGCTGCGGGAGGCGCGGCGGCTGCGGCAGCTGTCTTTGTGCTGGCATCGGCGATCACCGGTGGTTTCATGCGGCGGAATCTAAAAAGGGAGCCTCTGGCGCTGCTGGAAAACTATGACGAGTAGGAGCCCTGGAGACAGAGGGCAGATAAGATACAGAACAAAAGGAGACAGGCTGTGCCGGCTTTTGGGAGCTGGCACAGCCTGTCTGTCAAAGAAGAGAAAACTGCAAGGGGAAGGACCGGGTTTGTAAAAAACGGGGAAATACCACCGCGATTTACGGGGGAAGATGGAGGTATTGTATATTTTAAAAAACTGCGGCGGAGAAAAAATCTGTCGAAATGACGAAAATGAAAATCTAAAAAAGTGATAAATTGGTAAAAAATAATCTTGAAAAAACTGCAGCTGGGGATGGGACGGATTTCCTTGCAAAAAACACATAATTTTGCGGAGGAGAAGAAAGAAAAAAGCAGAAAAAATCCATAAAAAACAGGCGAAGCTCCGGCGCGTGAACCGGGCGCAAAATTTATTGACAAATGTATTTGTTAGCAGTAATATTCACAGGAAAAAATAAGAGAAGGAAGGGGATAGTACGGGAGAATTAACAGAAAAACTGATGGAAGAGCTGAACTGTACGCCGGTTTTCGAGATTCCCGTTTTCGGCGGTATCGCCGTAAATGAGTCCATTGTTGTGACGTGGATTATCATGGCGGTTCTGACGGTACTGTCTGTCATCTTTGTCAGAAACTTAAGAGTGGAGAATCCGGGAAAAGTCCAACTTGTACTGGAGTCAGCGATCGGATGGGCGCAGGATTTCTTTGAAGGCATCATTGGAAAAGAAAACAGGCGCTATGTCCCTTATCTGATCACTGTGGCCCTCTACCTTGCAGTTTCAAACCTGATCGGGCTGACAGGCTTTAAACCACCGACAAAGGATCTGAATGTGACGGCGGCGCTGGCCATTATGAGTATGCTTCTGATCGAGTATTCAGGCATACACAGGAATGGTCTGAAGCACTGGGCAGGGCACTTCGCCAAACCGGTTCCCTTTGTGGCGCCGATCATGGTGATGGAGATTTTTATCCGGCCTCTGTCGCTGTGCATGCGTCTCTTCGGCAATATGCTGGGGGGATTTGTGGTAATGGAACTGGTCAAAGCAGTGGTTCCATTATTAGTACCTATTCCGTTGAGTTTCTATTTTGATATATTCGACGGACTTTTACAGGCGTATGTCTTTGTATTTCTGACTGCGCTTTTCATGAATGAAGAAATGGAATAATCAAGAAAAGAGTAAAGAAAAGGAGATTGAAAATTATGTCAGGAACAATTATTGCAATCGGAGCAGCTATTGCTGTACTTACAGGTATTGGAGCAGGTGTTGGTATCGGTATTGCAACAGGAAAGGCAGCAGAGGCTATCGCAAGACAGCCTGAGGCAGAGAGCAAGATCAGCAAGACCCTGATCCTCGGATGTGCGCTTGCAGAGGCAACCGCTATTTACGGCTTTATTATCGGTCTTCTTATTATCTTCTTCCTGCAGTAGAAAATGTATGCAGATAAGCAAAGCTGATTACAGGAAAGGCAGGTACTAGGAAGTGCTGAGTTTAGACTTTAATTTTGTCCTGGAAATGATCAACCTGGTCATTCTTTATCTGCTGCTGCGCAAATTTCTCATCGGACCGGTCATGAATATTATGGAAAAGCGCAGGGCCATGATCGCTGACGGTATCCAGAATGCCAACGACCAGCAGGCCAAGGCAATGGAGCTTAAAAGTCAGTATGAGGATGCCTTAAGCGGAGCAAAGGATGAATCCCGGCGCATGATAGAGCAGGCCAGGGCAGATGCGAAGAAGGAGTACGACCGTATTCTGAAAGACGCGGATGCCGAGGCGGGAAAGATCATGCAGACAGCCAGAGAAACCATTGACCTGGAAAGAGAACAGACACTCCGACAGATGAAGACAGAGGTCGCAGGGCTTGCCGTGGATGCTGCCAGAAAGATCGTGATGGACAGCTGCGGCGAGAAGGACAGCCAGGCAGTTTACGACCAATTTCTGAGAGAAGCAGGTGATTCCCATGAAGACAGCAAAGGCAAATAGCGGCGCGTACTGTTCTATGGCAGCCATCCGCTACGCAAAGGTGCTGTATGACATGGAGCTGCCGGAGGAAGTGATTGGGGAAGCGGAGGAAATCTTTGCAGACTCTTCTGAGCTTATTTCCGTTCTGGAGAGTCCCATCGTGACAAAAGAGGAAAAACATAAGGTGATCGACCGGATCTTTGACAAGAAGATCAGCACCTTTCTAAAAGTGACAACAGACTACGGAAAGGCTGGCATCATGCAGGAGATCTTCCGTGCATACCGCCAGTATAAAAACGAGATGGCCGGCATTGTGACCGCCCACCTGGCTTATGTGGTTCCTCCGACAGAAGAACAGAAAAAAGGTATGGAACAGTTTGTGTGCAGGGAATTTCATGCAAAGGGCGTGAGCTGGGAGATGGAAGAGCGCCCGTCGCTGATCGGCGGATTTCTTCTCCATGTGAATGGCCGGGAGTATGATTACAGCATGCAGGGACGGCTGAAACGATTAGAACAAAAATTGACCTGGAGGTGAAAAACTTGAGTTCGATCAACTCAGATGAGATTATCTCTATTATTAAAGAAGAGATAGAAAATTATGATGTGATCAGCAGAGACCAGGAAGTAGGATATGTTGTCTCTGTTGGAGACGGAATTGCCTCCGTATACGGAATAGATCACGCCATGTACGGCGAGATCGTCACCCTGGAGACAGGGCTGAAAGGTATGGTGCAGGATATCAAGACAAATGAAGTCAGCTGTATCCTGTTCGGAGACGATTCCGATATAAAAGAGGGGACAAAGGTGGCCCGCACAGGAAGAAAAGCCGGTATTCCCGTGGGAGAAGGCTATATTGGAAGGGTTGTGGATGCCCTGGGTTCCCCCATTGACGGAAAAGGCGAGATCGAGGCGGAGGGATACCGCCCGGTGGAAGAGGAGGCGCCCGGAATTGTGGAGAGAAAGTCTGTCAGCGTACCGCTGGAGACCGGGATACTCTCCATTGACTCCATGTTCCCCATCGGCCGGGGACAGCGCGAGCTGATCATCGGCGACAGGCAGACAGGAAAGACTTCCATTGCCACAGACACCATCATCAACCAGAAAGGAAAAGATGTGATCTGCATTTACGTGGCCATCGGACAGAAAGCGTCCACAGTGGCTCAGCTTGTTAATTCTCTGCGCTCCCACGGTGCCATGGATTATACGACTATATTCTGTTCCACGGCCAGCGAGTGCGCGCCTCTGCAGTATATCGTGCCTTATGCGGCAACTGCGCTGGCAGAGTACTTTATGTATCAGGGGAAAGATGTGCTGATCGTGTACGATGATCTGTCCAAGCATGCGGTGGCCTACCGGGCGATTTCCCTTCTGCTTGGACGCTCACCGGGACGAGAGGCTTACCCCGGAGATGTATTCTATCTCCACTCAAGACTGCTGGAGAGAAGCAGCCGTTTAAGTGACGAGGCAGGAGGCGGCTCCATCACGGCTCTGCCTATCATTGAGACCCAGGCGGGGGATGTTTCTGCCTACATTCCGACAAATGTGATCTCTATCACAGACGGGCAGATCTTCCTGGAAAGCGACCTTTTCAACGCTGGAATGCGCCCGGCTGTCAATGTGGGACTTTCTGTGTCCCGTGTGGGCGGCGCTGCTCAGACAAAGGCAATGAAGAAGGCGTCAGGAAGCGTGCGTATTGACCTGGCCCAGGCGAGAGAGCTTGAGTCCTTTACTCAGTTCAGCTCAGATCTGGACGACATTACAAAGACCCAGCTGAAATATGGAAGCTGCCTGACAGAACTTCTGAAGCAGCCGCTGGGAAATCCGCTGAGCCTTCACGAGCAGGTCATCACACTGTGCGTGGCCACGCACAAACTTATGTTAGATGTAGAGACGGACAAAGTAAAACAGTTCCAGATAGATATGCTTGCATTTTTTGAGGACAGTCATCCTGAGATCTGCCAGGCCATCGAGGAGAAGAAGATCCTGGATGATGAGCTGACAGAACAGATCTTAAATGCCGCAAAGGAATTTAAAGAGAAAAGGTAAGCAGGTGTTAATATGGCAAATGCAAGAGAATTGAAAGAAAGGATGGCCAGCATCCAGGAGACAAAGAAGATCACAAACGCCATGTATCTGATCTCCTCCTCCAAGATGAAGCAGGCAAAGAAAAAACTGGCGGACACAGAGCCCTTTTTCTACGCCATGCAGGCGGAGATCACCAGGATCCTGCGCCATGTGCCGGATATGCACAGCCATTTCTTTGACCGCAGGGAACGGATCCCGGCGGAAGACAGGAAGATAGGGTGTATTGTCATCACGGCTGATAAGGGACTTGCGGGTGCATACAACCACAACGTGCTGAAGATGGCTGAGGAGCTGATCCGCCAGCCCGGGAAACACAAGATGTTCGTCCTGGGTGAAGTGGGAAGGCACTATTTTTCAAAAAGAGAAGATGAGCTGGACTCTGAGTTTAAGTATACGGTGCAGGATCCCAACCTTTACCGGGCCAGAGTGATCGCTGCAAAAATGGTGGAACTCTTCGAGGCGGGAGAGGTGGATGATGTCTATATCATTTATACCAGGATGATCAATGCCCTCCAGGCTGAAACCCAGAAGATCAAGCTTCTTCCCCTGCAGAGGATCAACTTTGCCTCTGACAAGATGGCGGCTATGGCCGGCGTGTACAGAGAGGCAGTTACGCTGTACCCTTCGGCCCATAAAGTTATGGACAGCATTGTCCCCAACTACTTGATCGGTATTATTTACGGCTGTCTTGTGGAGTCTTACTGCAGCGAGCAGAATTCCCGTATGCAGGCTATGCAGAACGCCACAGACAGCGCCACGGATATGCTGAATGAATTAAATATAACCTATAACCGTGTAAGGCAGGCGGACATCACCCAGGAGCTGACTGAGGTGATCGGCGGTGCCAACGCACAGAAAAGGAAGTGAGATAAAACACTATGACAAAAGGAAGAATTGTACAGGTCATGGGACCTGTTGTAGACGTTGAGTTCGATAGCAGGGAAGATCTTCCGTTTATCAAGGATGCACTGGAAGTGGACAACGGCGGAAAACGCTGCGTCATGGAAGTGGCACAGCATGTTGGAAACAATGTTGCGCGCTGCATCATGCTTGCCTCCAGCGACGGCCTCTATAAAGGGATGGAGGTGACAGCCACCGGAGAGGGCATCAAGGTCCCGGTAGGAAAGCAGACGCTTGGAAGGCTTTTCAACGTGCTGGGCGAGACAATCGATGATAAAGAGAAGATACCGGAAGACGCAGAGCACTGGGTGATCCACAGAAAAGCCCCCAGCTTTGAGGACCAGAGTCCTGCTGTGGAAGTTCTGGAGACAGGCATCAAGGTTATCGACCTTCTGACTCCCTATGCGAAGGGCGGCAAGATCGGCCTCTTCGGAGGAGCCGGTGTGGGTAAAACGGTCCTGATCCAGGAGCTGATCCACAACATTGCCACAGAGCACGGCGGATATTCTATTTTTACAGGCGTGGGCGAGCGTTCCCGTGAGGGAAACGATCTCTGGACAGAGATGAGTGAGTCGGGAGTTCTGAACAAGACAGCCCTTGTGTTCGGACAGATGAATGAACCCCCCGGAGCCCGTATGCGCGTGGCGGAGACAGGGCTTACCATGGCTGAGTATTTTCGTGACGAAGAGCATCAGAACGTGCTTCTGTTTATTGACAACATTTTCCGTTTCGTGCAGGCCGGATCGGAGGTATCTGCCCTCCTTGGGCGTATGCCTTCAGCCGTAGGCTACCAGCCCACTCTGGCAAATGAGATGGGCGCCCTGCAGGAGCGTATCGCTTCAACTAAGAACGGATCGGTCACATCTGTGCAGGCTGTGTACGTGCCTGCCGATGACCTGACTGACCCGGCCCCGGCTACCACATTCTCCCATCTGGACGCCACCACCGTGCTTTCAAGAAAGATCGTGGAGCAGGGTATTTACCCGGCAGTAGATCCGCTGGAGTCCACCTCCCGTATCCTGGAGGCGGACGTAGTCGGCCAGGAGCACTACCAGGTAGCCAGAAAAGTACAGGAGATTCTGCAGAAGTACAAAGAGCTGCAGGACATCATCGCCATCCTCGGTATGGAGGAGCTGTCAGAGGAAGATAAGATGACAGTTAGTCGGGCCAGAAAGATCCAGCGTTTCCTGTCCCAGCCTTTCTCCGTGGCAGAGACATTTACCGGAATACCAGGAAAATACGTGCCTCTTAAAGAGACCATCCGGGGCTTCAAGGCCATTATCGACGGCGAGATGGACGAGTATCCCGAAAATGCATTCTTTAATGTCGGAACTATTGACGAAGTCATCGAGAAGGCCAAGGCTGAGCAGGCCTAAGTACAGCAGGCGCTGTGCCTTTTGTCCGGCAGAAGGAGTGAGATTAGATGAATACATTTTTTTTAAAGGTCATATCCAGCGATAAGGTTTTTTACGAGGGAAAGTGCCAGAATCTGATCCTTCCCATTGAGGATGGGCAGTTCAGTGTTTTGGCCCACCACGAAAACATGGTCGTGGCAGTGGAGAACGGAGAGCTTCATCTGAAGACGCCCGAGGGAGAGTGGATCACAGCTGCTGTGTCCCAGGGATTTGCGGAGATCATCAACAACCGTGTCTCCGTCCTTGTGAATTCTGCGGAGCGTCCCGAGGAGATCGACGTCAAGCGCGCCGAGGAGGCCCGCCAGAGAGCCCAGGAACGCCTGCGCCATAAGCAGAGTATCCAGGAATATTACCTGTCTCAGGCCTCCCTGGCCCGCGCCATGACCCGCCTAAAAACCTCCAAAGATAAAAACTGGAATATCTGATGGCAATGAGCCATGCGGAAGTATATGAAAAAGGACTCACGTCGTGCTAGCACGTAAGGGAGTCCTTTTTCGTATGCTTCCATAGGGCGAACGCCCGGGATCGCCGCGATGCGTAGCATTGTGGCGATCGAGCATGGCGGGGTAGATCTGGTCGACTCACGTCGTGCTAGCACGTAAGGGAGTCCTTTTTAATTTTCATATGGAGCAGCTCCGTGATATGTGCTAGTATATGTGTAAAGTTCTGCGCTGTTTACACAGTGGAGAGTGGTAAAGAGACTTGCAGGAAAATGGCTGGGAGAAGAAAATGAAAGGTGCAGTATTTGACATCCATGGGATCAGGGTTCGCATGGAATACAGAAGAATAAAGAATATCAACCTGTATGTGCGGCCCGAGCAGGACGAGGCGCTTGTGACGGTTCCGTTTCGGACGCCCCGGGAGCGGGTGGAACGGTTCCTGTATGAAAAGGAAGGATGGATGCGCAGACATCTGGAGAGGACATCCGGGAATCGGGAATATCCGCCGGTGGATAGAGAACAGATAGAAAAAATGAGGAATAAAGTTCTGGAATATGCCGGGAAGTGGGAGAAGATCATGGGAGTTCATGCGACCGGATGGACCTTGCGGGATATGAAGACCAGATGGGGCAGCTGCACAGTGAACACAGGGCGTATCCGGCTGAATACCAGGCTCATTTTCTATCCAGAAGAATGCCTGGAGTATGTGATCGTGCATGAACTGTGTCATCTTATTGAGCCAAGCCATAACCAGCAGTTCAAGAGCTGCATGACCAAATTTATGCCGGACTGGAAAGAGAGAAAGAGGAAATTAAATGGTTCACACATGGATAGCTGAGATCTCAGCTCTCAGAGAAGAGGAGACATACAGGAAATATTATGAAAGGGTGCCCGATTTCCGGAAACAGAAGGCGGATCAGCTCCGGTTTCCTCAGGACCGGGCGCAGAGCGTAGGAGCCTGGATGCTGTTGGAGAAAATGCGGGAACAATACGGGGCGGAGCCGGACCAGGTTTTTAACCTGTCCCATTCGGGCAGCTATGTGCTGTGTAGCATTTCTACAGAGAAAGAGGCAAAAGTGGGTTGCGACATTGAGACCATAAAGGAGACACGCATGAGAGTGGCCAGGCGCTTCTTTCTGCCTTCCGAGACTGCTTATATTGAAAGGCAGCCGTCCGGTGGAGCGGAGGCAGAGGCTTTTTATCGCCTGTGGGTGCTGAAGGAGAGTTTTATGAAGGCGGTGCGCAAGGGGATGGGGCTGGACACGAGGAGCTTTGAGATCGGGTTTGACGAAAAAGATGTACCCTTTCTCCTGAAAAAGCCGGACCTGTATCCAGAAGAATTCTATTACAGGGAATACCTGGTGGCAGGGGTCGATGCCAGGATAGCAGTGTGCAGCACGGACGGAGCGTTCGGGGAAATCCATGGGGAGAGGATGGAGTAAAACCCGGATTGACGTACTCTATATGTTTTGCTAAAATAAGAAAAGGGAAAAGCATAGGTTTATGAAGAAACAAAAAACTTTACTGATTTGAATTCATAAGATATGCAGGGTGAGTATAATTTAATTGAATAAGGAGGAATATCATGTTAGATCTTACATTCGGAGAACAGGTCAAAATTATCTTAAGCCGTAAAGGCATGACGATCAAAGAACTCGCAGAAATGATAGAAGAGCGGACAGGGAAAAAGATGTCCCGGCAGAATCTTACCCAGCGCCTGGGAAGAGATAATTTCCAGGAGCAGGATATGCGTATGATAGCGGAGATACTTGACTGTCCATTTCAACTGAATATACTTGGAGACGCAAAGCAGCCGGAGAGCGCGGATGAGGAGAATGTCCGTGTCACGGAGGCAGAATTGCTGCGCCTTGAAAAGAAGAAAGGAAAGAAACGTCAGCACTCTACAGAGAGAGAGATGACCATTGGCGAGCTGGTGGATCTCAACAGAGGGCTGGACGAGTTGCTGGAGGAGAAGAACCGGAAGGCTGTGACTCTTCCGGAGGAAGCGGCAGAGCCGGCGGTGCAGGAGGAAGAGCTGCAGCCAGCAGATGCAGAGTCCTACGAGGCGCAGGAGGAAGAAGTGCAGCCGGATGTGGCAGAGAATGTCTTCTATCAGAAAGGTGGAGAATCCGATCCGGAGGCCGGGTGGACAGAAGAGACAGTACAGGAAGAGAGTGCACAAGACACAGCGCAGGCATACGCAGCAGAGTCAGATATAGAGCAGGCAGATGCAGCCGAGGAAGAGAACATGCAGGAGCAGACAGATGCGGTGCAGCCGGATGATCTGCCGGATGCAGAGAAAGCACAGCCTGTGTCAGCGGCAAAAGAAGAGCCGCAGGAGCGCCCGGCCAGAAAAACGAAAGGAAGTTGGCGGGATTTCTTCCAGAGACGCACGAAGAAAGATGCAAAAGAGATGCAAACGGAAGATGCAACCCCTGTTTCTGATCGTCAGGATGAGGAAGAGCCGCAGGAAGCGCCGTCAGAAAAAGTAGAGGAGACCGCAGCAAAGGAGGCAGTGCATCCACAGGAGACTGCAGAAGACATACTGATGCGGGCCGAAGCTGCAGATGAGGAAGAAGACCTGGAAAAGGGAGAGGTCAATCCATACACAGGGCATGAGTACGAGTCCAACACAGTGCGTATGCATCCCAAGAGGATCGGGTACGTACAGGTCTATGACAGGAGCAGCCACCAGTGGACCGACATGACAGAATGGGCGTTCCTTGGATATCAGGAGAGGAAGAAGGCGCTGCTTGGAAATGATTACGAGCCGCCGATCTATCTCGATTAAAGAAAGGAAGATGAGCGTGAACTGGGAGCAGCTTTTAT
Organism: Claveliimonas monacensis; assembly: GCF_014982975.1. Lineage (GTDB taxonomy): Bacteria > Bacillota > Clostridia > Lachnospirales > Lachnospiraceae > Claveliimonas > Claveliimonas monacensis. The sequence continues at coordinate 51,255 of NZ_JADCKL010000008.1, forward strand.
CTCCAAAGAGAAGCCGGGGCAGCAGTCAGAGGCACTCCGGGTCTGCAGATTTGCGCAGCGAATTTGAAAAAGATTATCACAGGATCATCGGAAGCGCGTCTTTTAGAAGACTGCAGGACAAGACCCAGGTGTTTCCGCTGGACAAAAGCGATTTTATCAGAACCCGGCTGACCCATTCCCTGGAGGTGTCCTCTCTGGCCAAGTCTCTGGGGCAGAATATTGCGGAAAATATTCTTACATATAAGAAGGATCCCTCCTTTACGCCGCAGATGAAAGAGGACATCTGTAGCATTCTCCAGTGTGCAGGCCTGATCCATGATATTGGCAATCCCCCTTTTGGGCATTTTGGTGAGGTGGCTATCCGGGAATGGTTTGAGAGAAACCTGCCCTTGCTCACCTACAGGGGCAGGCCGGTGGATGAGGTGCTGACAGAGCAGATGAAGCAGGATTTTTATCATTTTGAGGGAAATGCTCAGGCTCTCCGCCTGGTGACAAAACTGCATTTTCTTGTGGATGAAAATGGCATGAATCTGACCTATGCGCTGCTGAACACCATTGTAAAGTATCCGGTCTCCTCACTTGAGATCGATGAGGCCTGCGGAGATATCAAGAGAAAAAAGATGGGGTACTATCTGGCAGACGAGGAGATGTTCCGCAGGATTGAGAAAGAGACGGGAACAAACGGATGCCGGCATCCGCTGACGTTTATTCTGGAGGCAGCAGATGACATAGCCTACAAGACAGCGGATATAGAGGATGCGTTCGTTAAAGGATTTATTTCCTACCATGTACTGATGGAAGAATTAAAGAAACTGAAAAATATCAAAAACAATAATAAAATTGTCTTTGATCCGGCAGGGAAGCTGGAAGAGCTGTACCGCCGCGGTGTGGAAAAGCAGGTGGATCATCCGGAAGAATACGCGGTAAAGAACTGGATCGTCCGTGTGCAGGGATTTCTCATTTCCTGTGCGACTTTTGGATTTACATCCAATTATGAGGCCATCATGCAGGGAAAGTATCCCGCAGATCTGTTCTGCGGCACATTTGCGGAGGAGCTGATGGAGCTGCTGGGAGACGTTGCGATGAGAAGAGTGTTTTCTACCAGGCAGATCTATCTCATGGAGCTTGTGGAGGCGGGGATACTGGATTTCCTTATGGACAGTTTTGTGCGGGCAGTCATCCACTACGATGAGGATGACAGTGCGCTGAATTCCATCGACAGACGGCTGGTTTATTTTATTTCCAGCAACTATAAGGACGCCTACCACTATCATGCAAGAGGAAAGGGCGAGTCAGAAAAGCTGTATCTGCGTCTTCTCCTTGTCACGGATTTTATCTGCGGTATGACGGACAGCTATGCCAAGAGACTCTACCAGGAGCTGAAGGCGATCCTCTAGTCAGCCCTTTTTCGGGAGGCGCTGCGCACAGCCGAAAAGCAGGGTGGACAAAATGATCCGGATGAGGTCAGAACAGGCATTTTCCGGCGTATAGGCGAATAGATTGTGATAACCAGACAAAGAATGGAAGTGGAGGTTTGAAACGGTTTATTCGCTATTTGTATGAATATCAGGATGGGAAACGCGTCCGTAACGTGGGTTTTGTGAAGGTAGAGCAGGCTGACTCGTCCACAGTGGTGCACATTCACGGAAAAGGACTGCATCTTGCAGAAGACAAAAAGCTGAAGGTTTATATCTTCTATGTAAAAGGAGGGCAGTGCATTGGCTTTTGGCAGGGAGCTATCGAGCACGTGAATCCAGCTGTCAATTACCGCCTGACTTTTACGCCGGAGGATACAGGGCGTGCCTCGGATTACCCGCTGATCGAAGGGGTCATACTGGAGAATGCAGGACGCAGGAGATTTGCGGCAGTCTGGGATGACATGCCTGTGGATGTGGAGAAGATGCAGGTCTGGAAAGGCGAGCCTGAGCCGGATCTGGCACAGCTGGCAGCTCAGAAAGCCAGGGAAGAAAGAGAGGAGCAGGATAACGATAAAGAGATGGACGGGGCGGGAGAAAATGAACCTGGTGGGTCCTGTTCCGGCGAGAAAGCGGAAATGCCAGCGCCAGTGACAGAAGAAACACCTGAACCTGAGGAAGAGGAAATGCAGGAGATCCGGCAGCCGCCCTCCCGGGAAGAGAGGGAGGAAGAGCCTGCATCAGGAGAGCAGGGGCAGTTGCGCTGCATCAAGATCCAGCGCAGAGATATCGCCCAGCTGAAGCGGTGCGAATGGCGGCTGGCAAACAACAGCTTCCTCCTTCACGGCTATTACAGCTACCATCATCTCCTGCTCATACTGGAGGAGGATCAGTGCTGGCTGGGAGTCCCCGGCATTTATCATCCCCGCGAGGCCCAGGCGGCGGAAGCCTTCGGTTTCCCCAGATTCATCCGGGCGGATGAGGAGGACGTGGAGCTGACAGAAGAAGAGACAAACAGGGAAGAAGATTTCGGATACTGGTGCCGCCCTGTGAGACGTTGACACAATTGAAACAATTTCAATTCCGGACGTAACCCTTTTTAAAAGGGTTACGTCCGGAATAAAAAAACTGGTGTACAATTTTTGATAAAGTGGTGTGTAAATGTGCAAAATGTAGATGAAAAATATATGAAAGAGGCAATTAAACAGGCGAAAAAGGCGTATGCGCTGGAGGAGACGCCCATAGGATGTGTGATCGTGTATGAGGGAAAGATCATCAGCAGGGGGTACAACAGGAGGAATACGGACAAGAATCCTCTGGCCCATGCGGAGATCACAGCCATACGAAAGGCCAGCCGGAAGATGGGGGACTGGAGACTGGAGGGGTGTACTATGTATGTGACACTGGAACCCTGCCAGATGTGCGCCGGAGCCATTGTCCAGTCCCGGATGGACCGGGTGGTGATCGGCTGCATGAACCCCAAGGCGGGCTGCGCCGGCTCCATCTTGAACCTGCTCCAGATGGACAGGTTTAACCACCAGGCCCAGATCACGGCCGGGGTACTGGAGGAGGAGTGCAGTTCACTGATGAAGCAGTTTTTCCGGGAATTGCGGGAAAAAAAGAAAAAAGCAAAAAAGAACAGTGCCTGATCCGGACAGGATGAGACACTGTTCTTTTTTGTATTTATATCATGTCAGAATTATCTTTTACGTGCATTGCGCTTCGAACCAGGCCAACAGACGTTACCTTGGCAGTTTACTCAACCCAGGCACCCTCACGGCACCCGGAAGGTTCCGCTTAGTGCTGCTTCGTTCCCGACCTGACACGGTTCACGGATTTCCGTCGCGTGAGACCCGGATATCAACGTCACTTACCAAGGGCAGCTCTGCCAGCTGTCGCCCTCCGCGCAATATCACCCCTGCTATAGCGGACTGCAGGTACAAGGCACCGCTACCGCCCCGGCTGCACGAGTCTATATTTTACCCTGTTTTTGTGAAAATGTCAATGGATGAGGCGCAGGATTTCCGTGTCCGGCGCTCGTATCAAATTGGCTGGGATTAAATTGACTTTTCCCGGGAACCGGGATAAAATAAACTGACGAATAAAAATGAAAAACAGGAGGAATTTGGAAAGATGATAAAGCTCTACGACAAAGGCGTTTATCTTGTGAACGGCACAGAGATCATGGAAGATGCGGCCGCAGTGCAGCAGAAGACCGGACAGGCCGTGACCCAGGAAGAAGCAGCAACGCAGACCATGGCATACAACATACTGAAGGACCATAATACCTCCGGAAATATGGAACGCCTTCAGATCAAATTCGATAAACTGACCTCCCACGACATCACATTCGTGGGAATTATCCAGACAGCCAGAGCATCGGGCCTGGAGAAATTCCCGGTTCCCTATGTACTGACCAACTGCCACAACTCCCTTTGTGCAGTGGGCGGAACCATCAACGAGGATGACCATATGTTCGGCCTCACATGCGCAAAGAAGTACGGCGGTGTGTATGTACCTCCTCACCAGGCAGTCATCCATCAGTTTGCCCGGGAGATGCTGGCCGGCGGCGGCAGAATGATCCTTGGATCTGACAGCCACACCAGATATGGCGCTCTGGGAACTATGGCCATGGGCGAGGGCGGACCAGAGCTTGTAAAACAGCTTCTTGGCAAGACCTACGACATTAAGATGCCCGGCGTCATTGGCATTTACCTGGACGGAGAGCCCATCAAGGGCGTAGGCCCCCAGGATGTGGCTCTGGCGATCATTGGCGCTACATTTGCAAATGGCTATGTGAACAACAAAGTCATGGAGTTCGTGGGCCCCGGCGTGGACAAGCTGAGCGCAGATTTCCGTATTGGCATTGACGTTATGACCACAGAGACCACCTGTCTGTCCTCCATCTGGAAGACTGACGAGACCATCCGCGAGTTCTTTGAGATCCACGGCCGTCCGGAGGACTACAAGGAACTGAATCCAGGTGCAGTGGCCTACTATGACGGCATGGTGTACGTGAACCTGAGCGAGATCCGTCCCATGATCGCCATGCCTTTCCATCCTTCTAATGTATATACGATTGACGAGGTCAACGCCAACTTAAAGGATGTGCTCCACGATGTAGAGCAGAAAGCTCTTGTCAGCCTGGACGGCGTGGTGGACTACTCCCTCCAGAACAAGATCGTGGACGGAAAACTCTACGTGGACCAGGGCATCATCGCCGGATGCGCCGGTGGCGGGTTTGAAAATATCTGCGCCGCGGCTGATATCATCCGCGGAAAATATATCGGCGCCGACGAGTTTACATTCAGTGTATACCCGGCAAGTACGCCTATCTACATGGAACTTGTAAAGAACGGTGCGGTGGCAGACCTTATGGAGGCGGGAACCATTGTGAAGACAGCTTTCTGCGGTCCCTGCTTTGGCGCGGGAGACACACCGGCCAACAATGCCTTCTCCATCCGCCACTCCACAAGGAACTTCCCCAACAGGGAGGGATCCAAGCTGCAGAGCGGACAGATCGCTTCCGTGGCTCTTATGGACGCCCGTTCCATCGCTGCCACAGCGGCAAACAAAGGTTTCCTCACACCGGCTACGGCCATGGATGTGGAATACAAAGGCCCCAAATATCACTTTGATCAGAAGATTTATGCAAATCGCGTGTTTGACAGCCACGGTGTGGCAGATCCTTCTGTGGAGATCAAGTTCGGCCCCAACATCAAGGACTGGCCTGAGATGTCTGCCCTTCCGGAGAATCTGATCCTGAAGGTGGTGTCCGAGATCCATGATCCGGTTACCACGACAGATGAGCTGATCCCCTCCGGCGAGACGTCATCCTACCGCTCCAACCCGCTGGGACTTGCAGAATTTGCCCTCTCAAGAAAAGATCCTGCCTATGTAGGCCGGGCAAAAGAAGTGCAGAAAGCCCAGAAAGCCATTGAGGCGGGCGAGTGTCCGCTGGATGCCCTGGAGGAGTTAAAGCCTGTCATGGCAAAGATCCAGGAGACATACCCGGAAGTGGGCAAGGGAAATATCGGCGTGGGCAGCACTATCTTCGCTGTGAAGCCGGGAGACGGATCCGCAAGAGAGCAGGCTGCGTCCTGCCAGAAGGTGCTGGGCGGCTGGGCCAATATCGCTATCGAGTACGCTACAAAGAGATACCGCTCCAACCTTATCAACTGGGGTATGCTTCCGCTTCTTACAAAAGAGGATCATCAGAACCTGAGCTTTAAGAACGGCGACTACATCTTCGTTCCGGACATCCGCAAGGCTGTGGAGGAAAAGGCAGATGTGATCAAGGCATACCTGGTGGGAGACAGCTTGAAAGAGCTGGAGTTCACTATGGGCGACCTGACAGATACAGAAAGAGAGATCATCCTGAAAGGATGCCTCATCAATTACTACAGAGGATAAGGCTGAAAAGGCAGCCTGGAAAATGCAGTGCAGACAGCTCCGTGTCAGACAAAAAGATCTGGCCGGGGCTGTTTTTATACAGGAAGAGAGAACGGAAGACAAAATATTTTCTGTAAATATATTTTTCATGCAACAAAATAGCTCTGGAAAGCATCTTATATATAAAAGAGGCAGACAGGCTGATACGAGGGAGGAAATAGTATGAAGTGTGATGCGGAAGGCTTTGCCGCCATGTACAGTACCGTATATATGGATATGTACCGTTTCGCACTCTGCATGATGAAGAGTTCCCACGACGCGGAGGATGCCGTCAGTGAGGCGGTGGTGAAGGCCTATGAGAGCATTGGTACCCTGCGCAGCGAGGAAGCGTTCAAAAGCTGGATCTTTACGATCCTGGCCAATACATGCAGAACAAAATGGCGGCGGCAGGAAAGGGAGCAGAAAAAGGCAGAGCTGTCTTTCTTTACAGAGGAAGACGCGGCTGCCCCGGAATGGGAGAAGGCGGTGGACGTGAGAAATGCCTTTGCCATCCTGACTGAAGAAGAACAGATCATTGTGGGGCTGTCTGTGTTCGGCGGCTACACAAGTGAAGAGATCGGGGAGGCTCTTAAGAAGAGCCCTTCCACAGTGCGGTCAAAAATGAGCAGGGCTCTGGCCAAAATGAGCCTCATACTGAAGGAGTAGGAAAGGAGAGATCTGCATGGAAAAGAAAGAACAGGAAATGCTTGAAAAGATACGGTCTGCTTCAGAAGAACTCCAGGTACCAGAGGCGCTGGAGCCTGAGCGTGTGAAGGAGATGCTTGAAAGGCGGGAAAGAGAAAAGAAGGAGAGCAAAGGAAACTCCCGGGGATTTCGGCGTTCCATCCAGGGCCGTCAGATCGCGGCTCTGGCGGCAGGGCTGGCGGCGGTGTGCCTGGCGGGAGCGGCCTACACCCTGAGCGTCCGGGAAGGCAGCGCAGATCCTGTGGGTGATTTCTTTGCTCTGCCAGACGAATCCGGCGGCGCAGACGAGGAGACGAAAGAGACAGAGGTCGGGGAACTGGTGGCAGCTAAGAGCTATGATGATATCTATGCGTATCTGGAGGAGTATCAGGAAAACCACGAAGTGGATGAGTCAGGCGGGATTCGCGGATTTCAGGCGGAGTCCCGGGACGCAGCAGCGGGAGATGTGGCTTCTGGCTCTGCCGCCCCTTACGTGACAGAGAGCGCCGCGACCGGAGCTGACAGCGGGACATCGTCTTACGCCGGCAGTTATTCGGATACCAACATCCGTCAGGAGGGCGTGGGCGAGGGCGATATAGTGAAGACGGACGGACGATATCTCTACACGCTCAGTGGTGATGGAGAGATCACGATCGTAGATACAGAGGGGGGGATGAAAGAGGCTGGGGTCATCAGCGAGGACGGACAGATCCTGGAGTTCTATGTGGCAGACGGCAGACTCATGCTCCTCACCGATGCGGTGGACGATCGTGCGCTGGATGAGGAGGAGACCGGCGGGGACGTGGCTTACCCGGAAATAGACTATTACAGCGTAAGCAGCGGAACAGCTCTTGTCACCTATGATATCTCTGACAAAGGGCAGCCCAGGAAGGTGGGGGAAGTGACCCAGAGCGGGACATATCAGTCTTCCCGCATGGTGGATGATTATCTCTATGTGTTTACTTCATTTTCTCCGAATATGCTTGCCGGGCAGGAACAGAGGGAGGACTACATTCCCCGGGCAGGGGGGAGTCTCATAGGTGAGGGCTCCATTTACCTTCCGGAGACAGAGAGTCCTTCACAGTACCTGGTCATGACATCTACAGATATAAAGGCGCCGGATCAGATCGCCGACAGCAAGGCCCTGTTTGCAGGGTACGGAGAACTCTACGTGAGCAATGAAAATATTTACTGGTATGAAATCACTTCCTGGGACGCAGGACTGAGACTGGAGAAGGGCACTGTGATCCACAAAATTTCATACGGGGAGGGCAAGCTGGAGGCAGTGGGCAAGGGCACTGTGCCGGGCACCATAGACGACTCCTTTTCCATAGACGAGTATGAGGGGAATCTGCGGGTGGTGACCACAGACAGAAATGGCAACGGACTTTATATACTGGACCCGGATCTGAAGGAAATAGGGCGCATCAACAATCTGGCAAAAGAAGAGCAGGTCTACTCCGCCAGGCTGATGGGAGACACAGGGTATTTTGTCACGTTCAGAAATACAGATCCCCTCTTTTCCGTGGATCTGTCTGACCCGGAAAATCCAGAAATACTGGGTGAGCTGAAGATCCCCGGCTTCTCTGAGTACCTGCATCCATACGGGGAGGGGCTTCTCCTTGGCATTGGCATGGATGCGGATGAAGAGACAGGAGTTACAGGGGGCGTGAAGCTGAGTATGTTCAACATCAGCGACCCATCGGATGTGAAAGAAGAGTACACGCTGGTCCTGGAAAATGTCTACAGCGCAGACGTGTTCTATGACTACAAGGCGGTTCTCATTGACCCGGAGAGGAATGTGATCGGATTTTCCGCGTACAAGGGAGCGCAGGAAAAGTACTTTGTGTTCTCCTATGACCCGGAGCAAGGCTTTACCTGCCTGATGGAGGAACAGATCAACGGGGATGGCCAGAGAGTGTCCAGGGGCCTGTACATAGAAAATGTACTCTATGTAGTCAAGGGAAATATTATAGAGGCATATGAGATGGATGACTATAAGAAAATAGATGACATCATCCTGTAGAGAAACAGACAAAAAGAGAGTGCGCGGATCAAAGATCAGCGCACTCTCTTTTTCAGGACAGGCCCAAATGCCACTGCAAGGGCGATCTTGACAGCGTCTCCGGGGAGATAGGGGATGACACCGGTGAACAGCCCTGCTGTGAAGCTTAAGTTCAGCTGGAGACAGAGCCAGGCTGTGCCAAAGGCGTAGGTCACCGCCATGCCCAGCACCATGCCCACTGTACAGGCGCTCCGCTTCCAGTGGAAATGCTCGGCAAAGAGCCCGCCGATCACAGTCAGGAAGATGAACCCGATCAGATATCCGCCGGTTGGGCCTGCAAACTTTCCGACGCCGCCGGAAAATCCGGAAAAGACAGGAAGCCCGCACAGTCCCAGCAGAAGATAGATGATAAAGCTGGCTGTAGCCTTTTTCCATCCCAACAGGAAGATGGAGATCTCCAGCACGAAATTCGTCAGGGTCAGAGGGACAGGGCTGAAGGGAATCGGAATGGACATGGGAGCCAGTATGCAGGTGACAGCGGTCATAAGAGCGGTAAGGACCAGGCTCTGTGTGGAGAGCCGGGAGGCGGACGACGCCTGATTGTTGGTTGAAGACATGGTATGTGATCCTCCTTCCATGGCGCTGCAGGGGGCAGCGCTGTGATAAAAACTGATTGAAGTATATAATAAAAATGAGGAAATTGTCAACTTTATTTTTGTGATTAGTTAACAATCCGGGGAGAGGAAAAGATCTAATTATCAGAAATATTTAATACAATTAGAAAATTATAAATTAATTTAAAGAAAAAGAATAAATAGCGTTGACAAATAAAAGCGCAGGTGCTATCATATAGTCAATCCAAAAAGAGATCTAATCCAAAATAAAACTTCTGACGAGAAAGGAAGTTTTAAATGAAAAAGGAAAGATCTCAAAGCATAAATATTATGTATTTCATATGTCGGTGAGATATATAGTATTTACAGGGAAATCAAACGGAAGGAGGCTTAATCCATTGGACAATTCAGAATTTCATTTTCCATATGTCAGTGGTATGGCAGCAGACAGTTCCCAAAGAATAAGCCTTTATGATAGAAGGACCGATAAAGTTTTATAAGGAAAATGATCGGAGTGTACAATATATCGGTATAAAAGATAATCGATAGAGCTGCAGACATATCGGAACAGATACCACATATAGTTCAAAGATATTAGAAGATGTGTGAAGAAGCATCGAATAATATATCGGAATTTATATCAGGGAGCTGTATAAAATATAAGTTATAGAAGGAATAGCTCAATATGGTTACAGACATAGTTATCGTAATAAGGGATGAGGCTGTAACAGCAACGGCTATAGATATTATAATAACTGAGGATATATTTTATACAGGTGATTATGAGGGCGATATAAATAAGTGATTTTGGAGATCTTGATCCGAACTTTGAGTTATAAATGTTCGAAGGGAAAGAGCAAAGGCTGGGAACCTGATCATCGACATTCATCCTCCGAGATAATATAAAAAATGATAAAATTTCATAAAAGATAGCCACTATGACCAATAAAAGGATCGTAGTGGCTATTTTTGTGATATATTTTGACATTGACTACCCTGTATGATACACTAAAAGAGTTAAAATATATACATTGCTATATAGAAACATATTTGTTGAGGTGAGAATATTGGATAAATATGAATATCGGGTTAAAACAGAGCAGATGCTTGAATACATGGAAAAAAAGCAGTACAAGAAAGCCATGGAGATCGCTGACACGATCGACTGGCGCCGCGTAAAAAATGCATCCATGCTCAATAATGTGAGTGAGATTTATGAATATAACGGGGAGTATCAGAAGAGCAGGGATGTATTGTTCATGGCCTACGACAGGGCTCCGGGGAGCAGGAAGACCGTGTACAGGCTGGGAACACTTGCTTTGAAGATCAATGACACAGATGAGGCTTCGGACTGCTATGAAGAGTTTGTGAGACTGGCTCCGAAAGATCCCAATCAGTTCATCTTAAAATATAAAATACTGAAGGCCCGCCGAGCCCCTCTGTCTGAGCAGATCGAGGCTCTTGAAGATTTCAAGAAGGCAGAGTATGTAGAGAAATGGGCCTATGAGCTGGCAAAACTTTACCATGAGGCCGGTATGACTGCCGAGTGCCTGGAGGAGTGTGATGACCTGATCCTCTGGTTCAGTGAAGGGAAATATGTCTATCAGGCCATGGAACTGAAGATGAAATATAAGCCCCTGACTCCGCTTCAGCAGGAGAAGTACGACAGCATGCGGGGCGTATCTTCCCATGTCTCCCGCAGAGACGCTGCGGCAGAGGATGAAGTCCTTGAAGAGGAGGAGGCCGAAGACACCGCAGAGGAGGCGGAAGAGACAGCCATGGCGGAAGAGGTGCAGGAAACTTTTGAGCAGAGAGCTCCGGAGACTTCCGGTACCATTGACGCTGAGACAAGGGAGATCCGTCTGGATGAGCTCCGGGCTGCCAGAGAGCAGGCTGCCGCGGCTGGTGCGGCTGTGGAAGAGACGGCTCGTGAACCGGAAGATCCTGACAGGAGCCAGAAGAAGGTCAAAGAAGAATCCCCCATCCGCAAAACCGTCAAGGGTGCTACGCTGGCGGAGGCGCTGGCCAACGGCGTTAAGGTTGCCAGCGGTATTGACATCGAGGATATTGAGAAGAAAGCAAGCCCCAAGCGGGATGAAGATATGCGCATCACAGGCCAGATGAAGATCGAGGAGATCCTGGCAGCCTGGGAGGCAAAACAGAAGGACAATGCCGAGGCCATTGAGGCCCAGAAAAAGCGGGATGAAGAGAAACTTGCCGAGAGGAAGCGGGAGGCTCAGCGCCGCCGTGAGGAGGAGGCAAGAAGGATAGAAGAACAGCAGCGAGCTGCCGAGGAGGCCAGAAGGATCGCAGAGCAGAAAGCTGCCGAGGAGGCCAGAAGGCTGGCAGAAGAGCAGGCGGAGCAGGAGAGACTTCTTGCAAAGCAGCGGGCTGATGAGGAAAAACGCCTTGCCCGCCAAAAGGCCGAAGAAGAGGAGGCGCTTTTGGATCGCATCGCTTCCGGTCAGGTGACTGCAGAACTGAAGGAAGCAGTAAAGAATGCATCTGCTCCTGAGGAAGAGGCAGAAGAGCCTGCAGCAGAGGAAGAAATTGTTGAGGCAGAGCTGACAGAAGAAGCTGCCGTAACAGAAGAAGCCGACTACGAGGAAGTTCCGGAAGAAGATGCATATGAGGAGGCTGACTACGAGGAGGCCCCGGAAGAAGATGCATATGAGGAGGCCGACTACGAGGAGGCCCCGGAAGAAGATGCATATGAGGAAGATGACTATGAGGAGCCTGCGGCAGAGGAGGAGCCGGAAGAGAAAGAGGAAACTCTGGCTACTGGCATGACTGCAGACCTGAGACAGCTTATGGAAGAGCTGGAGACAGAGGAGAAGCAGTCCGGCAAAAAGGACGAAGCCACAGACTTTGACGATGAATTCCAGGCTGCTTTTGCAGAAGAGTCCTATGAGGAAGCTGATCTGGAGGATGAGTACGACTACGAAGAAGCGGACTTTGAGGATGAAGATGACTACGAGGCGTCCGATTTCAAAGACGGGGAAGACTACGAGGAAGACAGCTTTGATGAGGAAGACTATGACGAGGATGGCTTCGACGAGGACAGCTTCGATGAGGACGGCTATGAGGAAGAAGACTACGATGAGGATGACCTTGTAGATGACTATGAAGACTATGATGATATAGACGAAGAAGACTACGAGGACGATTTCTTTGATGAGGAAGAGGAAGAGATCCCGGAAGAGCCCGAGCCTAAGCTGACAAGAAAAGAGAAGCGCGCACAGAAGAAGGCAGAGAAAGAGGCTGCCAGACAGGCCAGAAAGACAGAGGAGCTTGTCATCGAAGAGCCTACGGAGGAGGAGATCCAGAGACGGATCCAGAAAGGGAAAGGCGGCGTGCCTTTTGACACCGGGTTTGTGGTGACAGGGCGCTATGACCTGAGCGCCACCAGTGAGATCGGCCTGAAGGCGGGACTTACTGAGGAGCAGAAGCAGCTCTTCTCCTATTTCGTTCCTGTCCGGGGCATGAGCGAGCAGATTGTGGAAGTGCTGGACAATGACCGCAGAGAGCGCAGGAACGGCACATCCCGCACCGGCAATATCCTGGTCATCGGACATAAAGGATCCGGCAAGACGGTCCTTGCTGTGGATATGGTAAAGGCTATCCAGAAGCAGAGGAACCTGAAGCAGGGCAAGGTGGCCATTGTGACAGGCGAGTCGCTGAACAAGAAAGATATCCCGAATATCATCCAGAAGCTCAGAGGCGGCGCCATCATCATTGAGAAGGCAGGAAAACTCAATGCAAGGACAGTCCGGGAGCTGAACATCCTGATGGAGAAGAAGACCGGAGAGCTGCTGTTTGTGCTGGAGGACCAGAAGAAGGCGCTGGAGAGACTCTTTACAGCCAATCCGGAGTTTAAGAAGAAATTTACATCCAGGCTGGAGCTTCCTGTATTTATCAACGATGAGCTGGTTACATTCGGGCAGACATATGCCAAGGAGAATGGATATAAGCTGGATGAGATGGGAATCCTGGCGCTGTACAGCCGGATTGATGTGATGCAGAGAGAAGATCACGCAGTGTCTGTGGCAGAGGTAAAGGAGATCATGGATGCGGCCATCGAACATTCCCAGAAGGCAAATGTGAAACATCTGGCCCGGAGAATGTTCCGCAAAGGAACGGACGAATCCGATCGGATAATCCTGAAGGAAGACGATTTTAGGATCTAAAAACTGTATAAAATGTATAAAAAAGAAAGAGTTTTGACAAAAATGATTGTTCAAAACTCTTTCTTTTTGTGGGGTGATAAAGTATAATAGATGTATTAGAAATTGAACATGAGAGGGTGAAATCATGGCAGTAAAGAAGAACATAAAACCTTATGAGATAGGGGAACTTGACCATTATCTGTTCGGGCAGGGGAACCATTATGAGATATACAGAAAGCTCGGCGCCCACCGTGTGAAGGACAAAGATCAGGAGGGTGTCTATTTTGCTGTCTGGGCTCCCCACGCCGAGTCTGTCTCTGTGGTAGGTGATTTCAATAACTGGGACAGAGAGGCGAATCCTATGGATAGGGGAGAGCCGCTGGGGATTTACACCTGCTTTGTGCCGGACCTTCCGGAGATGTCATTGTACAAGTACTGCATTAAGACCTACAAAGGGGAATATATCCTGAAAGCAGATCCTTTTGCAAATTATGCAGAAAAGCGCCCGGGAACTGCATCCAGAGTGGTGGATCTGTCCCGGATCAGCTGGTCTGACGGCGACTGGATGGAAAACCGCAGATCGTGGGACTACACAAAAGAGCCCATGTCGATCTACGAAGTACACATCGGATCCTGGAAGAAACACCCGCTGACAGAGGACGATGAAGATGGGTTTTACAACTACCGCGAATTCGCCAGGGAGATTGTAAAATACATCAAATATATGGGGTATACCCATATTGAGATCATGGGGATCGCAGAACATCCTTTTGATGGTTCCTGGGGATACCAGGTGACAGGGTACTTTGCCCCCACATCCAGGTATGGAACGCCGGAGGATTTTGCCTGGATGATCAATTACCTGCACAGGAATAAGATCGGCGTGATCCTGGACTGGGTTCCCGCCCATTTCCCGAGAGATGCTCACGGACTTGCCGACTTTGACGGGACGCCTACTTTTGAGTATGCGGACCCGAGAAAAGGGGAACATCCGGACTGGGGGACGAAGATTTTTGACTACGGCAAGAATGAAGTGCAGAATTTCCTGATTTCAAATGCCCTGTTCTGGATTGAAAATTATCATGTGGACGGGCTTCGCGTGGATGCGGTGGCTTCCATGCTTTATCTGGATTACGGAAAGCAGGACGGACAGTGGGTCGCCAACAAGTACGGTGGCAACAAGAACCTGGAGGCTATAGGGTTTTTCAAACATCTGAACTCGGTTGTTTTGGGAAGGAATCCCGGGGCAGTGATGATTGCAGAGGAGTCCACGGCCTGGCCGAAAGTGACGGGAGATGTGGAGGACGATGGACTGGGCTTCAGCCTGAAGTGGAATATGGGTTGGATGCATGACTTTACTGAATATATGAAACTTGATCCCTACTTCCGCAAGGGGGCTCACAATCTGATGACGTTTGCAATGAGCTACGCCTACAGTGAGAAATATATCCTTGTGCTGTCCCACGATGAGGTGGTGCATCTGAAGTGTTCTATGCTCAACAAGATGCCCGGACTTGGATTTGATAAATACGCCAACCTGAAGGCGGGATATGCGTTTATGATGGGACATGCCGGGAAGAAGCTGCTCTTCATGGGCCAGGAGTTCGCCCAGCTGAGAGAGTGGAGCGAGAAGAGGGAAATTGACTGGTTCCTCCTCGCGGAGCCGGAGCATCAGGCTGTTCAGAACTGGATGCGTGATCTGCTCCACCTGTACAAGAAAAACAGAGCCCTGTACGACCAGGATGACACCTGGGAAGGATTTGAGTGGATCAATGCGGACGACAGGGACAGGAGCATTTACAGTTTTATGCGCCATGCAAAGGGGGGGAAGAAAAACCTTCTCTTTGTCATCAATTTCACGCCCATGGCCAGAGATGACTATCGCGTGGGCGTTCCCAGAAGAAAGCAGTACAAGCTGGTTATGAACAGCGACGACCTGCAGTATGGCGGAAAGGGCGAAGTCAGGCCGAAGATCTATAAGGCTGTGAAGTCTGAGTGTGACGGGCGACCGTACTCGTTTGCCTACAAGCTGCCTCCCTATGGAGTGGCAATCTTTGAATTTTAAAGAAAGTTGTGATAAGATTTACGGGCGGAGGGAATATCCCTTCCGCCTGTATTTTATGCAGGAGAAAAGGAAAGGAGACACAGGAATGCGTCTGAGAAATATACCCAGAGCAGAGGGTGTACTGGAAGCCCACGACAAGGTGATTAAAAACGAGAAGGAGCACAAGGGGCAGTGGAAGGCTGTCTTTGGAAATGAACATCCCGTTTATATAGAGATCGGAATGGGAAAAGGGCAGTTCCTCACCGAGATGGCGGCCCGGCATCCCGAGAGGAATTACATTGGCATTGAGAGATATTCCAGCGTCCTTCTGCGGGCAGTGGAGAGGCTGGATAAGTTGGAAGAGGAAAAGAAAAGCGAGCAGGAGGGGGGCGCCCGTCTCCTGGAAAATATACGGTTTATCTGCATGGATGCGGCAGAGATCGGGGAGGTGTTTGAAAAAGGGGAAGTCAAAGGGATCTACCTGAACTTTTCTGATCCGTGGCCCAAGAAGAGGCATGCAAGAAGGCGGCTCACATCAAAAGAATTTTTTGCCAGATACGACCAGGTGCTGGCGCCGGAGGGCCAGGTGGAATTCAAGACCGACAACCAGGATCTGTTCCAGTTTTCTCTGGAGCAGGCGGATGAAGCAGGATGGAGAGTGCTTATGAGCACCTGGGATCTCCACGCAGATCCGGCCATGAACCAGGGAAATGTGATGACGGAGTATGAGAAAAAATTTTCGGCAAAGGGCAATCCGATCTGCAAGATGATCGCGGGCAGGTGAAGATAAGGAACCTTTCTGCATAGTATATAGAGAGAAGATCTTGCGAAGGAGACTGGCATATGGGAAGGAGAAGACCGGGAGGAGTATCCAGGTGGAGCTGTGTGATGTACCGGCTCAGAAGGAAGAACTGCTTTGTTGACTGCTTTCACAGATCTATGCATGAAGTGTACCGCATACTCAATCCCAGATGCTGACCCGGGAGAGCGGAAAGGATGTCCTGATGTATCACCTGACAGAGGAGAATTTTGATATAGAAGTCCTGAAAGAAACAGGGGCTGTAGTTGTCATGTTTTACGAAAAATGGTGTCCGAAATGTTCCATGACAAGACCTGTTGTGGAGGAGCTGGAACAAAAATACAGAGGAAAGATCAAGTTTTGTGAGGCGGAATTGTCGGAGACGCCCCACCTTGCAGCATCATATGGGGCGGACATCGTGCCCACCTTTCTGTTTGTGAAAAAAGGCGAGGTAAAAGCCTCTATGAAAGGCGTGGTGGGAGAAAAAATACTGGAGAAGAGAATGAAGGAACTGCTCTGACAGGGCGGTTCCTTTCTTTATTCTTCATCCATTTTTAAGAAAAGTTTCGTGTACAATCCGGCCGGAATGTGTTATATTGGGTACGGTGAAAGGTAGCGCCGCCGTGTGATGGCGCTGCATCGGCCAGAAAATAATTAAAAAGGGAGACAAGGTTTTAAAACCGCAAGAGTATGAAGATGAAAAAAGTTTTGCCGCTTCTGATGGCGGCGGTAATGGTGACAGCCGGCATGCCTATGGCAGTATCTGCCTCGGAGACAGGAGATACTGTACAGGATGCGGGGAGTACAGAGACAGGAACATCCGGAACAGACAGTACAGGCGCGGCCTCCGGCACTTCTGGGGCAACAGGCGCTCAGACCGGTACAGGCAACGGCGACAGCGGAACTGCGGCTGATGGAACACAGCAGGGCGGCAGCACGGATACATCCGGGACCGTAGATGGAACAGAAACAACAGACGGCACAGAGACAGACGACGGGCAGCAGACAGAGGACGCTGCAGATGAGAATACAGATGCAGCAGAAGAAGAGGAAGACACAGATGAGGGAAATACTGACAGCGGAAAGGTAGTTACACTTGGCGAGAACCTGAATGAGGAGCAGCGGGCTTCCATGTACGAGTATTTTGGAACTACCCCGGAGGAGGTGGAGACCATTGTTGTCACCCACGCCGACGAGGTGCAGTATATGGAAGGCATTGCCACAGATGAACAGATCGGACCTACCACAAACAGCTGTGCCTATGTAGAGCCCACAGAATCAGGTGGGATCAAAGTGAAGACAGCCAACCTGAATTTCGTGACAAGCGCCATGATCGCCAGCACACTGACTACAGCGGGCATGGAGAACTGCAATGTCATTGCGGCATGTCCTTTTGAGGTGTCCGGAACCGGCGCCCTGACAGGCATTATCATGGCTTACGAGACGGCCAGCGGCGAGAACCTGGACGAGGGCCAGAAGGAAGCTGCTATGGAGGAGCTTGTGACAACAGGTGAGCTTGCTGACAGCGTGGGACAGGAGAAAGCCACAGAGGTCATGAAGGATGTCAAGACAGAGGTGCTCGACGAGGGACTTACAGAGCCGGAAGAGATCGGTGAGGCTGTTGATAATATAGCGGAAGAAAATGAGATTACACTGACAGACGACCAGAGAGCACAGGTGGTTGCTCTGATGGAGAAGATTTCCCAGTATGACTACGATGTGAACG
Source organism: Claveliimonas monacensis (assembly GCF_014982975.1). Lineage (GTDB taxonomy): Bacteria > Bacillota > Clostridia > Lachnospirales > Lachnospiraceae > Claveliimonas > Claveliimonas monacensis. The sequence goes on from NZ_JADCKL010000008.1 coordinate 69,139, forward strand.
CGTTAAAAGACACACTGGACAATCTGACAGGCGATGACGGCATGCTGTCTAATATCTGGAACTCAGTAAAGACTTTCTTCGTAGGGTCAGATGACGGTATCCTGAGCGGAACAAACGATGAGGCGCTGGGATCTGATGTCATCACGGACAGTACAGTCAATGAGGGCGGCTTTAAAGACGGCCTGTTTACAAGAATCAAGAATTTTTTCACAGGTGAATAATATTGTAAAAGCGGACGTAATACTTTTTAAAAGTATTACGTCCGCTTTTACATGTACTGGTGTGCTATTGTGTCTCCATATCCATGCTGTTGTCTCTTTTGTCTGCGCTTCCCTGACAATTCTTCTTGGGCAACCAGGAATTCTCTGCCTTTGACAGACTATTCGCATACCCAAAATGAACAGACGCTATACCACTACATTTTAGGGCGGATAGAAGAGGAATATGTCCGGCGGAAAGCAGGTAAATGAGAAGAATAAAAGCACTGCAAGGAGCCATCCCAGAAAGACGAGCATGGGGTCTGCCTGGCGGAATTTCCGGAATAAGTGGCCGGATATGACGTAGGAAAAGCAGACGCCTGTCAGAAAGAGCAGGATATCGGCCGCAAGGAAATTCCTCCCCAGGACAAAAGTGTACAGATAGTAGAGGACAACGATCATTGTCATGCCCGCTGTGATGCCGGCCAGCCTGGCGCCGAAAAGCGCACAGGGATTGGGGTGGCGGATAAGAAACTCAATGACAGTTAAAAGCAGTATGGGGAAGAAAAGGAGCTTTAAATGCTCCCACACAGATTCGTTGACGGGAGAAATGAGCGCGGCAAAAGGATTTTCGCCGGAAAAGTCATACAGAAAATGAAAGACGCTTCCAAGGAGCGCCGCTGAGAGCATATAGGGGAAATCTCTCCGTCTGCATATCTGAAGCAATGCCTGTCCCTCCTTTGCCGCCGCAGGAAAATGCAGCAGATTATATTTATATAAAGTATATATATGCGGATATAAAGAAAAAAAGAAGAAACACTCGCTACTAAGTAGTGTTGATAGTAGGATTGAGGATTTCATCTTCGGGTGGAGCGCTGGATAGAGATGATTACAACGTGGATCTGCAGTACCGTTATCAGGAGGAAAACACGGATCCGCAGATAGAAAAACTCCTGAAGCTTATGGCACAGCTGACAGAATCCCAGATCAATCTCATCTATGACCATTTCGGTGCAGGAAAGCAGCTTAAGGAAATCTGCAATGAAGAGAATGCTGCAAATGGTACCAACAAGAAGCTCCTTTTATCTGTCTATAGGTATCTTCCTGTCACGCTCTGCGCACTTGCCTTAATCTCTTCCGGCGTTCCGGCTGCCACAATCCGCCCGCCGCTCTCCCCGCCGCCGGGGCCCATGTCGATGACGTAGTCTGCGCTGCGGATCACGTCCAGGTCGTGCTCAATGACAATGATAGTGGCGCCCTGGCTGATGAGTGTCTGGAAGACGAGAAGGAGGGTCTGCACGTCCAGAGGGTGGAGGCCGATGGTGGGCTCGTCAAAGACAAAGACGGAGTCCCTCTGGGGGCGGCCCATCTCGCTGGCCAGTTTCAGCCGCTGGGCCTCTCCGCCGGAGAGCCCCGGGGTCTCCTCGCCCAGAGTCAGGTAGCCCAGTCCCAGGTCTTTTAAGATCTGCAGACGCTGACTGACGTTTTTCAGATGACAGCAGACATCCAGCGCGGTGTTCACATCCATGGCCATCAGCTCCGGCAGAGAGAAGGACTTCCCCTCCTTGTTCGCATATCGGATCTGTGCGGCCTCCTTGCTGTACCGGGAGCCCCGGCATCCGGGGCAGGTGACTTCCACATCCGGCAGGAACTGCACATCCAGGCTGATGACGCCGGTGCCGTCGCAGACCGGACAGCGCAGCTTCCCTGTGTTGTAGGAAAAGTCCCCTGCCTTGTAGCCGGCTTCTTTTGCGCCCGGTGTCCTGGCAAATGTCTTCCGCAGCTCATCGTGGACATTGGCGTAGGTGGCTACGGTGGAGCGGATGTTGATGCCGATGGGGGTGGCGTCGATGAGTTTTACCTGTCCGATCCCATCCGCCTCCAGGGAACGCACGTGTTCCGGCAGTTTTCTGCCCTTGATCTGTGCCTCCAGGGCGGGGATCAGGCTCTCCAGGATGAGGGTGGTCTTGCCGGAGCCGGATACGCCGGTGACAGCAGTGAGCCGTCCTTTTGGGATGTCTGCCTCCAGCGGCTTTACGGTGTGGATGGAACCGGTGGAGAGGTGGATGCGGCCGTGGGAGAACATGTCAGAGGCCGGAGCCTGCTCCCGCCGGAAGCCGTCTGTCCTGCCGGCCAGGAAGGGGCCGATCATGGAGCCGGGATCTGCCATGATCTGGGGAATACTGCCCTGAGCGATGACATGGCCGCCCTTCAGGCCAGCCTCCGGCCCCATCTCCACGATCCAGTCGGCCTCTGACAGGATCTGTGTGTCATGGTCCACCAGTACGATGGAATTGCCGTCTGCTATGAGGTCGTGCATAACCCCTTTCAGCCCTTCGATGTTGGCGGGGTGCAGGCCGATGGAGGGCTCGTCCAGCACGTAGAGCACCCCGGTGGTGCGGTTGCGGACAGCACGGGCCAGCTGCATCCGCTGGCGCTCCCCGGTGGAGAGGGTGGAGGAAGCGCGGTCCAGGGAAAGGTAGCCAAGGCCCAGGTCCATGAGCCGCCGGGCGGGGGTGTGGAAGGACTCGCAGATACTCTCTGCCATGGGGCGCATCTCCTCCGGCAGGGAGGCGGGGACGCCGGACACCCAGCCAGCCAGATCCGCAAGCGGCATCCGGCACACCTCATCCAGGGAGCAGCCCCGCAGCCGGGGCGCTCTTGCTTTTTGGGAGAGTCGGGTCCCGCCGCAGTCCGGGCAGACCTCCTCCTTTAAGAATTTTTCCACCCGCTTCATGCCTTTTTCGTCCTTCACCTTGGAGAGGGCGTTCTCCACGGTGTACACAGCATTAAAATAAGTAAAATCAAGCTCCGCCGCCTGGTTGGAGCTTTTTGCCTTGTAGAGGATATGCTTTTTCTCGGCGGGCCCGTTGTAGACAATGTCCTTCTCCCTGTCTGTCAGCTGGCAGAAGGGCACGTCCGTGCGCACTCCCATCTCCCGGCAGACGTCGGTCATAAGCGACCACATGAGGGAGTTCCAGGGAGCCACGGCGCCCTGGTCGATGGTGAGGGTCTCGTCCGGTACAAGGGTAGAGCGGTCCACTGTCCGGACGATCCCGGTCCCGTCACAGGAAGGGCAGGCCCCCTGGCTGTTGAAAGCCAGTTCTTCTGCAGAGGGAGCGTAGAAGGAGGCGCCGCAGTCCGGGCAGACCAGCTCCTGCTCGGCGGCCACCTTCAGGGTAGGCTGCAGGCAGCAGCCGCAGGAAGGACAGCGGTGGCTGGCCAGCCTGGAGAACATGAGCCGGAGGCTGTTCAGAAGCTCGCTGCCGGTCCCGAAGGTGCTGCGGATGCCGGGGACAGCCGGGCGCTGGTGGAGGGCCAGAGCTGCCGGCACGTAGAGCACATCATCCACATCGGCTTTGGCCGCCTGGGTCATCCTGCGCCTTGTGTAGGTGGAAAGGGCGTCCAGATACCGCCTGGATCCTTCCGCGTAGAGGACACCCAGGGCCAGGGAGGATTTGCCGGAGCCGGACACGCCGGCGATCCCCACGATCTTGTTCAGAGGGATATCTACATCTATATTTTTCAGATTGTGAACCCGGGCGCCCCGGATCTTCATCTTATCGATCATCTGTCATCATTTCCTTTCTGAGGTGGTTCTGTATTATAGTATAATCCAATCTGAGACAGGAAAAAAGTGTTATTAAAATAACATAAAAAATCTATTGTAAATAAAAAATATTCATTATAAAATGTATTTAACAGACAATAATAAGAAAATAATATAAAAATCAGACGAGGAGGAATGTGTATGCTCAAAAATAAAGTGGCAATTGTGACAGGAGGAACCCGCGGAATTGGATATGCAACGGTTGAGAAGTTCCTGGAAAACGGAGCAAAGGTTGTCTTGTTCGGTTCCCGCCAGGAGACCGTTGACAAAGCCCTGGCATCTCTGAAAGCGGAAAACCCGGCATGGGAAGTGTACGGCGCCTGGCCGGATCTGGCGGATGCCGAGGCGGTGGCCTGGGAGATCGGAAAGGTCAAAGAGACATTGGGAAAGATCGATATCCTGGTAAACAACGCCGGCATGTCGGACAGCACACCTATTGACAACTACACGGCGCAGCAGTTTGCAAAAGTGATGCAGTTAAATGTAAGCGCCATGATGAACTGCATCATGCCCACAGTGAAGATCATGAAAGAGCAGGGAGGCGGATGCATCCTGAATACCAGCTCCATGGTCAGCATCTGTGGACAGCCCTCGGGCGTGGCTTACCCCACAAGCAAATCTGCCGTGAACGGACTTACCTGGTCCCTGGCAAGGGAGCTTGGCCCAAGCCGCATCCGGGTCAACGCTGTGGCGCCGGGTATTACAAAGACAGACATGGTGGCGGCGCTCCCCAAGGAGATGATAGATCCTCTGATCAACGCCATCCCGCTCCGCCGGGTAGGCGAGCCAGAAGACATTGCCAATGCTTTCCTTTTCCTGGCCAGCGATATGGCCTCCTATGTGACAGGAGAGATCTTATCTGTGGACGGGGCGATGAGGACGTAGAAGAGACAATTGAGAGAACATAAAAGGGAGGCTTGATTTTTCAAGCCTCCCTGCTCTTGCCTATGATCACCAGTTTTGTCAATCACTCCCGGCAGTTCCTTCCCGCCGGAAAGTGTGCTATAGTAAAGACAATGATGAAAAACAGGAGATGCGTGGAAATGACAAAAAAACTGACTTTCAGAGAGACCATATTTGTAGCCAGCATGCTGTTTGGCATGTTTTTCGGGGCGGGGAATCTGATCTTTCCCGTGTCCATGGGGCAGATGGCGGGCAGCCATATCTGGCAGGCCGCGGCAGGCTTTCTCATTACCGGTGTGGGCCTGCCCCTTCTGGGTGTGGCCGCCCTGGGCATCAGCCGGGAAACAGGACTTCTGGGGCTGGGGAGCCGGGTGGGAAGAGGATACGGTATGTTCTTCACCTGTGCGCTCTACCTGACGATAGGGCCATTTTTTGCCATACCCAGATGCGCCAGTGTCTCCTATACTGTGGGGATGGAAGGCATACTTGCGGGGGAGGGGAGCTTCCTTTTTCAGGCAGCGTTTTCGTTTACTTTCTTTGCGGCGGTCCTGTTTTTTGCCCTCAGGCCGGGGCAGATCATGACATGGATCGGGAAAGTGCTGAACCCTCTCTTTCTTGCATTTCTTGCCGTCCTTGTTGTGCGGGCACTGACTGCGCCCATGGGTGGTGTCCGTGAGGCGATCCCCTCCGGAGACTATGTGGAGAGCGCCTTTTCTACAGGACTACTGGAGGGTTACAATACCATGGATGCTCTGGCGGGGCTTGCCTTTGGCATCGTGGTCATCGATGTCATCAGAGGGCTGGGAGTGACAGAGCCGGAAGAGGTGGCGAAAAGCACGGTGAAAGCAGGGATATTCAGCTCTGTACTGATGGCAGTCATCTATCTCCTTGTCTCTGTCATGGGAACCCAGAGTACCGGACAGCTGGAAGTGAGCAGCAACGGCGGGGAAGCCCTGGCCCGGATCGCGGACAGCTACTTTGGCGGTGGCGGCGCCTTTATCCTGGCGGTGATCGTCACGGTGGCCTGCCTGAAGACGGCAGTGGGGCTTATCACGAGCTGTGGGGAAACCTTTGCGGAGATGTTCCCGGGAGGGCCGTCCTATCACGTCTGGGCGGTAGTCTTCTGCGTGGGCTCCTTCCTGGTAGCCAACCTGGGGCTGGATGCCATTATTGCCTACTCCCTTCCGGTCCTGATGTTCCTCTATCCCCTTGCCATCGTGCTGGTCCTGCTGACTCTGACGGGCAGATGGTTTGGGAACGACCCGGTTGTCCTAAGGTGGGCGCTGGGCCTTACGGGCGTGGCCGCCCTGTTTGACGGTCTGGGAGCGCTCCCGGAGGGGACAAGGGCGCTGCTCCATCTGGACGGTCTGACTGCCTCTGCCCTGAAGCTCCTGCCTCTCTCCGGGCAGGGGTTTGGCTGGGTGTGCCCGGCGTTTCTGGGAACAGCGATCGGCCTTGCCGTACATGCATATGCGGCAGGCGGAAGGGCCGGGAAGCGTGAAAAAACCGGAGGAGAGCGATGACAAAGATCTGGTACGTGGAAGACGATGCGCAGATATCCTGCATGGTAAAAGAATATCTGGAAGAGAGAGACTGCCAGGTAATGGTGTACGACAGGCCAGAGGCAGTCAGAGAGGTTTTTGAGGCGGAGAAGATCCCGGACCTGCTTATTCTGGACTGGAACATACCGGGCGGCAGCGGGATGGAGCTGTGCCGCTGGATACGGGCCAGATGGCGGGAACTTCCTGTTATCTTTCTTACGGTCCGCGGTGATACACGGGATATTGTGAACGGACTGGGAGGCGGCGCCGATGATTATATGACCAAACCGTTTGAGCTGGAAGTCCTCTATTCCCGTATACTGGCGCTGTTAAGAAGAACAGGAGGCAGCCCGGGCCAAATCCTTGTCTGCGGAGAGATCCGGCTGGACAGAAGCCGGATGGAAGTCTGGAGCGGCGGCAGAAAGGTACCTGTCAGTCAGACAGAATACCAGATCCTTCTGCTCCTGATGGAGAATATAGGAAGGACAGTTACAAGACAGAGCCTGCTGGGGCAGGTCTGGGACAGTAACGGCAGCTACGTTAATGACAATACGCTGACTGTGGCTGTGAAACGTTTGCGGGAAAAGCTGGGACACCCGGCATGTTTCAGGACAGTCCGCAGCTTTGGATACAGGATGGAAATGTGAGTGGATAAGGGAGGAACAGGATGCGGGTAAAAAAAGAAAAGGCAGGCGTATTTCTGTCTGTCATGGCCGCTTTTCTGGCAGCAGCTGCACTGCTGACAGTACTGATGGGCAGTTATTTTGCGGAAAGGCAGTTTGACCTTCTGGGAGAGGTCTGCCGGGAAGTGGTGCAGCAGTCGCCGCAGTCCGGCAGTGCTGTGATCAATGCGCTGAAGAGTGCAGGTGAGGCCGGTGAAAGGACAGGGGCAGAGTACCTGCAGGGTTACGGCTACAGTGCGGATGATTTTGACAAGGGGTACAGCAGGATGTATGCAGCGGCAGGGACGGGCTTCCTGGCTACGTGCCTGCTGTTTCTTTCTGCCTTTTTTCTGGAGAGAAGGAGGATGGCCCGGCAGGTGGAAGAGCTGATCCGGTATCTGGAGCAGGCCGGTACCGGGCGGCAGGGGCTGCTGGGGCGGCGCCGGGAAGATGCATTTTCCGGACTGAGGGATGAGATGTACAAGACAGTGACAGCCCTGCAGCAGACAAGGGACAGGGCCCGGGAGACAAAAAATATGTTTGCCGCGAACCTGGCAAATATAGCTCATCAGATGAAGACGCCGGTAACGGCCATCTCTCTGTGCATACAGAGGATGAAGGAGAAGAACACGCTGGAGTATCTGGCCTCCGTGGAGCGGCAGATTGACCGCCTCACCCGTCTGGAGGAGGCGCTGCTTCTGATGTCCCGCATGGATGCAGGGGCGCTGGAGTTTCAGAAAAAAGAGGTGGATGTGTTCACTGTCCTTGAAATGGCGGCGGAAAATCTGGAGGATCTGAGCTTGAGGAAAAAGGTGGCTGTCCATGTGCCGGAGCAGCCGTTGGTCTGCGCCTGGCTGGATCCGGACTGGACTGTGGAGGCGGTTATGAATCTGATGAAAAACTGTCTGGAACACAGCCCGGAAGGCGGCGCTGTTTGCTGTGACTGGGAGGACAATCCTCTCTATGTCCGGATCCGTATATGGGATGAGGGAAAAGGGTTTTTCGGGAAAGATCTGCCCCATCTGTTTGAACGGTTTTACAGGGGAGAAGAGGCCGGAAGGGATGGCATCGGCATCGGTCTTTACCTGGCAAAGGAGATCCTGGAAGCACAGAACGGAGCCCTGGAGGCATACAACAGGCCCGGCGGGGGAGCCTGCTTTGAGATCCGGCTGTACCATCGTTAGATAACTTTTTCCATAAAATGCTGTCACCGGAATGTCACTTTGTTCTGTTATGATAAAGAAAAATGGCGATGGACCATCAGACAGAAAAAAAGGGGAGGCGGCTATGGAGATTGTAAAATGTGTCGGAGTAAAAAAGGTATACGGAGAGGGAGAGGCTCAGGTGGAAGCCCTGCGGGGCATTGATCTGACTGTGGAGAGCGGGGAGTTCCTGGCAGTGGCAGGCGCGTCAGGCTCGGGCAAATCCACGCTCCTTCACATTCTGGGGAGTGTGGATAAAGCCACGGAGGGAGAAGTCCTTGTGGGCGGAACGGACATTGGCAGGCTTTCTCCCAGGGAAGCAGCCCTGTACCGGAGAAGGAAAGCAGGGCTTATCTATCAGTTCTATAATCTGATACCCTCTATGACAGTAGAAAGAAATATACAGATGCCCCTTCTTCTTGACAAAAGAAAGCCGGATCCCGCGTATTTCCGTCAGATCGTGGAGATGCTCGGGCTTGAGGAAAAGCTGAAAGCGCTGCCCTGGCAGCTCTCCGGCGGGCAGCAGCAGAGAGCGGCCATCGGGAGAGCTCTCATGGCCAGGCCGCTGCTCCTTCTTGCCGACGAGCCTACGGGAAATCTGGACCGGAGAAATGCCAGGGAGATCATGGATCTTTTCCATCTCTTTCACAGAAACTTTCACCAGACTATTCTTCTTGTCACCCATGATGAGAAGCTGGCCCTTGAGGCGGAGCGCATCATCACACTGGAAGACGGGCAGATCGTCAGTGACAGAAAGGTAAGGTGAGAACCATGTGGAAGGAGTATTCAAAAGGATATCTGAAGCAGAACAGATCAGCCGGGGTTTCTGTCATGGCGGCGGCCCTGCTGGCCGCTTTTTTTCTGTCCCTGCTCTGTAGTCTCTTTTATAATTTCTGGGCCTATGATGTGGAGAGGATCCTTTTGGAAGAGGGGGACTGGCATGTGCGCATTGCGGGATCCTTTGACCGGGAGGATCTGGAGCTGATCCGGGGATTTTCCGGGGTTGACCGGGCTGAGATAAATGAAGGACTTTCGGAAGACAAGACTGTGGTGGAGCTGCGCTTTGAGGATATGGGGGACGTATACAAGGAGACTGCTCTGATCTGCGGGAAGCTGGGGATTGATATGGCGGATGTATCCTGGCACGAGACACTTCTGTCCAGGTATTTTGTTACAGATCCCCGGGACAGCGAGCCGCCTCTGCTTCTGCCTTTCTTTGCTGCGGTGCTGCTGGTCCTGTGTGTGTCTCTTGTTCTGGTGATCCGCACGGCCTTTGAGATCTCCATGCAGGCCAGGGTGCGCCAGTTCGGCATCTTCTCCAGCATTGGAGCCACACCGGGACAGATCCGGCTGTGCCTTGTGCAGGAGGCGGCCGCCCTCTGCGCGCTGCCTGTACTCGCAGGAATCCTGCTTGGAACTGCGGGCTGTGCCGGTATTCTGGAGGCTGTCAACAGATTTGCGGCAGATGTGCCGGGCAGACACGAAGCTGTTTTCCAGTACCACCCCGCTGTGCTGCTGGTTACAGCCATATCTGCCGTGCTGACGGTACTCTGTTCTGCCTGGGCGCCGGCGCGGAAACTTTCCAGGATGACGCCCCTCCAGGCGCTGCGTGAGCCGACGGGGCTGCAACTGAAGAAAAAAAGCCGCCAGAGGGTCCTGGGAAGTCTGTTCGGGATCGAGGGGGAGCTGGCGGGAAATGCCCTGAAGATGCAGAAGAAAGCTCTGCGCATCTCCAATCTGTCTCTCACGCTGTCTTTCCTCGGATTTACGGCTATGCTGTGCTTTTTTACCCTCTCCGGGATCAGTACCAGATACACCTATTTTGAAAGGTACCAGGACGCCTGGGATGTGATGGTGACAGTGAAAGACACGGATCTGGCAGATTTTTCTCTGTCGGAGCAGGTCAGGAAAATTCCGGGAGTCCGAGGCAGCATTTCCTATCAGAAGGCGGACGGTACGGTGCTGCCGGGGGAGGACTGGTTCAGTGACAGGCTGGTGGAGGCCGGCGGATACAAGGTTCTTGCCGGGACGGAAAGTGACGGGCAGATCCCCTCCCAGGTGGTGGTCATGGACGATGCAAGCTTTCTGGAATACTGCCAGCAGATCGGAGCGGAGCCGGGCGTCTGGGGAACGGTTGTGCTGAACCGGATCTGGGACAGCACCAGCAGCAGTTTCCGGGAGCGGGCGTATATTCCCTTTGTAAATGAAGAAAAAGAAACGCTTGCCATGGGCGGGGAGGACGGAGCCACGCTGGATATACCGGTCCTTTCCTACACAGAGGAAGCGCCGCTCCTCAGGGAGGAGTATGAAGATTATGCCCTGGTGCAGTTTATGCCCCTCTCTTTGTGGAAAACGCTTCCCGGGCAGGCGCTGGACAAAGACAGAGATACCTTTATACGCATACTGGGGCCGGAGGGGGCGGATCTGCAGGCTCTGGATGAGATAGAAAAACAAGTGACAGAGCTGCTGACCCCTTCCCTGGAGGTGGAGAGCGAGAACCGGATCCAGGAGAGGCTGACCAATGACCAGATGCTCCAGGGGGCGCAGATGATAGGCGGAGCTTTCTGTGTGCTTCTGGGAGTTATCGGTCTTGCAGGCATTTTCACAAATACATTCGGCTTTCTGCGGCAGAGAAAAAGAGAATTTGCCCGGTATCTGGCTGTGGGGATGGACAGCGGGGAGATGAGAAAAATCTTCTGCATTGAAGCGGCGGTCATTGCCGGGCGGCCCATTCTGCTGGGACTAGGCATCACAGTGCCTGTAACTGTCTTTATGGCCAGCGCCAGCCACCTGGAGCTCTCTGTCTTTCTTGAGGAAGCGCCGTTTGTGCCAGTGTCGGTCTACGGGGCATGTATCGTCCTTGCCGTAGCCATGGCCTACTGGCTGGGGGTGAGGAGGCTGGCTGGCAGTGACCTGAGCGGATGTCTGAGAGATGACGCTCTGAACTGACGGAAAGAAATACTATATAATATATAAGTGTCAATATATAAGTTGAAGGCGCCTCTTCCTGCGTGTTATACTTGAAAAACAAACAGGAAGGGAGCCTTTTTCATATGCCCAGAGGACAGAACCAGAAACTGAAGCTTTACTATCTTGCGAAGATCATGCTGGAGAAGACGGACGACGACCACTACCTGACCATGCCCGAAATCCTGGAAGCGCTGCGCTCCTATGAGGTGACGGCGGACCGGAAGAGCATCTACACGGACCTGAAGGACCTGGAGCATCTGGGGATCGAGGTGGAGGGGGAGCCCTGGGGCAGATCCTACCGCTACCACGTGGTGGGCCGGCAGTTCGAGATGCCGGAGCTGAAGCTGCTGGTGGACGCCATCCAGTCCTCCCGGTTCATCACGGCAAAGAAATCCAACGAGCTCATCCGGAAGCTGGAGAGCCTGGTCAGCGAGTACGAGGCCAGGGAGCTGCAGCGTCAGGTCTACGTGTCCGGCCGCATCAAGACTATGAACGAGAGCATCTACTACACGGTGGACGCTATCTACAGCGCCATTGCCAGCAACAGGAAGATCCTCTTCCAGTATTTTCAGTGGAATGCAAAAAAGGAGATGGAGCTGCGCCACGGCGGCGCCGTTTATAAGATAAGCCCCTGGGGACTTGCCTGGGACAATGAGAACTACTACCTGGTAGGATATGACTCGGAAGCGGACATGATCAAGCACTACCGGGTGGACAAGATGCTGCGCATCCGCATGTCCGACGAGGAGAGAGAGGGGCGGGAGCGCTTCAGGGGGCTGGACATGGCGGCCTACACGAAGAAGAGCTTCGGCATGTTCGGCGGCCGGGAGGAGCAGGTAAAGCTGCTGGTGCACAACCGCCTGGCCGGAGTGATCATTGACCGGTTCGGGAAGGATATCATGATGATACCGGCGGATGAAGAGCATTTCACGGTACATGTGGACGTGGCGGTGAGCGGCCAGTTCATCAGCTGGGTCTTCTCCCTGGGAGACGAGGTGAAGATCCTGGGACCGGAGCCTGTGGTGGAGCAGGTACACCGGGAGATACGCCGGCTCACGGAACAGTACGGAGTGTGAGGTGGCATTTTTATAGGACAGCTTTCGGATTACACTGAGTTTAAAGATAAGAAAACTTGGTTGTAGAAGGGAGCTGTTCTTTTATGAAGGGTTACAATACAGACAAAGGCTATATGGGATATGTGGAGGGCAGGTACATGCTGTTCGCAAGCGAGGAAGAGTACTACGATTACATGGAGGACTAAAAAGAATAAAAATAAGAAGGAATAAAAATTTCGCAGGAGGTCAGTCTATTTTGTAAAAATAGATTGACTTCTTTTTTTTGTCGTTGTATACTACCTTTCGTAGACGACTTTCGCGCAGTGAAGTGAGAAATTTTTAAAGTATAAAAGCAACAGGGAGGAATAAGAGATGAAGTTGAAAAAAGCAGCGGCAATCCTGATGGTGATGACAATGACTGCCGGTCTTGCGGCCTGCGGGAGCGAGTCATCGTCAGACGGAAGCGGGAGCGGTGATGATCCGGGCAAATATGTGATCGGCATCTGTCAGCAGATGGAGCATCCATCTCTGGATGACGCGACGGCAGGCTTCCAGGATGCATGTAAGGAACTGTTCGGTGAGGACAATGTAGAGTTTGATGTGCAGAACGCGCAGGGGGAGCAGACCATGTGCTCCACCATCATGAATAATTTTGTTTCTTCTGACGTGGACCTGATCCTGGCTAATGCCACCCTGCCGCTCCAGACAGCGGCCCAGGCCACAGCGGACATTCCTATTCTTGGAACCTCTGTGACAGACTACGGCAGCGCCCTTGGCATAGATGACTGGACAGGGACCACAGGGGTAAATATTTCAGGTACCAGCGACCTGGCCCCCATCTCTGAGCAGGAGGACGTGATGATGGAGCTCCTGCCGGATGTAAAGACCGTTGGCATCCTCTACTGCTCCGCGGAGTCCAACTCCAAGTACCAGGCGGAGATGTTTGAGAAGGAGCTGGAGGAGGACGGCGTGGACTACAAGGAGTACACGGCGGCGGACTCCAATGAGATCCAGTCTGTTGTGACCAGCGCGGTCCAGGAGGTGGACGCCATCTACATCCCGACAGACAACACCATGGCAGCCAACCCGGGCATCATCGACAATATCTGCCGGCCGGCAAAAGTCCCGGTAGTGGCCAGCGAGCAGGGCACATGCAGCGTGGCGGGGATAGCCACTCTGTGCATCAGCTACTATGAGCTGGGGTACACCACAGGCGAGATGGCCTATGACATCCTTGCAAACGGCGAGGACATCACGTCCATGGAAGTGCAGACAGCACCGGAGCCGACCAGGATGTACAATCCGGAGATATGCGAGGAGCTGGGCATCACGGTCCCGGAAGGATACGAGCCCATTGAGTCCGCATCTGCGGCAGAATAAGAGAAGAAAGGCAGAGGCAGAAAAATGATAGCAGAATATTTTCTTTCCCTGGACCCCCTGGCGCTGCTGCGGGCAATGCCGGGAACAGCGGCACAGGGGATCATATGGGGCATTATGGCACTGGGAGTTTATATAACCTACCGCATCCTTGATTTCCCGGACCTTACAGTGGACGGGTCTTTAGCTACAGGAGCGGCGACGGCGGTCATGCTGATCCAGGGAGGGATGAGCCCGGCGCTCTCCCTCGTGTTTGCACTGCTGGCAGGCATGGCGGCGGGGATGGTCACGGGCCTTCTCCACACGGGCCTTGGCATACCGGGGATCCTGGCCAGTATCCTGACCCAGGTATCCCTGTATTCCGTGAATCTGGGGATCATGGGGAAATCCAACCAGGGTATCAGTCTGACCCAGCAGGGGCTGGTGGCCTCCTCCAGATATGTGACAGGAGATGACAGAGTCTTTTTCTTCCTGAAGCTGATCCTGGGATGTCTGATCCTGGTGGCCATCGTCTACTGGTTTTTCGGGACCGAGATGGGCGCTGCCATCAGGGCCACAGGCTGCAATCCGCAGATGGCCCGGGCCCAGGGCATCAACACCAACTATACAAAGGTGCTGGCTCTGACCATATCCAACGGCCTGGTGGGCCTGTGCGGCGGCATCCTGGCCCAGTATCAGGGAGCGGCGGACGTCAATATGGGGCGTGGAGCCATCGTCATCGGGCTGGCCGCTGTGATCATCAGCGAAGTGATATTTGGCAGGCTCTGCGCAGGCAAAAAGATTGCCTTTGCCTACACGCTGGCCGCGGTGTTCGTGGGAGCCATCCTCTACTACGTGGCGTACGCGCTGGTACTCTGGCTGAAGATGCCTTCAGACTATATGAAACTGTTCTCCGCACTTGTTGTTGCGGTGTTCCTGGCTGTGCCCTACTTAAAAGGCCGCTGGGCAGTGAGAAGGAGGGCCTAGGAAATGGGATACATGCTTGAGATAAAAAACATCCACAAGACATTCAACAAGGGGACGATCAACGAAAAGAAAGCCCTCGACGGAGTGGACCTGAACCTGAACCCGGGAGACTTTGTCACCATCATCGGCGGGAACGGAGCCGGGAAATCGACGACACTGAACGCCATAGCCGGAAGCTGGCTGGTGGACGAGGGGAATATCATCATAGACGGAGTGGACATTACCCGGCTGCCGGAGCACAAGAGAGCCGTCTATCTGGGGCGGGTGTTCCAGGATCCCATGACCGGCACCGCCTCCACCATGTCCATTGAGGAGAACATGGCCATCGCTGCCAGGAGAGGACACAGAAGAGGACTCAGATGGGGGATTTCCAGAAAAGAGAGAGAAGAGTTCAAGAAAAAGCTGGCGGCTCTGGGACTGGGGCTGGAGGAGCGCATCTCCACCAAGGTGGGGCTCCTGTCCGGCGGGCAGAGGCAGGCCGTGACCCTTCTCATGGCGGCCATCAAGAAGCCCAAGCTTTTGCTCCTGGACGAGCACACGGCTGCCCTGGACCCGAAGACGGCGAAGAAGGTGCTGGAGATTTCCGACAAGATTATCGAAGAGAACCAGCTCACGGCCATGATGGTCACCCACAATATGAAGGACGCCATCGCCCACGGCAACCGCCTCATCATGATGCACGAGGGACGCGTCATCTACGATGTGTCCGGCGAGGAGAAGCGGAAGCTCCATGTGTCTGACCTGCTGAAGAAATTCGAGGAGGTCAGCGGCGGAGAGCTGGACAACGACAGGATGATGCTGGGGTAGAGCGGATACAGGATATGAAAAAAGAAGCCCGACAGATGACGGGCTTCTTTTTTATGCCTTTTTAAATGATATCGTTTCTTCTGATGTATCCCGGTTCATTGGGGGCAGCTACAACCTCTTTCACGTGAGTGATCTTGGCGTGCTTGTCCGCCACAATGTTCTCCAGGTGGACATCCGTGTCCACGATGACATGGGGAAGGATCACGCAGTTTTTCACGACAGCCCCCTTCTTGATGACGCATCCGCGGCCAATGACAGAGTTCTCGATGGTCCCCTCGATGAGACAGCCGTTTGACACGATAGAGTTCTTTACATTGGAGCCCTCGAAATACTGGGTCGGACAGGAGTCATTGGTCCTCGTGTAGATGGGCCACTCATCCTCGAAGAGGCTGAGAGCCATCTTGAAGTCAATGAGGGAGATATTCGCGTCATAATAGCTCTTGAAGTCGGTGATGGAGGCAAAGTATCCCCGGTGGGAGACGCCCCGCACATCCAGCTCCTCGCAGGCCACGTTCACGATATCCGCCAGGCTGTACATGGAGGAGGTCTTGTGAGCCTTGCTCACCAGGTCGATGAAGAGCTCCTTTGACATCACATATGTGTCCATGAAGATGTGACGGTTCTTTGCGGTGCCCCGGTTCATCTCCAGAGACAGGACGCCCTTCTGCTTGTTCAGATTGACTGTGTTGCAGTTCAGGAAGTGCTCCTTTGCATCGTCTGTGGAGTGATAGAGGAGAGTGATGTCCGCCTCGGAGTCGATGTGGGTCTGGAGCAGCTCGCTGAAATCCTGTGAGTAGATCATGTAGCTGGGCGCAATGACCACATAATCGCAGTTTACATTGCGGATGCACTCCATATTTTCCTGGAAGGCGGCGATATCGTTGTTGTAGATATCGTGCTCCAGACCTGTCTCCGAGAACAGGATGTGGAGTCTTCCGCGCTTGGAGTTAATGTTATAGTGACGCCCGGTTCCCAGGTGCTCTGCCAGAGAACGGGGTTTTCTGCGGATATATACCTGGATCTGGTCAATGCCGCTGTTGCTCATATTTGAGATCGGGAAATCGATGACGCGGTACCGTCCCAGGAAGGAGAAGGCGCCGATAGGGCGGTAAGCCTGCATCCCCTCTACCCAGATGTGGTTTCCGGAAAAGTTTACAATACCTAATGCTTTCGCCATATTACTCAACCCCCTTTACGCGTTTGGAGACCAGCTCGATATGCTCACTGTCAGCGCTGCCGACCTGTGCCTCTTTTCCAATCTTTACGTTGTCAGCTACGAGAGCGCGCTGGACAACAGCACCTTCCGCAACCTCCGCGCCCGGCATGAGCACGCTGTCGATGATCTTCGCACCTGCGCCCACTCTTGCCCCGGTAAACAGAACGGAGTTCTTGACGGAACCCTCGATGACACAGCCCTGCGTGATGAAGGCTCTGTCGATCTCGGCATCAGGACCTATGTACTGTGGGAGCGCCACTGCGTCCTCCGTGTATATCTTCCAGGTGGAGTCATTCAGGTCCAGCTCATTGTTCTTGTCCAGCAGGTCCATGTTTGCCTCCCACAGGGAGTCGATGGTCCCCACATCCTTCCAGTAGCCCTTGAACTTGTAGGCCACCAGCTTTTTGCCGTCGTTCAGCATGGCGGGTATGATGTCCTTGCCGAAGTCATGGCTGGAGTCCGGATCTTTCATGTCGGCCGTCAGCATCTTGCGGAGCAGCTTCCAGTTGAAGATGTAGATGCCCATGGAAGCCAGATTGCTCTTGGGCTCGGCCGGCTTCTCCTGGAATTCCACGATGCGGCCCTCCTCGTCCGTGTTCATGATGCCGAAGCGGCTCGCCTCTCTCATGGGAACCTCGATGACGGCGATGGTGGCATCTGCGTCATGCTCCTTGTGGTAGGCCAGCATCTTTGCGTAGTTCATCTTGTAGATGTGGTCGCCGGAGAGGATGAGAAGGTACTCCGGGGAGTAGGAGTCTATAAAATCAATATTCTGTGAGATGGCGTCTGCGGTTCCCCTGTAGACGTTCAGATCCACGTCCGCTTTCTCACGGGGCGGGAGTACGTACACACCGCTGTCCCTCGCGTCCAGTCCCCAGCGGCGTCCCGCTGCCACATAGCTGTTCAGCTGAATGGACTCATACTGTGTGAGGACTCCGACTACATCAATGCCGCTGTTGGCACAATTGCTGATGGGAAAATCGATGATCTTGTATTTACCGCCATATGAAACGGCAGGCTTGGCAACCTTATTAGTCAGCTCGTGCAGCCTTGAACCACGGCCGCCGGCTAAAATCATGGCTAACATATTGTTCTGTTTCATAATATGCGCCCTCCTCCTTTACTGTGATATACAATATTATATAATTCTTGGGCGGCGCTTTCCATAATAATTTGCAAAAAAATTAAGAAAATTTGTAAAAAATGATGCGAAAACAGGGGTATAAGTTTTTTTTGTCTGTGGAAAATTAAAAAAAATCAACTGAGAGTAGAAAAAAAGTTGCAGTTGGAGTGAATTTAATGTATGGTATTGGGAAAGACTGATTGTCTTTGAATTAACAAAGAGACAAAGAAATGGGGAAAAGTATGCAGAAACAATTTAAAAAAGCAGTAAGTCTGGAAGCGTTTGTCTTCCTGGCGGTCTTTATTGCCATTTTCGGAGGACTGGCGGCCGTGATGGGCGGAGCCAACATGATGCAGACACTTATGAACACAGCCTATCAGCTTCTGATCGACACGGTGTTCAATATCATGGCCATCGCGGTCATCGCCGGCGCGGTTTCGGGAGCCCTCTCGGAGTTTGGTGTCATCGCGCTTGTAAACAAGGCGATCACACCGCTGATGAAGCCGCTGTACGACCTGCCCGGCGCGGCTTCTCTGGGGATCATGACCACGTATCTGTCAGATAACCCGGCGATCCTGGGCCTGGCGGAGGACACCAATTTCCGGAAGTATTTTAAAAAGTATCAGCTTCCGGCGCTGACTAACCTGGGGACGGCGTTTGGAATGGGACTCATCGTTACCACCTTCATGCTGGGCATCAGCCTTCCGGGAGAGAATGTGGGAATGGCGGCCCTCATCGGAAATGTGGGCGCTATCATCGGAAGTATCATCAGCGTGCGGATCATGATGCTTTTTACAAAAAAGGAATTCGGTGTGACAGAGTACTGCATGCCGGAGGCGGAGGGAGAGTCCATTGACGACCTCCTCAACAAGCGTCAGGTACGAGGCGGCAGTGTGGGAGGAAGACTCCTGGAGTCCCTGCTGGACGGCGGAAAGAACGGTGTGGATGTGGGTATGGCCATCATCCCCGGCGTCCTGGTCATCTGCACGATCGTGATGATGCTTACCAACGGCCCTTCTGCCGATGGTACATATACAGGAGCAGCCTACGAGGGAGTGGCACTCCTTCCCTGGCTGGGAGAGAAGATCGACTTCATCCTGACTCCGCTGTTCGGGTTCTCCTCCGCCTCTGCCGTGGCAGTGCCGGTCACGGCCTTGGGAGCGGCGGGAGCAGCCATCGGCCTTGTGCCGGACATGGTGTCCGCAGGATCTGTCCATGCAAATGACATCGCGGTGTTTACAGCTATGTGTATGTGCTGGAGCGGCTACCTGAGCACACATGTGGGAATGATGTCAGCCCTGAAGTGCCCGCACATGACGGGAAAGGCGATCGTCAGCCATACCATCGGCGGCCTGTGCGCCGGTGTGGCGGCAAACTTCCTGTTCAAACTGGTAACTATGATATAATAGCCACGGCGTGGTTATTATACATGCGGCGGAAAGACATACAGCTCAGCAAAAAAGGACTATGCACATGCACAGTCCTTTTTGTTTTGTTTTTTTTATTTTGTCAGGACCTCCACGCCGGTCTCGGTGACAAGCACCATGTACTCTACCTGGGCGGACAGGCCGTCGTCGATGGTGTAGACAGTCCAGCCGTTCTCCTCATCGATGAAAAAGTCCGGACTCCCCTCGTTGATCATGGGCTCGATGGTGAACATCATGCCGGGCACCAGGACCATCTCGCTTCCCTTGGGCGTGACGTAGCTGACGAAGGGTTCCTCGTGGAACTCCAGGCCGATGCCGTGGCCGCCGATGTCCTCCACCACAGAGTAGCCGTTGGCCTGTGCGTGGGAATTGATGGCCCAGGCGATATCGCCTAAGTGGCCCCAGGGCTTAGCGGCGGCAAGTCCCAGCTCCACGCACTCTCTTGTGACCCGGACAAGCTTCTCTGCCCGGGGAGTGATCTCCCCGATGGTGAACATGCGGGAGGCATCGGAGAAATAGCCGTTTAATATAGTAGAGACATCCACGTTGATGATGTCCCCCTCCCGGAGGATCTCGTTTTCATCCGGTATGCCGTGGCAGACCACATTGTTGATGGAGGTGCACACGCTCTTCGGGAAGCCCTCGTAGTCCAGCGGGGCGGGGATGCCTCCGTGAGAGACGGTGTAGTCGTACACCAGCCTGTCTATCTCGGCGGTGCTCATGCCCGCCTTTATGTGGGCGGCCACATGGTCCAGAACCGCCGTGTTCAGGTCGGCGCTCCTTCTGATCTCCCTTATCTGCTCCGGGGTCTTGAGAAGGGACCTGTCCGGGACGATCTCGCCTTTGGCGGCCAGGGACCAGAGTTTGATGTCCAGTTTATCCATAAGTTCGTTACCAGCTTTCTGTTTGATTTCCGGAAACGCAGGGCGTTCCCTTTAACAGTATACTCGTTTTTGGGCGTCAGGTAAAGGGAGGGAAGGGGCGGAAGCCTGTTTTTTCCTTGTACCCCCTTTGAAAATAGGGTATAATATGTTAGGTATAAAAAGGAAGGAGTGATCAGACTATGTTGCGGATAGGAATGCTTACCAGCGGCGGCGACTGTCAGGCGCTGAATGCTGCCATGCGTGGAGTTGTAAAAGGAGTGTGTTCAAAGAGAAATGATGTGGAGATCTATGGGTTCCAGGATGGCTATAAGGGCCTTATTTACTCAAATTTCCAGATGCTCACTTCCAGAGATTTCTCGGGAATACTGACAAGGGGAGGAACCATTCTGGGGACTTCCAGGCAGCCTTTCAAATTAATGAGGGTACCCGACGAAAACGGGCTTGACAAAGTGGAGGCTATGAAGCACACCTATCACAAGCTGAATCTGGATTGCCTTGTGATTTTAGGCGGAAATGGGACGCACAAGACAGCAAACCTTCTCCGAGAGGAGGGGCTGAATGTGATCACGCTTCCGAAGACCATTGACAACGACCTCTGGGGAACCGATATGACATTCGGATTTCAGAGTGCCGTAGACATAGCGACAGATACCATCGACAGGATCCACACCACAGCCACATCCCATAGCCGTGTCTTTATCGTGGAGGTCATGGGACATAAGGTTGGCTGGGTGACTCTTCATGCAGGTATCGCCGGCGGGGCGGATATCATTCTTCTTCCGGAGATTCCCTATGATATCAAGGTGGTCGTGGATGCCATCAAGAAGAGAGCGGCCGAGGGCAAACATTTTACAATCATCGCTGTAGCTGAAGGCGCTATTTCCAAGGATGACGCAAAGCTCTCCAAAAAGGAGCTGAAGGCAAAGAAGGCGAAAGAGAATTATCCGTCTGTGGCTTATGAGATCGCAGAGCGGATCCAGAAGAAGATGGATCAGGAAGTCAGGATCACTGTGCCGGGCCACACCCAGAGAGGCGGTTCGCCTTGCCCTTACGACAGAGTGCTGGCCACCAGACTGGGAGCTGCGGCCGCGGAGCATATCCTGGAGGGAGATTTCGGCTATATGATGGCGATAAAGAGTGGCGAGATCACGAAAGTGCCTCTTGCGGAAGTGGCAGGAAAGCTGAAATGTGTGGACCCGGAGGCCGGCATCATCCAGGAAGCCAGGATGACAGGTATCAGCTTCGGGGATAGATAATATGAAAGAGACTGATAAGAAGGAGTGCAGCAGATGAGCTACACAGCGTTATACCGGAAATTCCGACCCAGTGAGTTTGAGGATGTCAAAGGGCAGGATGCGATCGTAACTACATTAAAAAATCAGATACAGACAGACAGGATCGGACATGCCTATCTCTTCTGCGGGACAAGGGGAACAGGTAAAACTACGGTGGCGAAGATATTTGCAAAAGCTGTCAACTGCCAGCACCCGGTGGAGGGAAGCCCCTGCGGTCAGTGTGACATGTGCCGGTCCATAGCGGCCGGCACTTCTATGAACGTGATCGAGATCGACGCGGCGTCCAACAACGGCGTGGACAACATCCGGGAGATCCGGGAGGAAGTGGCCTACCGCCCCACGGAAGGGCGGTACAAGGTCTACATCATCGACGAGGTTCATATGCTGTCCATAGGAGCTTTCAACGCGCTTTTAAAAACGCTGGAGGAACCGCCGGAATACGTCATTTTTATTCTGGCAACGACAGAGGCTCACAAGATACCGGTGACCATCCTGAGCAGATGCCAGCGGTATGATTTCAAGAGGATTTCCATTGAGACCATTTCCGGAAGGCTGCGTGAGCTGATCGAAAAGGAGAACCTGGATGTAGAGGACAAGGCGGTGCGCTATATCGCCAGGATGGCTGACGGCTCCATGAGAGATGCCCTGAGCCTTCTTGACCAGTGCACAGCCTTTTATATCGGTCAGCGGCTCACCTATGACAATGTCCTGGAAGTGTTGGGCGCGGTGGATGCGGACGTGTTCAGCCGTCTGCTGCGTGAGCTGCTGGAGCGGGATGTGAAAAAGGTCATCGAGACCGTGGATGAGCTGGTCATGCAGGGGCGGGAGCTGTCCCAGATGGCGGCGGACTTTACCTGGTATCTGCGGAACCTTCTCCTGGTGAAAAGTTCGGAGGAGATGGAGGATGTGCTGGATGTGTCCACGGAGAACCTGGCCAGGATCAAGGAAGAATCCCAGATGATCGAGACGGATGAGCTGATCCGGTATATCCGCATCTTTTCTGAGCTGACAGGCAAGCTGAAATATGCGGCTCAGAAGAGAGTGCTTCTGGAAGTCACGTTTATCCGCCTGTGCCGTCCCCAGATGGAGGTGGGCCAGGACGCCCTTCTGTCCAGAATACGGGCCCTGGAGGCGGAAGTGCAGAAGATGGGCGAGGTGGGAGTGGCCGCTGCGCCGGGACAGACGGTCCGGGTGGTCAGAGAGGAAGCCAGGGAACCTGCGCCGGCGCCGAAGCTTCCCAAAGCGCTCAGCGAAGACGTGAAGGCAGTGGCGGCGGATTTCAGGTCCGTGGCCCAGGAGGCTTCCCCCATGCTTCGGAGTTATCTAAAGAAGGCCCGCCTGGCCGCAGGGGAAAATGACCGGCTCATGATCGTCCTGGAGGACGAGGTGAGCGCTGCCTTTGTGGCGAAACCGGAGCACCGGGAAGAGATCGAGAGGTTGATCGCCGAGAAGACAGGCAAGCAGATGGAGGTGGATGTCCGCCAGGTGGAAGAGGGCAGACGCTTCGAGGACAGATTTGTGGATATTGAGAAGCTGATCCATATGGATATTACGATAGAAGATTAAGGAGGAATATTATGGCAAGACGCGGAGGATTTCCGGGAGGCATGCCCGGAAACATGGCAAATCTTATGAAGCAGGCGCAGAAGATGCAGCGCCAGATGGAAGAGCAGGCAAAGGAGATGGAGACAAAAGAGTTCACTGCCACAGCCGGTGGCGGGGCAGTGGAAGTGACTGTGTCCGGTACCAAGAAAGTGCTGAAGGTAAAACTGGACGAAGAGGCAGTGGATCCGGATGATGTGGAGATGCTGGAAGATATGATCGTGGCAGCTGTGAACGAGGCCCTTGAGAAAGTGGATCAGGAGTCAGCGGCCGGCATGTCCAAATTTACAGGAGGAATGGGCGGCGGGATGCCGGGCCTGTTCTAGGACAGAAGCGGCGGTGAAACAGAATGGATTACTACAGCAGTCAGATAAGCCGTCTCATTGAGCAGTTTTCCAGGCTGCCGGGGATCGGTCCCAAGTCGGCCCAGCGGCTGGCTTTCCATCTCATCAGCATGCCAAAAGAACAGGTCCATGAGCTGGCCCAGTCCATTGTGGAGGCCAGGGACAATGTGCGCTACTGCGCCAAGTGCTGCACGCTGACAGACCAGGAAGTCTGCCCGATCTGCGCCAATCCGGACAGGGATCACAGGACCATCATGGTGGTGGAGACGCCCAGGGACCTGGCTGCCTATGAAAAGACAGGTAAGTACAGTGGGGTCTACCATGTGCTCCACGGGGCCATCTCCCCCATGTTGGGGATCGGTCCCGGAGATATCCGCCTCAAAGAGCTGATGGAGCGACTGCGGGATGATGTGGATGAGGTGATCATAGCGACCAACTCCAGCCTGGAAGGAGAGACCACAGCCATGTATATCAGCAAGCTGATCAAGCCGGTGGGGATCAAGGTGAGCCGGATCGCAAGCGGTGTGCCTGTGGGAGGAGATCTGGAGTATATAGATGAAGTGACGCTCCTTCGGGCGCTGGAAGGAAGAACGGAGATATAGAGGATGGCAGGAAAGAAAAAAGTGACTTCGACAGATATTGCCCGGGCGGCAGGCGTGTCACAGTCTACTGTCTCCATGGTGCTGAACCGGAAGTACAATGTGTCTTTCTCGAAAGAGACGGTCAAAAAGGTGGAGGAGGCAGCGGAAGAGCTGGGCTATGTCCTGCCGAGACGGAAAACACGGAAAGAAAGCCGCCGGGAGAAACTCCTGGTGGTCTTTTGCTCTAACCTCACCAACCCCTACTATGTCATGCTCCTACAGGGGATCGAACTGCGGGCAAAAGAGCAGGGATACGGACTCTTTGTCTGCAACACCCAGAGAGATCTGCGGATGGAAGAGCGCTATCTGAAAATGATGAATGAGCTGCACCCGGTGGGGATCATCTACACCTGCAATCCCAGCCACTGTTTTATGGACAGGGTGGAAAAGCTGGCGGATGAGATCCCGGTGGTGATCGTCAACAACCAGAATGAGCATCTGAACGTGGATGCGGTGGAGCTGGACAACTCCAAACTTGGCAGGATCATGGCCCGCCATCTACTGGAGTTGGGACACAGAAAAGTTGCTTATATAGCACCTCCGTTGACTGTGCGGCAGAAGCAGAGGTCAAAGCGGGTGGAAGGATTTTTAAAAGAATTCGAGAGAGCCGGGCTTAAGGATCAGGTGATCATCAAGGCTGCAGACGAGGAGATCGATCTGGATATTGCTCACATCGACTCGGAGTACAAGATCGGCTACGAACTCACCAGGGAGCTTCTGGAGGAACAGAGGGATGTGACAGCCATTGTGGGGCTGAACGACATGATCGCCTTTGGGATTCTGGACGCTCTCCAGGAGGCCAAGCTGAAAGTCCCCGGAGATGTGTCTGTCATGGGGTGCGACAACACGCTGTTCGCCAGCATGCACAAAATGTCCCTTACCACCATTGAGCACTTTGTCATCTTTAAAGGCCGGGATGCCTGCGATATTATTATGAAGAAGATTGACAGCAGGAGGGAAAAATACACGGAGGTAGAGCCTATCAGCACCTACCATGTGGAGTATGAACCGAAGCTGATCATCCGGGGGACTACGTCCTATCCGAAGAGCAGAAAAAAGAAAAATTAATGTATTTTGAAAAAATATTAATAATAAAATGTAATTCCGTTTCCTTACAGTAATGGAGAAAACTCCGAAAAAGGATGTTTTCGTCCATGTTAACAAGGATTTAACATGAGATATAGAAAAATAGAATTAATAATTATGCATTATTAATTAAGCGAATTATTAATAAAAAAGAACTCCTATTGACCACCTCCTTTCCTATGGGATATAATTTAGACAAATGGGCTTAGGCCAGACGTTCAACGAATCAAGGAGGAAGAAAAATGAAGTTTTTTATCGACACAGCCAAGGTGGAAGACATTAAAAAAGCAAATGACATGGGTGTTATCTGCGGTGTAACGACCAACCCGTCACTGATCGCAAAAGAGGGCCGGGTGTTCGAGGAAGTGATCGCTGAGATCGCATCTATCGTGGACGGACCGATCAGCGGAGAGGTAAAGGCTACTACCACAGATGCTGAGGGTATGATCAAGGAGGGACGCGAGATCGCAAAGATCCATCCGAACATGGTCGTAAAGATCCCCATGACTGTGGAGGGGCTTAAAGCCTGCAAGCAGCTTACAGCTGAGGGCATCAAGACAAATGTGACCCTGATCTTTACTGCAAACCAGGCGCTTCTGGCAGCAAGAGCAGGCGCTACCTATGTATCTCCTTTCCTGGGACGTCTCGATGACATCTCTGTGAGAGGTGTGGACCTGATCCGTGAGATCGCTGAGATCTTTGCAGTTGCCGGAGACATCGACACACAGATCATCGCAGCCAGCGTCCGCAATCCGATGCACGTGACAGACTGTGCACTGGCAGGCGCAGACATTGCCACAGTTCCCTACGCAGTGATCGAGAAGATGACCAAACATCCTCTGACAGATGCGGGAATTCTTAAATTCCAGGAAGACTACAAGGCAGTTTTCGGAGAATAATACACAAGTAAGGAAACGATAAACACCAGGAGGCATTTTTCATGAACAAATTAGAACTTATGAAGACTGCAAACGAGGTCCGCAAGGGTGTCATCACAGCCACCCACAGCGCGAAGTCCGGTCATCCGGGCGGATCTCTGTCAGCAGCAGATATTTTTACCTATCTTTATTTTGAAGAAATGAACATCGATCCAAAAGATCCCAAAAAGGCCGACAGAGACCGCTTTGTTCTCTCCAAGGGCCACACAGCGCCGGGATACTACGCTGCTCTGGCAAACAGAGGGTTCTTCCCGGTAGAGGATCTGACTACACTGCGTCACACCGGTTCCTATCTGCAGGGACATCCGGATATGAAGCACATTCCGGGTGTGGACATGTCCTCCGGCTCTCTTGGACAGGGCATCTCCGCAGCAGTTGGAATGGCTATCTCCGCTAAGCTGTCCGGCGATGATTACCGGGTATACACGCTGCTTGGCGACGGCGAGATCCAGGAGGGACAGGTGTGGGAGGCATCCATGCTGGCAGCCCACAGAAAACTGGACAACCTTGTGGTGATCGTGGACAACAACAACCTCCAGATCGACGGGGCTATCACAGAAGTAAACTCACCTTATCCGATTGATAAGAAATTTGAGGCATTCAACTTCCATGTGATCAATATAGACGGACATGACTTTGACGCCATCGATGCTGCCTTCAAAGAGGCAAAGACAGTGAAGGGCCAGCCTACAGCTATCATCGCAAAGACAGTGAAGGGCAAAGGCGTATCTTTCATGGAGAACCAGGCATCCTGGCACGGAGCCGCTCCCAACGATGAGCAGTACAAGACTGCTATGGAAGAATTAGAAAAGGCAGGTGAAGCATTATGTCAGATGTAAAGAAGATCGCAACAAGAGAAAGCTACGGTAATGCTTTAGTAGAATTAGGAAAGAAACATGGGGATGTCGTTGTTCTGGACGCTGACCTGGCAAACGCTACAAAGACAGGCACATTCAAGAAAGAATTTCCGGAGCGTCACATTGACTGCGGTATCGCTGAGAGCAACATGATGGGCGTGGCGGCAGGTATCGCTACCACAGGCAAGGTTCCCTTTGCCAGCTCTTTTGCCATGTTTGCGGCTGGCCGCGCTTTTGAGCAGGTCCGCAACTCCATCGGCTATCCCAAGCTGAACGTAAAGATCGGAGCTACACATGCAGGTATCTCTGTAGGTGAGGACGGTGCTACCCACCAGTGCAACGAGGATATCGCTCTTATGAGAACGATCCCGGGCATGGTAGTCATCAACCCCTCCGACGATGTGGAAGCGAAAGCGGCAGTGGAGGCAGCTTACGAGCACCAGGGACCTGTATACCTGCGCTTCGGCAGACTGGCTGTGCCGGTAATCAATGACAATCCGGATTATAAATTTGAGCTTGGAAAAGCTGTGACACTGCGGGAAGGAACAGATGTGACCATCATCGCTACAGGCCTTCCTGTATCCGAGTCCCTGGCGGCAGCTGAGAAGCTGGCGGCAGACGGCATCAGCGCGGAGGTCATCAATATCCACACCATCAAACCTCTTGACGAGGAGGCTGTGATCAAGGCGGCAGCCAAGACAGGAAAGATCGTGACAGTGGAGGAACACTCCATCATCGGCGGTCTGGGAAGCGCTGTCTGCGACGTAGTGGCGGAGAAAGCACCTGCAAAAGTGATGAAGATCGGTATTAACGATACGTTCGGAGAGTCCGGTCCGGCTGTCGAGCTGGTCAAGAAATACGGCCTGGACAGCGAAAGCATTTACACAAAAGTAAAAGAGTTCCTGAAATAAGAGGACAGGATATACAGAAGAGGAGCTGGCTTTTTGGCCGGCTCTTTTTCTATATATAGACACAGAGAAAAAGAGAAACAGTCCGAAAACGTCGAAGGCGGAGGGAAAATAACGTAAATTTCCATGGACAGGCTCCACTAAATGCTAAAATGCGCAAAAACCGTGTGCTATGATAAGCAAAAATATTCAGTGAGGTGAGAGTATATGGAAAGAAAATTTCCCAAAAATGTCAGGCAGGTAGGAAATGTTTCGGATATTCCAAAGATTTATTTGGAAGACTACGTGGATACCTACCTCGATCAGTTGAGGTCGCGGGCCAAGGAAGAGCCCACAGGCGCGCTGCTGCTGGGGGAGAATGCAGTGGTGGAAGGACTGGAATGTGTCTATATAACCGGAGCGGTTCGGATCGAAGAGGTGTCGGAGGAAAATGGCGAAATCTGTATCAGCGACCCGGCCAGGGAGGCGGCTCTCAGAGAGTGTGCAGAGTATTTCCCCGGCAGGGATGTAGTTGGGTGGGCTCTGGCCGCGCCCGGCAGACCCCTTGTGCTCAGCGGCAGTATGGTGCAGATCCACGAGCAGCTGGGCCTGAAGAAAAACAGTATTTTTATTATGAAGCATCCCGAGGAGGATGAGGAGATTTATTTTGCATATAAATTTCACGAGCTGATGCAGATGGGCGGATATTACATATTTTATGAAAAAAATCCGGATATGCAGAATTATATGATCAATACACGCAAACAGATCGGCGTTACACCCAGTGAAGTGGTTGAGGATCGAGCTGCAAAGAATTTTCGTTCTGCAGTAAAGGAAAAACTCGAGGCGCAGGAGCAGAGGAGCAATTCCCACCTTGTATACCTGACGAGTGTTCTGCTGGTAGTCGTTGTGCTGGCCATCGGTATCTCAGCCATGAATAATTATGACAAAATGAACTCCGTACAGTCCTCCATAGAGACCCTCTCGAAATCTGTACAGGGAAGCAGTGAAAACACAGTGACTGCCGAAGAAGATGCCGCAGCAGATCAGCAGGAGGAACAGCCGGACGGCGCAGCCGCCTCTGATGTCAGCGCAGGCGCCGGGGATGTGCAGACCGGGGAGAGCGGGATGTCCATCCAGGAGGGGGAGAGCGGAGAGGAATACTATACAGTACAGAGAGGTGACACGCTGGATAAGATCAGCCTGAAACTTTACGGGACCACAGATGAGGCGGAGGCTATCTGCAAAATGAACGGCCTCACAGACGGGAACCTGATCTTTATAGGCCAGAAACTGCTGCTCCCCTGATGCCCGGCTAAAAGCGGCTTGTGCCGGGGCGGAAAGGGCCGGCGGAGTCCCCTCCTATGGATTGTCACTTGAGAACTGGGGAAGGTGTGTTATAATAACCACATGGACAGCAAACCATAGAAGAAAATGAGGTTGATGTATGAGGCAAAAGATAAGAGACAGATTTCGCATCCTGAGGGGCAGAGAGCAGGATCCCGGACAGCAGCCGGGAGAGCTGGAACATGATCCCACCATGCAGGAGCTGGATGCGCAGGTGAAGGACTACAGAAAAAGGACCCGACGGCGGATGATCATCGCAGCTGCGGCTGTGGTCCTGGTTCTGGTGGGGGTGTTTTTGGTGATCAATCTCCAGACCTACACTTCCGTGAGGATCATAGATGTATACGAGGCAGAAGACGCCGGAAACAGCAGTTACCGGGAATTCGGGGACGGAGTGCTCAAGTACAGCCGGGACGGCATTGTCCTGATGGACAGGAAAGGGGAGGAGGTGTGGAACCAGTCTTATCAGATGCAGAATCCGATGGTTTCCGCATTCGGAGATGCCGCGGTTGTGGCGGATAAAGGCGGGAACAGCATGATCGTGGTAGATCAGGAGGGGGTGAAAGGTGAGATCGAGACCACGCTTCCCATAGAAAAAGTGGCAGTGTCCTCCCAGGGGATTGTGGCGGCAGTACTGCACGGGGATGGTGACCCCCAGATCGTCTGCTATGACGCGGCGGGGAATATCCTTGCAGAGCTGGACACCACAGTGACCGGAAACGGCTATCCGCTGGATATCAGTCTCTCGGAGAATGGACAGCTTCTCCTGGTATCTTACATGACCGTGCAAAACGGCCGTACAGTTTCCAATATTTATTATTACAATTTTGGTGAGGCGGGAGCTCAGGCAGAGAACTATGAGGTGCTGACAGATACATATGAAGATGTGATAGCGCCCACTGCTTTTTTTATGGATGGGGATACATCCGCCGTAGTGGGAAATGACAGAGTGCTGATCTACCGGGGGCAGGATACACCCTCCCTTCAGAATACCATTGAGCTGGATAAGCAGATTAAAAGTGCTTTCTACAGTCCTTCTTATATAGGACTGGTGCTGAAGAATGAGGGGGAGGCAGGATATGAGCTGCGCCTTTATAATAAGAGCGGTAGCATGGTCATGTCGGAGAAATTTACCGGAGACTACTCGAATGTGAAGATATGCGGCATGCAGGTCATCATGTACGGCGGGACGCAGTGCAGTGTGTTCACCCGGGCCGGCGTTCACAAGTTTGAAGGGGAGATGGATGAGGCGATCCTGGAAATGTTCCCTGTTTTTGGAGTCAATAAATACATAGTGATGAATGCAAACGGGATGGAAGTCGTCCGGTTTGTAAAATAAGGAGAAAATATGAATTGGGTGATCATAACTACAGGGTTGATTTTCCTCATATGCGTAATCGTAGGCCTATACAGAGGAGCGGTCAAGATCGCGGTTTCCCTGGTGGCCACAGTCGTTACATTTATTCTGGTGTTTTTCCTGACGCCCTACGTCAGCCAGGGGATTATGTCAGTTACACCGCTGGATGAGATGATCGAAAGTCAGGCAGAGCAGTCTATCATAGGGATGGCGTCCTCTGTCCTCCAGGGAGAAGGAGATGAAGGCGAGACAGGGCTCACGGTGGAAAACGTGCGGCGGGTCCTGGGGTCTGCCGGCATCACAGAAGCCCAGCTGAACGCGGTGGGCATCACAGTGGAAGATATTGTAAATGGAAATGTTACCAGCGATGAGCTGGCGCAGTATGGCATATCCAGCAGCCTTCTGGACGGATTGCAGGGGGACGACGGAGATGCGGAGAGCGTGCTGGAAGGTGTGGAGATCCCGCGGGATACCCAGATCGCGGCGATAGAGGGGGCGGATATACCAGGCGTGTTCAAAGCACTTCTTCTAAATAACAATAACAGCGAGATGTATGATGAACTGGGGGCAGAGAACTTTATAGAATATATCTCGGCTTACGCGGCAAGGCTGATCATCAATATTCTTGCTTTTATCCTGACGTTTGTGATCATAACGGTGGTGATGAGGGCTATCATCTTCGCGTTGGATATTGTGGCAAATCTTCCGGTGCTTGGCTTTTTCAATCGTCTTGGCGGGGCGCTGCTTGGGGCAGCAGGCGGACTGATCATTGTGTGGATCCTCTTTATGATCATTACGATGCTGTATACCACTTCCTTTGGGCGGGAGGCTTACGACGTGATCCAGGGAAATGATATTCTCCGGGTGATCTATGAATACAACCCTGTCCTGAAGATGGCGGTCTCCTTTAAATAAAAAGCCTGAACATAAATAAAATCAAAAAAATGAAAAAAAGCATTGACAGTATGCAAGTATGATGATATTATAAAAATCCACCACGCAAGAGGGTGGATTTTTTGCCGGATAAGAGCAGCGCGGGAGCGTGGTTTAGCAACATCCGCAAAAAAATGTCTTTCAAAAAGAAAGAAAAAACCTGAAAAAAGTTGTTGACAAATCGGAAGCGACATGATAAGATACAGAAGTTGTCGCTGAGATGCGAAAACAAAACAAAGAACCTTGATAACTGAACAATAGACAACGACCCTGAAAATTTCTAAGAGAAATATTCAGAACGGAAATCAGATCGAGCGAAAGCGAAGATCTGATGCCAACAGTAAATAACGGGATAGGAAAGCTAGTAGTTTTCCTGACCGAGAGAGAACTTTTTTACGAGAGTTTGATCCTGGCTCAGGATGAACGCTGGCGGCGTGCTTAACACATGCAAGTCGAGCGAAGCACTTACTTTTGATTTCTTCGGAATGACGAGGTCTGTGACTTAGCGGCGGACGGGTGAGTAACGCGTGGGCAACCTGCCTCACACAGGGGGATAACAGTTAGAAATGACTGCTAATACCGCATAAGACCACGGCACCGCATGGTGCAGGGGTAAAAACTCCGGTGGTGTGAGATGGGCCCGCGTCTGATTAGGTAGTTGGTGCGGTAACGGCGCACCAAGCCGACGATCAGTAGCCGACCTGAGAGGGCGACCGGCCACATTGGGACTGAGACACGGCCCAAACTCCTACGGGAGGCAGCAGTGGGGAATATTGCACAATGGGGGAAACCCTG
>NZ_JADCKL010000009.1 GCF_014982975.1 Claveliimonas monacensis
GTGGTTGGAGCCTTTCCGTAACCATCAAGTGGTAGGAGGAATGAACCAATCCACAGTATCTCCAAACAGTATAGCATACAGACCTTGGAGAGGGTCTATAAACACTACTACTATATAATACGAGGAGAAATGGCAAATCGAAGTAAGAGGAGTTTTTAGACATTGTGATTACAAAACAGAGAACCAATGGAACAAATTAAAAAAGAAAATAAAACCAAATTGTCAAGGTGTGGAACTCTGGACAAATGGTTATTGTGTTATGACTTGCTTCTATTATTCGCCCGATCAAGTTGAAGATATGACTGAGGAAGAATACAACGCTTATAAAGATAAGGTGAGAGAAAAAGCAAGAGAAAATTATAAAAAAAGAGCAATACACAAAAACAATATAATAAAGACTTCATGGCAATGGCTGGCACTCTATAAAAGAAAAGTAAATGATGATGCTGAACCAATAGAACGCACATTTACAATAGATGGAGAAGAAAAAACCTATTTTTATTATAGACGAAAAGATACACGCCGTTGCTCTGATAAAAAATACAATGAATTAAAAGACGCTTATATTAAAAAATATGGTGGCTGGAAAGAAATTGACTTGAGGCACACAACATATAACGGCAAGAAATGGTATTAAGAAAGGAGTGAAAAACAATGACAATTTATATTACTGAAACGCCTATTAAGCCTATGCACGGCGATTATGATATTTTAATTGGTTATGGTATAGATAATAAAAGAAATTGTTATGAATTAGTTTTTACAAATGAAAATGGAAAGGCTGGAAGATTAGAAGGTGCTATGAATGTATTTACTGGAATACATATAGATCCTTCTAGTGTAAACCTAAAAAAATATAAGGGGGCAAATGATTATGGAGAAGAGACGATATAGTTTTATTTTAATGGCTGATTCAATAGAAAAAATAGATAAATTAGCACAAAATCAAGGGCTGAGTAGAACCGCCCTATTACAACTTATTATAAATAATTTTTTAAAAATGAAAGGAGAAAATGAAAATGAAAAACTTGTATAAAATAACATCATTATTAATGTCTGGGGCTTTATTATTAGGAGTTGTAAGCCCTGTATATGCTGAGGAAGAATTAAAAGTAATGGCTGAGCCTGTTGTATGGTAGACAAAACGGTTGACGCTTTAGATAAAGCGAAACACTGGATAAAACAGATTTGTATTAGTTGGTTATTTATTAATCTGAGCGGAGATATTTTGGTTTTGCTATTAACTTTTGCTGAAATAAAATATTAAAAAAAAGAAGAGATGACACAATTGTGTTGTCTCTTCTTTTTAATTATCATCTTCTAAAAATTCAACTATATCATTGGGTTTGCAGTCAAGAATTTTGCACAGTTTTTCAAGTGTATTCATTGTTATTGAGTTATTACGCTTTAGATTGGTTATAGTATAGGGGCTGAAGTTATGTTTGTAAATAAGCGCATAAGTTGTAATGTTCTTTTCCTGCATTGTTTTCCATAACGGTTTATAGCTTATCAATACATAGCCCCCTTCCCTTAATAAAAAATTGTCTATACCTATTATGATTGACAATTGAGGGCTTGCATATTAACAAAGATTTGTCTATAATTGATCTAATAATGGAAAAAGAGGCTTGCCCGCCTCTTTTTTCTTTGTTAAAAGCACATATGTGCCGTATTGATTTTGAATTTTTTAAATGATAAAATATAAATATAAGTAAATTAATTTGTATTTTACATACAATATAAGTAAAGTTTTTTAAGTTTTCGCCTTTTTTGTATATTAGGTAATAAAAAATATACGACGATATTTAAAGTTGAAAGGAGAACATAAAATGAAACAAATAAAATTAATAACAGGATATATAATTAAATTAGATAAGGTATATGACATCAACGAACTATATGATATGTTAAGTGAGGATCTACACGATAAAGTTTTTATTGAGTCTATAAAAGAAGGAAAGGGCTTTGTTGATTTCACAAGTAATAAAAATTATATTGCTGATATTTCATTTGAAATAGAAGGACAAGACAAAGTTAAAATTACAGAAATAACAAAAAGATCCTATGAAGATGAATTTGGTGTCAATTAAAAATTTTTGAAAAAAGAAAAGAATTTTTAGCGGTTTATTTTATAAGCCGCTTTTTTTGATCTCTTGCTTTTTAAAAATTGAGGTGGTAAAATAATAATATAGCTTATTGCTTTGCTTTAATAGAGTGAAAGGTTATAAAGTATTTTGTCTGAATAAACTTTAAATATCACAAAAACCATACGAGCCGTTATTTTGACGGCTCTTTTTTATTGCCTTTTCCTCTTGAATATAGACGAAAATTTGTCTATAATAGAAGCTGTAAAATACCTTAAATGAGGGGGAACATAAAATGAAAAAAAGAAAAATTATATCATTTGTTTTACTGGGCGTGATGTGCTTTTCGTGTCTGGCTGGCTGTGGTAAGACTGAAGAAGAAAAGGCTATTGAAGAACTGCAAGAAAATGTAGCACAAGATGATAAAAGCCTAGATGATTATTTGAATGATGTTGATGAATTCGTTGCTAACAGAGAGGAAATGGATGATTTAATCAATACTGAATATCTTCCAGAGATTCAGAGCACTTGGGAAAATTATCTTGCTTCTCAGACTGTAGAAGAAGCAAAAGAAAATGCAGAGGCGTTTAATAACGCTTATGATAAGCTGATGGAATTGAAAGATCAGGAATACACTTCTGAATATGAACTTATTAATGCCGTAAGTAAAGCAACTTCAGGTGGTTCTCGTGTTGATGATTGGGAATTTACAGCCCTTGATGTATTCGGTGAAAAGGTTCTTAATGCAGGATATGATGTTAATGAGTTCTGTTTTGACGATGAAACATTAGATTTTATGTTTTATTGCCACAATGAAAACGAAATAAACGGAATTGTAGTTAAGAGTGATGGATCTGAATGTACTGTTAATATAGATCCTGCTACAGAATTTCCTGGTAATACTGGTGTTAATTTCTACGAAATTGATAATGAAGTAATTGTTATTCGTACAACTGATGAAGCCTATAATGAATATTTCTATACTATGGATATAACTGGTGATACCGCTTGTAATCTAACTCAATTTGAATATAATTATGAAGAATACTATGATCGATCTTATGTCAATAAAACAGTTGACGCACTGATTAGTGTTCTTAACTCTATGATAATAATGTAAAAAAAATAGAGACTCGAAGTTTTCGGGTCTCTTTTTTATATAAGGACACATATTAATAAATATTTGTCTATACGCTTATTAAAATTGGGGGTGTATGATAAGAATGAATTATAAAAAGATTGCAGAAGAACTTTTTGAAATAATACTATTGTCAACAGGAATTACGGAAGATATACAGATGTTTAATTATCTGTGTGATCGCTATCCTGAATTAATGGAAAGTTATGTTTCTAAAATAGAGGAAAAAACAAAGGATATTAAAATTCCAGAATTTACGCCTGAAGAGGAAAAACGGCAATACGAAAAGTTAATGAAAAGAATTGAGGAATTAAAAAAATGATTACAATATATGTTTCTTTTAAAAACATTATTGAAAATAGTGATACAGACAAAATTTTAATAGATGGGACTTTTTCTGTTAAAGCAGAAAACGGAAGATATATTTTGTATTTTGAACATCTTGAGGACGATCAATACATATTAAAAAGAGTAAAAGATACCGAAAAAGATATATCCTATAATAACAGATCAAAGAAATACAATCTAAAAGATATAGATTTACAGACAAGTTGTGGAGCTGGAAGTATAATATCTTTTAAAGTGGAAAATATACCTTGGCGGTTTGGTGATCGGTTGTTCTTTTTCCCTTCAGAGAAAGTTTACCTTGAACCGTCTGAAAAATGTCATTTTAAATCTAAACAATCTATAGTTTATCTTGTAGAAAATCGTGATAATAAGTATTATGTAAAGAATGTAAGTAGAGATTGGGTACAAGTAAATCCGACAAAGGAAATAATGGAAAAAATAGTATTAGTGGAAAAACCAAAAAAAACTGCTAAACGTAAAAAGTGAAAAAAAACAGATAACTAATTGTTTTTTTGACAATTAAAAAAACAGATAATTAATTGTTTTTTTTCCAAAAATGCGGTAGAATTGTTTTTATTTTGTTTTTGCGTGTAATTCATCATTAGAAAATTTAAAAACAATTCTGGCGAAAATTCGTATAAATTCGTATAATAAAGATGCACTTAATCTTGAAAAGCCCTGAAAATAAAGGGTATTTTGCCCTTCTTATTATTTCCCACTATGAAGTCACAGGGCGCGGCAAAGAACGCTGCAAACAACGAGGCGCAGGCTTCTGCACCGGCAGCTTCCAAGATCGATCTGTCCAAGGTAAAGATCGAGCCGCTGTTTGAGGATATGGTGGACTTTGAGACATTCAGCAAGTCCGACTTCCGGGCTGTGAAGATCGAGGCGTGTGAGGCTGTTCCGAAGTCCAAGAAGCTCCTGAAGTTCACCCTGAACGACGGATCAGACAGAAAACGCACGATCCTGAGCGGTATCCACGAGTACTATGAGCCCGAAGAGCTGGTTGGAAAGACAGCGATCGCCATTACAAACCTTCCGCCGAGGAAGATGATGGGCATCGATTCCGAGGGCATGCTGATCAGCGCTGTGTACGAGTATGACGGACACGAAGGCCTGAACCTGCTGATGGTAGATGACCAGATTCCGGCAGGAGCAAAGTTGTACTAAATCTTTAAATAGACCAAACAAGGACACTTTTCTAAGAGAAATTTTAGAGGGTGTCCTTTTTCTATTTATGTGGCGGGAAAATGGCAGTGGGATCGAACCGGAGTGAACCAGGGAATAAGATGGCATTTTTATCGTACACCTGACCCTCTAATCTGTAGCTATAAGAAACAAAAAAGGTTAGATAGCGATAAGAGGAGGAAACAATGGCAAAGATTTATTTTACATTGACAGGAACGAGGCACTATTTTGGAGATGATTTTTTGAAAAAGGGGATGCGGATTGAATTAGAAAAGGAACCGGATAATAAATATGACCGGGAAGCGATCATGGTAAAGGTGAAAGGCCTTGGAAAGATCGGTTATGTGGCAAACAGTATTTATACCGTGCTGGGGGAGGCTGTGAGTGCCGGCCGTCTGTATGATAAGATTGGCGACAGAGCGGTTGCTAAAGTTGTTCTGGTAACTTCAAACGGTATCCTGTGCAAAGTGTGTAAAAAGAGCCTGGCGCAGAAGATTAAGGATTCAGAAGAAGAGTAATAGACAGAGCCTGGAGGAAGTTTGTCTTTCCGGGCTCTGTTACGCATTTGGAGAAGGTATAATCGTTCTATCAATACCTTTGGATGTCAATACCTTTGGAATGATAGTAGATGATTTATATGGTATAATAAGCTAAATGGATTAAAAACTGGAGGAAAAGAAAAATGGCAGAAATGGAAAACAGCAAAGACCTGATAAGTGTGTTATGGAATGGTGCGGATATTCTCCGATCTAAAATGGATGCGAATGAATATAAAGATTATTTGTTGGGGATCGTTTTCTATAAATACCTGTCAGATTCCTTTTTGATTAGAGTATATGATCTGCTGAATGATGATAAGCCGGAAAATCTGAAAGATGCTCTGGAAGCGTATAAGGAAGCGCTTGCAGATGAAAGTGCTGAGGAATTAAAGGAGCAGATAAAATTAGAGTGTCATTATGTAATTGAGCCGGAACTTACATATACTTTTTTTGCAGAGATGGCAAAAAATAATTCTTTTAATCGTGAGCAGTTACAAAAGGCTTTTAATAATATAGAACAAAGTGATCCCTTATTTGCAGATCTGTTTACTGATATTGATCTGTATTCTAACCGTCTGGGAGCGGGAGATCAGAAGCAGAGTGACACAATTTCAAGTTTGATTAAGGAAATTGACAAAGCGGATTTATTGAACACAGATGCGGATGTGCTGGGAAACGCTTATGAATATCTGATTGGACAATTTGCTTCTGAAACGGGGAAAAAGGCTGGAGAATTTTATACACCGCAGGCTGTGTCAAAAATCTTGACAAGAATTGCAATCGCCGGGCAGGAGAAAAGGAGAGGATTGTCTGTATATGATCCCTGTATGGGTTCTGGCTCTCTTCTGCTGAATGCTAAAAAATATGCTTCAGAACCAGAGTATATCAGATACTACGGGCAGGAACTGATGACATCCACTTATAATCTGGCAAGAATGAATATGTTCCTGCACGGGATTACTCCGGAGAATCAGAAACTCCGCAATGGCGATACGTTGGATGAAGACTGGCCGACCGGAGAGGAGACAGATTTTAACATGGTGCTTATGAATCCACCGTACTCTGCAAAATGGAGTGCGGCAGCAGGCTTTCTGCAGGATGAAAGATTCAGCGACTATGGAGTGTTGGCGCCTAAGTCAAAAGCGGATTATGCATTTTTATTGCATGGACTGTATCATTTAAAGAGTAATGGAACTATGGCAATTGTATTGCCTCATGGAGTCCTTTTCCGCGGAGCGGCAGAAGGGAAAATACGAGAAAAACTGCTTCGGTCAGGTAATATCTATGCGGTCATAGGACTGCCG
Source organism: Claveliimonas monacensis (assembly GCF_014982975.1). GTDB lineage: Bacteria > Bacillota > Clostridia > Lachnospirales > Lachnospiraceae > Claveliimonas > Claveliimonas monacensis. Next base: position 6,602 of record NZ_JADCKL010000009.1, read on the forward strand.
GCGAATTTATTTTATAATACATCGATTCCTACATGTATCATTGTGTTAAAGAAGCATAGAGACGGAAGAGATGTACTGTTTATAGACGCCTCGAAGAAGTTTGAAAAAGGTAAAAGACAAAATGCGATGACAGATGAGCACATAGATGCCGTTATTGACCTCTATAAGAATAGAGAGACTGTAGACAAAGAATCTTTTCTTGCCAGTTTTGAAGATATTGAAAAGAATGATTTTAATCTCAATATACCGCGATATGTTGATAATTTCGAGAAGGAAGAAGAAGTTGATCTAAACGCACTTTTAACGGATATGAGAAAGACGGATGAAGAACTTGAAAATGTACATCAGGATTTTGTGTCACTTCTCAAAGAATTAACTTCATCGGATGAAAACATCATGGCATCGTTAAATGACTTGATTGGAAGGATCGAGAGGTAAACAAATATGGGAAAACCAGAGATCAGATTTAAAGGGTTTACAGATGATTGGGAACAGCGTAAGTTGGGAGAGGTGATTGAGGATTATGTAGAAAAAACTACAGTGGAAAATCAGTATCCAGTTCTAACATCTTCTCAGCAGATGGGAATTGTTTTACAAGATGACTATTTTTCGGGAGATAGAGTGAGCCAATCTGGAAATATTGGATACTTTGTGATCCCAAGAGGATACTTTGCATATCGTAGCAGAAGTGACAACGATGTTTTTGTATTTAATAGGAATGACTGCATAGATAAAGGAAGTATTAGCTATTTTTATCCAGTATTTAAACCAAGTGGAGTTGATTCCGACTTTCTTTTGAGACGATTAAATTATGGATTAGAAACACAATTGAAAATCGCTTCAGAAGGAACAGGTCAACATGTTTTGTCGTTGAAGAAATTTAAAAATATGACAGCTCTTTTTCCTAGTATTAATGAGCAGAGGAAAATCGGGGAATATTTTACACGTTTAGACCACCTTATCACCCTTCACCAGCGAAAGTGTGATGAAGTAAAAACATTGAAAAAATATATGCTTCAAAAAATGTTTCCTCAAAATGGGATAAATGTTCCAGAAATAAGATTTTCTGGTTTTACTGACGTTTGGGAACAGCGTAAGTTGGGGGAAATGGGCTCAACTTTTACGGGACTTTCTGGAAAAACAAAGGAAGACTTTGGACATGGGGATGCGAAATTCATAACATATATGAATGTGTTTTCTAATCCCATAGCTGATTTGCAAATGACAGAAACAGTTGAAATTGACTCAAAACAGAATTGTGTTAAAGCTGGAGACGTGTTCTTTACTACCTCGTCTGAAACACCAGAAGAAGTAGGAATGTCGTGTGTAATGCCTGAAAATGCTGATAATACCTACCTTAATAGCTTCTGTTTTGGATACAGACCGACTGAGAAATTTGATTTGAATTATCTTGCGTATGTGCTTCGTTCTGAGTCATTCAGAAAAGAAATGACATTCTTAGCACAAGGAATATCGAGGTATAACATTTCTAAAAACAAGGTAATGGAAGTTGAAATTCCAGTACCATCATTGGAGGAACAAAGCAAGGTTGGACGGTATTTTTCCAACCTCGACAACCTTATCACCCTTCACCAACGGAAGTGTAATGAATTAAGAAAAATGAAGAAATTTATGCTTCAGAATATGTTCCCTAAAGATTGAAAAGAGGAAAATGTATTTATAGCATTTCAAGATTGAGAGAGAATGATGATTCACATCAGTAATCGAGTGAAAAGGATAAGCCTTAAAACCATTTCAAGTAAATGGGGCTTATCAAGAGGAGGTTTTGAATGAGCGAACAAAAGAAAAAGATTGGTTTTACGGTTGCTTGTGTAAATGAATTTGCCCGGAAATATAATCTGAGTGTGCAGGAAGCATTCCGATATCTTTTCCACTTTAAAGGGATTGACTTTATTAAAGAAAACTATGATGTGGAACATACATTGGATTTTGAAACTATATTGGAAGATTTGGGAATGATGTGCCGTAGAAATGGAGGTATGCTATGAGATTATATCATGGAAGCAATATAGTAATAGATAGTATTAATTTAGCGATGTGCAGGCCATATAAGGATTTTGGACAGGGGTTTTATTTGACAGATATCGAAGAACAGGCAGAAAAGATGGCTACAAGAGTATCTAAAATTTACGGCGGATTTCCAGTTGTGAATATTTATGAAATAGATGACGATTTTAGAGAATTATCGGATTTAAGAATAAAAGATTTTGGTGCACATACAACGGAAGAATGGGCAAAATTTATAATGAATAATCGGAACAGAACATTTACAGATGAAAAAAGTCTTCTGTGCAATAGAGATAATAAATACGATATCGTAATAGGTCCTGTTGCTGATGATAATATGGCATTATTATTCCGACAATATGAAAATGAAATCATTGATTTTTCCACACTGCTGAAAGGAATGATATATAGAAAAACATCTTCGCAATATTCTTTTCATACAGAAAAAAGTATTAAACTTTTACGGAAGGTGGTCGATTAAAATGAATGAGCAGAAACAGTTAATTGAATATATGATACAGGATGTAGTTGATATGCTTGCGACGGATCAGAATATAGAATACGACGAGGCAATGAATAAATTTTATAATTCGGAAGTTTTTGAAAAGCTTCAGGATGAAGAAACCGGACTATATCTGGAAAGCTCGGGATATGTATATGATCTTTTTAAGGATGAGCTGAATTTTGGACATATTATTCAAGCAGAGATATAGATTATAACCGTTCAGAGCGATATATGGAGGAAATTTATGATTTTATATCATGGTAGCAATGTGGAAGTAAAAAACCCGAAAATTATCCAGTCAAAAAGATTGTTGGATTTTGGGACAGGTTTTTACCTTACAAGTGATTATGAGCAGGCGAAGAAATGGGCGATTCGCACTACTGCCAGGCGGGAAAAAGGAGTTCCTATTATATCCGTATTCAGTTTTGATGAAAGTGAATTTGAAAAACTTGATGTACTAATTTTTGATGCAGCAAATAAAGAGTGGCTTAGATATGTAGCTGCACATAGAACTGATAAATCCATAAAAGATACATACGATATAGTTGCCGGGCCAGTGGCAAATGACCAGGCAATCCGTACTGTAAATAATTATCTGAAAGGTTATTTTACAGAAGACATTGCGATACAATTATTACTTCCACAAAAATTAAAAGATCAGTATGTTTTTAAAACAGAAAAAGCACTTTCGATCCTGAAATTTAATGAGGTGAAATTCATATGAGAAGATTGGAACCTGAAATTATAGATTATTATAACAATGAAGTGGTTATGATGATAGCTGACAAATATGGATTGAGTCAAATGGAAGCTTTGAAAGCATTTGTATGCTCAAAAACACACGAAATGCTTGAAAATGAGGAGTGTGGAATGACTGAATTTGGTGCGGAAGCGATCTTTGAAATATGGGAGTGTGAAAAGGTTACAGGCGATCCTAGAAATTCTGTGTATATAAGGGAGGAATAGTATGACAGAGGAAATGAAATTCTTTATGTACTTATTGGAATATTATTCCGCATACAAAAACAAAAAAACAGGAGATGTGCTTAAGGAGTGGGAAAAAGGCGGAATTATTAAAAAAATATATGATAATTATTGGGTCTATCATACTGAACGAATTGAAAACGCCTATATGGACATTGATAGTTTAATGAAAACAGGGAAAAGTGCATGGTAATATCGACATAAAAAAACGGTTGCTTGGGAACAGCGTAAGTTGGGAGATATGTACGGGGCAATCGGAAATGCGTTCGTAGGAACTGCTACGCCATACTATGTAGAGCATGGACATTTTTATCTGGAATCTAATAATGTAAAAGATGGGCAGATAAATCATAACTCGGAGATTTTCATAAATGATGAGTTTTACGAGAAACAAAAAGACAAGTGGTTGCATACTGGAGATATTGTAATGGTTCAATCTGGACATGTTGGACATGCTGCTGTAATCCCAGAAGAATTGGACAATATAGCGGCTCATGCTTTAATTATGTTCAGAAATCCAAAAGAGAAATTTGAACCATATTTTTTGAATTATGAATATCAGACTGATACTTCAAAAAAGAAAATAGAGAACATTGCAACGGGTAATACAATAAGACATATTCTTGCATCTGATATGCAGGAATTTATTGTTGATGTTCCGACGTATACAGAGCAAAAAAGAATTGCAAATTATTTTCAGAGACTTGACCACCTCATCACCCTTCACCAGTGTAAGTGTTTTCATATCCAAAATGTCTTAAAGTTCATAAGAGTTAAAATCATAACAGTAGAAAAGGAGAAAAGCGATGCCTGAATTAGAGTCAATGATAGAAAAGAAACTGATTGAGCAGTTGAAATATGGTGAATCTCAGTGGACTTACCGGCCAGATCTGAAAACAGAAGCGGATTTGTGGGCGAATTTCAGGTATATCCTTGAGCAGAATAATAAGGAGCGTCTGAATGGACAGGCGCTATCCGATGCAGAGTTTGAGCAGGTAAAAAACCAGCTTCAGTTTTCTTCATTCTATAAGGCGGGAGAATGGCTGGTGGGTGAAAATGGGAAAGTGCAGGTTCATGTACAGCGGGATACAGATCGCCTGCATCTTGCAGTGATAAATCATGAGCATATCGCAGGCGGCAGCAGCGTCTATGAGGTGATCAATCAGTACAGTGCATTGAGAACGGAAGAAGATGATAAAATTCCAACCCGGGACAGAAGATTTGATGTAACTTTGATGATTAACGGACTACCATTGATCCATATTGAGTTGAAAAATAAACAGCACTCATATATGGAAGGATTCCGGCAGATAAAGAAATATATCGGGGAAGGAAAATTTACCGGAATTTTTTCCGCGGTGCAGATGTTTGTAGTGAGCAATGGTGTAAATACAAAATATTTCTCGGCAGCAGGTGATACGGAGCTCAATGAAAAGTTTATCAGTGGCTGGGTAGATAAGGATAATAATCCTGTGACCGATTATATTGATTTTGCCAAAAGTGTACTTCGCATACCGGAGGCACATGAGATGATTGCCAGATATACAGTATTAGACAAGGAAGCCAGGAGGTTAATCCTGCTTCGTCCATATCAGATCCATGCCATTGAGGCAATACGGGAAGCGTCTAAGACAGGCAGGTCGGGATTTGTGTGGCACACAACGGGATCGGGAAAAACACTGACATCCTATAAGGCGACAAGAAATCTATTGATGGATATTCCATCAATAGATAAAACAGTGTTTCTCATTGACCGGAAGGATCTGGATGCGCAGACAACGATGGCATTTCAGGCCTATGCCAATAATGATCTGATTGATGTTGAGGAGACTGATAATGTAGATGACTTAAAGAGAAAACTGAAAGCGGACGACAGGCGGGTTATTGTCACAACAATCCAGAAGATGCAGAGACTGATCTCCAGAAGGCTGCGGGAAGGGACTTCGGAATATACTAAAATTAAGAATTTAAAGCTTGCTTTCGTAGTAGACGAGTGCCACAGGGCAGTTTCCCCCGGGACTAAGAGAGAATTGGAAAGATTTTTTGGAAATTCTTTATGGTATGGTTTTACAGGAACGCCGAGATTTTCAGAGAATCCGTATCCGCAGATGGGCGATCTGCCCCGGACAACTGAAGAATTATATGGAAAGTGTTTGCATAAATACACGATTCAAAATGCCATTCATGATAACGCTGTACTGGGGTTCCAGGTGGAGCATAACGGACCTAAACACATTTCTGACGAGACGGATCGCAGCGTATATGAGACAGAGTCGCATATGCTGCAGGTTTTGGATGTTATTTTGAACAAGTCATATCACAAGCTGGGATTTCAGAATGGAAAAGGACAGACCTATGAAGGACTGCTTACTACAAGTTCCATCCCAATGGCCCAGAAATATTATGAGCTTCTGGAAAAGGTGAAGAATGGGGAAACTTCCTTGAAAATTGACGAGAAGATCAGACAGGTACTTCCGGATTTCCCGAAGTTTGCCATTACATATTCGGTCACGGAGAATGAGGACGGCTCTCAGGTAAATCAGCAGAAAATGCAGCATGCATTAGATATGTACAATAAGATGTTTGATACAAAATATGACCTGGGTCAGATACAGGCTTATAATGGCAACCTTAATAAAAGACTTGCAAGAAAAGACGACAAGTTTAAGAGGAGAAAAGAGCAGTTGGACCTTGTGATCGTTGTAGACCGTCTGCTGACAGGTTTTGATGCTCCCTGTATGTCTGTTATATTTATCGACAGGCAGCCTATGGGCCCCCACGATCTGATTCAGGCATTTTCACGAACGAACCGGATCTATGATAAGAATAAAATGTACGGACAGATTGTTACATTCCAGGCTCCGAAGATGTTTAAAAAATGTGTGGATGATGCAGTGAAACTCTACTCTGCAGGAGGTACAAATAGCGCTATCCTGGCAGAATGGGATGAAATCGAGTCCGCATTTAAAAAAGCACTGGCAGCTCTCCGGGTATCTGCAGAGACTCCATCTGAAGTACCGAGAATGTCTATGAAAGAGAAAAAGGTGTTTGCGAAAATTTTTCAGAGCTTTGACAGACTGTTTGCGCAGCTTAGATCCTTTTCGCAGTATGAGGACAGTATGCTGGAGGAATATGGGATTACGGAGAAAGAATATGAGGATTATGCCGGACATTATCAGAATGTAATGGAGGAAATCAAAATAGAGAAGGAAGGATCTGAAGACGAAGGAGGTGAGACGTCAGAGGCTGATCCAGAGTATGAGCTGATGGCATACAGTAATACCAAAATCGATTATGAGTATATTATTAATCTGATACAGAATATTGTGACGCCAGATGAGGATGCTGATGCTCTTACTCCGGAAGAGCGTCAGAAGCAGATTGATGAGGTTAGGCAGTACGTTGAGGAACTCAGAAAGGAGAATCCAAAGATTGCGGATATTATGTCCGGTTTAATAAGTGAGATTGAGGCGGACGAGGAGAAATACAGAGGACAGTCTATTCTGAATATTGTAGAAAATATGAAGAATGAATGTATTGATAAGGTGATTTCTGATTTTTGTATTACATGGTATGCTTCTAAAGATGATGTAATGTATGCGGCGATGCATTACAGAAATGGGGAGATACCGAATGCGAGTGTGATAAAATCTACGATTGATTATACAACCTACAAAACGATAAGCGAAAAACCGCTGCCCAAGTTTAAATATTATGCCCAATGTATGGCAGATTTAAAGAAAACATTGGATGAAGAAGTCAAGCCATTGATCAGCCATTCGTAATACGGATATTAAAAGAGCATCAGAGTCTGAAGCATTATATCAGCGTAAGTTATTTCGGGAAAGGAAGGTAGCGGGAGCTTATGCAAAGTGATATGAATAAGACACAGCTCTTTTATGAGTATTATAAACAATGGGTAGACGTATATAAAAAAGGTGCGATCAGAGAGGCTACGATGGCAAAATATCTAATGACTCAGAAGTGGGTAGAAACACTTGCACCAGATCTGTTAATATCAGATCTTACGAGAACAGCATATCAGCAGCTTCTCAATGACTATGCCCTAAATCATGAAAGGCAGACTACGCTGGACTTTCATCACCAGCTTAAGGGGGCTATACTCGATGCTGTTGATGAAGGATTGATTGAAAGAGATCCTACACGTAAGGCGATCATAAAAGGGAAACCTCCGGGAGTTAAGAAAATAAAGTATCTGAATCAGTTTGAATTACATACCTTGATAGCCAGTCTGAATCTTAAAGAGAAACCGAACTGGGACTGGTTTATTCTACTGGTGGCAAAGACCGGTATGCGATTTTCGGAGGCGTTGGCAATTACTCCGGGAGATTTTGATTTTGCGAGGCAGACTTTATCTATTAGTAAGACATGGGACTATAAAGGTGAGGGGGGATTTCTGCCTACCAAGAATAAATCTTCAGTCCGAAAAATTCAGATTGACTGGCAGATCGTTGTTAAATTTGCGGAGCTGACCAAAGGAATGCCGGAAGACAGACCGATTTTTGCCGGGAAAGCGAAGATTTATAATTCTACAGCTAATGATGTGCTTACAAGACGCTGCAGGGAATGTGGAATATCAGAAATTTCCATCCATGGACTCCGGCATACGCATGCATCACTTTTGCTGTTTGCAGGAGTATCTATTGCGAGTGTTGCCCGAAGATTAGGACATGCAAGCATGACGACAACACAGAAAACATACCTGCATATTATACGAGAACTCGAAAATAAAGATGTTGATCTGGTAATGAGAACGCTGTCAGGCTTATAAAAGGATAGTGGTAGGAAAATTTACGCTGATATGGATGAGCGGTGCACCCGTTACATGGGTGCACCGTAAGTATATATGCAGGTTGTCTGGAAAACACACAGGTTTAATTTTTTGCATGCCAGGTATAGTTTTTGTTACAGGTTTTTCTCCCGGAGGACTTAAAATAGTACGTGATGATATGATAAGATAGACTCAGTGTACCGGCTGGCGGAAGGGCTGGCCGGGCGCTCCTGGGAGAAGAGGTTTTTATGAAATTATTGAAACTTGTGATCGTGGACGATGAACCCATCCTGCTGCAGGGACTGCTTGACACCTATGACTGGGCGGACATGGGCTTTAAGGTAGTGGGCTCGGCCCAGAGCGGGGAGCAGGCCATAGAGGTGATCAAAGAGACAAAGCCCCATGTGGTGCTGACGGACATACGGATGAAGCAGATCACGGGGCTTATGGTGATGGAGGAGATCCAGAAAACGGACATGGACTGCATGTTTATCGTCCTCAGCGCCTACCGGGATTTTGACTATGCCCAGCAGGCCTGCGATCTGGGGGCCTTCGCTTATCTGCTGAAGCCTATTGAGGATGAGAAGCTGCGGGAGACCATGGAGGCAGCCTACCGGACATGCATGGAGCAGATGGAGCAGGAGGCCAGGTATGAGAGCTGGGAGAAGCTGCTGGTAAAGGACGGAACCAGCTTTCAGCAGGTGGTTGTGCAGAATTATGTCCGGGACAGGCTCCCGGAGGAAAAAGTGGAAGAAGTCTTCCGGACGCTGGGAGACATGCCTGGAAATGAGGAGCGCTTTATCACTGTGTACGCGGATATAGATGTGGTCTACAAGATCACGGATTACCTGGATTATGAAGCAGCCAGATTTGCGCTTCTTAAAAGGCTGGAAGAGGAGCTGGAGAGCCGCTATTTCTGCTGGCGGGCTGACGGCGAGGAGACGGGCAGCGCGTTTATCGTCCGCACCACGGACAAAGAGGCGGTGGGAAAGCTGAAGCACTTCCTGGAATACATCAAAAAGGAGGAGCAGAGCAGGGTTATAGCCGCCATATCCAAGCCCTACAAAGGAATTGCCGGGATCAAAAGAAGTTATGTGGAAGCCCGGAAGCTGTTTGAGATTGCCAGTGTGTCCGGAGCGGGTGCCTTTACTTCCCCGGAGGGGGTGGAGCTGCCGGACCAGGCGGCGACGGCCGGAGAAAGCGGGGACGTGGACAACCTGATCGTGAACGCTGTGCGCAGGAACAGTGAGAAAGAGCTGAAGGAGGCATTTGTCCAGTTTGTCTACGGGCTGCCCCACGAGGAGGAACAGCAGCGGCAGCATCTCCATCGGATGATGCTGAAAGTGGAACTCATGCTCCAGGCATCTTACGGGCTGTCGGAGGATATCCGGGAAAAGTTCCGGGGCTACTACGACAATCTGGGGACCATCGGCGCGGCAAAGATGGTGGATGTCTGTTACCGGATCCTGTGCGCGGCCATTGAAGTGAGAAAAAGCGACGCAAAGCAGGATGAGACAAGATATTTCAAAGAGTACATGTCAGAGGCAGTGGCTTATATAGAGGAACATCTCAGGGACGAGGAGCTGTCCATTGTATCTGTGGCCTCCCACATTTATCTGAACCCGGTCTATTTCGGAAGGGTGTTTAAAAATACGTTCCACATGACGTTCAAGCAGTATCTTCTCCAGCAGAGGATGGAGAAGGCCAAAAAGCTGCTGGAGGAAGGAAAAGGCAGTATCGGAGATATCTGTGAGGCGGTGGGGATCCACAACCCGTCCTATTTTTCCCATGTGTTCAAGCAGTACACGGGGAAGCTCCCAAGCGAATACAAGAAAGAGTACGAGGGATAGACAGAAATCGATATGAAAAGAAACGAGAAGGTATCCGGTATACAGAAAAAATATCTGAAGTATACGGCGGCGCTCCTGGGGCTTGCGCTTCTTCTCTCCAGCCTGGGGGCCGGCCTGTATGTGAAGAACAGGCTGACCCGGGCGGTGATCGCAAAATACGAGTTTATGACGGAGAGAATGGGCATCAGCCTGGAAAATCTGTTTCGCCAGAGCGACGAGGCGACGGCAGAGTGCGTCCTCTATGACGATGTGCAGCAGAGCCTGCGCAGTAAGGGGGTGGAGGAAGTCAGCCGCATTGGTCTGAGTAAATATTTCGCCTATGTGGGGCTGGAGCACATCGCGGATTACTGCTATGTGGATAATAAAGGGAACGTATACAGTAAATCCTATTCAGATGTAACCTTTGAGGATGTGACGGACAGCGGTTTCCAGGAGTATCTGGGAGCGGACTACGCCCGGACGAAATGGTTCTGGGCGAAAGATACGCTTTTTGGAACAGAGGAGGAGGCGCTTTTTATCGGAAGGTATGTCCGGAGCATGGAGTACGCCCACGACCCCGGGATGCTGTTCTTCAGGATGGATGATGCGTTTCTGGAGGGGATCACAGGGACAAGTGGAGAGCTGACAAGCGAGGCGGCGGTTGGAATTATCGACGCCAAAGGGCAGCTCTGTTTTTCCTCGGTTCCGGAGGAATTCAGCGTGGGTAAGAAGCGCCAGGCGGATATAGCGGAGCGTATCGCCGGGAGCGGGTCTGCCGGCATGATCCTGGAGGGGGAGCGCATTCCGGGCGGCGTTCTGTCGGCGTACCGGGATGAGGCCAGCGGGCTGGCGGTCTTTTCCTTTGTGCCGAACAGGGTGCTGAACCAGGGGATCTTCCCTGTTTTCCTGGTGCTGGCCGGGATCTACCTTGTGGTGCTGGCTGCGGCCGCGGTGCTGAGTATTTATTTCTCCAGAAGATTTACAAAGCCCATTCAGGAGATCCGGACGGCCATGGCGGAATTTGACGGCAGTAATTTTGACCGGACCATAGAGCTCCATACCAACACAGAGCTGGACGAGATCGGTCACTCCTACAATGAACTTCTCGGGAATATCCAGAGGCTGCTGGAGGAGATCAAGGAGCAGGAGAGAGAGCTGCGCACATCGGAGCTGAACATGCTGATCAGCCAGATCAATCCCCATTTTCTGTACAACACGCTGGATACCATCTATATGCTGGCCCGGATCAACAAGGAAGAGACGACTATGCGGATGATCCAGGCCCTGTCCAGATATCTGCGGCTGTCGCTGAGCAAAGGAAACGATATAGTGACGGTGGAAGACGAGCTGGAGAATGTGAAGAGTTACATGGAGATCCAGCAGATACGAAACAAAGATCTTTTCTCCTACCAGGTAGACTGCCGGGTGGATGCCGCCCACACAACTGTTCTGAAGCTGGTCCTGCAGCCGCTTGTGGAAAATGCAGTAAAGTATGGATTCCGGGATATATTTGAGGGAGGACAGATCCGGATCACCGTGTGGAAGGAAGAAGAGGAGCTGTACCTGGAGGTGTACAACAACGGCACCCCCATGGAGGCGGACATGGTGCAGAAGATCAACGGAATGAACAAGCTGCCCTTAGGGGAGATGAAAAACTGCTTTCCGGATAAGAGGCACGGCTACGGCGTGGTAAATATTCTGACCCGGCTCAGACTGAAGTACGGGGACGGGGCAGCCTTTTACTGCAGAGCACAGGAAGATGGAACAACATGTACGATCAAAATTCCCCGGGGAGACGGGCAGGAGGCATATGAGCAGGAACAGATACAGATTTAGAGGAAGAGTGATACAGGCGGCAGCGGTTTCCCTGCTTTTCGCCGTGGCAGCCGCAGGCTGCACGGGAAGGCAGACAGAGGAAAACGCAGGCGGGGAGGAGGTGTCCATCCCGGTCATCCTGATCGTGGACTCCTCTACAGGCAACAAAAATGAGGAGGATGTGATCCAGGCATTCAATGAACTGTATGATGGGAAGTGGCAGGCGGATGTGGAGTGGGTCATGGAGACGGAGGAAGAGTACCGGCAGAACCTGAAACGGCAGAATGTGACGGATACCCTCCCGGCAGTTATTACAGATCTCCGGATGCTTCCCGCTTTCTATTATACGATGATCCAGGATGGCAGGATCGAGGAACTGTCCGGGTATATCAAGGAAGATGAAGAGTGGATGGAGATGATCGAGCCGTCGGTGCTGGAGTCCTGCAGCGAGGAGGACGGCAGTATCTATCTGGGCCCTGTCAGTACGGCGGCATTTTCCTGTTCCGGGATCTTCTGGAACGAGGAGCTGTTTGCACAGGCAGGTATTGAAAAATTCCCCGAAACATGGGAGGAATTCTGGGAGTGCTGCGAGAAGCTGGAGAGCTGCGGCATCACTCCGCTGGCCCTTCATACCGAGGGGACGGCCTGGGCGCCCATGCTTTTTGCCACGGCGGAGGCGGCCTCCACGGAGGAAGGGGCGCAGTTCATGCAGCAGTTTTACCCGGACACCTACCAGAATGAAAGCGGGCTGCGCATTGCCCGGACGCTGGAGCGGCTGTTTCAGTACACCACAGGTGATGCGCTGTATGTTGATTTTGATGTGTCCTATGAGAATTTTTTCTCCGGGAAGGCAGCCATGATCCCCAACGGATACTGGATGATGGATCAGATTCCCGAAGAGTGGCAGGACAAAGTAAGGTTCTCGGCATTTCCGGAAAACAGGCTGATCTCATCCCCGGAGACATTTGGCTGGGCCATTGTGTCCAGCTACAGCCAGGAAGTCAAAGAGGGGGCGGCGGCGCTTCTGAAGCTGCGCACGCAGATGAACATGGAGCAGAGGGAGGAGCTGTTTGAACAGAGTCCGGATTCCCTGACCCAGGCAGAGCGGGACTATATAGAGACCTACAAAAGCGGCCCGGTCCTTGTCCCCAACTACCAGGTGAAATGGAACTCCATCCTGCAGGAGGAGACGCTGGGAACCATCCTTCCGGATCTGGCCCAGGGGAAGATCAGCCCGGAGGAATTTACAAAAAAAGAAGATGAGAGCATCCAGGAATTTCTGGAGGAGCAGTGATACTTTGGCGCCGGAGAGCAAACCGGCGCTGAAGTATTTTTTTTGGCATTCCTGGTTTTTTATTTGATAACGGGGAGGAAGAGCGGCCGGTTATAATAGTCCCAGAACAAAGAAAACAGAGGTTTTCAGAAAGGTGAGGAAGGATATGAAAAAGAAAAAAGTAATATCATTATTATTAGTTGCAGCCATGACAGCAGGCCTGGTGGCAGGATGTGGAAGCTCCTCTGACTCCGGGGACAGCGGCAGCAGTGAGGCAGAAGGAAAGGTATATTACCTCAACTTTAAGCCTGAGGCGGACGAGTACTGGCAGGAACTGGCGGAAGTCTACACAGAGGAGACCGGCGTGGAGGTGACAGTTCTGACAGCGGCTTCCGGAGAGTATGAGAAGACACTGAAATCAGAGATGGCAAAGACAGATGCGCCTACCCTGTTCCAGGTAAACGGACCTGTGGGACTGGCAAGCTGGAAAGACTACTGCTATGATCTGTCTGACTCCGATATCGCAGGGGAGCTGACAGACGACAGCTTTGCGCTGATGGACGGCGATAAGATGGCAGGTATTGCCTACGTTATCGAGAACTACGGCATTATCTACAACAAGGACCTTCTTGAGAAAGCAGGCTACACAGCAGACGATATCACAGACTTTGACAGCTTCAAAAAGGTAGTGGAAGACATTACGGCAAGAAAGGATGAACTTGGATTTTCCGCTTTTACATCAGCAGGCATGGACAGCTCATCTGACTGGAGATTCAAGACACATCTGGCAAATCTTCCGATCTACTATGAGTATAAGGATGAGGGCATTGACAATACAGACGCCATCAAGGGCACATACCTTGACAATTACCGCCAGATCTGGGATCTGTACATCAATAATGCAACCTGCGAACCGACAGAGATTTCCACAAAGACAGCCGATGACTCTACAGCAGAGTTTGTGACAGAGGAAGCAGTCTTCTACCAGAACGGTACATGGGAGTACAACAATATCGCGGATATCGGGGATGAGAACCTTGGCATTCTGCCGATCTACATCGGAGTTGAGGGCGAGGAGAACCAGGGCGTCTGCACAGGAACAGAGAACTACTGGTGTGTAAACTCCAAGGCATCTGAGGAAGATATCCAGGCAACACTGGATTTCATGAACTGGTGTGTAACTTCCGATGAAGGTGTGGAGTCTATGTGCAAGGATATGGGATTTGTCATTCCGTTCGAGTCCAACCTTGAGTCTGAAAATACACTGGTAAACGAAGCCAATGCATATATGGAAGACGGGAAAACACCTGTGACATGGGTATTCTCAACCATGCCTTCTGAAGAGTGGAAAAACGGCGTAGGATCTGCGCTGACTGCATATGCGGCAGATCAGACAGATGCCAACTGGGATAAAGTTGTAAGCGCATTTGTGGACGGATGGGCTACAGAGGCAGCGGCATCAGCAGAGTAATCTTTCCGGAAGATCTGAAAGACATATTGAATTGAACAGGAAAGCGGCGGGCAGAAAAAGTCTGAACGCCGCTTTTTCAGAAGGAGGAGGATTTATATGGAAAAAGCGATCAAGCGGTATATGCCCATCTTTGTGCTTCCCACATTCTGCGCATTTATCCTTGGATTTATTATTCCGTTCGTAATGGGGATCTGGCTTTCGTTCTGCAAATTTACCACAGTCACGGATGCGAAGTTTGTCGGATTATCCAATTACATCGAGGCGTTTAAGGACACGGTGTTCAGACATTCTTTCTGGTATACCGCTCTTTTCGCCGTGGTCTCGCTGGTGGTGATCAATGTGATCGCCTTTGCCCTTGCCATGGCGCTGACCCAGAAAATGCGGGGAACCAATATTTTTCGCACGATCTTTTTTATGCCTAACCTGATCGGAGGCATCGTGCTCGGCTACATCTGGCAGCTCATCTTCAACGGCGTGCTGGCGCACTACAGCACAGCGCTGGGGCTGAATGAGTGGTACGGTTTCTGGGGACTGATCATTCTGGTGAGCTGGCAGCAGATCGGTTATATGATGATCATTTACATTGCAGGGCTTCAGTCCATCCCCGGAGACGTGATGGAGGCGGCCCAGATTGACGGTGCATCGCGGATCCAGAGACTTTTCAAAGTGACCATCCCCATGATGATGCCATCCATCACCATCTGTATGTTCCTGTCTATTACCAACGGATTCAAGCTCTTTGACCAGAACCTGTCGCTGACGGCAGGAGAACCGTCCAAGATGTCCGAGATGATGGCCCTGAACATATTCAACACATTCTATGGACGTACCGGATGGGAGGGAGTCGGCCAGGCCAAAGCAGTGATCTTCTTCGTCATCGTTGTGGCCATCGGCATGCTCCAGCTTAGGGCTACCCGTTCAAAGGAGGTGCAGCAGTAAATGAAAAAGAGAAGCAGGATAAGCACGCTGGGGACCGGCGCTTTCACCATACTGGGGCTGGTCTACATCGCCCCGATACTGATCGTGCTTATGAATTCCTTTAAGAAAAAAGTATATATCAACAAAGAACCTTTTACGCTGCCGACGGAAAAGACATGGAACGGCCTTGAGAATTATCTGACAGCCATCGACAAGTACGAACTGCTCAGCGCCGTGGGCTGGACGGTATTTATTACCGTTGGCTCCGTGCTGGTGATCCTTGTGTGCACATCCATGTGCGCCTGGTATATCACAAGGGTAAAGACAAAATTTACTAAGGCCCTGTACCTGCTCTGCGTGTTCTCCATGGTAGTTCCCTTCCAGATGGTGATGTTCACCCTGTCTCTGGTGGCGGACCGGACCAGGCTCAACACACCCTGGGGAATTATCATCATTTACCTGGGATTCGGAGCGGGACTGGCAGTCTTTATGTTCTGCGGTTTTGTAAAATCCATCCCGCTGGAGATCGAGGAAGCGGCTCTTATCGATGGCTGCACGCCTCTTAGAACTTTCTTTTCTGTGGTGCTTCCCATTATGAAGCCGACATACATCTCCGTGGGGATACTGGAAACCATGTGGATCTGGAATGACTTCCTCCTGCCTTACCTTGTACTGGACCTGAATAAATACAAGACCATATCTATTGCAATCCAGTATATGAAGGGAAGCTACGGCCGGGTGGACATGGGCGCCATCATGGCGGCGCTGATCCTGGCGGTCATCCCGGTGATCATCTTCTACCTGTCCTGCCAGAAGCACATTATCAAAGGTGTGGCAGCAGGCGCGGTGAAAGGATAAAACAATGGAAAAACATAAGGGGGCTGCCCGCGGTGCAGCCCTCCTTTATCCGCATGCCCAAAATGAGCAGCCATATTTTTATAAAGTATATATGCGGATATAAAGAAAAAAGAAGAAAAAATAAAAAAACAGCTTGCATTCTTCTGGAAACTGTTATATAATATCACTTGCGTTAGGGAATGGCCTGATGGAAATACAAAAGATGCGCGATTAGCTCAGCTGGCAGAGCACCTGACTCTTAATCAGGGTGTCCAGGGTTCGAACCCCTGATCGCGCACTTAGAAATCGCTGTTTTTGCGGACATTGCGAGCCGCGGGGACGGCGGTTTTTTTCTGCCCAAAATGGCGGATTTGCGCGGTTTCCATGCTTGCGACAGAAAAAGAACAAGGCAGAGCAAGGCGAAAAGAAAAATTGGACGGGAAACAAAAATGTGGCGCGAAATCCGTCGCGAGTTCGTCGCGAGCAAAATAAATAGTCCAAGTTGATAGTGAAAATTAATTGCAGAATTGACAGCAGATGTATCTGGAAAGATACCTGCTGTCATTTTTTGTAAATTTCAGGAACGTCTTACGGAAAAGTCCGGATAGAAACCTCTCAGTGCATTCATGATAAGCTTAAATGTAAGTTCGGCCATATGCTGGGGACTTACGGAAGATCCTTCTGACAGCCAGGCCTTGACCAGGCCGATACAGCCGGAGAGGCAGAAGGCGTAGTAGTATGTCAGGTCATCCATTTTCTCCGGGAATGTTTCCTTCAGGGCGTTCAGGCTGTGTTCGGAGAGGATGTTTTCAATACGGTGCAGAAAAGAGATGTCACCGTTAGGGCCCAGGAGAGCGGCGCAGATATCCCGGTTTTCCGCGAGGATGGAAAAAATATCCTCGATGAACGGAAAGCTGTCTTCGTTGAACGGACTTACCGGATGGGTATGGATCAGATCTTCGATGTCTTCAGTCAGTTCGTTTTCAATCTTTTCCATCATGTCATAGATGTCCGCATAGTGCAGATAGAAAGTGGAGCGGTTGATGTCCACTTTTTCTACGAGTTCTTTGACCGTGATCTCTTTTAAACTCTTTTCTTTCAGAAGTTCGGCAAGTCCCTGGCGGAGCTGGGCTCTGGTCTTGCGAACCCGCCGGTCCATATTTTTTGACATGAAACATTTCCTCCTTTAAAAATAATAGACACCGCATCGTTTGCTTATCCATTAACAGACAGAGTAGTGTTACATTAATGGTTGTATCTTTTTTATGATTTTACTATAATTCATAATGTTAAAAAAATCAACACAATATCTATTAATAGAACTAATGTTGTAAAAAGAAAGGAGACAGGGGACAATGCTGAGACAGGAATGGCACAGGCTGTTCAAAAATAAGAGTTTACTGATTGTTACAGTCGCGGTCATCGCGATCCCGACAATCTATACCACACTTTTTCTTGGATCCATGTGGGACCCATACGGGAATATCGATAAACTTCCGGTGGCGGTCATCAACCATGACGTGCCGGTCACCTATGAAGATCAGAAACTGGACATCGGTGGAACATTGATGGAGGAACTGAAAAACAACGATTCTCTGGACTTTCAGTTTCCGTCAGAGACGGAGGCGCAGAAGGGCCTTGAGAACGGCACGTATTATATGGTCATCACCATACCGAAGGAATTTTCGGCCCATGCCTCATCGTTGACAGACGCGCATCCGAAGAAGATGACGCTGGCTTATGAAACGAATCCAGGAACGAACTACATCGCGTCCAAGATGAGCGAGACGGCGATGAAGGAACTGGAGAGCTCAGTACGGGAAGAGGTTACAAAAACGTATACAGAAGTTCTGTTCGACAAGCTTGCGGAAGTGGGTGGCGGAATGCAGGAAGCGGCGGATGGTTCGAGTGAACTGAAAACAGGAACGGATCAGCTGACAGACGGAAATCAGACGATTACCGACAATCTGCAGGTCCTTTCAGACAGTGCCTTAGTATTTGTGGAGGGAAGCCGGGAACTGGAAGTGGGGATTAGCCAGTATACAGACGGGGTCAGTGCAGCTGCAGCAGGGGCAGAAGAGCTGCAAAGTGGTGTAAATGCACTGGACAGTGGTGTAAATGGTGCGCAGAAAGGAAGTTCTGACCTGGCAGCTGGCGCGGTGGATGTAGATGATAACATGACTGCGCTCAATGCCGGACTGTCCGAACTGAATGCGGCGGCGTCGGCCCTTCCCAATGCGGCGGATGTGCTGAATGACGGCGCGGATTCATTAAGTAACGGTGCGCAACAGCTCTCAGACGGGATTGCATCTCTGTCTGACGGGGCGGCCGGCCTGAAGAATGGTGCAGATCTGCTTAGCTCCGGCCTGCAGTCTGCTGCTTCCAGTTCCCAGTCGTTGCGCGACGGGGCGGCCGGGATCAGTCAGGCGCTGTCAACACTCGCCGGAGAGGAAGGTGTGCCGGAGGAAGTGAGGGCACAGATCGCAGCAGTTCAGCAGCAGGCGGACATATTTTCCACAAGCATTTCCGCCTACACATACGGTGTCGATGAAGCGGCGGCCGGGAGCGCGCAGATCGCATCGGAGATCCCGGATCTTCAGAACGGCATTTCCGCAGTACAGGGTGGTGCAGATTCCCTTAAGAACGGGATTGGGCAGCTTCAGGCTGGCACTTCCGCATTGGCAGAACAGGCGCCGGCGTTTGTGGATGGAATTTCCGCTGCTGCATCAGGGGCAGATCAGCTTCAGAAGGGAACATCGATGCTCCGGAAAGGATCTGCGGATCTGGACAGCGGTCTGGGAGAGCTGGCACAAGGAAGCGCGAAGCTGAAAGATGGAACGGATACGCTTGTCTCCGGAACCGGACAGCTTACCTCGAACAGCAAAGCGTTGACGGAGGGCGCGGCAACACTAACAGATGGAGCCTGCCAGATCAGCAGCGGCGCGGGACAACTCTCTGACGGCAGCGGCGAACTGGGCGATGGGATCAGGCAGGTTTCGGAAGGCGCGGAGACGCTGTCAAAGGAACTGGGAAGCGGCGCGGAGCAGATCCTGGAGACGAATACATCGGATCAGGCGGCAGATATGTTTGCCGCACCGATAGATACGGAAGAGACAAAGATTACGGAGGTGGCCAACAACGGACATGCCATGGCGCCGTATATGATGTCCGTAGGCTTGTGGGTTGGCTGTATCGCGTTCAGTCTGATGTATCCGCTGACCAGTTATGCCGGGCAGATGAAATGCGGTTTCCGCTGGTGGATCAGCAAGGCATCCGTACTCTATCTGACGGCAGTGCTCCAGGCAGTAGTTATGATCGGTGCACTGCATATATTCGATGGTTTTACACCTGTGGAAATGGGGAAGACGGTCCTGGTAGCGTGTGCGGCTTCCCTTGCGTTCATGTCGGTGATGTACTTCTTCACCAGCCTGCTGGGGCGCGTTGGAAGCTTCCTGATGCTGATCTTCATGGTGATCCAGCTGGCAGGTTCCGTGGGGACATATCCCTATGAACTGTCCGGATCATTTGTGCCGTATCTTCATGACTGGGTACCGTTTACGTATACGGTGGAAGCATTCCGAAGCACCATAAGCGGCGGGGAGAGTATCCGGGGCTGCCTCGTTTTCCTGTTGCTCCTGTTCCTCGTATTTACAGGACTTACGATCCTGGAGTTCACTGTGCGGGCACGGAAAATCCGGGAAGGAAGGAACACATGGATGGTATGGCTGGAAGAGCAAGGACTGGCATAATGGATGAAGTTTCGTTAAGGGACCAACTGTTCCGGGTATCAAATGAATAATAAACTTTCAGGGGCTATTGCAGGGCAGAAGAGATTGTCGGAGCAGTAGCCCTGTTAAGGTCGGATAGACGGAGTAAATCTATTATAATGAGAATAATTGAGCAGAGGGGCGGCGTTTTTTTCTGCCTTTTTATTGGATTGTGGAGAAAAGTCTGTGCAGAATGAGGTATAATAATTGCAGGAAGAAAGGCAGATGTACCATGAAGGGAAAAGGGAGAAAACGAAAAAAGACCAGATGGAAAAGAAGAGTGCTGGCAGTCTGCCTTGTGCTCGTACTGATCCCGGCAGGCTATATAGGGCTGATCCTTGGCTATATGGGGAAGGTGGAACCGGAGACAGACGCAGTTACCACAAATACAGAGAGCTCCATGTATACGCTGGAAGAATTTTCTGAGCGTCTGAAGCCCTACAGCGGGCTTTACGAGGAGGCGGTGCTTGCTCATGCAGATGAGCCTGACAGCGGGACGTACGTGATACCCGGTCTTGAGTCGGCCAGGACGCTCACCTCGAACGGAGACGGAAAATATTCTATATGTACAAGCATGACGCCTCAGGGGATCACTGTGTCAGAGCAGTATCTGTTTATCAGCGCTTACTGTCAGTCTAAGACACATAACTCTGTTGTCTTTATGATAGATAAGGAGACCCATGAGTTTGTTAAGGAGATCGTCCTGCCCAACAAGGCCCACGTGGGGAGTCTTGCGTATGATGGCGAGAACAATAATCTGTGGGTGTGTGGGAGCAGGAATGGCGTGGCCCAGGTGAATGCGCTGGATATGGAAAGCGTGGAGGCGTATGATTTTTCTGAGAGCTGGGAGCCGGTCAGCTTTCTGCATGTCAACAATATACTGGACATACCGAGAAGCTCTTTCATGACCTATCACGCTTCGTATCTCTACGTGGGATATTATTCTACAAAGGAGAACAGCATGATCAAAAAATATGAGGTGCAGGATGACGGAAATATACAGAGTGTTCCCATCAAGCACCGCACGTCAAAAGTCCGGCAGGGCGTGGCGGATGACGAGGACCTGAAAATATCCCGGTATGCCCAGGGGATGACCTTCCTGAGCGATATACTTTTCCTGTCTTATTCCATGGGGATTGTTCCTTCAAGGCTGGCGGCATACCAGGTCTCTGACGGTATCAGGGATTACACAGATGAGATGGCACTGGAGGATATCCGTCTCCCGTATATGCTGGAACAGATCTGCATGGACGGAGGGACGATGTACCTTCTCTTTGAGTCGGGAGCCTACCCGTACCGATATCTCCCCGGGCTCTCTGTGGACAGAGTCCTGAAAATAGATATCCTGTAGACAGCGAAAACCCGCTGGCCATGAGGCCCGCGGGTTTTCGTCGTTGTTATAGTTATCTAAAGGAATGAGAGTAAAGTGCAACACCAAAGAATTCTGCCGTGGTGTCTTACTTTATGAGGGGGGAGATAGTTGACTGTTCATCAACTATCTGACTGTTATTATAATGAACAGATATGTCCAAAATATGAGCAGTCTCTAAAAAAATCAGAAAGTTTCTTAATAGAACCTTAAGTTTTTATAATCGCTGTGTTTAGAATTAAAAACAAGACAAATATCGAAAGTTTTCGCTCTATTCATTATCCTTTATTATAGCAGAAAATGGCGTAAAATCAAGAAATATATAGGATAACAGAGCAACAAAAAATGACCAGACATCCGAAGGAATGTCTGATCATTTTTTGTCTTCCTGATCACTGAGAGCAGATAACGGGAGTCGAACCCGCCTTTCCAGCTTGGGAAGCTAGCGTCATACCGATAGACTATATCTGCATGGTTCCAGTATAACACCTTTTAGAAAAAAATCAAGCGGGTGATGGGAATCGAACCCACGTATCCAGCTTGGAAGGCTGGTGTTCTACCATTGAACTACACCCGCGAACGAATGTTATATTATCATATAAATTTAAAAAATGCAAGGGGAAGTTAAAAAATCAATGTAAAAATATCAGGGGTATGCCGGGATGGGAAAGAAAAGCAGGAAGGGAGGAGGGACCTTATTGCTGCGATTACCTTAAATGCCCTGTGAGAATATCGACGAATTCACCAGTCGTGGGTTTGCTGAACAGAGGGCAGGGAGAAATAGCCTGCAGAAGATTTTTGTTTCCTCTTTCCCAGCAAACAGTGATGACGGTGCGCAGATCACGCTCCACACTCCCGGCGCTTGTGTGGCAGATCTCTGCAATTTTAGGATATAGTAATTTGCTGATGCCGAGCAGGTAGTCTTCGTCTTCAAGGCAAAGCGAAACAGCAACAATTAAGTATCTATATCCGCGATATGTCGCACCAATTCCAAGAGAACGCACCAAATATTGAATATCATTCATTTCAGCGATAACTATAACTCCCTTCCTGCCTGGCAGAACTCCACATGTTATATTATCGGAAAGCGGCCCGCTTATAATTATAAACGACATTATTCGACATTCTACGATAAAACAAGACGGAATGGAGAACTCTTTGGGGAGAATGACATATATTGATCATAAGAAGGTAAAAGACGGTGATCTTGTGCAGGTTTTTGGAATAGATGTGAGTGGATCGCAGGGAAATATTGACTGGGAGGAAGTCAAGAGAGCAGGGGTGCGCTCGGCCATGATCCGGGCAGGCTTCGGAAGCGGGAGCATTGACGTCCAGTTCCGAAGGAACGCGGAGGGCTGCACCCGGCAGGGCATACCCTTCGGTGTGTACTGGCTGTCCTACGCCTGGTCGCCTGGGATGGCCCGGGAGGAGGCCCGGCAGTGTCTGGAGACCATTGAAGATTATAAGGTGGACTACCCGGTGTGCATATACTTTGGGAGAGACACGGTCCGCTATGCGGCGTCAAGGGGCGTAGCGGTGACAAAGGAGCTGGCCACCCGGATCGTGGAAGCTTTCTGCGAGAGCGTGGAGGAGCGGGGATATGCTGCCATGTACGGCACCGAGCCGGACTTTCTGGAGAACCTGTTTGACGGCAGGCTCAGGGAAAAGTATCCCCTCTGGATACAGGGGGACGGGCCGCCTTGCGTGATTTCATAATTTCTTAAGAAATTCCGCATCTGCCTCTTAAAAAATCCCTGCTATTCTTGTAATATGTAAGGGAGGTGATAAAGATGGCAAAAATATTAGTATGTGACGACGACAAAGAAATTGTGGAGGCAATTGACATATATCTGACACAGGAGGGGTATGAAGTGCTGAAAGCCTACGACGGGCAGGAGGCGCTTAAGGTGTTGAATGCAAACGATGTGGACCTTCTGGTGATCGATGTCATGATGCCGCGCCTGGACGGGATCCGGGCGACGCTGAAGATCCGGGAAGAGAACAATATTCCCATTATCATCCTTTCTGCAAAGTCGGAGGATGCGGATAAGATCCTCGGACTCAATGTGGGGGCGGACGACTATGTGACAAAGCCGTTTAATCCGCTGGAGCTGGTGGCCAGGGTAAAATCCCAGCTGCGCAGATTTACCCAGCTTGGAAGCACGGCAAAGGAAAACAATGCGGCAGTATACACGACAGGGGGACTCTCCATCAATGATGATCTCAAGGAAGTGACTGTGGACGGCGAGCCGGTGAAGCTGACTCCTATCGAGTACAATATCCTGCTGCTTCTCGTGAGAAATCAGGGCAAAGTTTTCTCTATCGAGCAGATCTATGAGAATATCTGGAACGAAGATGCCATCGGAGCGGACAACACAGTGGCGGTACATATCCGGCACATCCGGGAGAAGATCGAGATCAATCCGAAGGATCCCAGATATCTCAAAGTAGTCTGGGGAGTAGGCTACAAGGTAGAGAAGATATAAACAGGAGGGAGAACGTATGAATAAATGGTATAGATCGGCTCCTGTCAAAGGAGCGCTGCTTCTGATCCAGCAGGTCCTGGTGGTGCTGGCGGTGGTGGGACTGGTGTGGCTGTCCGCCTACCCCGGCCTTGCCCAGGACATTGTCTCCGGGTCAGAAGGAGGATACAGCCAGTCAGAGGGATTTGGCCAGCGGGTGTACTGGGATTCCCAGAACATTATAAGTGCAGTGGCTGACAAGGATGGGCTGGAGACAGACGGAAAACTGGATGAGACAAAGCTCGTGGACATCAAGGAAATGTGTGAGACGGGAACCATTACCGGGGAAAACATAAACGGTCTGGCCTACACCATCGGAGAGCTGAGCGACTGGGGAAAAAGGATCGAGAGCGGTAATGTTTCTGTGACGGACAATGCGGCCTACAATAATGCGTACAACGGGACACAAAATGTCATTGTATGCCAGAAGCCGGACGGAACCTATGACTACTATTACTATGATGATTTCAAAAGCCGGATCGAAGCCGGAGAGCTGTCTTTTATGACAAAGTCAGATGATACGACTACATCAGAGGACATCCTGTCCTACCTGGAGAGCGGCTCCCTGTACCAGGAAGACGGCATGGGGACTGTGGTAGATGGAAACAACCAGGTGATCTACAGGAACATCTGGAATTATGACGGGTACTGGCTGGAGGAAGCCTATGCGCCGGACGGTGCAGAGACGATCCTGGATATCGCGAACAGCGATCCCCGGTGGAACGGAAAGCTCAGCGAGGCATTTTCGGAGATTGATACAGCAGTGAATATGATCAGCTCAAAGATGGGAAATTATACATCCATCACCGACACCTGGGAGGAGGGAAACACCAACCTTACCTACCTGTATGCGGACACGAACGCGAAAAAGGTGTATACCAACCGGGCGGAGTTTGCTGACTATAATAAGCTGGAACAGAGCATAGACACCTTGAAGAAAGAGGGAAGCTACACAGTCGTGCGGCCCACCCTGGCAGAATTTGAGAGCAATATGAACGGGATCGGGGGCGACGAGTGGCGGCATACCGTCCAGGAGATGGGACCCGGCGGAGAGGACTTCGTCTACGCGGTGGGGATCGACACCGCCTACCCGGTGCAGGATGCCTACTACAATCAAAATCAGATGTACGAGACATATGCGCCTTCCATACAGGGCGTCATCGTGATGGGTGTCCTGGCAGTGATCGGCATTCTGGCCATCCTTGTGTGGCTGACTCTTGTGGCAGGCCGGTCCACCAGGGATGAAGAAATCCACCTGAACGTCTTTGACCGGATCAAGACAGAGCTGGCGGCAGCGCTGACGCTGGGGGCATGGCTGCTTCTGTGCTACCTTGCCACCAATATGTACGGACCTTTCAGGGGAGCGATCTATGAGGGAGATTACTATTACACGGATATGTTCCAGATCAGTATTGGAGACGTGGTCCTTGTGTCCGGCATAGCTGTGGTCACCTGTGTCATGTTCATGGTGGGCTATCTGAGCCTGGTGAGAAGGATCAAGGCAAAGACCCTGTGGAAAAACAGCATCCTCAAGTGGCTGTGCGGGTTTGTGCGCAAAGTGGCAGAGCATATCAGTGAAGTGTGGCGAATCGTGCTGGCGCTTCTGGGTGTCCTGTTCCTCCATTTCCTGGTGCTGGAGTCCGGTGGAAGTGTCTTCCTGTTTGTCCTGCTGATGCTGGCAGTGGATGTGCTGGTGGCGGTCTACATGATCCGCCAGGTTATAGGACGGAACCGGCTGGGAGAAGGGATCTCCCGGATCGCGGCGGGGGAAGTGGACTACAAGATCCCGCTGGAAGGCCTGCGGGGCGGCCAGAGGGATGTGGCAGAAAAGATCAACACCATAGGAGAAGGGCTGGATGCGGCTGTTGAGGCCAGCATGAAAAATGAAAGGCTCAAGACAGATCTGATCACAAACGTGTCTCACGACATCAAGACGCCCCTGACTTCCATCATCAACTACGTGGACCTGTTAAAGAGGGAGAACCTTACAGACCCGAAGATACAGGGGTATCTGGATGTGCTGGAGGCCAAGGCCCAGAGACTGAAAACGCTGACAGAGGACGTGGTGGAGGCATCTAAGGTGAGTTCCGGCAACATCTCGCTGGAGTACATGAACATCAATCTGGTGGAGATGATCCAGCAGACCAGCGGAGAATTTGAAGAGAAATTCAGCGCCCGCAGCCTGAAGGAAGTGCTGACCCTGCCGGAGCAGGAAGCCATCATCCATGTGGACGGGCGGCGCATGTGGAGAGTGCTGGAAAATATCTACAACAACGCTGCCAAATATGCTATGGAGGGGACCAGGATCTACGCGGACCTGACCGTGAGCGAAAAGACGGTAACCTTTAACCTGAAAAATGTGTCTGAGCAGCCGCTGAACATTGACGCAGACGAGCTGACAGAGCGTTTTATCCGGGGAGATGTATCCCGGAGTACGGAAGGGAGCGGGCTGGGGCTTTCCATTGCGAAATCTCTGACGGAAATGCAGGGAGGCACATTTGACCTGTACCTGGACGGAGACCTGTTCAAGGTGACCATCACCTTCCCGCGGGTGACAAAAGAGGAGCATGCGGCCGAGAGCAGGGCCGGGCAGACGGAATAAAGCATAAGACAAGAAAGCGCAATGGGGACTGGTATTTTCTGAAAAAAACCAGTCCCCATTTACTCATTTCCCATCTTGCGCTATAATATGGCTATGGAAAATTTAAGAACATTGTTTGAAGAAAATTTAAATACAGATTTTATCTCCGCCACCCTGAGCAGTCCCAGGACTAAGGGGGGCGTGGTCAAAGTGAAAGTGCGTCCCTTAATGAAGAAGGGCACACTTTTCTTTCAGTTGGAGGAGTTTAAGGGGAACCAGGCGTTCCATCGGAACCTGCCGGCCCATGAGGCCTGCGAAGCGCTCCTTGTGTATATGGAAGAGATGAAGCAGCTCCAGATGGAGACGAGACAGTCCTCTGTCACGGCGCTGGTCAGCAAAAAGGGAAAGGTCACCGTGAAAAAGAAGGCCAGGAAGGAGCCGGCAAAAGAGGCGGACCTGTCCCACAACAGACAGAAGAGATACATCCTCAGGGAGGGGACGCCTGTGCCTTTCCTGGTGGATTTGGGAGTCATGACCAGGGAGGGAAAGGTGGTCCACGCGAAATTCGACAAGTTCCGCCAGATCAACCGCTTTCTGGAATTTATCGAGGACATCCTGCCGCGCCTGGAGGACAGGGCGCAGGAAGGCAGGGAGCTGACCATCCTTGACTTCGGATGCGGGAAATCTTACCTGACTTTTGCCATGTACTACTATCTCCATGAGCTGAAGGATTATGATATCCGGATCATCGGTCTGGATCTGAAGCGGGATGTGATCCGCCATTGCAATGAGCTGAGTGAGAAATACGGCTACAGCAAACTGAAGTTCCTGGAGGGGGACATTGCCAACTACACGGGTGTGGACCGGGTGGACATGGTGGTCACGCTCCACGCCTGCGACACAGCCACGGACTACGCCCTGGCCAAAGCCGTCGGGTGGGATGCCAAAGTGATCCTGTCCGTGCCCTGCTGTCAGCACGAGCTGAACAGTCAGATCCAAAGCGACGTCCTGGAACCGGTGCTCAAATACGGCCTGATCAAAGAGCGCATAGCTGCCCTTGTGACAGACGCCCTGCGGGCAGAGTACCTGGAGCGGGAGGGCTATGAGACACAGGTGCTGGAATTTATTGATATGGAACACACGCCGAAAAATATCCTGATCCGGGCAGTGAAGACCGGGAGAAAGGGAAGAAATGAAGAAAAGCTGCAGGCGTGCCAGGAGGCGCTGCACGTGCATCCCACGCTTGGAAGGCTGTTAGATACAGAGCGAGGAGCAGACAGATGAAGAGACGCCTGATACATGCGGGCATACTGACCGCCGTTTTTGTCGTGGCGGTCATAGTGTTCAGCTATGTGACAAACAGAGGAAACAACAATATGACAGCGGACTTAGGGAGCGCCACGCTGCCCTCTGTGTCCTTTTCCTGCCAGGGATATGAGGTGAATTATCTGACCGGGTACACCCAGGCGATGGATGCGTCCACCATGCGGGACAGTATCATCCCGGTGACCGGGCAGACTTTGGAGATGCATATCCAGAGCTACGATGCCCGGGTGCAGTCCCTGGACTATGAAGTGTACTCTCTGGATGGGACCGAGCAGCTCTCAAAGGAGAGCGTGGATGAGCCCCAGGAGACTGTGAGCCTGCAGTTTGATGCCAGCCTCCTGACAGAGGAGAGGCTTCTTCTCCTGACCCTCCATGTGGACGGCGAGGAGATCTACTACTACACAAGGATCGTGGATGGGACAGACCACTCTACTTCAGAGTGCTTGAAATACATTTCCGACTACCATGTAAATGCCATGGGAAAGGTGGAGAATGTGGGAGTCGGAGCAGCCCTTGAGCCCACCGGCGAAGAGGGAACGAATTATTATCATGTGACGATTCATTCAGATTATGACCACGTCTCATGGGGAGGTCTTCAGCCCCAGGTGACAGGGACAGAGAGATGGAAGATCACAGAGTCCAACTCTACATACACCTCTGTGATCCTGGAATACCAGGTGCAGTGTGCAGGGGAGGAAAATGAGCAGGACATCCACAGCGTAAAAGAATTTTTCAGGGTGAGAAATGTGTCCGGCACCATGTATCTTTTGAATTATGACCGGACCATGGAGCAGGTGTTTGACCCTGCCGGGACAGTGATGAGTGAGAAGGGGATCCTCCTTGGGATCACGGATCCGGATGTGCCCTATCTTGTCAGCAATGACGGGACCCGGGTGGCCTTTATCCAGGCAAATGAGCTGTGGTACTACAACCAGGAAACGGACGAGATCTCTCTTCTGTTCAGTTTTATGGACTCGGAGAACAAGGATATCCGGAATTTTACAGACGAGCATGAGATCCGGCTCCTTCGGATGGACGGGGACGGGAATGTCACGTTTGCCGTCTATGGCTACATGAACCGGGGAGCCCACGAGGGCGAGGTGGGAGCGGCCATCTATTATTACCAGGCTGAGCAGAACAACATTGACGAGAAGGCGTTTATCCCCAGCAATAAGTCAGCCGCCGTGGCTTCGGAAGAGCTGGGAAAGCTGGTCTACTACAGTGTGGACCGGGAGATGCTCTATGTGCTGGCCGGGGGAACGCTCTATGAGATCGATATGGAAAAGGAAGAGCAGACCGTCCTGGCAGAGGGGCTGGAGGAAGGACAGTATGTGACCTCAGATGACGGACAGCTGGCAGCTTACCAGACCAACGGGACGCTGTACGAAGCCCCGGAAGTGACGGTTATGGATCTGGAGACGGGAGAGAGCTATACGGTACAGGCAGATGAGGGCGCAGCCGTAAGACCGCTGGGCTTTGTGAACGGGGACTTTGTGTGCGGCATGTCCAGACAGTCCGACGTGGGCCGTACAGTCTCCGGGGAGGAGATCTACCCCATGTATAAGGTGGAGATCCGCAGCAGCGCCGACAAGGTGCAGAGGACCTACCAGTCCGACAGCGACTTTGTGCTGAGCGTGGAAGTATCCGGGGGCATGATCAACCTGGAGCGGGTCGTGAAGAGCGGGGAGACCTACACGCAGATCGCGGCCAGCCAGATCACCAGCAATGAGGAGAAAAAGGAGAGCAATATTTCTCTTGAGTCCTATGTGACAGATCTGAAAGAGACACAGATGAGGCTCACCTTTGCGGACGGCCTCGCAGACAGGAATCCCAAAGTGCTAAGGCCCAAGCAGGTATTGTACGAGCAGCCGGCCCAGGTGGC
The DNA here is from genome assembly GCF_014982975.1 of Claveliimonas monacensis. Classification (GTDB taxonomy): domain Bacteria; phylum Bacillota; class Clostridia; order Lachnospirales; family Lachnospiraceae; genus Claveliimonas; species Claveliimonas monacensis. The sequence goes on from NZ_JADCKL010000009.1 coordinate 36,501, forward strand.
CTTTGAGGAGAAGGCCCAGGGCGATGTCTACTACGTATACGGGACCGGACGGTTTCAGGGTTCGTATGACAATGCCGGCGACGCGGTCGTGAAGGCCGACGAAGTCAGCGGCGTGGTCGTGTCGGAAGAACAGAAATACGTCTGGGAGAGAGGAAACCGATATCTGGAGTATGTCATCACAGACCGGGACGATGCGATCAATACCCTCCGCGAAAGGCTTGCGGGAGGAGCCATGGCAATGGACGCCGTGCAGGAAGTGCTGGGGGGACAGACCCTGGATCTGACAGGGTGCACCACGGAGGAGATGCTGTACATCGTCAATAAAAATATGCCGGTGGTGGGCATAGCGGGAGACGGAAGCTGTGTGATCCTGATCGGCTATGACCAGTCCTATGTGACTTACATAGAGGCAGCCACCGGGAATCGGACGGCCATTTCCTATGAACAGATGGATACGCTTCTGTCGGGAAGCGGGCGCACATTTATCAGTGCATTAGAATAAGAACAGAACAAAACAAAGAGGCGCAGGACGTCTGTGTGTATCACATCACAGAACCGTCCTGCGCCTCTTTCTATTATCCGGGCAAAACAGTAGATTTATACCGGGCCGGGCCTACATGGCGGCTGCTTTTGGGAATAACGTATTCCGGTAGCGGTTCAGCGCATAGTAGACAATGAGCCCCAGGATGGTGCAGGAGATCACCTCTCCGATGCCCACCGTCAGCATAAGGAACGGGATGGGCAGATTTACACCGTAAGCGATCCGCAGTACCAGCGGCACGATGACTACGTTGGAGATGATCGGCGGCAGTGTCCCGATGATGGGCTTGCGGCTGCGCAGAAGCCAGGTGAAGACAGCCCCGATCAGTGTGGCAAGACTTCCGAAGATGATGTCCGGAAGGAGTGCTCCACCCACAATATTCCCCAGCAGGCACCCGATGAAAAGTCCCGGGATGGCAGCCGGCGTAAACAGGGGAAGGATGGTCAGCGCCTCGGCGATCCGCACCTGTATCTCCCCGAAGGAAATGGGTGCGAAGATGTAGGTCAGCACCACGTAGATGGCAGCGATCATGGCTGCCTGCGTCATAAATGCTACATTTTTGTTCTTCATATTCAGTTCTCTCCTTTAGTTTTGTTTTACGAGTGGAAGGTCTCGAACACTCGGCACATTTTACGGCGGTGACCGCCGGCAGACCTTGAAAGACCTTGGTTTTATGCGGGTCTGCAACGTGGGATAGTATAGCATGACAGGATGGAAAAATCAAGGAATGTCCGGGATTTGTCCGATGTTGGAAAGTGAAGGCTGTTTTTTAATGACTTAAGTTATGTAATTTTATACAAAAATCGATAAGTCAGAAACAAAGAATAGGGGTGGTGCTGATGGACAAGAAACCGTTTGACTTTAAAGATCTCATGGCTTTTGGAATGTTCATTCTGGCATTGCTGACATTCGTTTTTACGTTTATCAGATAGTGCTTTAAGGCATAGAAAAACCACCATTGTGGTGATATGATACCCCCAAGTAGGACACTAAAATATAAAAACCTACTTTGGGGGTGTTTTATGTCCAGAAAAAGTAAAATTGATGCAGTAAAAAAGATAAAAATTGTAGAACAGTATCTAAATGGAGAACTCAGTCAAAAAGGCGCTGCAAAAATATGCGGTGTAAATAAACGAAGTGTTCAGGATTGGATTAGGATTTATAAAACAGAAGGACCAGAAGGTTTACTGTCACCCAAGACAAATAAACGATACTCAAAAGAATTGAAATTGCAGGCAGTTCATGCTTATCTTTCCGGAGAGGGATCGTTAGATGAAATATGTGCAAGGTTCGGAATCCGACAGCATCCTCAACTATTAAGTTGGATCAAGGTGTATAATGAAGGTAAGGAATTAAAAGAACTTACCGGAGGTAGCACCATGAAGAAAGCAAGAAAAACAACACTGGAGGAGCGGATCAGTATTGTAAAAGATTGTCTTGATCATGATCGGAATTATGGAGCAATGGCCTTGAAGTATCATTGTTCTTATCAGCAGGTTCGAAATTGGGTAGACCGGTATGAAAAAATGGGAAGTGCAGGTTTGGAAGACAGGAGAGGCAGGCGCATCGGCTCCCAGCCAAGCCGCATTTCAGAAGAAGAGCTACGAGACCGCATCGCAGAACTGGAACGTAAAAACAGAGATTTACAGATGGAGAATGATCTGTTAAAAAAAGTAAGGGAATTGGAAAGGGGGCGTCGCTTTCTTTAATACATAAATTATGCGAATATCAGGCAATCAGGGAACTATCCGTATCAAAAGGGTATCCAGTCAAACAAATGTGCAGATACCTTGGAATTACCCGCTCATCCTATTATCGCTGGCTGAAACAGCCAAAAAGCGATAGTGAAATCAGGAATGAACAGATTGCCGATATCATCAGGGAAATATACCGATTGCATCCAGATATGGGCTATCGGCGTATCCGTGATGAACTGGCAGTAAATTATGGAATTCCTGTCAATGATAAGAGAATCCTGAGAATCTGCCGTAAAATCGGAGTACAATCTTCTATCAAATGGAGTCCGAAAAGCTGTACAAAAGCAGACAGGAATCCTGCCCATATTGCAAAAAACTTACTTCATCGGGAGTTCCACGCAGGCAAGCCTAATGAGAAATGGCTGACAGATGTAACGGAGTTCAAATATTATGTGGGGATAGAAGTGCACAAAGTTTATTTAAGTGCGATCCTGAATTTGTGTGACCGCAGGATTGTTTCATATAAGATCAGTAATCATAATGATAATGCACTTGTTATGGATACCTTTGATCAGGCGGTAAAGATAGAGCCAGATGCGCATCCGCTTTTTCATTCGGACCGAGGATTCCAATATACCAGCCAGGCTTTCTATCTTCGTCTGAAGAAGCACCATATGAAACAAAGTATGTCCAGAGTCGCACACTGTATAGACAATGGTCCAATGGAAGGATTCTGGGGAATCTTAAAACGCGAGATGTATTATGGGAAATGCTTTACATCAAGAGAAGAATTAATCCAAAGCATCCAGAACTATATTGAATACTATAACAATCGATGTTTGCAACGTAAATTACATATAATGACACCAATGGCATTTCATGAACTTACACTACAGGTAGCATAAAAATACCGCCGGCCGGTTATCGGCTGACAGAGAAAAATTTATCATTTTTCATTGTCCTCTTGACGGGTAGCACACCAAACTTGTGGCGGTTGTTCTTTTCATGTCTTTAATATAGCATACCAAGCCGGGGCGTGCAAAGGTTACTCGGATTTAATCTCGTTGACCAAAAATGAAATTTTAAATTTCGCCGCTCCCAGGTATGGTTATCTCTCTTTCTGAACGAAACGCGCAGGGGAGAAGCCTCCCGGCCGCCTCGCCCACTTTCCTGCCTGCCAGCAGATGTTTCTTCAGATTTCGCTGTAGGGAAGTGTCCTCCGGCAGGTCGGCCAGGGGAATATCCGGTCGCTTGTACACCCAGGTGAGGAACTGGTCGTGATCCGGAAATACCTCTGTCACCTCGTATTCACTCTGAAATGAGAGAATGCGGGAGCTCTCCGGCAGACACTCTTTCAGGGCAGGGCTGAGAAGCCAGGACGTACAGAGGAAGGGGGCATCGGCGTAGGCGGGGAAAAAGCGGCTGATAAATGTCCGGGCCGCTGTGTAGGAGCTGCGGCGGGCGCGGCAGGACAGATCCGCGTCTGAGGGGATGTGGATATGTACAGCCTTCGCTCCGTCTTCCACGGTCAGCTCAAACTCCAGTGCGCCCAGGCGGAAGAGATGGCCGGAGATCTCCCGCATCGTCCAGAAGTCCCGGTCAAACCCGTAAGTGCCGTAGCTTTCAAAGTGCTCCTCTATAAAGCGGGGGAAACATTTCAGTGTCGCTATATAGATCTCATTGCTGATGCCAAGAGAATCGTAGAGTTTCCAGGTCTCCCCGCAGCAGATCAGCATCAAAGTCAGAATTTTCATGCCCTGCGGGTCATCGCCAAGCAGAGCCTTGAGATTCGCAAGAGCCCTGTCCCAGGTGGCGGGATTGAAAAGCTCTTCAAGCAGAGGGGAGGCCTTGGGGAGGAGCGTGTCAAATGCGGGGGAGCGCCGGAAGCGGCAGACCTCGATGCGGCATTCCCTGGGCAGCCCGATTGCGTGGCACAGTAGATCCAATTGAAAATCTGTCAGAAAACCCATGATCAGATACCTTCCTTTTTCTAAACTGCCTTCATTTTAACATAGAAAAAAGAGGGAGAAAAGAAGAGAGGATGTTTGTGTATGGCAGATGCTGGATATAATACTTAAATCCGGACGTAATATTTTTCAAAAATGTTACGTCCGGATTTGAACTAACTGGTGTATAATTGTGCTAAATGTATCTGGCAGCTTTTCTGCTTGTTGAAGCTGCTACCATAAAAAAGTAAGGGTTTCTCCTGGGTTGTGCGGAAGAAGCCCTTCGTTTTTTGACAGATTAATCAGGGCATGAGAGGGAATAGTGTGTGAACAATGGGGTAGCTTGACACAATTACGCACCAGTTGAATTGGTTTGGGACGTAACATTTTTGAAAAGTATTACGTCCCCATTCTGCCTTTTAAAACTGCTACCGGTATGCTATAATGTTTGCAAGTGCTGAAAAAAGATAGTATCAGAAGGAGTAATGATTATGGAACTGACAACGATCAAGGAATTATATAGGAACACAGAAAGTTACCTGGACAAAGAGGTGACTGTGGGCGGCTGGGTGCGCAGCATCCGCGACTCCAAGACATTCGGATTTATCGTGGTAAATGACGGCTCTTTCTTTGAGACCCTGCAGGTGGTGTACCATGACACAATGGACAACTTTGCAGAGATCTCCAAGCTGAACGTGGGAGCTGCCATCATCGTGAAGGGAACACTGGTGGCCACGCCCCAGGCAAAGCAGCCTTTTGAGATCCAGGCTGAGACCGTGGAGGTGGAGGGGGCTTCCGCTCCGGACTACCCGCTGCAGAAGAAGCGCCACAGCTTTGAGTACCTGCGGACCATCGCTCATCTGCGTCCCAGGACCAACACGTTCCAGGCTGTGTTCCGGGTAAGATCTCTTACAGCCTACGCCATCCACAAATTCTTCCAGGAGAGGGGATTTGTCTATGTGCATACCCCGCTGATCACAGGAAGCGACTGTGAGGGGGCAGGGGAGATGTTCCAGGTGACCACCCTGGATCTGAATAATGTGCCTAAGAAGGAAGACGGCACAGTGGACTACTCCCAGGATTTCTTTGGAAAAGAGACCAACCTGACAGTTAGCGGACAGCTCAACGGCGAGACGTTTGCCCAGGCTTTCCGCAATATCTATACATTCGGACCTACCTTCCGGGCAGAGAACTCCAACACAACAAGACACGCGGCGGAGTTCTGGATGATCGAGCCGGAGATGGCATTTGCAGATCTGAACGACAACATGGATCTGGCGGAGGCCATGCTGAAGTATGTTATAGGCTATGTGCTGGAGAACGCGCCGGAGGAGATGAATTTCTTCAACTCCTTTGTGGACAAGGGGCTTCTGGACAGGCTTCACAATGTTGTGTCCTCTGAGTTTGCCAAAGTGACCTACACGGAGGCTGTGGAGATCCTGGAGAAGAATAACGACAAGTTTGAATACAAAGTTTCCTGGGGCACAGACCTGCAGACAGAGCATGAGCGCTATCTGACAGAGGAAGTGTTCAAGAGACCTGTGTTTGTCACAGACTATCCAAAGGAGATCAAGGCCTTCTACATGAAGCTGAATGAGGATGGAAAGACCGTGGCAGCTGTAGACTGCCTTGTGCCCGGCATCGGCGAGATCATCGGCGGAAGCCAGAGGGAGGACGACTACGAGAAGCTGTCCGCCCGCATGAAGGAGCTGGGACTCAAGGAGGAGGACTATGGCTTTTACATGGACCTGAGAAAATACGGCTCCACACGCCACTCCGGGTTCGGCCTTGGATTTGAGAGATGTATCATGTACCTGACAGGAATGGGCAACATCCGCGACGTGATCCCGTTCCCAAGGACAGTGAACAACTGCGAGCTGTAAAAGGCAGTTAAAAGAGAACGCAAAAAAGGAATGAAGAGGGGACATCACGGATTCCCCCGCCGGAGGGAGGGCTAAAGCCTTCTCTTCGCCGGGGCAGAATAAGGAGGTTCACGAGAGTATGAATATCGTAGTAGTGGATGACGAGCGGGAGATCGCGGACGTCATCGAACTGTATCTGCAGAACGACCAGTATACGGTCTACAAATTCTACACCGGCCAGGAAGCTCTGGACTGCATCTTTGAGAAGAAGATCGACCTGGCGATCCTGGATGTGATGCTGCCGGATATCGACGGCTTCCAGATACTGAAGAAGATCCGGGAGAAATACACCTTCCCCGTGATCATGCTGACAGCCAAGACCGAGTACATGGACAAGATCACAGGGCTCACCATGGGGGCAGATGACTACATACCCAAGCCCTTCAATCCTCTGGAGCTGGTGGCCAGGGTGAAGGCCCAGCTCCGCCGCTACACCCAGTACAATGACGGAGGAAAGGAGCCGGGAGAGGTCATCGATTTCGGCGGCCTCCTTTTGAACCGGACTTCCCATGAGTGTATTTACAATGAGGTCCCGCTGACACTCACCCCCATAGAGTTTGACATTCTCTGGCTCCTCTGTGAGAACAGGGGCAAAGTCATCAGCTCCGAGGAGCTGTTCGAGAAAGTGTGGCACGAGAAATACTATAAAAACAGCAACAACACGGTCATGGTGCACATCCGGCATCTGCGGGAAAAAATGAGCGCACCCACGGGAACTTCAGACTTTATCAAGACAGTATGGGGAGTGGGTTATAAAGTTGAAGAGTAATTACAGAAAATTAAAATTCAGTATCCTGCTGCAGACAGTGCTGGTGACAGCACTGACTGTACTTGTTGGCGGCTTTCTTCTGAATTATGTGATTGACGGGGTATACAATGACAGCTTTGCGACGACATTTGTAAAGATACTCACAGCCTTTCACGTGGAAGAACAGACCGCCATTGATTTATATTGGCAGCTTATAGGGGACAATAAGGAGTTCTTTATGATCGTAGGCTTCCTGCTCCTGTTTGCCCTGTTTTTCTACGTGGCCCTGTCCAAGATGACCAAGTATCTGGACCAGGTGGGGGACGGCATCGAGAACATCATCTCCGAGTCCACAGAGCCCATCCATCTGATCACAGAGCTGAAGCCTATCGAGATCCGGCTCAACGAGATCAAGGCCACGCTGAAGCGGCAGGATCTGGAGGCCATAGAGAGTGAGAAGAAGAAAAACGACCTGGTGCTTTTCCTGGCCCATGACCTGAAGACGCCCCTCACCTCTGTGGTGGCCTACCTGGCTATGCTGGACGCCCACCCGGACATGCCGGAGGAGGAGCGGGCCAAGTACATCCATATTTCCCTGGAGAAGGCTACGAGGCTGGGCGAGCTGATCAACGAGTTCTTTGACATCACCAAGTTCAATCTCCAGGATATCGAGCTGGAGCCGGTGGAGCTGAACCTGTCCATGATGCTGGAGCAGATTGCGGACGAGCTGTACGGCGTCCTCCAGGAGAAGCAGCTCACCTGCGAGGTGGAGACAGAGGACGACCTGGTGGTCTACTGTGACCCGGACAAGCTGGCCAGAGTCTTTGACAATATTCTCAGGAATGCGGTGGCATACTGCTATGCCGGCACAACGATACAGATCAGTGCCCGCCGGAAAAATAAAGAGGTGGAGATCACGTTCTCCAACCGGGGCAAGAAGATTCCGGGGACAAAGCTGCAGACTATATTTGAGAAATTTTACCGCCTGGATGACTCCAGATCCAGCGAGACCGGAGGGGCCGGGTTGGGGCTTGCCATAGCCAAGGAGATCGTGGAGCTCCACGGGGGCAGGATCATGGCCAGGAGCGACGACGAGAAGACGCAGTTTATCGTGACGCTGCCATCTGGAAAAGAGCAGGAGGAGAAAGAAGAAAATGAAGTTCATACACATCGCGGACGTGCATTTAGGGGTGCGTCCCGAGGCAGGAAAGGCATACAGCGGGGAGCGAAGCGCAGAAATCTGGGAAAGCTTCCGAAGACTGATCAGAGTCTGCAGAAGTGAGGCCCCGGATCTTCTTCTGGTGGCCGGGGACCTTTTTCACCGGCAGCCCCTTCTGCGGGAGCTGAAGGAAGTGGACAGCCTGTTCGCTTCCCTGGAGAGGACGCAGGTGGTCCTGATCGCCGGAAACCATGACCATATACGCCGGGAGTCCTATTACCGCACCTTCCGGTGGAGCGGCAACGTACATTTCCTGGGTTCTGAGAAGATAGAGGCGGTAGAGTTTCCCGCTTTTGAGACAGCAGTGTACGGGTGCAGCTACCACGAAAAGCAGATCCCCACGCCGCTCTACGACAGCGCGGCGGCGGCCGGAAGGCAGAAGACAGAGATCCTGCTGGCCCACGGCGGGGATGCTGCCCATATTCCAATTAGCCGGGAGAAGCTGTCCGGCCTTGGCTATGCCTATGTGGCGCTGGGGCACATCCACATGCCCCAGGTGGTGGTTCCCGGCCTTGCGGCCTATGCAGGAGCGCTGGAGCCCACAGACAAGAACGACACCGGGCATCACGGCTACATCCGGGGAGAGATAACGGAGAAGGGGTGCAGCTTCTCCTTTGTTCCCTTTGCCCTTAGAGAGTACATCCACTGCCAGGTGGAGGTGGACCCGCGGACAACGGGCGCCAGGCTGCGCGAGATGGTGCAGGCGAAGATAGAGGAAAAGGGAGAACAGAATATGTATAAGTTTCTTCTGAAAGGATATCATGACCCGGATGTTCTGTTTGACCTAGATGCACTGGACGGGAGAGGAAATATCATCGACATCCTGGACGAGACAAAGCCTGCATGGGATCTGGAGAAACTGTACCGGAACAATAAAAACAATCTGATCGGCAGGTACATAGAAAGTTTTTCAGGCGCGGAAAAAGACAGCGTGGAGTATACGGCGCTGTGTGAGGGGATCAGCGCTCTGATGGAGACAAGAAGGGGAACAGAATGAAAATTCAGAAGCTGGAACTGAGACATTTTGGAAAATTCAGAGACAGGATCATCCTGCTGGGCGACGGGATCCAGCTCCTGTACGGGGAGAATGAGGCCGGCAAGACGACCATCCACACCTTCATAAAGAGCATGCTCTTTGGCATGGAGAGGGGGCGGGGCCGGGCGGCTGCAAACGATACTTTCAGCCGGTACGAGCCCTGGGAGCAGTCCGGCGTCTACGGCGGAGCCATAGAGTTTACCTGCGGGGGGAAGACCTTCCGGCTGGAGAGAAGCTTTGGCAGACAGGTGAAGAAGGCTGATCTGATCTGCCTGGACGACGGGGAACAGCTGTCGCTGGCAGACGGGGATCTGGAGATGATCCTGCCGGGTCTGGAGGCGGACGGCTATGAAGATACACTCTACATCCGCCAGTCCGGCGCGCAGACGGGACAGAAGCTGGCTGGTGAACTGAAAAATTTCGCTGCAAACTATTCCGTTTCCGGGGATGCCAGGATCGACCTGGCGGCTGCCCAGGATGTGCTCCGCAGCCAGGAGAAACAGCTGGACCGCCAGGCCAAGGTTTACATGGAGGAGCGGCAGCGCCGCCGTGAGAAGATCGAGCAGGAGGCCTCCTATGTATGGCGGGATATCCACCGCCTGGACGAGGAGCTGGACCGGGTGAGGGAAGCCCTGGAGCTGAAGCGGATTAAAGAGGAGAGAGAGAGCAGGGAGCAGGAGAAAGAGAGGCGGATGATCGATGAACTCAGGCCCGGTGGATGGCGGATCCATCCGCTGGAGGTGCTGGGGATCATCCTGGCAGTGATCGTCCTCTTTGTGCTGATCCCACGTCCATGGAACTATATCACCTCTGTGGTGGCGGCGCTTGCGGGGGGCATCTATATCTGGAACCGGATGAAGGTGGAGAAGAAGCGGCAGAAGACAGCGCCGGAGCTGATGCTGGAGGAGATCACCCCGGAGGAGGAGCTGGCCTCAGCGGAGAAACTTCGGTGGGAACAGCAGCATCTGGAGGAAGAGAAGAAAGAGAAGCAGATCCAGTACGAAAATCTGCAGGAGGAACTGACAGAGCTGGGAGAACTGGATGACATCTATAAAGAGCAGAAGAACAGAAGGGCCGCCCTGTCTCTGGCCGGGGAACGTCTCGCCCAGGTGGCGCGGGATATGCAGACCCAGGTACGGAGCGATCTGAACGGGGCAGTTTCAGACATCATGCGGGGGATCACCGGAGGAAAATACACAAGACTGCTTGTGGAGGAGGGGGCCCAGCCGGTCTTCTTCCAGGAGAACCGCAGGATCCCTCTTTCCCAGGTGAGCAGGGGGACCATGGAGCAGGCTTACCTGGCCCTCAGGCTGGCGGCCGCAGATCTTCTCTACGAGGAGGAGTACCCGCTGGTCTTGGACGATGCATTTGCCTGCTACGATGACCGACGGCTTGCCAACACGCTGGCCTGGCTTGCCGGGAACAGGGAGCAGGTGCTGCTCTTTACCTGCCACCGGCGGGAGGAGGAGATCCTTCGCAGGGAGTCTATTCCCTTTGATCTGGTATCCCTTCCGTGAGATGTTTCTGCGAAAGGCGAATAAGAAAAGAGCATAAGAAAGAGAAAAAGAGAGAAAACAGGGGACAGGCGGGTCCCCTGCTTTCTCTCTTTTATTTTTTCACAGCGGAGGGAGGAGATTTAGATCTCTTCGCCTCTGCGGTATTTCTCCACTACATGCTGGATCCTCTCGCTTGGGTTCAGGATGCTGCTGATAGAACCGTCATGGTTCAGGGTGTCGATCATAAGGGCAATGTACTTGCTCATGTCGCAGTTGATGTAGTAGGGTCGTGACAGCAGCTCCGGTGTCTGGTAGATCAGGTTTGTAGTCAGGATGCCGTTGATGATGCCCTCCTCGTATGCCTTGTCAAATTTTTCCATGCCGTTTGTGAAAAGACCGAAGGTGGCAGCGGCATAGATCCTGTTTGCCTTTCTCTGCTTTAGCTGGCGGGCCACGTCAAGGATGCTGTCGCCGGAGGAGATCATGTCATCCAGGATGATCACGTCTTTTCCTTCCACAGAGGAGCCCAGGAACTCGTGGGCCACAATGGGGTTGCGTCCGTTCACGATCCTTGTGTAGTCGCGGCGTTTGTAGAACATGCCCATATCCAGGTTCAGCACGTTGGCCAGGTAGACAGCGCGCTCGGTGGCGCCCTCGTCAGGGCTGATGGCCATCATGTGGTCGCTGTCGATCTTCAGGTCCTTGACTGTGCGCAGAAGTCCCTTCACAAACTGGTAGGTGGGGCGCACAGTCTCAAAACCGCTGAGCGGAATGGCGTTCTGCACTCGCGGGTCATGGGCGTCAAAGGTGATGATGTTGTCCACACCCAGGCGCACAAGCTCCTGCAGAGCCAGCGCGCAGTCCAGAGACTCACGGCTGCTTCTCTTGTGCTGGCGGCTCTCGTAGAGGAAGGGCATGATCACGTTGAGGCGTCGTCCCTTTCCACCGATCGCGGCGATGATACGTTTCAGGTTCTGGAAATGGTCATCAGGGGACATGTGATTTGTGTGGCCTGACAGAGAGTAGGTCAGGCTGTAATTGCACACGTCAACCATGAGATACAGGTCTTTCCCGCGGACAGACTCTCCGATGATGCCCTTTGCCTCACCGGATCCGAATCGGGGCACTCTCGCATCGATCAGGTAATTGTCTCTCTCGTATCCGCTGAACACTACGTCGTCCTTGTGAACATGTCCGTCTTCCTTTCTCCATTTTACGAGATAGTCGTTGACACGGTTTCCCATTTCCTGGCATCCGTCCAGGGCGATGATCCCCAGGGCTCCAACGGGAATATTGTCTAAAATACGTTCATTTCGGCGCAGCATCTTATAAGGTACCTCCTGTTATTTGAAATATTTTTTATACTCTGTTCATCAGTTTCTTTTGTATCCGGATATCATCGCCTGTCAGGCGCAGCACAGTGTAGGAGCTGGTGATCCTGGAAAAGATCCTCTCTGAGTAGATGTTTTTCAAGTCCTCCAGAGAGAGATTAGTGGAGATCAGGGTGGGCTTTTTCCGCAGGATCCGCTCATTCAGGCAGATGAAGAGCTGGGAGTTGGTGAAGGAGTTGCTCATCTCCGTTCCCAGGTCATCAATGATGAGAAGATCGCAGCTGTAGATGTGCTCGCAGTCTGCCCCTGCTTCCTCCTCCCGCCGGAATGTGCTCCTTGCAAAGATGTCAAAAAGCTGGGCGGCTGTGAAATAGATCACGGAGAAAGAATGCTCCAGCAGCTCCTTGGCAATACAGTGGGAGAGGAAGGTCTTTCCCACGCCTGTGTCGCCGTAGAGGAGAAGATTGTGGAATTCCTCCCCGAATGTATCAACAAATTCATGGCAGCTCTTCAGAGCGATCTCCATGGCCTCCCTGGACGAGCGCCCGGTGAGGCGGTCTATATGGCTGCCGGAATAGTATTCCATGGAAAATGTGTCGAAATTCTCCCTGTCCAGCACTTCCTGCAGGTTGGACTGGGTATAGAGAAGATCGATGATAGCCTTCTTAAAGCAGTGGCATTTTCTGTCCCCGATATACCCGGTATCCTGACAGTCGGGACACGTGTAGTGAAGATCCAGATAATCCGAAGGATAACCGTTTTCCCGCAGAAGTGCAAGCTTTTTTTGGGAAAGTGCATGAATTTTCTCTTTTAAGGTGTCCAGAGCGGACGCGTCCCCCTCCAGAAGGCGGCGGGCCTGCTGCAGGGACAGGCTGGAAATCTCATCATCCAGCTCCCGGATCCGGGGGATCTTTTTCTCTATATCTGCATAGCGCCTGCGCCGCCTGTGCTCGTTGTCCAGGCGGTGCTGTTCATAGGTGCGCATGATCTGTTCGTATTGGGAATTTGTAAGAGCCACAAATGTTCTCCCTTCTCAAATGATAGAAGACAGGTCCGTCCTCACTGGTTCTGTATGAGCCTGCGGGTCAGATCTTCCATGTCTTCGTAAGTCCTGCCCTCGAAGTTGTTAAACCGATTCCGTGCAGGTTTTGGTGTCTCGGCGGAAGAGGAGGCGGAACGCCCCTGGCGCTTCTCCTTGCGCTCCAGCTTCTCTTTCTGGTAAGCCAGATCCAGAGCCTCCACATCTTTCCTGTTCTTTGCGCCTCCCTCGAGCCAGCTCTTCAGGATGGATTCTGCATAGTCGAAGCTGGGCTGGTGGATGCTGTTCATGGTCCGGTTGCAGGCCTCTAAGATCAGCTCGTCTGAAAAGCCGTATTCCCCGCTCCACCGCTGGATGTAAGCCAGCTCGGAGGCGGCGGGGGAGCGGCCGGTGATGCCGAAGGCCTTCAGCACACCGTAGCAGCTTTTGCTGTAGAAGGCTGCGCTCTGCTTGGCCTCCTCCGGTGTCTGGATCTTCCGGTCTGCCCAGGAGAGGGCCACTTTCTGTATGTAATGCATGCTCTTGTGCCCGTTTTCCACACAGTACTCGATCAGGTATTCTATGAGATCGGTGGACATGCCCAGCTCATCGTAGAAATAAGTGATGGTCTTCATGTCTGTGGTGGACAGAGTTTTCCCCAGATACTGTTCTGCCACAAAGAGAAGCTCCTTGAGTTCCTTGCGGTTGCGGAAGCGGGTGACATTTTCCGGGGATGGAGCTGCCTGTTCCTGAACATTTGCTGCCTCCGGCGCCTGGGTGTCTGCCCGGGGGGCGGAAGAGGCGGCCTCCTCCGTGATCTCGTAGTCCAGAAGACCCTGCTTCTTCCAGTATTTCAGGGCGCGGATCACATCTTTCTCCGTATCGTCCAGGATATCCGCAATGCCGGAGATGGTCAGCTCCCTGTCCGGGCTGGACTGGCAGCGGAGCAGCAGGAGATATACCTTCACGTACTCTCCATTTGCCTCCGGCATATAGTGGTCAATGAACTCGTAATCCAGCAGAAGGGCATTCTCCTGCCGGCAGTTTTTCAGTGTCAGTTTCTTCATGCTTTTCCCATCCTCGTTCGTCGTAATCTGTCGTATATGTTTGATTGCAGACCTATTATAGCACCGGAGAGGGAGGGGCAAAAAGAACTTTTTGAGTCAAAATCCATCTTTTTTGTGGATAAAATCCTGTGGAAAATGTGGATAACTAGTCTTTCAGCAGATCCTCTCCAATATTTACAACATTTCCGGCCCCCATAGTTATCAACATGTCCCCCTTCTGGCAGCGGCCGGCGAGAAACTCCTCGATGGCCTGGAAAGAGGGGAGATAGTAGGCGTCGCACCCTTTTTCTTTCAGGGCATTTGCCAGCAGCTCTGAGGACACACCCAGGGTGTCCGTCTCCCGGGCGGCGTAAATATCTGCCAGCACAATGTGATCCGCCAGGGTGAGGGCGTCGGCGAAATCGTCAAACAGAGCTTTTGTGCGGGTGTAGGTGTGGGGCTGGAACACGCACCAGACCTCCCGGTGGGGGTAGGACGCAGCCGCCTTTAGCGTGGCCCGGATCTCCGTGGGGTGGTGGGCGTAGTCGTCGATGACAGTGACTCCGTTCCAGTCTCCCTTGTGCTCAAAGCGCCGGTTTGTCCCCTTAAAGGAAGAGAGCCCCTTCTGCGCGTCCTCCAGGGACACGCCCAGAAGGTCGGCGGCCGCGATCACAGAGAGGGCATTGCAGATATTGTGATCCCCTGTCACGGACAGGCGGATCCGCCCTGCATTCTGGCCCTGCCTGATGAGGTCAAAGGAGGCGTCGCCGAAGGCATCGTGGGAGATGGAAGCGGCAGAGTAGTCGGCATCCGGCTCCAGGCCGAAGGTGATGACCCTGCATGTCAGTCCCTCTGTGATCTCCTCCAGCCGCTCGATGCTCTTGTTGATGATGAGAACGCCGTCCTCTGGCAGGAGTTGGGCGAATTTGCGGAAAGAGCGGCGGATGTCCTCCAGATCCTTGAAGAAGTCCAGATGGTCCGCGTCGATGTTGAGGATCACGGAGATCTTCGGGAAGAAATGGAGGAAGCTGTTGGTGTACTCGCAGGCTTCCGTCACAAAGATGTCGGAGTCTCCCACCCGGATGTTCCCGCCGATGGCTTTCAGGATCCCGCCCACGGAGATGGTGGGATCTTTCTCCCCCGCAAGGAGGATATGGGAGAGCATGGAGGTGGTGGTCGTCTTGCCGTGGGTGCCGGAGATGGCCACCGGCACTTTATAGTTGCGCATGAGCTGGCCTAAGAGCTCCGCCCGGCTGAGCATGGGAAGCTCCTGCCGGACTGCCTCGGCGTACTCCTCGTTGTCTTCGTGGATGGCGGCTGTGTAGACCACGACATCGATCCCGGGGATGATGTTGGAGGCCTTCTGCCCGTAGAAGATCTCAGCTCCCAGGGAGGAGAGGTGGTCTGTCAGGGCGGACTCTTTGGCATCGGAGCCGGAGATGGTGAAGCCCTCTTTCAGGAGGATCTCAGCCAGACCGCTCATGCTGATACCGCCGATGCCGATAAAGTGCACATGCACAGGTTCGTGAAAATTAATTTTATACATGATCAACATACCTTTCTATAAAAAATGCTGTCCGTGATTGACGATACAATGCTTCCCAAGGCCTGGTGCTGTCTGTGAGCAGACTCATGCGGCCCGGACTTTTGGGTTTTGGCATCATTTATATTATTATAAACATATATAATAGAAAAGCCAAGAAACTTTTTTTGTGATATATCGATAAAAAAAAGGTAGAAAAATCACTTTTTTTGTAAAATATGTTCACTTAAATACGGAAGTATGGTATAATAAAAGTCATTAAAATTGCTGAGAAGGGGTGATGGCATGATTAAAAAAGAAATGATAGCAATGCTGCTGGCAGGAGGACAGGGCAGCAGACTTGGAGTCCTCACGGCAAAAGTTGCCAAGCCGGCCGTTGCTTTTGGGGGGAAATACAGAATTATAGATTTTCCGCTCAGTAACTGTATCAACTCGGGGATCGACACTGTGGGCGTTCTGACTCAGTACCAGCCGCTGCGGCTTAACACACATATCGGGATCGGGATCCCGTGGGATCTGGACCGCAACATCGGAGGTGTATCGATCCTTCCGCCATATGAAAAAAGTTCAAACAGTGAGTGGTACACAGGTACAGCCAACGCGATCTATCAGAACCTGGATTATATGAGCACCTTTAATCCGGATTACGTGCTGATCCTGTCGGGGGACCACATTTACAAGATGGATTATGAGGTTATGCTGGACTACCATAAGGAGCATGACGCGGATGTGACCATCGCCGCCATGCCTGTGCCTATGGAGGAGGCCAGCCGCTTCGGTATCGTGGTGGCCGACTCGGACGGACGCATCACGGAATTTCAGGAGAAGCCGCCGGAGCCCAAGAGCAATCTGGCATCCATGGGCATCTACATATTCAGCTGGCCGGTGCTGAAAAAGGCGCTGATGGATCTGAAGGACGTGCCGGGCTGTGATTTTGGAAAGCATATCATCCCTTACTGCCACGAGAATGGAAAGAGACTGTTTGCATATGAGTACAATGGCTACTGGAAGGATGTGGGAACCCTCGGTTCCTACTGGGAGGCCAATATGGAGCTCATTGATATCATCCCGGAATTCAACCTGTATGAGGAGTTCTGGAAGATCTACACCAACAGCGACATCATCCCGCCCCAGTACATTGCCGATACAGCCATTATCGACAGGAGCATTATCGGAGACGGGGCCGAGATATACGGCGAGGTACACAACTGCGTCATCGGATCCGGCGTGACCATCGGGGCAGGCAGCGTGGTGCGCGACTCCATCATTATGAAGGACGTGCAGATCGGTGCGGGCTGCATCATAGACAAGGCCATCATAGCGGAAAGCGTACACATCAGTGACAACGCTACGCTTGGCACAGGCGCTGATGTGCCGAACAAGTTAAAACCGAATATTTATTCTTTCGGTCTTGTGACCATTGGAGAGAATTCTGTCATACCGGAAGGCGTACAGATCGGAAAGAATACCGCCATCAGCGGTGTCACCGTCAGGGAGGACTACCCGGGAGGCGTGCTTGAAAGCGGAGAGACATTGATAAAGGCGGGTGAGAGATTATGAGAGCAGTAGGAATTATCTTAGCAGGCGGAAACAGCAACAAGATGCGGGAACTGACCCAGAAGAGGGCAGTGGCGGCCATGCCCATCGCGGGAAGCTACCGGGCGATCGACTTTGCCCTGAGCAATATGACCAACTCTCATATCCAGAAGGTGGCTGTGCTGACACAGTACAATGCCCGCTCGTTAAACGAACATCTGAACTCCTCCAAATGGTGGGATTTTGGAAGAAAACAGGGAGGACTTTACGTATTCACTCCCACCATCACGGCGGACAACGGCTACTGGTACAGGGGGACGGCGGACGCCATCTACCAGAACCTGGACTTCCTGAAAAAGTGCCATGAACCCTACGTGATCATCACCTCCGGCGACGCGGTGTACAAGATGGACTACAATAAAGTCCTGGAATATCATATCGCGAAGAAGGCAGATATCACCATCGTGTGCAGGGATCTGCAGCCCGGCGAGGATGCGACCCGGTTCGGTACACTGAAGATGGACGAGACTATGCGGGTGGAGGAGTTTGAGGAGAAGCCTATGATGGCGGCCTACAACACCATCTCCACAGGCATTTACATCATAAGGAGACGCCAGCTCATCGACCTGATTGAGCACTGCGCGGAGGAGGAAAGGCATGACTTTGTCACGGATATCCTCATCAGATACAAGAATCTGAAGAAGATATACGGCTATAAGATCAAAGACTACTGGAGCAATATTGCTACAGTTGACGCGTATTATAAGACCAACATGGATTTCCTGAAGCCGGAAGTGAGAAATTACTTCTTCAAGGAATATCCGGGCATTTATTCCAAGGTCAGCGACCTGCCGCCGGCAAAATACAATCCGGGGGCTGTGGTGAAGAACAGCCTTGTGGCCAGCGGGTCCATTATCAACGGCACGGTGGAGAACTCTGTGCTGTTCAAGAAGACCTTTGTGGGGAATAACTGCGTGATCAAGAACTCGATCATTCTCAATGATGTGTATCTGGGCGACAACACTTACATTGAGAACTGCATCGTGGAGAGCCGGGACACGATCCGGGCAAATACGCGCCATGTAGGCGAGAACGGCGTAAAGATAGTAGTCGAAAAAAATGAGAGATATGCACTGTAAGAGAAAAAAGGAAAGATGCAGTGACTGACAAGAAAGGGGCTAGAAGACATGCAGATCACAGATGTACGCGTGCGGAAAGTTGCGAAAGAAGGGAAATTAAAGGCAGTAGTGTCCATCACAATGGACGAGGAGTTTGTTGTGCATG
Source organism: Claveliimonas monacensis (assembly GCF_014982975.1). GTDB lineage: Bacteria > Bacillota > Clostridia > Lachnospirales > Lachnospiraceae > Claveliimonas > Claveliimonas monacensis. The sequence continues at coordinate 54,864 of NZ_JADCKL010000009.1, forward strand.
ACATTAAGGTCATTGAAGGAGAGAAAGGACTTTTCATCGCAATGCCGAGCAAGAAAGCGCTGGATGGAGAGTACAGAGATATCGCCCATCCCATCAACTCCGCTACAAGAGAGAGGATTCAGAGCATTATCCTGGAGAAGTACGAGGAGGCGCTGAGCCAGGAAGCGGAAGCTGAGCCTGAGATGGCCTGATCGATAGATTGGCAGTAAAGAAATGCATTGGCATAAATGACCATTGAACAGCAAAGGCGCTGTGGAACCCCCTTTTTTGGGGGATCTTGCGGCGCCTTTTTTCTGTAGATTTTTGCGGAGGAGAAAAGGAGAGATCAGTATGGCATCGACTATGGAAATGTTGGAGAAATTGCAGCACAGGGCCCACCAGGACCCGGAGCTCAGGGAGGAGCTGCTGGCTACAAGAAAAGAAGAGGACCCGCTGGGGGCCTTCTGCCGGAAGTGCAGGGAGCTGGGGTATGAGATCTATGAGATGGAACTGGTGAGCGCGGGAGAAGAATTTTATGCCAAGATCAAGCGGAGCACCAACGGCGGAGGAGAAAATTCTCCCCTTCTGGACGGACAGGATGACGCCTACGAGCTCTTCTTTGCGGCGCTGGAACAGGGGCCCGCTGGGGACTAGACATCTTGTTCCAGACAGAACTGCATCCGCTTTCCGGTGGAGGGGTGAAGGAACTCCAGACAGTAAGCGCACAGCTTCAGTACCTGCCATGTGCCTGCTTCCCGGGCGGCAGGATTATACTTTGTGTCTCCCAAGAGGGGGCATCCCATGTGTGCCATCTGCACCCGGATCTGGTGGTGACGGCCCGTAAGAAGGTGGATTTCCAGCTCCGCCTGGCTGTCAGACCTGTCCGAGAAAAATGGCGCTTCTTCCGTGATGGTGCGGTATGTAAGCTCCGCTTTTTTGGCCCCAGGCGTATCCGGGGAGCAGATGCGGGAGGTGTTGGTACGCCCGTCCCGGACGATATAGTCCCGGAGTGTGCCGGAGGGGGCAGAAGGAATTTCTTCTGTCAGGGCCCGGTAGTATTTTCCGAAGGAGCTGCCTGTGAGCTGCGCGTTCAGAGAGGCAGCGCTTTTTTTTGTTTTTGCAAAAACGAGAAGGCCGGACACCGGCTGGTCCAGGCGGTGGATAACCGCCAGATAAGGTTCCTGTCCCTGGCGGGCCAGATGGTTTTTCAGCATGCTCTCCATGTCCGGCGTGCCGATGCGGCGGCTCTGCACGGGGATGCCGTGAGGCTTGCTGCAGACGAGGATCTCCCTGTCTTCATACAGGATGTTAAACGAATTTTTCTGCATAGGTAGTCTGCTCCTGATTCTACTGAATTTATTGTCTGGTAAGCATTATAGCATTTCCCGGTATCCGTGTCAGTTTTTTGTTTATGAAAAATTCTTCAAAGAATACTGCTGATAGAAATTGCCCCCTTGACAAATAAATGGGTATTCGCTAAAATTACGGTTAACTGATATATTATATTCAGACAAAAGCATACCTGCTGGCAGTGATGGCTGCAGAAGGCAGGACTGGCAGTGAAGAGGAATAGTAATGATAAGGCCGATGCGCGCAGAGAAGGGATCCTGTGGCTGAAAGTTCCCTGCATCCGGGTATCACGAACCCACCTTGGAGCCTCTGTGTGAAAATGCAGCGTTTTGTCAGCGTTAATGGCAGACAGAGAGAACTGCAGGAGGACTGCAGTTAATTAGGGTGGTACCGCCGAACTTTTCGGTCCCTTTTTCGGGGAGACGAGAGGTCCGGCGATTTTTTTATTTCTGCGGGCTTAAAAGCCCTCTGGCAGGAGGCGCCTGTGGAGAGAAAAGATCGGCGGGCATATCATTTCCCAAAATCAGACACACGGGGCAGGGGGCTCCGGAGAAAAATCAAGAAAAAAGGAGAAAAAAGTCATGGCTAATGAAAAGAAATTAGTAAAAAATATCACTTCCCGCGATGAAAACTTCGCACAGTGGTATACAGACGTAGTACGCGAGGCTGAACTCTGCGACTACTCCAGCGTAAAGGGATGTCTGAACTACCTTCCCAACGGATATGCTATCTGGGAGCTGATCCAGGCAGATCTGGACAGACGTTTTAAAGAGACAGGCGTAGAGAATGTATGTCTGCCTATGCTGATCCCGGAAAGTCTTCTTGAGAAAGAGGCAGAGCATATTGAAGGATTTGCACCTGAGGTTGCCTGGGTAACACACGGAGGTATGGAGAGACTCCAGGAGCGTCTCTGCATCCGTCCTACATCTGAGACGCTGTTCTGCGACCTCTGGTCTAAGACAGTCAAGTCCTACAGAGACCTTCCGAAGGTATGGAACCAGTGGAATTCCGTTCTTCGCTGGGAGAAGACCACAAGGCCGTTCCTTCGCTCCAGAGAGTTCCTGTGGCAGGAGGGACACACCATCCACGCCACATACGAGGAAGCAGAAGCACGTACCATCCAGATGTTCCACGTATATGAGGACTGCTACAGAGAGACAATGGCTATTCCTTTCGTGTCCGGAAGAAAGGCTGAGCATGAGAAATTCGCCGGAGCACAGGATACCTACACCATCGAGGCTCTGATGCACGACGGAAAGGCACTCCAGTCAGCTACCAGCCACTTCTTCGGAAGCGGTTTCCCGGATGCTTTCGGCATCAAGTATCTGGATAAGAACAACCAGCTCCAGAGCGTGTACGAGACATCCTGGGGATGGTCCACAAGAAGTATCGGCGCCCTGATCATGGTTCACGGTGATGACAGCGGACTTGTGCTGCCGCCTCACGTAGCACCTGTAGAGTGCCGCATCATTCCTATCGCACAGCACAAAGAGGGCGTGCTGGATCGGGCAGATGCGCTGCTGGATGAGCTGAAGAAAGCCGGATACAGAGTGAAGATCGACGACTCCGACAAGAGCACAGGATGGAAGTTCTCCGAGCAGGAGATGCTTGGTATTCCTACACGTATCGAGATCGGACCGAAGGATATCGAGAAGAACCAGGTAGTTGTTGTGCGTCGTGATAACCGTGAGAAGATCATTGTTTCCATGGATGAGATCGCAGTAAAGCTGCGTGAGATCCTTGAGACGATCCAGCAGGATATGTACAACAGAGCTGAGAAGTTCCTGAATGACCACATCGACACAGCCACAAACATGGATGAGATGGTGGAGAAATTCAAGGCCAACAGAGGCTTTGTAAAAGCATGCTGGTGCGGAGATCCGGAGTGCGAGGGCGAAGTGAAATACGCTACAGGCGGAGCTGCCACAAGATGTCTGATCGAGGATGAGGAGTTCGTCTCCGACAAGTGTATCTGGTGCGGAAAGCCTGCGAAGCACATGGCATACTGGGGCAAATCTTACTAATCCCTGCCGGTTTCTGGAGGCTGCCTCCGGGGCGGAGGCGCAGCGGGATCACCGTATGCGAAGAGAGAATATACAAGGGCGGAAGGACAAAAACTTCCGCCCTTATCTTGCGCCTGAAACAGGAAATGGGATATGATATATACACGAAAATAGATTTTAAAGGACTGATAGATATGAATGGCGTCAGACAGACACATATATCCATGCCGGAGAAAGTGAAAGAGATCATTGGCACGCTGAGAGCCGCCGGCTTTGAGGCCTGGGCGGTGGGCGGCTGCGTCCGGGACAGTCTCCTGGGCAGGGAGCCGGAGGACTGGGACATCACCACCTCCGCCACGCCGGAGCAGACAAAGGAGCTGTTTTCCCGGACTTTTGACACAGGGATCCAGCACGGGACAGTGACCGTGCTCCTGGACGGGGAGGGGTTCGAGGTGACCACCTACCGGATCGACGGGGCCTACGAGGACAGCAGGCATCCCAAAGAGGTGACTTTTACGAGGAACCTGAAAGATGACCTGCTGCGCCGGGACTTTACCATCAATGCCATGGCCTACAGCGATGAGGAGGGGCTGGTGGACATCTTCGGCGGCATGGAGGATCTGGAGCGGGGAGTGATCCGCTGTGTGGGTAATGCCAGGGAGCGGTTCAGTGAGGATGCCCTGCGCATCCTTCGGGGCGTGCGCTTTGCGGCCCAGCTGGGCTTCCGGCTGGAGGAGGAGACCCGGGAAGGAATGGAGGCGCTGGCCCCCACCCTGCAGAAGATCAGCGCCGAGCGGATCCAGACGGAGCTTCTGAAGATCCTTCTGTCCGGACGGCCGGATATGCTGCGGACCGCCTGGGAGCTGGGGATCACCGCCTGGTTCCTGCCGGAGTTTGACCGGATCATGGACACGTCCCAGGAGACGCCCCACCACATGTATACGGTGGGGGAGCACACTCTCCACGCCCTTTTAAACGTGCGGCCGGACAGGGTGCTGCGGCTTGCCATGCTGTTCCACGATATGGGAAAGCCGGACCTGAAGACCGTGGATGAGGAGGGAGTCGCGCATTTTAAGAAGCACGCCCTGCGCAGCGAGGAGATCGCCAGGGACGTGATGCGCAGGCTGAAGTTTGACAATGAGACCCAGAGGAAAGTGGCGGTCCTGGTGCGCTACCACGATTACCGGATGCCGGTCCAGGGAAAATATGTCAGGAGAGCCATGAACCGGATCGGTCTGGATCTGTTCCCTCTGTACCTGGAGGTGCGCCGGGCGGATGTGCTGGCCCAGAGTACCTATCTCAGGGAGGAGAAGCTGGCAGATATAGACGGAGTGGAAGCACTCTACAGGCAGAGCCTGGCCAGGCAGGAGTGCGTCACGCTCAAGGACCTGGCCGTCAACGGCCGGGACCTGATCGAGGCGGGCTTTCGGCCGGGGAAAGAGCTGGGCGTGGTGCTGGAGAGTCTGCTGGAGGCGGTGATCGAAGATCCGCAGCTCAACGAGAAGAGCAGGCTTTTGGAACTGGCAGAAGAGAAAAAGAAGTAAAAAGAGAACAGGCATATTACCGTTTTCGCTGTCATACATTAAACAGAACATGATATTGGAAATGTGCAGGGGACGGTAATATGCAGGATTACGAATTGAGTATATTGGAGCAATATCCAATCAATGTAAAGTGCACCCGCAAAACAAGGGGTGCGTTTTTTTGTGATACAGACCAGGGACTTTTTCTGCTCCGGGAGGCGGGGGTGTCCAGGCGCCAGGTCCTCCTGATGCGGCATGTGGGAGTCCATCTGTACCGGGAGGGGAATATGCGGACGGACCTGCCTGTGGCCAACTGCGACGGGGAGTATGTCAGCACGTCCCCGGAAGGGCGGAACTATATATTGAAGCAGTGGTTCAGGGGAAGGGAGTGCGATATCCGCAAGAGCCGGGAACTTCTGGAAGGGACTGCAAATCTCGCCCACCTGCACCGGTTTATGCAGCAGGTGCCGCCTTGCCCCGATCCAGAGCCTGAGAGCGGACCGGAGGAGGACAGCGGCGAAAGAGCGCAAAGTCCTGCCGCCGATGCGGCTTTTGAGCCGGAGAGCCTGAAAAAAGAGTATGAGAGGCACAACCGGGAGCTGAAAAAGATCCGCAGGTTCATGCGGGGACAGTCGCCCAAAGGGGAGTTTGAGATGGAATTCCTCCGGTGCTTTGACGGCATGTACGAGTGGGCCCGGCAGGCGGCAGAGGAGCTGGAGCGCACAGACTTTGGAGAACTCTGGGACGGAGCCAGGGAAAATGGCGCGATGATCCACGGGGATTACAATTATCACAATATCCTTGTCACGGCGGGCGGGTACGCCATCACCAATTTCGACAGATGCAGGGTGGGTATCCAGATGGAAGACCTATATTATTTTCTGCGGAAGGCCATGGAGAAGCATGGGTGGAATGTGCGGAGCGGGGATCACATGCTGGATGCTTACAGCGCCATCCGGCCTCTGTCCGGGACAGAGATAGAGTACCTGAAGATCCGGCTGATCTACCCGGAGAAATTCTGGAAGCTGGCTGATTCCTACTATTGCTCCAACAAGGCATGGATCCCGGCCAAGAATGTGGAGAAACTAAAGACCGTGGTCATGCAGACAGAGGAGAAGAGCCGGTTCCTGGAACAGTTGTTTTCATTTTCTCTGTAAAAAGCCCAGAAACCTTGAAAATACCGGGTTTTTCGGGGATTTTCCCTTGACAAACAGGGGGAAAACCTGTATAACTTTATTGAAAGACGTCCGGCGGCTCTGCAAGATGCAGCGCAGGATGTACAATAAGCTGAATAGAATATGATAAGGGTTCTATCATAAGTCGAAGGAGGAGTTATCCATGAACAAAACAGAATTAGTAGCAGCTATTGCTGAGAACGCAGAAATATCCAAAAAGGATGCTGAGAAGGCCTTAAAAGCTTTTGTTGATGTAGTGACAGAAGAGTTAAAGAAAGAGGAGAAAGTACAGCTTGTAGGCTTTGGTACATTCGAAGTGAGCAAGAGATCTGCAAGAGAGGGCAGAAATCCTCAGACAGGCCAGACAATGAAGATCGAGGCATGCAAGGCTCCGAAGTTCAAAGCTGGCAAAGCTTTAAAGGATGCTGTGAACGCATAGATTTTGTTGCGGTTTATGTGAAAAGTTCGACAGGATGTGCCCCTGGCGCATTCTGCTGGGTACTTCGTAATATAAGACGGCACTGCGGCGGAGAAGGCTGCAGTGCCGTTTTGTCCATAAAACGCAGGGAGGTGACAGTATGAGACTTGATAAATTCCTGAAGGTTTCCCGCCTGATCAAGAGGCGCACCGTGGCGAATGAGGCCTGTGACGCGGGGAGAGTACTGGTGAACGGCGCGGTGGCAAAGGCCTCAGTCAAGGTAAAGCCGGGCGACATCATAGAGATCCAGTTCGGGACAAAAACTGTAAAAGTCGAAGTCCTCGACATAAAAGACACGTCTAAAAAAGAAGAGGCGAAAGATCTGTTCAAATATCTGTAATAATCTCAGACAGCCTTTCATATGATTATCAAGAAAGGTTGTGATGGCAATGGAAGAAAAACAGGTGCGGGGAGCGCACAAGCTCGTTGTGAATAACCGGAAGACCAGCCTGGTGACAGGCGTCCTGGATGTTTTGTCCTTTGACCTGAACGAGATCCTCCTGGAGACAGAGCAGGGGATGCTGATGGTCAAAGGATCTGACCTTCACGTGAACAGGCTGAGCCTGGAAAAAGGGGAAGTGGATCTGTCCGGGACCATAGACAGTGTGGCCTACTCGGAGGTGCATCCGGCGGCCAAGACGGGTGAAAATATACTGAGCAGACTGTTCAGGTGACGCATGCACGGGATAGAGGTGGAGGGCCTTTCTTTCCTTGAGGCAGTGCTGACGGGAATGACGGTCTGCAGTGTCTACACATGCCTGCGCGTGCTGCGGCGGATCGTCCGCCACGCCCCGGCGGCCATTGCTGCGGAGGACCTTTTTTTCTGGCTGGCGACAGCGTTTTATATGTTTGTGCAAATTCACCATACTACCAGTGGTAGCATCAGGTGGTATTTTATACTAGGTGTTGTGCTGGGGAGTATTTTTTTCTCCTGTCTGTCGAAAATTCCGGGAAAACTGCGAAAAAAATTGTACGCAAAGAGGAGGGGGAAATTCGGCGAAAACGGTTGAATAAGCAGGAGAAAAAAGATAAGATAAGAGATAATAACCAGTGAAAGCTGGCGAAATGGGTGAGTAATTAATATGGGAAGCATTAAACAAAAGAACAGGGCGAGACGCCGGAAAAAACAGGTGCAGCAGCACAGGAGGAGTATGCTGGGCATCAGTGCGGTGATCCTGCTTTTGGCAGTCATTGTCTCGGTGAGCAGTATTGAGCTGCGTGCCAAGAACAGTGCATACATAGAGCAGGAGCAGGAGCTGGAGGAAGAGATCCAGGCCGAGAAGGACCGCGCGGAGGAGATCGAAGATCTGGAAGAGTACGTAGGTACAGATGAGTACGTGGAGCAGACAGCCAAAGATAAGCTGGGACTGGTTCACGAAAATGAGATTATTTTTAAGGCAAAATAAGAATTTTTATAAGTATGCAAAAGAGAAGCTTTGGGAGAGAGTCCCAAAGCTTTTTTGTTCCACAGACAGAAGTTTTGGCCTGCCTGTGGGTGCAGGGGAGTATAGCGATGGGTGAGGTTAAGGAAAAGGAACTTTTTGTCAATCCCTACGTGATCCAGATGGACAAATTTGCGGGCTCTCTGAAGCATCTCTCTGAGACCTTTCTGGGCCTGGAAAAGAGCCGCCGGACGCTGACAGGGGAGGAGATCGACGAGATGTTCGCCGCTGTCTCGGAGAAGGTGTGCGGGGGATGTGAGAGGAAGAGCCTGTGTCTGGGAGAAGGCAGAGACAGGACAAGACAGATGGTCTACGAGATCATGGCTGCCGCCGAGGAGTACGGGGCAGAATTGAATGTGGAACTGAAGAGGAAACTGCAGAAAAAGTGTATCCTGGCGCCCCGTTTCCTGCGGGAGACGCTGGAAGTCTTTCAGGCGGAGAAGCAGAAGATCGTGTGGAGCCGGAAGATGGTCATGAACCGTGAGGGGTGCGCGGCGTCCATGAACGCCTTTGCAGATCTCGTCCAGCATGCAGCCCGTGAGCTGGACGCGGGGATCTGCATGGATGAGCACTTGCAGAAAAAAGTGAAGAATCAGCTGAAAAGGAGAGGGCTGAAACTTCTGTCCAGTGTGTTCTTTATGACCAAGCAAGGCAGGTACGAGGTTCATCTCACGGTGCGGGCTCCCAAGGGGCAGTGTGTGGCCTCTAAGGAGGCGGCGGAGGCGCTGTCCGTCTGCCTGGGGCGGAAGATGCTGCTTGTGAAGGGAGAGTGCCCGGTGGTGACCGAGAACTACGGTACGCTGGTGTTCATGGAAGGCCCGGGCTTTCAGACCATCCAGGGGGTGGCGAAGATCGGAAAGGGATGTCAGAAGATATCGGGGGATACATTTGCCATGACTCAGCTTCCCGGCGGGAAGGAGGGGGTGGTCCTCTCGGACGGCATGGGCTCCGGCGAGCACGCCTTCCAGGAGAGCGCCATGGTGGTGGAGATGCTGGAGGAACTGCTGGAGGCCGGATTCCCGCCCCAGACGGCTGTTCAGATGATGAACACGGCTCTGGTGGCGGGCAGGGAGGAGCTTTGTTTTTCCACCGTGGATATGTGCATTTTCGATCTCTACCAGGGATCCTGCGAGCTGATGAAGGCAGGGGCATCCACCACCTTTATCCGGAGCAGTGCGGGGGTGGAGAAGATCAGCTCCGCCACGCTCCCTGTGGGAGTGCTCCAGGAGCTGGAGATCCAGAGAACATCCCGGCAGCTTGGGGATGGAGATTTTGTCATCATGGTGACGGACGGAGTGCTGGACGCCCTGCCTGTGGGAAATCAGGAGGCCATGCTGTCGGCGCTCATAGGGGGTAGCAGCATTAACAATCCCGGCGAGCTGGCCCACTATCTTCTGGAGCAGGTGCTGGAAATGTCGGGGGAAGTGCCGTCGGACGATATGACTGTCCTTGCGGTGGGGATATGGAAAGTGTGAGAGAGCTTGCTTTTTTTCTCCTGATTATTTATAGTATTATATATTTGGTAGACAGCGAAGAGGCCTGCCATCCGGGCAGGAGGAAAAGGACATGTATGAAAAGATAAGAGACTATGTGCGCGCACATGGGATGCTGGATAAGGGTGATGTGGTTATAGCAGGCATATCGGGAGGAGCAGACTCCGTATGCCTGCTTTGTGTGCTTTTGGAGCTGCGGAAGGAGTACGATCTGTCGGTCCGGGCGGTCCATGTCAACCACGGCATCCGCGGGGAGGCCGCGGCGGCGGATCAGGCCTATGTGGAGGAACTGTGCCGAGAGGTGAAAGTTCCGCTTGATGTGGTGCATGTGGATGTGTGCCGCATGGCCCGGGAGGAAGGGATGACCCAGGAGGAGGCGGGGCGCATAGCCAGACGGCGGGCCTTTGAGGAGGCCGCCGCAAGATGGAGCGCCGGCAGGATCGCCCTGGCCCACCACAAGAATGACAATGCGGAGACGGTCCTTCTCAATCTGGCCCGGGGAACCGGGCTGCGGGGGATGGGCGGGATCCGGCCCTGCTCCGGGAAGTACATCCGGCCCCTGTTGGATACCTCCAGGGAGGAGATCGAAGCATTCCTGGATCAAAAAAATATTTCTTATTGTATGGATGCCACAAATTATGAGGATACTTATACACGGAACCGCATCCGCAATCATATAATTCCATATATGGAGGAGCAGGTCAATTCCAGGTTCGTGGACCATGTGTGCGGGACAGCTGGACAGCTGGCTCGGCTCTGGGAGTATGTGGAGAGGCAGACAGACAAGGCGGCAGCCGGCCTGACCAGCCTCCGGGAAGGGGAGGACGGACAGGGAAGAGAGATGGTGATAGATGGACAGGGATTTGCCCGGACAGATACGGCGCTGCGGCCCTACATCTTAAAGTGGGTGCTGGAGCAGGTCAGCGGCAGGGCAAAAGATCTGGAGACGGTGCATTTTGACGACCTTGAGGAACTGTTTGACAGGCAGGTGGGCAGAAGGATCAGCCTTCCCTACGGCATGAAAGCCTACCGGTGCTATGAGGGGGTACGGGTGGTCAGCTCAGACTGGAAGCCTCCACGGGAAGAGGAAAATGAGGTGTGGGACAAAGACAGGATAAAGATGCGCATTCTGGACCCGGCGGACATAGACGGCCCCGCTCTGGAGGCAATTCCCAAAACACCCTACACGAAATGGTTTGATTATGATATAATAGAAAACAGTGTTACTATCAGGACCCGCCGCCCCGGCGACTATCTGGTGATCGGCAGGGACGGAGCCACGCAGAAGCTGAACCGGTATTTTATCAATGAGAAGATACCGTCCCGGGAGAGAGACCGTATTCTACTGGCAGCAGACGGAAGCCGGATCATGTGGGTGATCGGTTACCGGCGCGGGCAAGGGTATGAAGTGACCGGACAGACGAAGAAGATACTGGAGATCACGATAGATAAGGGAGGAAAATACGATGGCAGAGACAATTAGAGAGCTTGTGTCAGAAGAAGAAGTAGAAAAGAGAGTATGTGAACTGGGCAGACAGATCAGCGAGGATTATGCCGGGAGACAGGTGCATTTGATCTGCGTCCTCAAAGGCGGCGTGTTCTTTATGTGTGAGCTGGCAAAGAGGATCACGGTCCCGGTTTCCATGGACTTTATGAGTGTCAGCAGCTACGGCGACGGGACAGCGTCCAGCGGCGTGGTGAAGATCGCCAAGGACCTGGATGAGTCGCTGGAAGGGAAAGATGTGCTGATCGTGGAGGACATCATTGACTCCGGGCGCACACTGTCCTACCTGATCCAGATCCTGGAGAAGAGAGGACCGAAGAGCCTTAAGCTCTGCACGCTCCTTGACAAGCCGGAGCGGAGAGTGAAACCGGTGACCGTGGACTATGTGGGCTTTAACATTCCGGATGAATTCGTCGTGGGATACGGCCTTGACTATGCGCAGAAATACAGAAACCTTCCCTACATCGGCGTTGTGGAAGGCGTGGAGTAGAAAGGAGCAGCAAAGATTTGAATGATAAAAGAGGCAGGGGACTGAGCGGAGCCACGCTGCTTGTGTGTGTGGCATTGCTGTTTGCAGCGCTCTGGTTCACCAATCAGATCGATCAGCGGGATAAGCAGATCACCTACCAGGATTTTGAAAGCCTGGTGGAAAATGAACAGGTTTCAGATGTGACTATCATCCAGAATCGGGATGTACCTACCGGGCGGCTGGAGATCACAGTTGTGGGCGCTCAGGAGGGGGACGAGGCAAAACAGGTCTATGTATCAGATGTCAACGAGGTGCAGGACTATCTGGACGAGTATGACGTGACCTACTCTCTTCGGGATGTGCCCCAGGAGAACTGGTTTATGACCAATATTTTCCCTACGCTTCTCATACTGGCAGCATTTTTCCTGTTCTTCTACATGATGAACAGGCAGAACGGCGGGGCCAACGCGAAAGCTATGAGCTTTGGTAAGAGCCGGGCCAGGATGAGCACGGAGCAGGACAAGAAGATCACCTTCGCTCAGGTGGCAGGCCTGCAGGAGGAGAAAGAAGAGCTGGAAGAGATCGTGGATTTCCTGAAAGCTCCGAAAAAATATATACAGGTGGGAGCCAGGATCCCCAAGGGTGTTCTCCTGGTGGGCCCTCCGGGTACAGGAAAGACGCTGCTTGCCAAAGCGGTGGCAGGCGAGGCGGGAGTTCCCTTCTTCAGCATTTCCGGATCTGACTTTGTGGAAATGTTTGTCGGTGTGGGTGCGTCCCGCGTCCGCGACCTTTTTGAGGACGCCAAGAAAAATGCGCCCTGCATCATCTTTATCGATGAGATCGACGCGGTTGCCCGCAGGAGGGGAACCGGCATGGGCGGCGGTCACGATGAGCGAGAGCAGACACTGAACCAGCTCCTTGTGGAGATGGACGGATTTGGCGTCAACGAGGGTATCATTGTCATGGCAGCCACGAACCGAGTGGATATCCTTGATCCGGCTATCCTGCGTCCAGGACGGTTTGACAGGAAAGTTGTGGTGGGCCGGCCGGATGTACAGGGAAGAGAAGAGATACTGAAAGTCCACGCAAAGGGTAAACCTTTGGGAGACGATGTGGATCTGAAGCAGATTGCTCAGACGACAGCCGGATTTACAGGGGCTGACTTGGAAAATCTGCTCAATGAGGCGGCTATCCTGGCGGCCAAGGACGGCCGGGTATACCTGCAGCAGGAAGATGTCCGGAAGGCTTTTGTCAAAGTGGGCATCGGCGCGGAGAAGAAGAGCCGCGTGATCTCAGACAAGGAGAAGAAGATCACAGCCTACCACGAGGCCGGGCATGCCATCCTCTTCCATGTGCTGCCGGATGTGGGGCCTGTGTACAGTGTGTCCATCATTCCTACCGGGGCGGGGGCGGCAGGTTACACCATGCCTCTGCCGGAGAAGGATGAGATGTTCAACACAAAGGGCAAGATGCTTCAGGATATCACAGTGGCTTTGGGCGGCCGGGTAGCGGAAGAAGAGATCTTCAACGATATCACTACCGGGGCGTCACAGGATATCAAGCAGGCTACCAGCCTGGCAAAATCCATGGTAACAAAATTCGGTATGTCCGAGAAGCTGGGGCTTGTCAATTATGACAATGACAACGATGAGGTGTTTATTGGCCGGGATCTGGCCCACACCTCAAGAGGATACGGCGAGCAGGTGGCCAGCACCATTGACCAGGAGGTCAAAGACATTATTGATGCGTGCTACAGAAGGGCCAAATATATTATCCGGAAATACCAGAATGTGCTGGAGAAGTGCGCAGAGCTTCTCCTTGAGAAGGAAAAGATAACAAGAGAGGAATTCGAGTCCTTATTTGAAGGGATTGAGGTTTCAGAAATATAAAGTCAGGCGGCGATAGAATGAACATACATGCATTATTTTGCGACGGAACAGGAAATTACGTTTTCCCGCCGGAACCACTGCCAGGACAGCAGGTCACACTGCAGTTCCGCACCGGAGCAGGCGATGCGGACAGTGTCTGCCTGCTGACGGGCGGCAGAGAGTACGAGATGGAGAAGCGGAGCACATCCGGGGTGTTTGACTACTATGCAGTGTCCCTGGAGCTTGGTGAAGAGAATCTGTACTACAGCTTCAGGGTGCGCGCCGGGGAGGAAGTCTGGTATTATAACCAGTTTGGCGCCACCAGGGAGAAGATCGAGGAGTATGAGTTCCAGATCGCTCCCGGATTTAGTACTCCCGACTGGGCCAAGGGCGCGGTCATGTACCAGATCTTTGTGGACCGTTTCTGCAATGGAGATCCATCCAACGATGTGGAAGACGAAGAGTACATCTATATCGGAGAACCTGTGGAACATGTGAAGGACTGGAATGAATACCCGGCGGCCATGGACGTGCGGCGTTTCTACGGAGGCGACCTGAAGGGCGTCATGGAGAAGCTGGATTATCTCCAGGATCTGGGAGTGGAGGTCATCTATTTTAACCCCCTGTTTGTCTCACCGTCCAACCACAAGTACGATATCCAGGACTACGACTACATTGACCCGCATTTTGGTGTCATCGTAGAGGACGGCGGAGAGCCTCTCCCGGTGGGCGTGAAGGAAAATGTATATGCGACGAAATATCAGAAGAGGGTGACGGACAGGAAAAACCTGGAAGCCAGCAACCAGCTTTTTATCAAGCTTGTGGAGGAGCTTCACAGGAGGGGAATGAAAGTCATCCTCGACGGCGTTTTTAACCATTGTGGTTCTTTTAACAAGTGGATGGATCGGGAACGGATCTACGAGGGCCAGGAGGGGTATGAAAAGGGAGCCTATGTCTCCGCGGACAGCCCCTACCGGGATTTCTTTGAATTTTTCCAGAGCGGAGACGAGCACTGGCCCTACAACGGAAATTATGACGGTTGGTGGGGGCATGATACTCTGCCTAAGCTCAACTACGAGGGTTCAAAGGAGCTGGAGGACTATATACTGGAGATCGGACGCAAATGGGTGTCTCCCCCCTACAATGTGGACGGCTGGAGACTGGACGTGGCGGCGGATCTGGGGCACAGCATAGAGTACAATCACGAGTTCTGGAAGAAATTCCGGCGTGAGGTCAAGAAGGCCAAACCGGATGCGCTGATCCTGGCGGAACACTATGGGGACCCGAAAGAGTGGATTGCGGGGGATGAGTGGGACTCTGTTATGAACTATGACGCCTTCATGGAGCCTGTTACCTGGTTCCTGACCGGGATGGAGAAGCACAGCGATGAGGACAGGGAGGAGCTCCACGGTAACGCGGACAGCTTTGTGCGCTCTATTTTTCACCATATGTCCCACATGCTCACTCCCTCTCAGCAGGTGGCCATGAATGAGCTGTCCAACCACGACCACTCCCGGTTCCTGACAAGAACCAATCATATGGTGGGAAGAATCGGCAGCCTGGGACCGGAGAAGGCGGAGGAGTATGTGAGCCTGCCTGTGATGCGGGAGGCGGTGGCCATCCAGATGACCTGGGTGGGAGCGCCCACCATCTACTATGGCGACGAGGCGGGGCTGTGCGGGTTTACAGATCCGGACAGCAGAAGGACCTACCCCTGGGGAAAGGAAGATCAGGAACTCATTGACTACCACAGGGAGCTGATCCGCATACACAAGAATTACGAGGTGTTCCGCACAGGTTCCCTCCAGTGGCTGGTGAAGCAGGACAATGTCCTGGCCTACGGGAGGTTTAACGACACGGATCAGTTTGTCGTTGTCATCAACCACAGCAGTGAGCTGCGGGAAGTGCGGGTGCCGGTGTGGGTGATCGGCGTACCCATGAAGAGCAGCATGAGGAGGGTGATTTACTCCTATGAGGAGGGGTACACCATGGAGTTCGACGAGATCCACGTGATCGATGGAGAGATCGTGGTGAACATGGGAAGCCAGTCTGTGCTGATTGCGAAGAATAAGGAATTTTAATAAAAGAGAGAGCCAGATGTTCCGATTGGCTGATGCGGAGCATCTGGTTTTTTGATTGCGATTTTAGTAACAATGGTCTGCGCTTTCTGATCAAAGCAAGAATCCTAAAAATGTAAGCAACATGCAAATTGACGGATTTCCTCTTTTCGAATATGCTTACTTTAAGTAAAATGTACAAAGACTGTGCAGGGAAAGAAACTAAAAACAATTGTATGAGAGAAAGGAGAAAAAAGTGAAGGAGCAGACAAAAGGAAGAGTTACGATACCTACAGACGTTGACGTTGTACCGGAGACACTGGAACTGGTAGAGCGCTGGGGAGCCGATGCTATCCGTGACTGTGACGGGACGGATTATCCGGAAGAGCTGAAGAACGTGGACGCGAAGGTTTACTCCACATATTACACAACAAGAAAGGACAATGCGTGGGCCAAGGCCAATCCGGATGAGATCCAGCAGATGTATATCATGACACCGTTCTACACAGCGGTGGAGAGCGAGCTTTCCATCCACCTGATGAACCATCTCTACCCGGATATGCTGAAAGTGAACGACCATGATGATATCACCAGATGGTGGGAAGTCATCGACCGCACCACAGGGGAAGTCGTGCCGGTGGAAAAATGGAGCTATGACGGGGAGACCGGGGATGTGACCATCCATGACGCAGCGGCCTTCCACGACTACACAGTCAGCTTCCTTGCCTACATTATGTGGGATCCGGTCCATATGTACAATGCAGTGACAAACGGCTGGACCAATTTTGAGAAGCAGATCACTTTTGACGTGCGCCAGCCAAAGACAAAGGCTTACTCCATGGAGCGTCTGCGCAGGTTCATCGCGGAGAACCCTCACGTGGATGTGATCCGCTACACCACTTTCTTCCACCAGTTCACATTGATCTTTGATGAGCTGGCCAGAGAGAAATATGTAGACTGGTACGGATATTCCGCATCTGTGAGCCCCTATATCCTGGAGCAGTTTGAGAAGGAAGTGGGCTACAAGTTCCGTCCCGAGTACATCATCGACCAGGGCTACATGAACAACACCTACCGCATCCCCTCCAGGGAATTCCGGGATTTCCAGGATTTCCAGAGAAGAGAAGTGACAAAGCTGGCAAAAGAGATGGTGGACATCACCCACGAGTGCGGCAAGGAAGCCATGATGTTCCTGGGCGACCACTGGATCGGCATGGAGCCTTTCATGGACGAGTTCAAGAATGTTGGGATTGACGCAGTTGTAGGAAGCGTTGGAAACGGATCTACCCTGCGCCTGATCAGCGACATCAAGGGCGTGAAGTACACAGAGGGACGTCTTCTTCCCTATTTCTTCCCGGATACATTCCACGAGGGAGGAGACCCGGTGAAGGAGGCGAAGATCAACTGGGTGACAGCAAGACGTGCCATCCTGAGAAGCCCTATCGACCGGATCGGCTACGGCGGATACCTGAAGCTGGCTATGCAGTTCCCGGATTTTATCGACTATGTGGAGAGCGTGTGCCAGGAGTTCCGCACACTGTACGACAACATTAAGGGAACCACTCCCTACTGCGTGAAGAAAGTGGCGGTCCTGAACTGCTGGGGTAAAATGAGAGCATGGGGCAACCACATGGTGCACCACGCCATCTACTATAAGCAGAACTACTCCTACGCAGGCATCATCGAGGCCCTCAGCGGAGCACCGTTCGATGTGAAGTGGATCAGCTTTGACGATATTCGCAGCAACCCGGAGATACTGGATGACATTGACGTGATCCTGAACGTGGGCGATGCAGATACAGCCTACACCGGAGGAGAGAACTGGACAGACGAGAAGATCATCACTGCTGTAAAGAAATTTATTTACAACGGCGGCGGTTTCATCGGTGTCGGCGAGCCGGCAGCGCACCAGCATGAAGGACATTTCTTCCAGCTGGCCACAGTCATGGGCGTGGAGGAAGAGAACGGCTTTACTCTGAATGTGGACAAATATAACTGGGATGAGCACGAGCATTTCATCACAGAGGACTGCAAAGGCGACATCGATTTCGGTGAAGGAAAGAAAAATATTTACGCTTACGAGGGAACTACGATCCTGAAGCAGAATGACAAAGAAGTACAGCTGGCTGTCAATGACTTTGGCAAGGGACGCAGCGTCTACATCAGCGGACTTCCCTATAGCTTTGAGAACAGCCGTCTCCTGTACCGCTCCATCCTGTGGGCATCCCACGATGAGGGCGAGCTGCACAAATGGTTCAGCACCAACTACAATGTGGAAGTGCATGCCTATGTGAAGAACGGCAAGTACTGCGTTGTAAACAATACCTACGAGCCCCAGAGCACGACTGTGTACAAGGGAGACGGCACAAGCTTTGGCCTTGACCTGGAGGCAAACGGTATCTACTGGTACGAGATTTAAAAAGAAAAAGATGAAAAAGATATAAAGGAGAAACAAAGATGAGAGAGCTTCAGCTTCTCATCAAGCCAGTCTCCTCTGCCTGTGACCTGGACTGCACTTACTGCTTTTACAAGGATGAGGCAGCAAACCGCGCTGTGGGCGATCATGGGAAAATGAGCCGGGAGACCATGCGCGCGGTTGTGGACAAGGCACTGGCGGCATCGCAGACCTGCGTGTTCGGCTTTCAGGGGGGAGAGCCGACACTCGCAGGTCTGTCCTTTTTTGAAGACTTTACAGCATATGTGGAGGAGAGAAAAAGGCCGGATCAGGAGGCGGTGTACACCATACAGACAAACGGAAACAGGCTGGATGAGAGATGGTTTGAGTTTTTGAAAGAAAAAAATTTCCTTGTGGGACTTTCCCTGGACGGTGTCCGGAAGACCCATGACGAGAACAGGAAGGACCGGGCGGGAGAGGGAACCTTTTCCAGGGTTTTTGCCTGCGCGGAGCGCATGCGTGAACTGGGGATCCCCTTCCATGTGCTCTGCGTGCTGAATGCCCAGACAGCCCCCCGGATCGGAGCCATCTACCGGTTTTTCATGCGGAAGGGCTTTGACCATCAGCAGTACATCCCCTGCCTGGATCCCCTGGGCACAGTGCGGGGTGAGGCGTCCTTCTCCCTGACCCCCACAATGTACGGGGAGGCTCTGGGGACCCTCTTTGACCTGTGGTGTCAGGACAGGATGGCGGGGCGTCCGGTGTACATCCGGCAGTTTGAAAACTATGTGGCCATGCTCCGGGGCGGACAGCCGGAGGCCTGTAGCATGTACGGCAGATGCAGCATGCAGAACGTGGTGGAGAGCGACGGGACCGTCTATCCCTGTGACTTTTACGCGCTGGACGCGTGGCAGATGGGAAATCTGAAAGATCCGGATACGGACTTTGTGAAACTGCAGAAGATAGCGGCGGAAGAGGCTGGGAGTAAGAGACATCCTTTTTTCAAGGAGGCGGACAGGCGGGACGACAGATGCCGGACCTGCAGATGGTATCCTCTGTGCCGGGGCGGCTGCCGCAGGGACTGCTTCCCGGAAGAGGGCAAGATGAGAAATTATTACTGTGAGACGTACCAGAAGTTCTTTGCGGAATCCATAGGACGGCTGGAGTACATGGCGGGGCATCTTGTTTAGATGCCCCCTCCTGCGTTTGAACGACTGCCGTCGGCGTGCTGCTGCCGGTACTTGATGGGCGTCATGCCGTACTTTTTGCGGAAAGCCTGGGTAAAGTAGGACTGAGAAGAAAAGCCCACCGTAGACGATATGGAAGAGATGGAGTGGTCCGTGTCCTTCAGCAGTGTGCAGGCAGCTTCCATCCGCCGCTGGTTCAGGTACTGGATGGGTGACTGGCCGGTGTACTTGGCGAAAGAGTGGGCCATGTAGTACTTGTTCATGTGGGTCAGCTCTGTCAGCGTGTCCAGCGTGATGGGCTCTGAGTAGTTGATGTCCAGATACTCTTTGATCCGGGCGCACTCCTTTGTCATGTAGGTGGAGGTGATGGGCACCGGGATCACGTGCTGATAGCGGACGATGCGCAGGATCAGGATCTCCAGCAGATCCTGGCAGATCTTGTCAGAACCGTAGGAGGGATTCCTCACCTCGTAGAGCATCTGCGCAAAGAGGTCTGCGATCAGAGACTTATTGCTGAAATTACAGAAGACCTGTACGCAGGTTTTTTTGTTTGCCGGTTGGAAGGAGATGCCCTCCACTCCGATGACATAGTACTCCAGTGGAGTGCCCTTGATAGACTGTTCCGTGTGTTCCATGTATGGGGGGATGATGACCAGGTCCCCCGTTCGGATATGATACTTTTCGTCGTGGAAGAGGAAGTTCCCCTCCCCGTTTACCACGAAGAAAAGCTCGGTGAAATGATGTGTGTGGAAAACGCTCTGCCAGTCCTTTTCGTCCTTGGACAGAGAAACGGACAGAAGACGGGCATTCAGCTTGTCAATGTTTGTGGGCTTGATAGCGTATTGTCTGTGACTCATAGGTCCTCTCCTCTGCTCAGATGTTTCGGGTGTGCTCCATTGTCTCCGGATAGGGCCTGCCGGGAATCAGGACTTTTCCGTCTGTAAATCCTTCAGGCCGGTCTTTCAGGGACTCGATCAGGCAGGACCGGAGAAAGGAAATCCTTTCTTTTGCTGTGCTTTCGTTTATCAGATCCGTCAGTTCATGGGGATCTTCCCTCAGGTTAAAATACTGTTCCCGGCCTGTGGCGGAGTGCCAGATGTACTTGTCAGTCTCCGTGACGATCCAGTGGTTGGAGAAATCTCCGTAGGAGTGCTCTCCGTGAAGCCATGGCCGTACGGACCCGGAGGGATCGGACAGGAGGGGCAGAAGATCTTTGCCGTCCACGGAGTCCGGGATATCGGCCCCTGCCGCAGAAAGGAGGGTGGGCATCACGTCCCTGAGTTCCACCACGCCGTGGCACACGCTGGAAGGCTTAAGATCCAGATGGACATTTTTGCCGGCCCAGACAAAGAAGGGAACACGGCAGCTTCCCTCGTAGGGGCGGGATTTCCGGAACATGTGGTGGTCGCAGAGCTCTTCCCCGTGGTCTGAGGTGAAGAGGATGATGGTGTCATCATACACTTCCTGCTCCACAAGAGCCATGATGAGCCTGCCGATCTGGTGGTCCAGGTGGGTGATGCAGGCATAGTAGCCGATCTGTGCCTGGCGGATCAGCTCTTTGTCAGCCGGGCCTGTCTTGGAGTCAAAGATACGCCCTTCCCGGCGGAGATACTCATCGCTCTCCCAGGTGCCCACAAAAGGCGGACGCAGATCCTTGTCCCGGTACAGGTCGAAATAGTACTGGGGGGCATCAAAAGGCGGGTGGGGCCGCAGGTAGGAGGCCATCAGGAAGAAGGGCTGGTCCGGATCTCTCCTGCGGAGAAAATCCAGACACCGGTCTGTCACCCAGTTGGTGGGGTGGTACTTTTCCTCGTGGGTCCAGGGGCGCGCCACCCAGCTGTTGCAGTCAATGCCTGTGTCCGTCACATCGGCATCGGCGCCCAGCTCCTTTTTCAGCCAGTAGAAATAGTCGTCCGCCACAAGCTGTGACTCCCGGTATGGCACGTTTCCGTACCTGGCCGCATGGAGGTAGCCGTCGTGGAGATCGACATTGTTGAAGCCCAGATAGTTGCGCAGGGGATGGACATGCATCTTTCCCACACACTGGGTGTAGTAGCCGGCCTTTGTGAGCTCGCCTGCCAGGGTGTGCTCATACCGCCAGGGGATGCTGTCCTCGTATCCCACACGGCCGTGGTGGCTCTGTTCCATGCCGGTGTGGAGGGCGGCGCGGGCGGCGATGCAGCTTGGGCAGGCGCTGTAGGCCCGGTCAAAGGCAACGCCCCGGGAGGCCAGGGTGTCCAGGTAGGGAGTCTTTACGTCCGGGTGTCCCGCATAGCCCAGAGCATCGCCGCGGAGCTGGTCTGTCATAAGTAAAATAATATTTGGTTGTCTCATAATCTCTCCTTCATCTCGCAAATACAAATCTTATGGGAAATTATATCTACCATAATACATTCCCGGGGGAAAAGCAAGCGGGTGGGGCGAATGCAGGAGAGATTTTCTGTGGCTGAAAAGAGAAAAACAGAGTATAATGTAGGGACAATGTGCGGCGTACGCCGCATTCTGAGGAGATTATCAAAAGACAGAATAGAAGGGAGAAAAGAAAATGGGTATGGTATTTATATTTTTTGCAGTCAGCATCCTGTCCTGCACGGCAGGGTCCATCTGCGGGATCGGAGGGGGCGTTATTATCAAGCCGGTGCTGGATGCCACAGGGATCATGGGGGTGAGCAGCATCAGCTTTCTGTCGGGGTGCACAGTGCTTGCCATGTCCCTTGTGTCTGTCTGGAAAAATCTGCGCGCCGGGACGGCGAAGATGGACGTGGGGATCTCTACGGCCCTGGCTGTGGGAGCGGCGGCCGGCGGTGTGGCCGGGAAGGCTATGTTCCAGAGCCTGAAAAACGCAGTGGGGGATGAAAACCTTGTGGGCATGACCCAGGCGCTGGTCCTCATCGTGATCACGCTGGGCACGCTGGTCTACACGATCTGCAAGGAGAAGATCCGCACAAAACACTGCCGCCAGATCTGGCTCTGTGTGCTGATCGGCCTTGTGCTGGGGATCATGTCCAGCTTCCTGGGGATCGGGGGAGGTCCCATCAATCTGGTGGTGCTCGGGTACTTCTTTTCCATGTCCACCAAGGAGGCGGCTCTTTCTTCCCTCTACATCATCCTGTTCTCACAGATCACCAGTTTTGTGCAGACCTGTGTGACAGGGACGATCCCGGATGTGGAGCTGGTCTACCTGGTCTTCATGATCATAGGAGGCGTCCTGGGAGGAACCATCGGGAGCAGGATCAACAAGAAGATCAGCGAGAAAGGTGTGGACAGGCTCTTTATCTTTCTCATGGCGGTGATCGTTGTAATCAATATCTACAATGCGATAAAATTTGGAGTGGCTGCCTTCTAGGCAGCCACTCCTTTTATAAATTCTGCTCTATTTTTTGGACAGATCTGTGTATTCCTGGAAGGGGATGGTCAGCAGACCGTCCTGGATCTGAATGGGGAGGATACTGTAGCCGGATTCCTTCAGGTTCTCGGGTTTCCAGTGATCCAGCATAAGATAGTGCACACCGTCTTTCTCGAAAATGTAGGTGCTCTGTCCGAAGAAAGTCTGGCGGGCATGCTCGCCCACGCAGGGATTGTCGATCAGTTTCCAGCCGGACAGGACCGTGGGGGATGTGGCGAAGAGGGCGTTGTTTGGATCCCAGCCTGTACAGCCGGAGGTGATCATGTAGTATACGCCGTCTTTCTCAAAAAGGGCCGGAGCCTCCCGCTCCTGCTCGACAAAAGCTTTTCCGTACACGCCGTCCACATCCAGATAGTCCTCTGTGAGCCTGGAGATGCGCAGGGTCTTGTTCCAGTCGGAACTGTGGATCAGGTAGGCCTTCCCGTCCCGGTCGCAGAAGAGAGTCATATCCCGGCAGTCTGAGCGGTTGGGGCGGATCCCGCGGACATAGCGGAAGGGCCCGGTGGGAGTGTCAGAGACGGCGATGCCGGCTCTGGCGTCTGTGTAGTCGGCAGAGTCCAGATGGAACCACATGACAAATTTGCCGGTCTTTTTATTGTACAGAACTTTGGGGCGCTCCCCCACTCTGTCTTTGTAGAGGTCGTGTCCCGGTTCGCCGGAGGCTTCCAGGGCCAGCCCCTCGTATGTCCAGTTCATGCAGTCCGGCGAGGAGTAGCAGGAAATGCCGATAAAATCCACCCGGATATCGCCTGAGGGTGCGATGGATGTGGCGCCGTTCTTGTTTTCGCCGTACCAGTAGTACATCCCTTCGTGCTCCAGAATCATGCCGCCGTGGGCCTGGATCAGTTCTCCGTTTGTGTCGTACCATGTAGAGCCGTTTTTGTTCATTGCAGATCTCCTTTGCTTTTTTTGTGTTGAATTCGTATATAAACCATGATAAAACATTAGTCACAGGGCAAGGCCCTTTGCCCTATCATCTTAATATACTTGCACTGCAAAAGCAAGTGAAAAGAAAAGGAGAAGACTATGAGAATTAAGATCAGAGGAACCGAGGACCGCACAGGAGGTCTGCAGATACAGCCGATCCGCGACATACTGGAGGAGAGAGGACACGAGACGGCAAAAGACGGGATGGAGGGAGATCTCTGCATCCATTTTACAAGAACTGACGAGAAGGGATACAGCGTCGCAAAGGCGGGGAGAGATGTGTATATTTCCTGGCATACGCGCCCCGAGGCTTTCCGGGCGCTGGGAAAGGCCCTGGAACATGCGGGGAAAGAGAAGTGGAGAGAGGAGAACAAAGGAACGCAGGGGAACACAGGACTTATGTTTGACTGCTCAAGAAACGGCGTCCTCAAGGTGGAGGCGGTCAAGGAGATGATCCGCCAGGCGGCTCTCATGGGACTGAACTGGCTGCTCCTCTACACGGAGGACACCTACGAGGTGGAGGGATATCCCTGCTTCGGCGCCCTCAGGGGCAGGTATACGAAGGAGGAGATCCGGGAGTGCGATGCCTACGCGGCGCAGTTCGGCATTGAGATGATCCCCTGCATCCAGACGCTGGCTCACCTGCGTACAGCCCTGCGTTGGCCGGCCATGGAAAAATACAGGGACGATGCGGACATCCTGCTGGCTGAGGAGGAGAGGACCTACCGGCTGATCGATGCCATGCTGGCCTCTGTCAAGGATATGTACCGATCAAAGAGGATCCACCTGGGCATGGACGAGGCGTTCTACCTGGGCTACGGAAACTACCGGAGGATCCACGGGGAAGTGAAGCAGGGAGAGCTGATCCGCAGGCATCTGGACAGGGTGATGGAGATCTGTGAAAAATACGGCCTGGAGCCCATGATCTGGAGCGATATGTTCTTTGTGACGCCGGGAGGCGGAGACTATTACAATGTGCCTGCAGACTATGAGTGGCCGGACAGCGAGAAGCCGGACCGGAGAGTCACTCTTGTATACTGGGACTATGAGGGACATGATGAGGACAGATACACAAGAATGGCTACGCTCCACAAAAAACTGACAGATCAGGTGTGCTTTGCCGGGGGAGCCTGGATCTGGAACGGGCTTGCGCCCAACTATGCCCAGGCCATGGACGCCACGAAGAAGGCTTTTCTCGGCCTGGAGGACACGGGCGTGACAGACAGCTTCTGCACCCTCTGGCTGGACAACGGGGCTGAGACGCCCATGCGGGCCGGGCTTCCTATGGCAGCTTTCTACAGCAGATGTGCCTACGGCGAGTCCACAGATCCGGAGGAGATGGAAAGCTGGTTTAAGATGCTCTGCGGCGAGTCCTACCAGGATATGCTCCTCTTTGACAGGTTGGACCATATACCGGGAACTGGCGTGTACAATGAGGGATTCGCCAACCCCTCCAAGCAGATCTTCTATCAGGATCCCCTGACCGGCGTCTTCGACGGGCAGTATGCGGGAACGGGGCTGGATGTGTATTACGCGGAGACGGCAAAGCTGTTGAAAAAGGCACAGAAGCGTGCGGGTAAACTGGAAAAAATGTTCCGGTATTACAGACTTCTGGCCAGCATCGACGCCGGGAAGTGCGAGCTGGGAGTGAAGATCCGCAGCGCCTACCTGTCCGGTGACAGAGACACCCTGGCAAGGATCGCAGACAAGGAGATGCCGGATCTCAGGAAGAAAGTGCAGAAAATGCACACGCTGAGAGAGCAGATGTGGCAGGAGGAGTTCAAGCCCAACGGCTATGAGGTGATGGATGTGCGCATGGCCGGCGTGGAGACCAGGCTGAAGTCCGCCCGCAGGCGTATCCTGGATTATCTGGACGGAAAGATCCCATCCCTGCCGGAGCTTGAGGAGGAGAGACTCCCCTATTTCACCAATGAAGAGGGGAAAAATGCGTCCGGAAAGTGCAATTTGTGGGAAAATATCGTAAGTGCGGCGAACATCTGCGGCGTGTAATTGTGTAAAATGTAGTGAATGTTGACGAAAAACATTTATTTTTGTAAATAGAATGCACAAAAAAAGCAAGAACTATAAAAAAAGGAGCAAAAGAAAGATAGAAACGGCTAAAGGGGATAGCTATAATACAGATATAAGCTGACAGACGGCTTAGAGGTTCATAGGCAGTAAATTGCGGACAGGAGGAGACATGGACGGAAGGAAGATTTATTACGTCAGCACCCTGCGGGGGGATGACAACAACGATGGCTTGTCAGAGGAGACACCTTTTCGGAGCCTGAGAAAAGTAGCCGGACAGAAAAGAGAGCCGGGTGATATGATCCTTCTGGAGCGGGGCTCCGTCTTCCAGGAAGAGTACCTCCACATATACGAGGGAGGCACCAGGGAGCATCCTGTTGTAGTAGATGCGTATGGACAGGGAGAGATGCCGGTGATAGCGGCAGAGGGAAGCGGCCTTTGGTATCAGAATTACGGAGCGCCTCTCGACAGCCCGGCCCACGTGTGGAAAGGGTATGTATCATCTGCAGTGCTTCTCTACGATGCGGAGTACATCACGGTGCGGAACATTGAGATCACCAACAGCACCCTCCGGGAAGGAGAGGTGTACAACCAGGGGGATCTGATGAACCGGACAGGCGTCAGCATTGTGGCAAAGGACAGAGGAACCCTTCGCGGGATCGAGCTGGACAACCTGTATGTCCACGATGTAGACGGGAATGTATATGACAAGCATCTGAACAACGGCGGCATTTACGCCAGTGCCCTGGCGCCGGCCGACGAGAGCCGGACGGGAGTTGCCAGATACGACGGCCTTCACATCCACCACTGCCGGGTAGAGCGGTGCAGAAGATGGGGGATCGCAGCCGGATATACCTACCAGCATGGCAGGTTTACCACGCTGGAGCTGCCGGACGAAGTGGTCAGAACATACGGTTCTGTCAATGTAGTTATTGAGCACAACCGCATCCGGGAGATCGGAGGAGACGCCATCACTCCCATGTACTGCTTCAGGCCACTGGTACAGTACAATGTATCAGAACATGTGGCCCTCGATATGAACGAGGATGTGTACACCGAGGCAGGAGAGCGGGGAGGCATGGTCGCGGCGGCCATATGGCCCTGGAAATGCAAGACAGCGCTCTTCCAGTACAACGAAGCGTCACACACACACTTCAACCAGGACGGGGAAGCCTGGGACGCGGACTCGGGGGACGGCACCATCTACCAGTACAACTACAGTCACGACAACGAGGGCGGATGTGTCATGTTCTGCGAGGGAGAGAGCGTCAACAACATTTTCCGCTATAACATCAGCGTCAATGACGGTACGCAGAGGTCGGGGGTTGTCACTCCGGTGCGGAACATAGACGCGCACATTCACAACAACATATTTATTATAAAGGAAAGCGTTCCCTTTATCCGGACCAACATGTCCGAGGGAGGGATGCTGGTAGAGAATAATCTTATTATAAATACAGGGGATGAGGCCAGGACAGAGGACTGGCATCACCAGACTGAGAAAGCTCAGTACTGCGGAAATCTGTACGGCAACTACGCAAACATCCCGGAAGATGACCGGGAGGCAAAGGACGCGCAGAGTACAGATGTTGAAAAATGGATAAAAGGGGAAGCCGGGCTGGACTTCTATGAAGAGCATACCGGTGTCCGTCCTTATATCGGGGCCTGCTTTGCCCGAACCAAAAAGCAGAACTAAAAACCCTATATTTTAAGGAAGGTGAGGTAACATTATGAAAAAGAAAATTGTGAGTGTATTACTTACAACAGCCATGGTTGCAACACTGGCAGCAGGATGCGGATCTTCCGACAGCGGAAGCTCTGATTCAGGCTCCAGCGACAGCGGCAAGGAGATGACCTACTGGTCCATGTGGAACTCCACAGAGCCCCAGGCAAAAGTCATCCAGGAAGCAGCAGATGCTTACGAGGAGGAGACAGGCATCCACATCAATATCGAGTGGAAGGGCCGTGATATGAAGACTCTCATCGGTACAGCTCTTGAGGCCGGCGAGGACATCGACCTCTTCGACGACGACTATATGCGTACTATAAGAAACACACAGGAGTATCTGACAGACCTTTCCACACTGGAGGGAGAGGAAGAGTTTGAGAGCCATGTAATGCCTGTTATCCTTGACAAGGCTAAATCATGGGGAGATGGAAAGCTCTACGCAGTACCTTATCAGGTATACACAACAGGTGTATGGTATGACAAGGCTATGTTCGAGGAAGCTGGCGTGACAGATGTTCCGACAACATGGGATGAGTTCCTGGATGTATGCCAGAAGGTTAAAGATGCAGGATACAACCCGATCACATGTAACTCCGACTCTGCAACACTGATCTATGGCTTCCAGCTGGCAAGATACATCGGACAGGACGCAGTTCTTGAGTGCTTCAACAACGGCGCATGGACAACTGTTCCGGAGGCTAAGAAGGCTGCAGAGGATATCGCTACATTAGTAGAAAAAGGATTCTTCTCACCCAACGCTCCGGCACAGTATCCGGATGGACAGAACGAGATCGGCTTCGGCGAGAGCTGCATGGTCCTGAACGCATCCTGGATCCCGAACGAGATCGTTCAGAACACAGGTACAGAGGTAGACTTTGGCTTCTTCCCGTGGCCGTCAGTTGAGGGCGGTGTAGACGGAGCTGAGGCGTCCATGGTTGGTGCACAGGGCTTTGGTATCGTTAAAGAGAGCGATATGCAGCAGGAAGCTTTTGACTTCGCAACAATGATCGCTACAGGCGACTATGACCTTGAGATGGCTTCTTCCGTAAATTCTATCCCTGCTGATACAGAGAACACAGAGTGGCCGGATGCAATCTCCGCGGCAGAGCCTTACTTCAAGGAAATGACAAAGGCTTACGACTGGGCAGTTGGTCTTGAGTCAAACGCTGACTTTACACCTGTTATTACTGAGAACGTAGTAAAACTGATCCAGGGCAACACCACTCCGGATGATTTCGTTCAGGCATTAGCTGATGCTCAGTAATTAATCTGGAATTACACCGGTATGGCAGGCAGATGCTGTCTGCCATACCGCTTTTTGTTAGCACTACAGAAAACAATCTGAGAGAAAGGGGGACATCTTCTTGAAACAGAATAAGAAAATGATCGTCTGCTTTCTGACTCCGGCGCTGCTCTTCTTCATCATCATGTTCCTGTATCCTATTATCCGTACAGTCATCATGAGCTTCTTTAATGTGGAAGGCGTCAGCGACCCGATGAGCGAGTGGACCTTTAACGGTCTGGGGAATTATGAGAAGCTGTTGGGGACAAAGCTTTTCCAGACATCCATGGTCAACATGATCAAGATTTACGTCATTGGCGGCATCGCTGTCATGGTCATCGCACTTCTCTTCGCTGTCATCCTGACAAGCGGTGTGAGGGCGAAAGCATTCTGGCGTGCGGTCATCTATGTACCCAACATTATCAACGCGGTTGCTATCTCCACTATGTGGATCCAGTACGTGTTCAACAAACGATTCGGTCTTCTTCACAGCTTCTTTGAGGCTCTGGGACTGGAAGAACTGGCAAAGATCGACTACATGAACGGATCGTGGAAGTTCTGGTCGTTGCTGATCGCTTTCTGCTTCGGCTCGGTGGGCTATTTCATGCTGATATTCATCAGTGGTATTGAGAGGATCCCGGCGGACTACTACGAGGCTGCCACTATCGACGGAGCGAACAAGCTGAAACAGTTCGGCTTCATCACTATGCCGCTGATCAAGGGCGTGTTCAAGACATGTATGACATTCTGGACCATCAGCATTGTCGGCTTCTTCGTGTGGTCACAGATGTGGGCATCACCGATGCCGTCCGACAACGCGACTATCACTCCGGTTGTGTACATGTACAACGCTGTGTTCGGCACAACAGGAAGTACAGCCCGTGATGCCGGCGTGGGCGCTGCGGTAGGTATCCTGATGGCGCTGATCGTGCTTGTCGTATTCGGACTTGTCAACGTGCTTGTCAAAGACGACGACCTGGAATTCTAAGAGAGGAGGATGGCTTTTATGTTTGGAAAAAAGAAAGAAAAAGAAAAAAAGGTCAGAGAGCCGTTTAATCCTCGCAAAGAAGTGAAACTGATTCCCGGTTATCTTATTGTAGGCATCTGGGTGTTCTTCACGATCTTCCTTCTGGTGTGGATCCTGGCAGCCAGCTTTTCCACAGCTCCGGAGATCATGCAGGGCAAGGTCTTCAAGTTTGAGAGCGGCTTTCATTTTGAAAACTATATCAATGCATGGAATGCAAACAGTATTTCCACGTTCTTCATGAACTCACTGCTGTATGCTGTTGCAACCATGGTAGGCGCGGTTGTTATCAGTGCGCCGGCAGCCTATGTACTTTCAAGATTCACATTCCTCGGAAATAAGCCGATCCGGTCCGGTTTCCTCATTGCCATGAGTATCCCGAACATCATGATCGTACTTCCGCTGATGTCCATCTCCATTCAGCTTGGCATCAACGGCTCCAGAGGACTGCTTATCTTCCTGTACATAGGAATGCAGATCCCGTACACAACCACATTCCTGATGACCTTCTTCCAGAACCTGTCCAGGACATACGAGGAGGCGGCAGCCATCGACGGATGTACGCCCATGATGACATTCTGGAGGATCATGTTCCCGCTGGCTCAGCCGGGTATTGTTACGGTCAGCATTTTCATCTTCATGAATATCTGGAATGAGTACTTTATCTCACTGATCTTTGCATCGTCCTCGGATATCATGCCTGTAGGACCCGGACTTAAGAGTGTACTTTCGTCCATGCAGTACACAGGAGACTGGGGCGGCCTGTTCGCAGCCGTTGTCATCGTCTTCCTGCCCACGCTGCTGCTGTATGTCTTCCTGTCAGAGAAGATCATCTCCGGTGTTACCGGCGGCGGTATCAAAGGTTAAGAGTGTATCCGGCCTGAGGCCAGATAAAAAAACAGGAGCGCTGCCTCGTTATCGTTATCCGATAGGGGGCAGCGCCTCTTTTTTCTCAACACTTAAGAAAGGAGACATTATGCAAAAACAAGTAACAGCGGCTGGCCGGCCAATGTCCTGACCATGCATCCAGACGGGGAGAGTGTGAGGAGAGCTCTTGAAGAGGGGCCCTACGGCCGCTGTGTTTACTACTGTGACAATAATGTTGTGGACCATCAGGTGGTAAACATGAATATGACGGACGGATCGACCGTCAGCTTTACAATGTGCGGATTTACGGCAGACTGCTCCAGATATGCAAAGCTTATGGGCACAAAAGGGCAGATCATTGCCGACATGGGGGCTAACACGATAGAAGTGACTCCGTTCGGGAAGGACGCGGAGCTGATCGATGTCTCCAGGATGGCAGAGGACTTCTCAGGACATGGAGGAGGAGACAGGGGCCTGGTGAGCGCGTTCCTGGATTTTGTCACCGGCGAGCAGTCAGAGGATGACACAATTTCTTCTGTAGAGCGCTCTCTGGAGAGCCACTACATTGCGCTGGCGGCGGAGGAGTCCAGACGGAACGGGGGCGCTGTGATCCGGATGGAGCAGGTGCGGAAATAAAAACAGAAAAGCAGGCAGAACAAAAGAGGGGGTACCTCTGTGGCGACAGCGTCACGGAGGTACCCCCCTGTTTTATTCGTTTTTTACAGGTCTGGGCATTGGCCCGTATTTCTCCAGGAGATGGGCCCGGCTTCCGGCCCGGCAGTACTGTCCGGTGCCGGTGACGCCCTCTTTTCTGGCATCCAGGTCCGGGTCTGAATAGCGAAGGAACCACTCTTCCATCTGGCGGCGCATGGCTACAATGCGCTCTTCCTGGGCCGGATCATGGAACAGGTTCTCGGTCTCATCCGGGTCCTCGGTCAGGTGATAGAACTCATTGGGGCCGTAGGGGTAACGAAGAACCAGCTTCCACTCTTTGTCCCGGATCATCCGGACAGGGCCGTATTCGTCAAATACGACTACAGGGCGGCTGCTTTCCAGCTCTGGATCCTCCAGCCATCGGGCAAAACTGTGGCCCGGGATTTCCTGTTTTGTGTTCACAGGGCAGCCGGCCAGATGGCACAGAGTGGGCAGGATGTCGTAGTGGCTGAACAGCTCACTGCACACAGCCCCTTTCGCGAAATGCCCTGGCCAGGAGGCGATGAAAGGCACCTTCACAGAGCTGTCGTACATATTTTGCGGGAAAGTCCCGTTTCCCTTGCCCCAGATGCCGTGCTGTCCCAGGTTCATGCCGTTGTCGGAGGTGAAGATAACGATGGTGTCGTCTGCGATCCCCAGCTCATCCAGGCGGTCCATCAGACGCCCGATCTGGTGATCCATGGCTGTGATGGCGGCGTAGTAGCCCCGCAGTAATTCTTTGCGGCGCTCACCCTGGCCGTGGGGGCAGGTGAAGACCTGCCAGGGGTGGTAGGGAAGGTCAGGAGTGGCAGTGAAATCACAGTCCCTGTACAGATCCAGATATTCCTTCTTGTGATCCGTCTCCTCCCACGGGCTGTGGGGAGCAGTGAAGTGGACGCTCAGATAAAAAGGCGCGTCTTCCTTTGAGAACCTGTCCAGGCACTCCAGCGCGTTTTCGCCGATGAGGTCTGTGATGTATCCTTCCTTTTCGGAGAGAACCCCGTCCTCGATGGTCTCAGGGTTGAAGTATCTGATGCCGCCCCCGCCGATGGTGTACCAGTGGGAAAAACCGTGCTGGGGCGTCATGCTGTCTCCCATATGCCATTTGCCTGAGAGGGCGCAGCGGTAGCCGCCTGACGCCAGGATGTCTGTGTAGGCGGTGAGGTGATCCGTGTACTGGATGGGAATAGTCTCGTGGGGCATATATTCTAAACTTTCCCTGGATAGGGAGGCTCTGTCCATGCTGCCGCCGTCCAGCCAGTCAAGAATGCCGTGGCAGGAGGGCATAGTTCCGGTAAGGATGGAAGCGCGGGCCGGTGAGCAGACCGGTGAGGCACAGAAAAAGTTGTCAAATTTTACACCCCTCTGGGCAAGTCTGTCCAGATTGGGGGTGTGGATGTCTGTGTTCCCGGCGTTCTTCATGGCCCAGTGCCCCATGTCATCGGCCAGCAGGAACAGAATGTTTGGCTGTTTCATAGTATGTTATGTCCTTTCTTAAAATGTATTAATAGGCTATGCATGTTATTATACTCTCTGGGATGCGGAATGGCAAAAATTTTCTGTATATTTTTGAGGGCTATCCGCTTTTTTTATACTATGTGGTAACAGGAGGGTGTATAATGTGATTACAACCAGGAAATGAAGCGACAAAAGAGGAGACGGGCATGGGGACAGAGGAGAGAAAGGTGAGAGAAATACGGGACGAGAAGAGAAACAATGTTTGCGGGACAGCTGTGAGACGGGCTGTGGCGGGCATTGTCCTTTTCGCTGCGGCGTTTCTTCTTCTGTTTGCCGCCTCAGTATCCGGAGAGTTTGCCCAGTGGTACACGCTTCACGTCTACTCCTTTTTTGTGGCTACACTGGGTCGTTTTTTTGGCATATTCGCCTTCTCTGCGTCTGAGTTTATGCTGTATGTGCTGATCGCCTTTCTTGTGTGGCAGATCATAAAGACTGTGTACAGATGCCGGCGGGGAAAGAATGTGAGAGAGCCCCTGGCAGCCTTTTTCTCAGGGATCTTTCTGGCGGCCGGGATCTTATTCTTTCTCTATGCCGCCTTCTGCGGCGTGAACTATCACAGGAGCTCCTTCGCGCAGGAGACGGGGCTTACGTGGGAGGGGGCCACGGTGGAGGAACTGGAGGCAGTCTGTGAGGAGCTGACATCGGCGGTGAACCGGACAGGGCAGCAGGTAAAGCGGGATGAAAACGGGATCATGGTGCTGACAGAGGATGTGTCTGTCCACGCTGTGCGGGCAATGGAAAAGCTGGCACTGGAATACCCCTGCCTGGAGGGCTGCTATCCGCAGCCCAATGGCCTGGAATTTTCCTGGATCCTGTCCGTCCAGCAGCTGACAGGGATTTACTCGCCCTTTACGATAGAGGCAAATTACAATACGGATATGGTTGCCTATAACATTCCTTTTACAGCCTGTCATGAGCTGGCTCACCTGCGAGGATTCATGCAGGAGCAGGAAGCGAATTTTATAGGATATCTGGCCAGCACCCGGGCAGACAGCCTGGAGTTTAACTACAGCGGCTATATGCTGGGGTGGATCTACTGTACAAATGCGCTCTATGATGTGGATCCGGATGCCTACGAGGAAGTGCGAAGTGAGCTGTCGGAGGAAGCGGAGGCGGACCTGGAAGCCAACAGCAGGTTCTGGGCGAAGTATGACACGCCGGTGGCCGAGGTGTCGGACCAGATCAACGACAGTTATCTGAAGGCCAACGGGCAGGAGGACGGAGTAGCCAGCTATGACCGGATGGTGGAGATGATCCTTACATATTACAGAGAAGAAGGACATTTATAAAAAATACGGGAGGGATGACAGATGGAGACAGGAACAAGACTTACCGTGAGGGCCTACCACATATCCTCGTTGGAATACGGGGAAGAAAACCGGGTCACACTGGACGGGCATATGACAGTGTGTCCGTCTGTGGCGGAAAAGATCCGGGAGAAGGAACCGCTGATCAAGGACATTTCGATCCGGATCATCCGGCCCGACGAGCATGACCAGCACACCAACACGGTGATGGACGTTATCCCTCTCTCCACGAAAGTGCTTGGAAAGGTGGGAGAGGGGATTACCCACACGTTGACGGGGGTGTATGTGATCCTGACAGGGGTGGATGAGGCCGGCCGGCAGGTGTGCAATTTTGGCGCCAGCGATGGGATCCTGCGGGACAAGATCGCGTGGGGCAGGCCCGGGACTCCCCTGGAGAGCGACCTTTTGATCTCCTTTGACGTGGTGCTGCGGGAGGGGACCTGGGCGGACCGGCCCGGTCCGGAGGCGATCCACAGAGCCTGCGATGTGTTCTGCCAGATCTTCCGGGAACAGATGAAGAAATTCAACGGGTACAAGTGCACGGAAAAGCACGTGTTCCAGGAGACCTATGAGCCGGGCCGCAAGGATGTGGTGATCGTCAAGGAAGTCTCCGGGCAGGGGGCTGTGTACGACACGAGGCTGTTTGGAAATGAGCCCTGCGGCTACGAGGGCGGACGCTCTGTCATTGATATGGGATGGATGCCGGTGGTGGTGACGCCCAACGAATTCCGTGACGGCATTATGCACGCAATGGACTAGGCGGGAGACCCTGGCGGAAAGGAGAGGAGACTATGGGTATAGGTACAAGCATGAAAGAGACCACGCTCCACTATTACAGAGATCCTCTGGTGGAGGTGCTGTCGGAGGACAGGGACGTCAACCTGAGGGGGATCGTGATTGTAGGATCCCCGGATAAGAACGAAGACAAATATCTTTCGGCGGAGAGAGTGGGTGTCTCACTGGAATGTA
Organism: Claveliimonas monacensis; assembly: GCF_014982975.1. Lineage (GTDB taxonomy): Bacteria > Bacillota > Clostridia > Lachnospirales > Lachnospiraceae > Claveliimonas > Claveliimonas monacensis. Next base: position 89,537 of record NZ_JADCKL010000009.1, read on the forward strand.
TGCGGGTGGACGGCGCCATTTTCTCCTGCAATGGGATCGGGAATAATCATGTGGATTTTGCGCATGCTATTGAGGAGACGGAAAAGCGGGGCGTCCCCACGGCAGTCTTAAGCCAGTGCCCTGCAAAGGACTTTGTAGTCCAAAACGACCACCTGGACGGCGTGATCTGCTATTACAAAGCGCTGGACAGGATGGATCAGCCGGGAGATGAGACGAAAATGCTGGCAGAAAATACTGTGACAGAGACGGACGCCAGAAAAGCGCTTGCGCTTTTAAAACTGAAAATGCGCAAGTGGGAGGAAAAGGGATAAAAATAAAAAAATGCCTTGCAATTTACAGCGGAGTGTGATACGATATCTCACGGTCAGCTTGAGAGAGCTGACTGTCTATATCGTATCTGGCTCCGTGGTCAAGAGGTTAAGACATCGCCCTTTCACGGCGGTAACACGGGTTCGATTCCCGTCGGAGTCATGTATCAGGCGCAGTAGCCAAGTGGTAAGGCACAGGTCTGCAACACCTCGATTCACCGGTTCAAATCCGGTCTGCGCCTCTCAAATTTAAAGTGCTTCAAACTCTTTGTTTATAAGAGCTTGAAGCACTTTAAATTTGAGAAGAAGTTGTACGATTTTGTGTCAGGACAGGAAACGGGATACTTACTGCTTTACAATATTTCTTTTTTCTGTAGATAGTTGGTAATAAATTCATGAAATGTTTGAGCTTTTTGAACTTGTTCCTCAGCATCCTGGCGGGAAGCAACGAAAAAATCTTCGTAGTCAGCATGTTCACGCATTTCAGAAGATGTTCGGATGATCTTCGATGCTTCTTTAGAGAAATCGCCTGTCTTAACATGGTATTGATTAAAATGGGCAATGACACCGCTATGCTTGCTGCTGTCAAATTCATCCAGGACATTTACTGCGCGCATACCGTGAAAAATAGAATAATAGGATCGGTTAAGAGCAAGCTTATATTTACCGGTTTCCAACATTGCTTTTGCGTTTTCTAGTTCTTCAGAGGATCTTTCATACCGGTATCTTGATAAATCTTTTATGCTGCCGGCCATAATACAATCCCTTCCTTTTTCACGTTTTTATAAAATGGCATTACATTTTCCCACTCTGCAAATTTATCATGATCAATAAGGAGCACGGAAAGGACTTTGTCATATTCTAATTCCAAGTCTACGACAAGATCTGTCATCTGTTCGTGCATCTCTTTGGTATATGATCTGACCAGGACAGCGATGTCAATATCTGATTCTTCTGTCTGAGTTCCTCTTGCCACAGAGCCATAGAGGATGATACTTGTAATTGAATCCTGAAAAATACGGACAAGTCCGGGGATTAATTTTTTCAGCAGATTTGTGTAATTTTCCATGGTGTGCCTCCTTTCTCCTGTTTGAAGTTATTGTACCTTATTTTAAGGACGAAATCAATCAAGTGAGAAAAGTTGAAGGAGCGGCATACAGAATTCAGGCGGAGAATTATGCTATCAGTTTCTTCTGCGTCCATTTTCCGCGGAAATAGCAGATGGCTCCGGCTGCGGATACAAGGATCCATGTGAGACCCTCGGCCAGCCAGATTCCCCACTGTCCGATAAAGGGAATGGAGGTGAGAAGGAAGGCGCACCCCATTCTGCCAACGACTTCCAGGATTCCGCTGACAAGGGCGAACCCTGCGTTCCCGGCTCCGTTCAGAATGCCGCGGAAGACGTAGAGGAGTCCCCAGAAGACAAAAAACAGACTGATCAGCTTCAGGGCCTGGGCACCGGTCTCAATGACCTGCCGGTCGGTCACAAACCATCCCATGAACATGTGACCACACAGGTACATGACAAGGACCATGAGGAGCGAAAATCCTACAGTGATCTGAATGCAGCACCGGGTGCCGGCGCGGACCCTGTCTGTGTTCCCTGCTCCCAGGTTCTGGGCTGTGTAGTTGGACAGGGCCGTGTTGGCGGCTATGTAGATCTGATTTACCAGATTTTCAATGCGGTTGGTGGCAGTGAAGACAGCCATGATCATGGTGCCGAAGGAGTTGATGACACTCTGGAGCATGACGCAGGAGAAGGCAATCATGGCGTTCTGCAGCGCCAGGGGGAGTCCGATGTGCATCATCCGCCGTATCAGGCCTGTATCCGGACGGAATTCCTCTTTTTTAATATGAAAATACGGGTTTGTCTTCAGGGAGAAGACAAGGCAGGCGCAGGCGGAGGAGAACTGGGCAATGGCCGTCGCCAGGGCGGCGCCTGCAACACCCATGTGGAATACCGTGACAAAGAGCAGGTCCAGCCCCACATTTAAAAGAGCGGCCAGAGCCAGAAAGATCAGAGGCGTCCGGCTGTCTCCCAGCGCTCTGAGGATGGAGGAGATGCCGTTGTAAAAGGCGACGGCCACGATCCCTCCGCTGGTGATCTGGAAATAGACGGCAGCATCCTGCATGATCTCCTCCGGTGTGCCAAGGAAGGTGAGAATTGGTCTGGCAAGCGTAAGGCCGATCAGTGTCAGCAAAATAGAAGCTGCCAGCAGGATGTACACAGAGCAGGCAATGCCTTTGCGCACTGTGCTGCCGTCACCAGCGCCGAAATACTGGGAGATCACGATCCCGATTCCGGCAGAAAGCCCGAGAAAAAGAGAAAACAGCAAATAGATAACAGAGGAGCAGGCGCCGATGGAAGCAAGGGCGTCCGCGCCGACAAATTTCCCCACGATAATGGAGTCCGCCATGGTGTAAAACTGCTGGAACAGACTTCCGATAAGAAGGGGAATAGAAAAAGACAGAAGAAGCTTGAACGGAGATCCTTTTGTCATATCCTGCATAAAGTTCATAGTAGATCATATCCTTTCCACGTGTTTTAAAAATATAAGTCCATTTGGATATTCCGCAAAAAATATATTATATGGAAGATAAAGGGAAAACAATGTATAATATGTTTATGATTAGCACAATCGGACACATATGTCAGAAGATACTATTCATGTCCGGGAAGAGCAGGGGGAAGAAATATGTCAGAGATCATTTCGCTGGAAGATATTTTAAAGCAGCTGTATGCCATATCGGGCATCCTCATCGACGTGTATGACCTGGAGGGGCATTCTGTTGCCAGGTATCCGGATACAGGCGCCTATTTTTGCAGCCTGGTGACCAGGAACTCCCAGGGATGTGAACGCTGCGGCCGGGACAACAGAGAGGCTTTTGCAACGGTGCGGGAGGAGCACAAAGTACATATTTACCGGTGCCATATGGGGCTGTATGAGGCAGTGTTCCCCCTCTACCACTACGGGCGCCTGGCAGGGTATATGATGACCGGGCAGATGCTGGAAAAGCGGGAGGGAGCCGCGGAAGAGGTGATGCAGAAAGCCAGGCAGATGAACCTGGGGAGCGAGGAGGAGATAGCGGAGGGGGTGAAAAAGCTGGTGCGCATCGATCTGGAAGAGATCGGGGCTTTTGTGACCATGTGCAGGGTCTGTGCGGACTATATAGCCAACCATCATCAGTTCCCGGTCACTGCCACTGGAACGGCCAAAGAGATCATCCGCTATCTGGAAGAGCATTACAGGGAGGACATTACTCTGGAAGGGCTGTGCCGCTGGTTCGGGTACAGCAAGACAAGGCTGAACCAGCTGTTCCGCGAGTACACAGGCACCTCTGTGTACCGCTATCTCATGGGTGTGCGACTTACCAATGCATGCAGAAGCCTGAGAAATTCGGAAAAGTCCATCTATTCAGTTGCTTTGGAGAACGGATTTTCCAATCAGAATTATTTCTCCCGGCAGTTTAAAAAATATATCGGATGTACGCCCGGGGAATACAGAAGAAACCAGGAGAGGGAAGGCGGTCAGAAGGCATGAAAACAGAAAAAGGATTCTACAGAAATTTCTTTTCCATCTATATCATGCTGGTGCTCCAGAATGTGGTGACCATCAGTGTCAATCTGGCGGACAATGTGATGCTGGGAGGGTACAGTGAGGCCGCCCTCTCCGGCGTGGCGGCTGTGAACCAGATCCAGTTTGTCTATCAGCAGCTCCTTCTGGCTCTGGGGGACGGGCTTGTAATCTTCTGCAGCCAGTACTGGGGAAAACGGCAGACAGAGCCCATGCGGAAGATCTCCTCGGTGGCCATGCGGGCGGGACTGTTTATAGCAGTCGTTCTTTTTGCGGCGGTCAGCCTCTTTCCGCAGAGAGCGGTGGGGCTCTTTACCACGGAAGAGTCCATCATACGGGAGGGGGCAGCCTATCTGGGGATCGTAAAATACACCTACGTCTTCTTCGCGGTGACTATCATCCTGCTGGCCACGCTGCGGAGCGTGGAGACGGTAAAGATCGCCTTCTGGCTGTCGGTCATGGCGTTCTGCGTCAATTGCTGTATCAATTATGTGCTGATCTACGGGAGATTCGGAGTGCCCGAGCTGGGGGCAAAAGGAGCGGCCATAGGGACGCTGGCGGCCAGGATCGCGGAGTGCGCTGTGCTCCTTGTCTATATAGCGAAAAAAGAAAAAAAGCTGCATTTGCAGCTGAAAGATTATTTCCGGGCGGACCGCCTGATGGCGGGAGACTATTTCCGGGTGTGCCTGCCCATGCTGGTGGTGCAGGGACTGTGGGGGCTCAACACAGCTCTGCAGACAGTCATATTGGGGCACATGAGCGCTGCTGCCATTGCGGCAAACAGCGCGGCGTCCACCCTGTTCCTGCTGGTGAAATCCATGTCTGTGGGGGCTTCCTCCACCGCGTCGGTCATTGTGGGAAAGACTATCGGGACGGGCAACATCCCTCTTGTGAAGCATTACTCCTCCATCATGCAGAGGATGTTCGTGGTGATCGGCCTTGTGTCCGGTCTGCTCCTCTTTCTGATCCGCATCCCCGTTATGACGCTCTATGACCTGTCCCCGGAGGCGATGGAGATGATGAATACGTTCCTCATCATCCTGAGCGTGGTCTGTGTGGGTATGTCCTACCAGATGCCCACCAACAACGGCATCATCCGTGGCGGCGGCAATGCCATGTTCGTAGTGAAGATGGACCTGGTCAGCATCTGGATGATCGTCATCCCCCTGTCCTTTGCTATGGCTTTTGTGGTGAAGGCTTCTCCGGCGGTGGTGGTGTGCTGCCTCAACGCAGACCAGATATTTAAATGCGTGCCTGCCTTTCTGGAGTCCCACTACGGGAACTGGATACGGAAGCTTACGAGAGAGTAAACCCGCAGGACATATTGATGAAAACGATAAGTGGGATCATACATGTGAAAAAACGATTAGACGCCCAATTCCCTGCTTGCTATACTTTCTTTGATACCAGAGAAAAAGGTATGGTAGGAGGTATACAATTATGAAAAAGAAACTGGTGAGCATGCTGCTCTGTGCAGCTATGGCAGCGACACTGACAGCAGGATGCGGCTCGGACAGCAGCGGTGAAAGCGGAGATAAAAGCTCTTCTTCCGGTGAAAGTAAGGAAATCACTTTTATGGCGCCTGACTGGGCAAACCCGGGAGATGAGCTGCTGGCAGAATTCACGGAGGAGACAGGTATCTCTGTCATTTTTAATGAGGTGAGCTGGGATGATATCCGGGATAAGGTGTCTATTGCGGCCAGCGGCGGAGAGGCAGCAGCTGACGTGATCGAGGTAGACTGGTCATGGGTAGGAGAGATGAACAGCGCGGGATGGCTGGAGCCTATCGAGATGACAGATGAGGACAAGGAGGACATGCCTACGCTTGAGACCTTTACCATTGATGGTGAGATACTTGCTGTGCCTTATGCAAATGATTACCGGATCGCCTACTATAATAAAGAGCATTTTGAGCAGGCTGGAATTACAGAAGTTCCTGAGACTTGGGATGAGGTATATGATGCTCTGAAAAAGATCAAAGAAGCAGGGATCGTAGAGTATCCCTACACAATGCCGATGAACGCGGATGAGTCTGCCACCACTTCTATGATGTGGATGGCCTTCTCAAGAAGTGGCCAGGTGTTCAATGATGACGATACACTGAATGAAGAAGCGGTCATGGATGCTCTGACATTTGAGAACCAGCTTGTGCAGGATGGATTTGTGGATCCAGCATCTATTTCTTTCAATGGCATGGATTGCTACCGCAAGATCACATCGGGCGAGGCCAGCTTTATGGTAGGTCCTACCAAGTTTGTGGGTATCAGCAATGATCCTGAGCAGTGCTCAGAGATCGGAAACATTGTTCCTATCCTTCTTCCGGGAACAGACGGAACATCTCCGCAGACAATGGCTCTTCCGGAAGCAGTTGGAATTACTTCCTTCTCAGAAAACAAAGAAGCAGCCCAGGAGTTCGTTAAATGGTACAGCTCAGCAGATGTCCAGAAGAGAATGTACGCAGTCAACAGTTCCATTCCGACAAGAAACTCAGTCTTGGCAGAAATGGTAGAAGATGGCACATTTGAAAATGCAGGGGCCATGCTGGACGAGGCAGACCTGATCAAGTCTGTTTTTCCCAATGGCGTTCCTTCCTACTATTCTGAGATGAGCAACACTATGTACAATAACATTAATCAGATGGTTCTCGGAGAGCAGACTCCCCAGGAGGCATTTGATGCGATGAATGCGAAAGTGAATGAATTAATTGAAAAGAAGTAAGATATTACCTTATGCATTACTGGCGCCCATTATTCTTATAATGGGCGTGTTGGTGTTTTATCCGACGATCATGACATTTTCATATAGCTTAAAGGAGATGAAGCTGACCAGCCCGGAGGACACAGACTTTGTGGGCCTGTCCAACTATGTGGATGTCCTTACTTCAGACTCTTTTATGTATAGCTTGCAAAATACTCTGTTCCTCCTTGTCGTAGTTGTTATCCTGACTACAGTCCTGGGGTTTGGTGTGGCTCTTCTGCTCAATGTGGATACAAAGATATCGGGGCTTTTGATGGCGCTGGCCGTCCTTCCCTGGGCGCTCCCGCCCATTGTAAATGGGATCATATGGCGTTTTATTTTTCATCCAGGATATGGTTTTATGAACAAGCTCCTTATCAGGCTGCATTTTATAGAAGAGCCCATTATGTGGCTGACAGACCGGTGGCTGCTTCTTCTGATCGTGGCTATCGTGGTGGCGTGGAGGAGTATTCCGTTCTGTGCGATCGTCTGCCTCTCGGGGCTGCACGCTATCCCGGAAGAACTCTATGAGGCAGCAAAGATAGACGGCGGCGGCAGGGTGACTGTCTTCCGATATATAACGGCACCGCTCATGATGCCTTTTATCGGTATTGGCATTACATCTGCATCGATCACGGCCATCAATATTTTTGACGAGATCGTAGCCCTTGCAGGGTACAAAGATCTGGGGAAAAATCTTCTGATCGAGAGTTATCTCACGACCTTCTCCTTTCTGGATTTTGGAAAGGGGAGCGCTCTTACTTATCTGATTATGCTGATGGCGGCCGTGCTTGGGTTCTTTTATCTTAGAAGTCTGAACAGGGAGGTGGAATTTTGAAGAAAAAAGTTTCTCCTCTCTACTGGGTGGCGGTGGTTATCTTTCTTGTTTTGACAGTGGGACCTTTTGTGTGGGCCTTCTCGATTTCTGTCACACCGGAGTATGAGATGTTTAAAAACACTATGAACATGTTCCCCAGCGAGATTACCTGGGATAACTATCTTACGCTGTTTGATTCTATCAGTCAGCAGCATATCCGGCTTTTCCGAGGGCTTGAGAACTCTCTGAAGGCAGTGGCGTGTACACTTGTCATCGGGATTCCTGTGGCTGCAGTCACAGCCTACACTTTGAGCAGGATGGAGTTCAGGGGGAAGAAGATCATCAAGAACGCGATCTTGATTACTATGGTCATTCCGGTGTTTGCGACTATCATTCCTCTATACAGGATGTTCTCGGCTATGGAACTGCTCAACAGCACTTTTTGGCTGAGCATGGTATATGCCAGCTCCTTTCTGCCTATGAGCATCTGGCTGATGAGCAATTACTTTTCGACGATACCCAGGGAATTAGAAGAAGCCGCCCTTGTGGACGGCTGCGGACGGCTAAGGACATTTTTCCGGATCATACTTCCGGTGTCCTATCCTATCATATGTGCCAGTATGCTCATTATGTTCCTGAGCGCCTGGAGTCAGTTTCAGATTCCCCTGATCCTGGCGTCGAATATTGACACAAAGCCGGCGGCCATTGTGGCCTCGGAGTTTATGACAAAAGACACAGTGCTTTACGGAATTACTGCTGCTGCGGGGATGCTGATCATTCTGCCGCCGGCCATTGCAGCGCTTGTCTTCCGGAAACTTCTCGTTAGAGGAATGACAGGGGGATCTATCAAGGGGTAAAAGATCATGCCAGATTGATAAAATGAATCAGCAGATCTGTTTAAACACAGGAGGCATGGGAAATGCAGGATAATGCGAATTCCTGTGCCTTTTTCAGATCCTCCCGGTCCGGGTGAGTCATGGCGCAGTCAAAGTTTCGGATAAACCCGTCTACCTGCGGGGCGTTTTCGCTGGTGCGCATGTTCTCGTATTTCTGGCGGACCTGCATGGGCATCTTTCCCTGGCAGATGTAACAGCCCAGGTAGCGGCAGCTGCTGTTGATCCATGCGCTGACATTTTTCTCAATAAGGCTGTAGTATTCCGCGGATCTTCCCATGCCGCAGGTGCCGAAGAGGGCAATGTTCTTATTCTCCAGGGAGCTGAGCAGATCGCTCACCTCTATGCAGCAGGAGCCTCTGTGAACGCAGAAGCCGATAAAATAAGTGGAAGCCTCGGGGATGGGCTTGCCGCTGTCTATGTCGATCAGATCTCGGGAGCCCTCCGGCAGGGCGGAGAAGATGGCGGCAGCTACGCTCTTTGTGTTTCCGGAATGGCTGTTGTATAAAACTAAATAATCCAACATATGCACGTACCTTCTTTCATGATATCTTTATCAGCTCTTCTTGATGAACCGGGTCTGGCATTTGGGACAGCGGATCTCGATCTTGCCCTTGCCTTTCGGAACCCGGATCTTCTGCCGGCAGGTGGGACATTTGTAGATGTGGTGGGTCTTGCGCTGTGCCATCAGGTTCTTCTGGGTGGCGAACCAGGTGCGGATCCGGCGTGTCTTTGCCAGGTAGGCCTGGTTCTCGGCAGAGCGCCTGTAAATGTTCCTGGAAAACAGCCGGAAGTATGTGTAGATGATCAGAGCCCAGGAAAGGAGCGACAGGATGGCGCTCTCAAATAAACCGGACAGGATCATCACGATAAGAGCAACGATCAGGGTTGCCTTTCCCAAAGAGTCAAAGCCGTAGCGTCCGGCCATAAATCGTATCAGTTTTTCTTTCATTTTCTCATCCTCCTATCTGCAATCATACTCGCACCGCCTGCAAAGTCAATAAACTGGAAATTAAAAATATATAAAATAATAGAAGCGCATCTTTTGATGTGTTATACTGGGAAAGAACAGGCATCGTGCAATGTGACGTGTGTTTATGAAGAAAAGGAGTTAAGACAGTGAGCGAAAAGAAGCATTACCATAGAGGGAGAAGGCGCTCTTCCAGTCCGGCCGGGAGCCGCGGCAGCAGCCGGGACAGCAGCCGGGAAAGGGCTGCGCGTCAGGTGGAGAGACGGCCGGAAGAAGATTGGGAGAACGATTGGATCGATCTGGAGGAAGATGAGGATCTGCGAACACCGGACCAGGTGAAGGCTACAGGGAAGAGAAGAGCTGCTTCCGGAGGCAAAGCGGCCGCCGGGAAAAAGAAAGGGAAAACTCCCGGAAAGGGCGAGAAAAAGAATGGACGGAAGGGGCGCATGATCAGCAACATCATCCTTGTGGTGGCTGTCATCGTCTTCTGCGTGTCTGCCTTTCAGCTTTTTTACATTATCTCGGGGTATTACGAGGGACGCAAGGAGTACGACGAAGTGAAAGATCTTGCTATCACGGAGGAGGAGTCTGAGGACGGAGAGAACCAGTTCGCGGTGGATTTTGACACACTGATGGGGATCAATCCGGACACGGTGGGATGGATCCGCTTTGACCCGGAACCGGCCCAGATCAATTATCCCCTGGTCCAGACGGCGGACAACAGCACCTATCTGAATAAGACTTTTTCTGCCAGTGACAACACGGTGGGGGCTATTTTTGTAAACACGTACAATAACCCGGACTTTAATGACAGAAATACCATCATATACGGACACCGCATGAACGACAGCTCCATGTTCCACGACCTGGCCAAGTATGAGGAGCAGTCTTTCTGGGAGGCCAATCCCTACTTCTATATTTATACGCCGGACGGGCGTGAGATCACCTACCACATCTATGCGGCAGGGCAGGTGACGGAGACATCGGACACGTACCTGACGGACTTTGCCGATGATGCCGCCTATCAGGCTTTCCTGGACTATACGAAGGAGGCATCCGCCTACGACACAGGCGTGGAGGTGACTACCCAGGACACTGTGGTGACGCTGTCCACCTGTACCCGGGCCAGCGACGAGCACAGGATGGTAGTTGTGGGAGTGAAAGAAAGTGAAAAGCAGATTAATTAAATAAAAAGACAGGAGCATGGTAGTGTCAAATAAGTTATGAAAAAGCGAAGCCTAAAAAATAGGCTCCGATTGAACCTTGAAAATCGCAGATATGAAGTTTGATGGCAGCTCACGCCACCCTTGACAGCACACAAAAGCAATGC